>NZ_JBVHWN010000039.1:0-1232 GCF_055564335.1 Streptomyces sp. NPDC029139 | reverse complement strand
CTAGGTTCTGTCTCTTTGACTTCATGTCGATCGGGCCACGTGCGAGGGTGGTGGCCATGCCGCAGCTTGGTCACCGCCTCCGGTCCTTGAGATTCGCGTTCGGGCTTGCCCCGACGAGCTTCGCGGCATGCCTGGAGACAGGTGGCTCGGCTCTGGAGCACGCCTTGGCGGATAAGGCGACGCTCTGTGGCATCCCTCGGAGCCGGGTGACGGTCTATCGGCATTTGTTCGTCGCGAGGAGGTCCGGGAGGTGCTCGGACTGCCGGGTGAGGGCAGTCGACGCCTCGTCCGGGCCCTGAGTCAGAACCTCCCGGGGGAGCGGGCGTCCTCAGCCTTCCGTCGGCGCGTCCAGATCAAGATGGCTGCGAGGTGCAGTGCGCCTTCGTAGGCAATGGCGAGTTTGTCCGTTCGCATGGCAAGGCCCCGCCACTGTTTGAGGCGGTTGATGCAACGCTCGACGGTGTTGCGCTGCTTGTATGCCTCAGCGTCGAAGCTGGGTGGACGACCGCCGGCGCGGCCTCGCCGAAGGCGGTGTCCGACCTGGTCAGAAGGCTGCGGGATGACAGTCCGGATGCCTCGGCGGCGAAGATGGCGGCGGATTGCCCGGGACGAGTAGGCCCGGTCCGCAAGGACCACATCGGGTCGGGTCCGTGGCCTGCCCAGGCCGGTGCGTGGGACTCTAATGCGGGCCATAACCGCCTCGAATGCAGGCGCGTCGCCAGCCTGACCCGCGGTGACATGAACGGCGAGGGGTCGTGCCTGCCCATCACTGGCGACGTGGACTTTCGTGCTCAGGCCGCCCCGGGAACGTCCGAGAGCGTGATCGGCGGGTTCAGCTCTGTCCGTCCCCTTTCCTGGCTCCGGCCGCGTGCTGGTGGGCCCGGCAGACGGTGGAGTCCACCGACACGGCCCATCCCACTTCATCAGCAGCGTCCGCCTCGCCGAGAACGGCAGCGAAGATCCGTTGCCAGGTACCGTCGACGGCCCACCTGATCAGGCGCTTGTGAGCGGTCTGGAACGCACCGAGCTCGTGGGGCAGGTCCCGCCAGGGCGAGCACGTGCGGTACTTCCACGCGATGGCCTCAAGGGTTCGGCGGTGGTCGGCCCACCGCCGGCCACGGACCGGATCGGCCGGCATCAGCGGCTCGATCCGGTCCCACATCGCATCAGTGATCACTAACCGGACAGACACATCCGATCAACTGATCAACCCATCAAAGAGACACGGCCTA
>NZ_JBVHWN010000038.1:0-1242 GCF_055564335.1 Streptomyces sp. NPDC029139 | reverse complement strand
AGGAGCTCACGATGAACACCTTGGCAGCGGACGTGAAGCGCCCGCGCTCGGAGTTCTTGATCGCGCTGGGACTGGCCGCGGGCCCCGTGGTAGCACTCGGCTTCACCCGGTTCGCTTACGCCCTGCTCCTGCCCTCCATGCGCAAGGAACTGGACTGGACCTACGCAGCCGCCGGCGGACTGAACACCGCCAACGCTCTCGGCTACATCCTCGGCGCCGGCTTCGCCGCCTGGTTCTCCCGCAAGCTGGGAGCCGCCAGAGTCTTCGTCCTCGGCATGATCATCAGCGCTCTCGCCCTCCTGGGCACCGGCCTGACCTCCGACTTCACCGCCCTGTCGATACTCCGCTTCATCGGCGGCCTCACCACCGCAGCCACCTTCGTCGTCGGCTCCGCCCTCGCCTCCCGCATCCACACCGGCGGCAAGCAGGCCCGCTCCGCCTCCCTCGTCGGCGTCTACATGGCTGGCGTCGGAATCGGCGTCGTCCTCTCCGGCATCGCCGTCCCCACGGCACTCACCGCCTGGGGTACCTCCGGCTGGCAGGCAGGCTGGATCCTCATGGGCATCCTCGCCCTCCTGGCCGTCATCCCCGCCGCCACCGCCTCCAAAGCCGTCCCCGCCCAGCCCCCCGCCCCCACCACACAAGGCAAGACGGGCCTGGGCCGCATGACCCCCGCCTTCATCTGGTACACCCTCTTCGGCGCCGGCTACGTCTCCTACATGACCTTCGTCATCGCCCTCCTGCGCGAACAAGGCCTCGGCACCTGGACCACCGCCGGCTTCTTCATCGTCCTCGGCGCCGCCTCAGCCCTCGCCACCCTCCTCATCTGGGGACGCATCATCGGACGACTCCGCGGCGGCCACGCCCCCGCACTCGTCTCCCTCGTCGTCCTCATCGGCGTCCTGCCCGTCCTTCTCTTCGACGGACTGACCGCCGCCATCATCTCCGCCATCATCTTCGGCGCCGGATTCATGGCCGGCCCCACCTCCATCACCGTCCTCGCCCGCCGCATGCTCCCCCAGCACGCCTGGACCACCGGCATCGCCTGGCTCACCGTCGCCTTCAGCGTCGGACAAGCCATCGGCCCCCTCATCTCCGGAATCCTCTCCGACACCGACGGCGGCATCGCCAAGGGCCTCTGGCTCTCCGTCATCCTCCTCGCCATCTCCGCCGCCACCGCCCTCACCCAAAAAGAAACCACCCCCACCCCCACCCCCACCCCCACCCCCACCAAGGCATAGG
>NZ_JBVHWN010000037.1:1912-5098 GCF_055564335.1 Streptomyces sp. NPDC029139 | reverse complement strand
TGAGGACAAGCCCTCGGCCTATTAGTACCGGTCAGCTCCACCCATTACTGGGCTTCCACATCCGGCCTATCAACCCAGTCGTCTACTGGGAGCCTTACCCTCTCAAGGAGGTGGGAATACTCATCTCGAAGCAGGCTTCCCGCTTAGATGCTTTCAGCGGTTATCCCTCCCGAACGTAGCCAACCAGCCATGCCCTTGGCAGGACAACTGGCACACCAGAGGTTCGTCCGTCCCGGTCCTCTCGTACTAGGGACAGCCCTTCTCAATATTCCTACGCGCGCAGCGGATAGGGACCGAACTGTCTCACGACGTTCTAAACCCAGCTCGCGTACCGCTTTAATGGGCGAACAGCCCAACCCTTGGGACCGACTCCAGCCCCAGGATGCGACGAGCCGACATCGAGGTGCCAAACCATCCCGTCGATATGGACTCTTGGGGAAGATCAGCCTGTTATCCCCGGGGTACCTTTTATCCGTTGAGCGACGGCGCTTCCACAAGCCACCGCCGGATCACTAGTCCCGACTTTCGTCCCTGCTCGACCCGTCGGTCTCACAGTCAAGCTCCCTTGTGCACTTACACTCAACACCTGATTGCCAACCAGGCTGAGGGAACCTTTGGGCGCCTCCGTTACCCTTTGGGAGGCAACCGCCCCAGTTAAACTACCCATCAGACACTGTCCCTGATCCGGATCACGGACCGAGGTTAGACATCCAGCACGACCAGAGTGGTATTTCAACGGCGACTCCACCATGACTGGCGTCACGGCTTCAAAGTCTCCCACCTATCCTACACAAGCCGAACCGAACACCAATATCAAACTGTAGTAAAGGTCCCGGGGTCTTTCCGTCCTGCTGCGCGAAACGAGCATCTTTACTCGTAGTGCAATTTCACCGGGCCTATGGTTGAGACAGTCGAGAAGTCGTTACGCCATTCGTGCAGGTCGGAACTTACCCGACAAGGAATTTCGCTACCTTAGGATGGTTATAGTTACCACCGCCGTTTACTGGCGCTTAAGTTCTCAGCTTCGCAACCCCGAAAGGTCACTAACCGGTCCCCTTAACGTTCCAGCACCGGGCAGGCGTCAGTCCGTATACATCGCCTTACGGCTTCGCACGGACCTGTGTTTTTAGTAAACAGTCGCTTCTCGCTGGTCTCTGCGGCCACCCCCAGCTCACCGAGTAAATCGGATCACCAGTGATGGCCCCCCTTCTCCCGAAGTTACGGGGGCATTTTGCCGAGTTCCTTAACCATAGTTCACCCGAACGCCTCGGTATTCTCTACCTGACCACCTGAGTCGGTTTAGGGTACGGGCCGCCATGAAACTCGCTAGAGGCTTTTCTCGACAGCATAGGATCATCCACTTCACCACAATCGGCTCGGCATCAGGTCTCAGCCTTGATGTGTGACGGATTTGCCTATCACACGGCCTACACCCTTACCCCGGGACAACCACCGCCCGGGCTGGACTACCTTCCTGCGTCACCCCATCGCTTACCTACTACCACCTTGGGCCGGCGGCTCCACCACTCCCCTTTGCCCGAAGGCTCCAGGGCGGCTTCACGGCCTTAGCATTAATGGGCTCGATATTGGGCGTTTCAAAGCGGGTACCGGAATATCAACCGGTTGTCCATCGACTACGCCTGTCGGCCTCGCCTTAGGTCCCGACTTACCCTGGGCAGATCAGCTTGACCCAGGAACCCTTAGTCAATCGGCGCACACGTTTCTCACGTGTGTATCGCTACTCATGCCTGCATTCTCACTCGTGAACCGTCCACAACTCGCTTCCGCGGCTGCTTCACCCGGCACACGACGCTCCCCTACCCATCACAGCAGGCGTTGGCCCTATATGCTGCAATGACACGACTTCGGCGGTACGCTTGAGCCCCGCTACATTGTCGGCGCGGAATCACTTGACCAGTGAGCTATTACGCACTCTTTCAAGGGTGGCTGCTTCTAAGCCAACCTCCTGGTTGTCTCTGCGACTCCACATCCTTTCCCACTTAGCGTACGCTTAGGGGCCTTAGTCGATGCTCTGGGCTGTTTCCCTCTCGACCATGGAGCTTATCCCCCACAGTCTCACTGCCGTGCTCTCACTTACCGGCATTCGGAGTTTGGCTAAGGTCAGTAACCCGGTAGGGCCCATCGCCTATCCAGTGCTCTACCTCCGGCAAGAAACACACGACGCTGCACCTAAATGCATTTCGGGGAGAACCAGCTATCACGGAGTTTGATTGGCCTTTCACCCCTAACCACAGGTCATCCCCCAGGTTTTCAACCCTGGTGGGTTCGGTCCTCCACGAAGTCTTACCTCCGCTTCAACCTGCCCATGGCTAGATCACTCCGCTTCGGGTCTTGAGCGTGCTACTGAATCGCCCTGTTCGGACTCGCTTTCGCTACGGCTTCCCCACACGGGTTAACCTCGCAACACACCGCAAACTCGCAGGCTCATTCTTCAAAAGGCACGCAGTCACGACCCATTGGGTAAACCCAATGAGCGACGCTCCCACGGCTTGTAGGCACACGGTTTCAGGTACTATTTCACTCCGCTCCCGCGGTACTTTTCACCATTCCCTCACGGTACTATCCGCTATCGGTCACCAGGGAATATTTAGGCTTAGCGGGTGGTCCCGCCAGATTCACACGGGATTTCTCGGGCCCCGTGCTACTTGGGTGTCTCTTAAACGAGCCGTTGATGTTTCAGCTACGGGGGTCTTACCCTCTACGCCGGACCTTTCGCATGTCCTTCGCCTACATCAACGGTTTCTGACTCGCCTCACAGCCGGCAGACTGTGAAAAAGAGATCCCACAACCCCGTATGCGCAACCCCTGCCGGGTATCACACGCATACGGTTTGGCCTCATCCGGTTTCGCTCGCCACTACTCCCGGAATCACGGTTGTTTTCTCTTCCTGAGGGTACTGAGATGTTTCACTTCCCCTCGTTCCCTCCACATGCCCTATGTGTTCAGGCATGGGTGACAGCCCATGACGACTGCCGGGTTTCCCCATTCGGAAACCCCCGGATCAAAGCCTGGTTGACGGCTCCCCGGGGACTATCGTGGCCTCCCACGTCCTTCATCGGTTCCTGGTGCCAAGGCATCCACCGTGCGCCCTTAAAAACTTGGCCACAGATGCTCGCGTCCACTGTGTAGTTCTCAAGCAACGACCAGCCACCCATCACCCTGATT
>NZ_JBVHWN010000036.1:0-5542 GCF_055564335.1 Streptomyces sp. NPDC029139 | reverse complement strand
GCGGTGTAGTCCTAGACACCTCCACCACACCGGAGGTCTTCGCCATGATCAAGACCTGCGACTGTCAACAACGCTCGTGATCAATACAGCTAGGTTCTGTCCCGCCGATCATGTCCGGAGCCAGATGATGGTTGCTGCGACGGCGACAGTGCCCAGGTAGACGTATGCGCGCTTGTCGTACCTTGTGGACACAGCTCGGTAGTTCTTGAGCTTGTTGATCGCCCGTTCCACGGTGTTGCGCTTCTTGTACCGCTCCTCGTCGAGGCCGGGTGGGCGCCCTCCTGCCCGGCCCCGGCGTACGCGGTTCACGGCCTGGTCGCTCTTCTCGGGGATGACGTGGCGGATGCCTCGTCGCCGCAGGTAGCGGCGGGTCCGGCGATTGCTGTATGCCTTATCGGCGCTCACGCTGTCCGGTGTGGTGCGCGGGCGGCCCGGCCCGAATCGAGGCACCCGAATGCGTTCCATGACTGGCTCGAACTGCGTGCAGTCCGCCCGCTGGCCTGTCGTCAGCAACAGTGAAAGCACGCGGCAACGCCCGTCCGCGCTCAGGTGAATCTTGGTGGTGAACCCTCCTCGGGAACGACCGAGTGCCTCACCTCCTGCACCACCTCCGCCAGGCGGGCGCACAGTCTCACCCACGGTCTTCCGCTCTGGTGTGCCATCGCGGCCGCCCCTTTTGACGCGGCGGGCGGCGGAGCTTTCCGCGCTGGCCGCATGCTGGTGGGCACGGATCGAAGTGGAATCAACCGAGACGTCCCAGTCGATCCCGCCGGCGGCATCGGCCTGGGCCTGCACCTGCTGGAGTAGCCGTTCCCAGGTTCCGTCGGCCGACCAGCGCCGGTGGCGCTCGTAGACGGTTTTCCACGGCCCGTAGCGTTCAGGCAGGTCACGCCACTGCACCCCGGTTCGCACCCGGTGCAGGATGCCGTTGACCACCTGACGATGATCGCGCCACCGCCCGCAGCGGTTGTTGCCCGTGGGCAGGAGCGGCTCCAGACGTCGCCACTCCGCCTCTGTCAGATCCCCCCGACCAGTCACGCAAGAGCCAACGAACCAGTAGACGACATGGGTACGGTCAGCACCTGCGATGCCACCACGCCAACTCCGGGTCTTCCATCGGCTCGTGATGCGTTCGCCCGAGGAGCACGGCGTCCAGGCGCTCGACCTGCACCCGAAGTTCGCCGGCGGCGCTTGACGGAAGCATGAGCAGAGCATCTTGCAGCTTGTCCCGGGCCCAACCCTCACCGCAGCAGAGGCAGGTGAACTCCGCCTCCCATTGTCTCCACCGGCGCCTCGTGCCGTAGACGCGCACGGACCACACGCTCAGCGCCACCGCCACGATGCCCGGAGACAACCGCTCCCGTTCGAGCACACGGACAGCGGAATTCGCCGCTCCCGACAGACCTGGGACATCGCGATACCGCACCCAGGGTCTACCCCAGCCGCGTTCCCGCGGCCGAAGTGAAGCTGGTGTTCTACGAGGCACGGCCCCTTCGGATGTAAGTCATGGGCGGCATCCTCCCACAACCCATGATCGGCGGGACAGAACCTAGGGCGCCTCGGGGACCCGGGAGGCCGCGGGTGCCTGGGGGGTCTGGGTTCGCAGGGCCGAGGCGTAGATCTCGTCGGGGTCGAGCCTGCGGAGTTCCTCCGCGATCAGCTCGGCGGTCGTGCGCACCTTCAGGGCGAGGACACGGCTCGGCTGGCCGGGGATCGACAGCCTGCCCACCGGGCCCTCCGGTCGGTCGATCCGGATCTCACCGTCGGGCGTGCCGAGGCGTACGGCGGTGACCACGGGCCCCTCGCTGACGACCCGTTCGACCGGCACCCGCAGCCGGTCCTCGAACCAGCGGGCCAGCAGTTCGGCGCTCGGGTTCTCGGCCTCGCTCTCGACCGCCGCCGAGACGACGGTCGTGCGTGCCTGGTCGAGCGCGGCGGCCAGCATCGAGCGCCAGGGAGTGAGCCGGGTCCAGGCGAGGTCCGTGTCGCCGGGGGCGTAGGAGGACGCGCGGATCGCGAGGGCGGCGAGCGGGTCCTCGACGGCGTAGGCGTCGGTGATACGGCGCTGGGCGAGCGAGCCGAGCGGGTCCGCGGACGGCACACGGGGTGCCTCGGACGGCCACCAGACGACGACGGGGGCGTCCGGGAGCAGCAGCGGCAGGACGACGGAGTCGGCGCGGACACCCAGTTCACCGTGCAGACGCAGCAGGACGGTCTCGCCCGCGCCCGCGTCGGTGCCGACGCGCACCTCCGCGTCCAGGCGCGTCTCGTGACGTCCCCTGGGCGAGCGGGCGTGGCGCTTGATGACGACGAGGGTGCGGGAGGGGTGCTCGCGGGAGGCTTCGTTGGCCGCCTTCAGAGCGTCGTAGGTGTTCTCCTCGTCCGTGACGATCACGAGGGTGAGGACCATGCCGACGGCGGGTGTGCCGACGGCCCGGCGGCCTTCGACGATCGCCTTGTTGATCTTGCTGGAGTTGGTGTCCGTGAGATCGATCTTCATGGCCGGCGCCCGTTCCTTCTGTCGCGTGCGATCGCTGTAACGGTAAGCGCCCGAGCGAGCGGGGATCTTTCCCTTCCGCCCGGCGCGTTGACCGTCTCGTGCGGTGTCGGCCGACACTGACCGTCGGGTCGTCGACGACGAACGAAGTCTGCAGCATGGAAGGGCCCGTTCCGGTGAACTTGGGGTCACGGCTCGCCCTGCGTCCCCCGTCCCGCACCCCGCACCCCGCACCCCGCACCCGGCATCCCACACCCGGCACCCGGCGTCCCGCACCCGGCGCCCTGCGTCCCAGACCCGGCGCCCGGGACGCGCCTCCCGCAGGGCCGGGCCAGGGCGTCAGCTCAGGAACGCCGCCGTGGCCGTGACGAACCGGTCCGGGTCGTCGAGCCACGGGTAGTGGCCGGCCCCGGACTGCACCACGAGTGAGGCGTCGGGGAACAGTCCGGCGAACTCGGCCGTCGAGGCGGGTGGACTGTTCAGGTCGAACTCCCCGGCGAGCAGCAGGACGGGCGCGCGGAACGCGGCGAGCGCCGCGCGGGTGGCCGGTGGGTCGAAGGCGCCGTCGGCCCCGAAGCCGGCGACGGCCTCCGCGTTCCGCGGCCGGCTCACCGCGTGGTGCTGTCGCGCCGCCGCGTCCCAACGGCCCCGGAGGAAGGGGGCGATGCCCTCCCAGTCACTGCCCGTTCCCTCGGTGATCGCCTCCAGGGCGGCGTATGCCGCCGGGAACCATGGTTCGTCTGCGCGGAGCCGTGCGCGCTCGCGCCGCATCTCGCCGGTGATCGTGACGCCGACGGCCGCGGTGCCGGGGGTGATCAGGGCGAGCGTGCGGACGCGCTCCGGATGCCGGGCCGCGTACCGAACGGCGAGGTTCGCGCCGCCTGAGTGCCCGAGCAGGTCGATACGCGGCAGGCCGAGGTGCTCACGCAGGGCCTCGACGTCGTCGACGAGCCGATCGCAGCGGTACGAGGAGGCGTCCTCGGGAATCGCGGACCGGCCGGTTCCGCGCGAGTCCGGAACGACCAGACGGCGGTGCGCGGACAGGCCGCCGAGGTCGCCGAGGTAACGGGAGTCCGTCGGTCCTCCGGGGAGGCAGACGAGAGGGTCGCCGACTCCCTCCGTACGGTAGGCGAGGCGGGTTCCGTCTGAGGCGAGGTAGGTGGGCATGGCCGGATCCTGGCACGCGCGACCGGCTTGTACAACCTGGTTATGACAGCAGTTCCGAGGGTGTATAACCGTGGCATGGCAAGCGCAGAGGACACGTATCGGAACCCTCCGTCCGCGGAGACGCTGACGGAGGATCAGGCGGAGCGGATGCTCGCCGCCATGAACGAGGTCATCCGGGCGGGCGAGGAGATGCGGAAGCTCCGCGCCGAGATGATCCAGCTGTTCGCCGGGCTCGGCTGGACGCAGGAGAGGATCGCCCGGCTCGCCGACATGAGCCAGCCCGCGGTGTCCAAGCAGGTGGCGAAGTACAAACCGGCCGGCCCGCTGCCGCCGGGGGAGCTCGCTCTCGACCAGCACGACGTTCCATGGCTGGAAGGACGGCTGTGGGGGCTGGCGGAGGCGATCGCCGAGGTCTGCGACGGCACCGCGCGCTGCGCCCGCTCCGTCGACGCGCTCGCCCGCGGGCGGAAGCGTTTCACCCCCCAGAACGTGGACGCGCTGCGGCGCCTCGTCGAAGAGGACCTGAGGGCGCACCGCGAGCGGCTGCCCGCCGCCTTCCAGGCAGCGTACGACACCATCGGTCGGGGACTCGACGTCCCTGCGAAGGCGACCGCGAAGGCGTCCGTGAAGGGGACTACGGATCGGGCCGCGCAGGGGACCACGAAGGGGAGCACGAAGGGGAGCACGAACGGGGCCGCGCAGGCGATCCCGACAACGTCGCCCTCGGTCCGTCGGACCCTCGCCCACCGCATCCAGCGCGACCGGCTAGAGGACGCCAGCGGGACCCCGCGAGGAGGAGCCGCTCAGCGGTGACCCTCCCCCTCACCCCCTCACCCCCTCGCCTCCTCGCCTCCTCGCCCCTCCGTTCAGTCGGCGAGGGTCGTGGCGGTGATGTTCTTGACGACCACTCCGGCGTGCCGCATCGCGTATCCGGCCATCTTGGCCTCGTCGATGTCGGTGATGTCGCCGACCGCGTACACGTGCACGTACCCCTGGGCATGGAGGGTCACGGGGACCCGGGCCCTCGGCGGTTCGGTACTACAACCTGCTTGATAAGCACACGGCCTCCGAACTCCCTGTCGTGGCAGCAGCGTTGTACGGCCGCACAGCCGCCCGTCCTGGCGCCCGCGATCGGCGCCCGGCACCCGGCGGTGTCGGGAGGGGCGCAGCGTAGAGTGGGCGAGGCGCGGGCGCGGCGCGAGCATGAGGAGTACGAGTGACTGCGGTGAGCCTCGAGCACGCCACCGTCCCCGCCGACACCGGCGAAGTGACGCTGCTGATAGCCCGTCGGGTGGAGCCCGGATACGAAGCCGCCTTCGAGCGGTGGGCCCAAGGGATTCTCGACAGCGCGGCCAAGTTTCCCGGCCATCTCGGCTACGGCCTCTTCCGCTCCTCGGGAGGCGACGCCCCATGGTTCCTCGTCCACCGTTTCCGTGACGCGGAAGCCTGCCGCGCCTGGCAGGAGTCACCGGAGCGGGCGGCCTGGTTCGACGACTGCGAAGGACACCACCACACCGAGATCGCACGGCGCCGACTGACCGGCATGGAGACCTGGTTCGCCGAACCGGGCTCGACGCGTCCGGCGCCTCCACGATGGAAAATGGCGATCAGCGCGACTCTGGCGATCTACCCGATCTCCGTGTTCGGCGGCTACTTCTTGGTCCCCCACCTGACCGCGCTGCCCCTCCTGCTCAGCAGTGCGGTCATGGCGTGCGTCTTCAACGTCCTGATGACATACGTGGCGATGCCGGCGGTGAGCCGGCTCCTGCGCGGCTGGCTCAGCGGCTAGGTGTATTGACCCGCAGGGTTGTTGACGCGGGTGATGGGTGGGTGTCCGTCGAGTGCGGTGTGGCAGCGGTGGTGGTTGTAGGTGTGGAG
>NZ_JBVHWN010000035.1:0-6401 GCF_055564335.1 Streptomyces sp. NPDC029139 | reverse complement strand
ACGCCGCCGCCAACACCTTCCTCGACGCCCTCGCCCACCACCGCCACACCCAAGGCCAACCCGCCACCTCCCTCGCCTGGGGACTCTGGGACGAGGGCGGCATGGGCGAGCGGCTGTCGGGGGCCGACCTCGCGCGGCTGCGCCGCTCGGGGATCGTGCCGATGCCGCCGACCGAGGCCCTGCGGATGCTCGACACCGCCCTCGGTTCCGACGAGGCGCTGCTCTACCCGGCCCGGCTCGACCTGTCCGCCCTGCGGACGCTGGCGGCCTCGGGGACGGGCCCCGAGCCGCTGCTCGGTCTGGTGCGCGGCGGACCGGCCCGGCGGACCGCCGCGCAGGGCACGGGGGCGCGGCCCGGTGCCGGCGCGGTGTCGCTCGCGGACCGGCTCGGGGCGGTCCCGGCGGAGGACCGCGAGGAGCTCCTCCTCGGTCTGGTGCGGGAGCATGTCGCGGCGGTCCTCGGACACGGCTCGCCGGACCGGATCGATGCCGAACGCGGACTGCTCGACCTCGGTTTCGACTCGCTGACCGCGGTGGAGTTCCGAAACCGGCTCAACGCCGTCACGGCCCTGCGGCTGCCGACGACGGTCGTCTTCGACCATCCGACCCCGGCGGCGCTCGCCCGGCACCTGCTCACCGAGCTGGCCCCCGCGGCCGCTCCCGGCGAACCGGCCGGGCCGCTGGAGGCGATCGAACGGCTCGACGCGCTGCTCCGGCAGCACTCGCCCGGCGCCGCCGCCCAGGGCGCGGCGGAGGCGGCGGAGATCACTCAGCGGCTGCAGTCCGTGCTGCAGAGCTGGCACAGCCTCACCGCGTCCCTCGGGGAGGTCGACGACGGCGGCCTCGACTCCGCGACGGACGACGAGCTCTTCGAAGCCCTCGACAAGGAGCTCGGCCTGTCCTGACCCCCGTCCCGGCGGCCTCCGCCGGTCCCGTACGTCCCTCATCATCAGCAGTGAAGGTTGAGCTTCCGTGGCGAACAACGAAGACAGGCTCCGCGACTATCTCAAGCGGGCGACCACCGACCTGAGGCAGGCCAGGCGCCGGATCTCGGAGATCGAGCAGGCCCAGCAGGAGCCGATCGCGATCATCGGCATGGCCTGCCGCTACCCGGGCGGGGTCGCCTCGCCCGAGGATCTGTGGCGTCTGGTCAGCGAAGGGACCGACGCGATCGGGCCGTTCCCCGGGGACCGGGGCTGGGACGAGGATCTGTACGACCCGGATCCGGAGGCCGTCGGCAAGTCCACCACCGCGCACGGCGGCTTCCTCTACGACGCCGCGGAGGCCGACGCGGCGTTCTTCGGGCTGAGTCCACGCGAGGCCATGGCGACCGATCCGCAGCAGCGGCTCCTGCTCGAGACGGCCTGGGAGGCGTTCGAGCGGGCGGGCATCGACCCGACGTCACTGCGCGGCAGCGACACCGGCGTGTTCGCCGGGGTGATGTACAACGACTACGCCTCACGGCTGCGCCCCGCGCCGGAGGAGTACGAGGGCTATCTGGCGAGCGGCAGCCTCGGCAGTGTGGCGTCGGGCCGGTTGGCCTACGTCTACGGTCTCGAGGGCCCGGCGGTGTCCGTGGACACCGCGTGCTCCTCGTCGCTGGTGGCCCTGCACCTGGCGGCTCAGTCGCTGCGGCAGGGCGAGTGCTCGCTGGCGCTGGCGGGCGGCGCGACGGTGATGGCGACGCCGAACACGTTCGTGGAGTTCAGCCGGCAGCGCGGGCTCGCGGCCGACGGGCGCTGCAAGGCGTTCTCGGCCGGGGCCGACGGCACCGGCTGGAGCGAGGGCGTCGGTCTGCTGCTGGTGGAGCGGCTGTCGGACGCGGTGCGCAACGGGCACCCGGTCCTCGCGGTGGTCCGGGGCTCGGCCACCAATCAGGACGGTGCCAGTGGCCGGCTGACGGCGCCGAACGGCCCCGCGCAGGAGCGGGTGATCCGCCAGGCCCTGGCGAACGCCCGCCTGTCGGCGGATCAGATCGACGCGGTCGAGGCGCACGGCACGGGTACCACCCTGGGCGACCCGATCGAGGCGCAGGCGCTCATCAACACCTACGGACGGGCCCGCACCGCCGAACGCCCTCTCTGGCTCGGCTCGTTGAAGTCCAACATCGGGCACGCGCAGGCCGCGGCCGGGGTGGGCGGTGTCATCAAGATGGTGATGGCGATGCGGCACGGCGTCCTGCCGCGCACGCTCCACGTCGACCGGCCCACGGACCATGTCGACTGGTCGGACGGCACGGTCCGGCTGCTCACCGAGGAGCAGCCGTGGACCGCCGGCGAGGAACTGCCGCTGCGCGCCGCCGTGTCGTCGTTCGGCATCAGCGGCACCAACGCGCACGTCATCGTCGAGCAGGCGCTGGAACGACCGGCCGAGCCGGCCGCCGACGACGAGCCGGCCGGTGACGCGCCTGGGCAGGCGGCCGGGACGGGTCGGACGGCCGAGGGGGGCCGGGTGGCCGGGGCGGGCGACGCGGACCGCGCGTCCGGCCACGAGCCGGAAGGCGGGGAAGTGCTCCGGCTGCCCTGGCTGTTGTCGGCGAAGAGCGAGGAGGCGCTGCGGGAGCAGGCGCGGCGGCTGCACGCGTACGCCACCCGGCACGCCGAGACGCCCGTCCAGGACGTCGCGGCCTCGCTGGCGGCTCGTACCCGCTTCGACCACCGCGCCGTCGTCGACGCCACCGACCGTGCCGCGCTCCTCACCGGCCTCGCCGCGCTCGCCGAGGGCACGGAGGCACCCGGTGTGGTCACCGGCACGGCCACCACCGGCAGGACGGCGTTCCTCTTCACCGGGCAGGGCAGCCAGCGGCTGGGCATGGGCCGTGAACTGTACGAGAGTCACCCGGTGTTCGCCGCCGCGTTCTGCGACGTGTGCGACCGGTTCGACGCGATTCTCGACCGGCCGCTCCACGAGGTGATGTGGGGACAGGACGCGGAGGTCCTGAACCGGACCGAGTACACGCAGGCGGCGCTGTTCACGCTGCAGACCGCGCTGTACCGGACCCTGGAGCACCACGGGCTCACCCCCGACGTGCTGATCGGCCACTCGATCGGCGAGGTCGCCGCCGCCCATGTCGCGGGGGTGCTCACGCTGCCGGACGCGGTCGCGCTCGTGGCCGCCCGGGGCCGGCTGATGCAGGCCGCCCGCTCCGACGGCGCCATGATCGCGCTGCACGCCTCGGAGGAGGAGGTGCGGGCGGTGCTCGCCACCGTCGGCCACGATCTGGACGTCGCCGCCGTCAACGGCCCGGAGGCCACGGTGATCTCGGGTGCCCCGGACGCCGCCGAGGCCGTCGCGCAGCACTTCGCCGGGAAGGGCCGCAAGACCACCCGTCTGACGGTCAGCCACGCCTTCCACTCGGCCCACATGGACGGCGTCCTCGACGACTTCCGACAGGCGATCGGCGGCCTGACCTTCCACCCGCCGAAGATCCGCGTGATCTCCAACGTCACCGGGCTCCCCGCCACCGGCGACGACCTCACCACCCCCGCTTACTGGGCCGAGCACATCCGCCGCGCCGTCCGCTTCCACCCCGGCATCCAGCACCTGGAGACCGACGGCGTCACCCGCTACCTCGAACTCGGCCCCGACGCCACCCTCACCGCCCTCGCCCAGGGCTCCCTCACCTCCCCCGCGACCCTGGCGCCCACGCTCCGCAAGAAGGCTCCGGAGGTGGTGTCGTTCCACGCGGCGCTGGCGCGGCTGCACACGGGTGGCCACAGCCCGGCCGCGTGGCTCCCGGACCGCCCGCCCGTCCCTCCGGAGGGGCTCCCCACGTACCCCTTCCAGCGGGAGCGGTTCTGGCTCTCCCCCGGCACCACGACGACGGACGTGGCCGCCGCCGGTCTCGCCTCCTCCGAGCATCCGCTCGTGGGCGCGGTGGTGCCGCTCGCCGGCACCGATCAGCTGGTCCTCACCGGCCGGATCTCCCTGCGCACCGATCCCTGGCTCGCCGACCACACCATCGCCGGCACCACCCTCCTGCCCGGCACCGCCTTCACCGACCTCGCCCTCCACGCCGCGAGCCACACCGACACCCCCACCGTCGAGGAACTCACCCTCGAAGCCCCACTGGTGCTGCGGCCCGAGGGCGCCGTGACCCTGCACGTGACGGTCGGTCCGTCCGCCGGCGACGGCAGCCGGCCCCTGACCGTGCACTCGCGCACGGACAAGTCCGAGTCCTGGACCCGACACGCCTCCGGCACCCTCACCGCGGCCGCCGACGCCCCCGAAGCCCTCCCCTGGCCGCCGCCCGGCGAACCCGTCGACCTCACGGGCCTCTACGAGGACCTGCACGCCCACAACTACACCTACGGCCCGACGTTCCAGGGCCTCACCGCCCTCTGGCGCGCCGGCGACGACCTCTACGCCGAGATCGCCCTGCCGGACGGCGTCGACACCGCCGGCCACACCCTCCACCCCGCGCTGCTCGACGCCGCGCTCCACCCGTGGGCGCGGGAGGTCATGGGCGAGGACGCGGAGAGCGTCCTGCTGCCCTTCAGCTGGCAGGGGGTGGCGCTGCACGCCGTGGAGGCGACCCGGCTCCGGGTGCGGCTGAGCCGTACGGGCGAGGACACCATGCGACTCGACCTCACCGACCCGGAGGGCGCCCCGGTCGCCACGGTGGCGGCGCTCACCGCGCGGGTCGGCACACTGGCCGACCTCGCCGCCGGAGCCGACGCGGGCGCCACCGGCCGAACGCCACTCCACCTGCTCGACTGGAAGCCGCTGCCGGTTTCCGACGGCGCGGCGGTGGCCCCGGGCGGTGTCGTGGTCCTCGGGCCGGACCCGCTGGGGCTCGCGGACGCGCTCGGGGCGGTGTCCCACGCCGATCCGGCCGCGCTGCTCGCGGCGGTCACGGCGGGCGTCGAGGCGCCCGGACTCGTCCTGGCCACCTTCGCCGGCGACACGGCGGACCCGCGGGACGGGGCCGACGACCTGCCGGCCCGGCTGGACGCGGTGACCGCACGGGCGCTGGAGCTGACGCAGTGCTGGCTGGAGCTGGAGTGGCCGGCCGGCGCCGCGGACGACCCCCGGCTGGTCGTGGTCACCCGGGGGGCGGTGGCCGCCCGGCCCGGCCCCGAGATCCGGGACCTGGCCGCGTCCGGCGTCTGGGGTCTGCTGCGGTCCGCCCGCACCGAACACCCGGGCATGTTCGCCCTGCTGGACGTGGACGGCGCGGCCCAGGAGCGTACGGAAGGGCTCACGGCGGCCCTGTCGGCGCTGCTGGCCGGTGAGGAGCACCAGCTCGCCGTCCGGGACAACGGCGTCTACGCGCCCCGCCTGGTGCGGGCCGACGCGGCGCCCGAGGTGCTGGTCCCGCCCGAGGACACCCCGTACTGGCGGCTGGACGTGCGCAGCTCCGGCACCCTCGGCAACCTGGCGCTGCTCCCCGCGCCCGAGGCGGGCGCCCCGCTGGGCCGGGGCGAGGTGCGGGTCTCCGTACGGGCCGCCGGGCTGAACTTCCGTGACGTGCTGGTGGGTCTCGGGATGTACCCGGGGGACGAGGCGCGGATCGGCGGCGAGGCGGCCGGTGTCGTCCTGGAGACCGGCCCCGGGGTGACCTCGGTGGCGGTCGGCGACCGGGTGATGGGGCTGTTCCCGCTCGGCGCCATCGGGCCGGTCGCGGTCACCGACCACCGGTGGGTGACGCGGATGCCGCAGGGCTGGACGTTCACCGACGCCGCCGTCCTGCCGGTGGTGTTCCTCACCGCGTACTACGGCCTGGAGGATCTGGCGCAGGTGCGCCCGGGCGAGTCTCTGCTCGTGCACGCCGCGACCGGCGGTGTGGGCATGGCCGCCCTGCAGCTCGCGCACCACTGGGGCCTGGAGGTCTACGGCACCGCGAGCAGGCCCAAGTGGGACGTGCTGCGGGCGCTGGGCGTCGAGGAGGCCCGGATCGCCTCGACCCGTACGCTCGACTTCGAGGAACAGTACCGCGAGGTCACCGGCGGCCGGGGCTTCGACGTGGTGCTGAACTCGCTGGCCCAGGAGTTCGTGGACGCGTCACTCCGGCTGCTCGCGCCCGGCGGCCGGTTCCTGGAGATGGGCAAGACCGACATCCGCGACGCGGCCGAGGTCCAGGAGCGGTACGCGGGCGTCACGTACACCGCGTACGACCTGATGCGGGTGGAGCCCGAGCGGGTCCAGGAGATGCTGGTCGAACTGGTGCGGCTCTTCGAGTCGGGTGCACTGCGCCGGCTGCCGGTGACCGCCTGGGACGTGAGCCACGCCCCGGAGGCGCTGCGGTATCTGAGCCAGGCCCGGCACACGGGCAAGGCCGTTCTGACGCTGCCGGCGCCGCCGGACCCTGAGGGGACGGTGCTGATCACCGGAGGCACCGGCGCACTCGGCTCCCTCCTCGCCCGCCACCTCGTCACCCACCACGGCGCACGCCACCTCAT
>NZ_JBVHWN010000034.1:0-7745 GCF_055564335.1 Streptomyces sp. NPDC029139 | reverse complement strand
CCTCCACACCTACAACCACCACCGCTGCCACACCGCACTCGACGGACACCCACCCATCACCCGCGTCAACAACCCTGCGGGTCAATACACCTAGGGCGTCTCCCGATAGCTATGCGGGCCCTATGCCAGACACGCCAGCACTCAGGAAAGTGGACACGCGGCCGAACGGGTGTTCGGCCGTTCCCCGGAGCTATGAACGCGGATCGTCCTGGTCCCGCGATCGGGGTTGTCCCCCCGTGACCGGCCCAAGCCCCGCAATCGAGAGGACCTGCCCGATGACCGCGGCGTTCGAGAAGATCTTCGATTGACCTGCCGTGGTGAGCCAGGGGGCAAGGGGAAGCAGAATGAGGCTTCCTGGACTTCCGGCCACTGTCGACAGCGGGTGAGGGCGGGGGGATTGTGGACGGGCGTGAGCAGCTTCTGCGCCGTCAGGTCCATGGCGATGGCGGGGGCGCCGCCTGGAGGAGTGCAGAGTCGTTTCGTCACCGCCCGTTCGAGTGAGACGCGGGTGCGGCTGTGCTGACCGGGCAGTGATGGCCACGGCAACGTCCCACCAGCAGAAAGACCCATCGATGCGTTTCCGCTCCGCTTCCACCGCCGTTCTCGGCGCTGCCCTGCTCCTTGCCGCCGTCCCCGCTTCCGCCTCGGCCGCTTCGGGGCAGTTCCGCTACGACTACGTGACCGTCGAGGGCTACGAGGCGACCGGCTTCCTCAACAACCCGGCCAGCGGTGAGTGCCTGAATCTTCCCGGCGTCGGCCAGGAGAACCCCCAGCCCGGTCACTCGCCGAAGAACCGCACGGACGACTGGGCGACGGTCTTCACCGACCCCAACTGCGAAGGCGACTCGTTCACTCTCCGCCCGCACACCGGCGGCGCCTCGGAACGGCTGAAGGTCCGCTCGGTCGTCTTCGGCTGACACGACACGGCGCCGGCCCCTGGCGCGGCCACAATCGGGGTCGGACACCGCCGGCCGCGCCGCTCGGTGCGCCGGACAAGAGCATGCTCCAGCGCCCGGAGGAAGCCGCCGGACATGGCTACCGCTGTTGCGTGCCGCTGGGCTCCGGCTTCCTCCTGAGCACGGGACCAGATACGACGAAGGGGCTGTGCCCAACCCTGGGTCGGGCACAGCCCCCTTCGCCCATCCGCCCGTAAAGGCCCGGCCCAGAATCGCTCACAGACGTCACGCCGGGACTGCTGTGTCCGAGGCCGGGCGGATGCCTACGTCACCGGAGTGCCTGGAGCCCAGGTCACACCCGGATATACCACCTTCGTGACACGAGCAGCCGTGCGAGCGGCACGTAGAACAGCAACAGCCACAACAGCGCCCACACCATGCTTGCCAGCGGGGCGGGCATCCAGGAGGCAAGGCCGACCTCGGCGCCCACGCTCCACACCGAACCCTCCTTGTCGTCATACCGGACAGGAATGTAATTCAGCGTGCAGATGACCAGCTCGGACAGGACGTAGAAGAACAGAGGGTTCCGGCCGAGAGCCACGAGCGTGTCGCCCAACGGCACGGCCCCTCGACGGACAGCGGTGGTCACGCCCACGCGGGCCGACGAGCGCCAGCGTGTGAAGTGCCTCCCGGCGCCGCCGGACCTGCCGTCACCGGCCGGACTATGAGGTACAGGCCACAGCCCGCCGTCGAACACCAGGAGGATCAAGCCGAAGCCGACAGTCATGATCCCGATGGTCACGAGGGCGTACGACGGCGTCCACAACTGCTTGCCGATCGGGATCATCAGGCCCAGGGCGAGGCCGGCCCCGACGCACGTCACGCCGACGGTGGCCAGCAAGGACGCACGCCTGCGAACGCCGTCCGTCACTTCGTAACGCCGCTTGTTCCGGACGATGTCCATGCCGACGACGAGACCTGCCCAGCAGTTGACCATTGCGACCAGCGTCGACATGAGACCTTCTGGGTCGAACGTGCGGCCTTCGTAGTTGTGCGCGACACCCCACACGCTTGTGTCGATGTACGCCTGGAGCGAGCAGTTCGGTGTCAGCACATGGGCATCGGCACATGCGGGCCACGGGCTGTGAAACGTGTACGTCGCCGCGATCCAGACGGTGAGGCACAGAAGCGGGAAGCCGCCCAGCAGAAACGCCCGGACGAGGAAGCGGACGACACGAGAGCGCCCGCCGGCGGATGTCGCGGCCTTGCCCCCGGAGGCTCCGGGGCGGCTGACGGGCGGCATCGACCAGGCGCATGTGACGTACAGCAGCGACACCACCAGGTACGCGACGGCGAGTCGCTGCAGCACGCCGACAAATCGCAAGTGCTCCCATGTCCCGGGCAGGAACGGAAACGCGTTGAGAAACATGCCGATCGCATACAGAAGGACGGCTCGGCGCGCGATGCGCACAAGATGAGGTCGTCTTTCCGGTCCGACGGGACCGTGTGCGGTCGGCGGGCGGAGAAACGCCGACATGGACACCGGCACCGCCATACCCATGACGAACAGGAACCCGGGAAAGACCAAGTCGGCGACCGTCAGCCCGAACCCGTCCGCGTGCAGGAGGGCAGGGGCAGCGATCTCTGCCACCTGACTGCCGATGAAGATGCGCAGGACGACGACGGAGCCGCGAGACGCGTCCAAGGCGTCCAGACGCCGACGCGCAGGTCCTGCTTGCGCCCTCTCGGTGACCGGCTGCGCAGTCGAGATGTCGGCGGCGGTCGGTAGGGCGAGGGGAACAGCCTCCGACGCCGGACCTGCGTTCAGCCGACCCATGCACACCCCTGCCTCATGTCAGTCTTCGCGCTTGTGTGGACCGTTCGACGTGTCTCTTGAGCCGCCCCATCACGAATCAGCGCAAGGCTTCGGGCGTACTGGCCTGGATGGTGGCGCCTGTGGTGACGAAGTAGAAGTCCTCGTCCTCCATGTCGGCCCGGGTCTGTTCACCGATGTACAGGTCTAGGTGCTTGGCGTCGTCGCAGCCGATGCTGCACAGGTCGTCGACGCGCCAGTGGGCGGATTTCACCCGCGTGCAGGTCTCGCTGGGTACTCCCGGGCCGCACTCGGTGACACGGATCTGAGTGCCTGGTGACAGGTGGTTGGCGGCGACGGACTGCCAGGGCACCAAGGGGTTGTCGTGGGAGCCCACCGGGGGCGTACTGGTCGCGAAGTAGCAGTGCCGATCGAAGTCCCAGCCGAGATAGTCCCCGCGGGCGGTCTTGCCGAAGCCCTCCAGGCCGACGCGCTCCAGGTAGTCGGTGGGGAAGCTGTCCGGCAGCTTCTGGCCGGCGCAGACCTGGTCGCGGATGCTGCGCTGCGGGCCGCGGTAGTACGCCTCGCTGGGAGTGAAGTAGACGGTGAGGGTGTATCCGCTCTGGGGGTCCGCGTCCGCCTGCGGCAGATCGATGGTGTTCAGCCGGTGATGCAGCTGCAGCCCGGCGTAAGCGAGGGCAGCGAGGGCCAGTAAGCCGCACGTCAGACACACCAGGATCCTGCCGCGCGCGGTGCGCGGGCGCTGTCCGGGCGGCGTGGGCGTGGAGGGTGGGGCGGCGTGCAGGTGTGCGGCCATGAATGAGGGGTCTACTCCGTGCGGGTGACTGAGGCAGGCGCAGGGCCCGACGTGGCGTCATCTCTGTCCAACAGGGGCTGGGGCGCCGCGCAGCAGCCCAGCGGCGAGTTCAGGAAGTCGCAGGGAGGCCCCGCAGACACCCGGGCCCGCGGCGCGTGCTGGGGGCCGCCCGCCTTCACCCTTGCGTGATCATGTGAACCATAGGGCATCGAAGTGAGCAAATAGCCAGATTTCCCATGTTCGCCGCGTCACCGTCAATGCACGTGTACGCGCCTCATTCCTGCGGGGGAATGCCCGCGCGCCATGGGAACCGCTCGCAGACGATCTTCCTAGCATCCGGTGGGTGATCAACGAGCTTCTCAGCCCGCCGCATCCCAAGCCCTCCCAGCTCGTGTTCGACGACCCACGCGGCCGCCGCCGCAGGATCGTCACCGCCGCGGGAGCGGTCGTGTGCTTCTTGTGCCTGTGCGTCCTCGCGTTGGGCGGCAGCGTGCTGTACGCCGACCCCGAGGCGCCGGCAACGAGCCCGGCCGAGGCCGTCGATACGACCCACCGGCGATGAGGGCGATCTCGCCTCGCGGGCACTGGTGGGTCCTGGCCGGTGTCCTCACGGTGTTCCTTGCGGCTCTGTTCCTGGCGACCTCGGTCCTGCACGGCGACGGCGTGCCACGCAGCGCCCGACATCAAGAGCCCGACGGCCTCGTACCGCATTCCGTGACCGGCGGCGGACCCGTCGTCGACGCCCGAAGCGGCCCCCCGGTCAGCCTGGACGTGCGCCCAGGCACTGTGGCGCTCACCTTTGACGACGGCCCGGACCCCACCTGGACGCCGCAGATCCTGAAGCTGCTGGCCGCCGAACAAGTACCGGCGACTTTCTTCGTCACCGGCCGGCACGTAGCCGAACACCCCGAGCTGGTCCGGGCACAGGCTGCCGCAGGACACGAAGTCGGTCTGCACACCTTCACCCACGCCGACCTTGCCACGACGCCGATCTGGCAGATGCGTCTGGAGCTCGCCGCCAGCCGTGCCGTCCTGGCCGGAGCCACCGGGGCGAGCACGACGCTCCTGCGACCGCCGTACTCCTCCATGCCCGACGCGGTCCACAACCGCGCCTGGCACGCCACCTTGCGCACCGGTGCGCTCGGTTACCTGACCGTCCTGTCCACCGAGGACGGTCTCGACTGGGAGGCACGAAACGCCGCAGACATCGTGCGCGGCGCCACACCGCAGGACGGCCGAGGGGCCGTGGTCCTCCTACACGACGGCGGCGGCGACCGGTCCCAGACCGTCGCCGCCCTGGGGCAGCTGATCGACACCCTCAAGGCACGCGGATACCGCTTCACCACTCTGACCCAAGCGGTCGGCCTGCCGCCCCAGACAGCCTCGGCCTCAGGGCTCGAGCGCTGGTACGGCACCGCCCTCATCAACCTGATTCAGGCAGCCCTCGCCGTGCCGTCCGCTGCGGTCTGGCTGCTGTACGCGGTGGCTCTGCTCACCACCGCCCGCCTGCTCCTCCTGGCTGCCGCCGCGTCAGCACACCGACGGCGCAAGAAAACCCGAGCTTCGGCCCCACCCCTGCCCCGCGTCTCCGCCGTCATCCCCGCCCACAACGAGCAGGACACCATCGCCTCCTGCGTACGCGCGCTGCTGGACGGCGGCTGCCCTGACATCGACGTCGTCGTGGTCGACGACGGGTCCACCGACGGCACCGCATCAGCAGCCCGCACCGTGACGGACCCCAGAGTGCGCGTCATCACTCAGCCCAACCAGGGCAAGCCTGCCGCACTCAACGCAGGCGTCGCCCACGCCCGGCACGATGTTGTCCTCATGGTCGACGCGGACACCATCATTGCCACGGGCGCGGTGGCACGCCTGGCTGCCGCCATGGCCGACCCGTCGGTCGGCGCGGTGGCCGGCAACACGAAGGTCGCCAACCGCACGGGCCTGCTGCCTCTGTGGCAGCACCTCGAATACGTCATGAGCTTCGGTCTGGAACGCCGTCTGTTCGACCTGCTCGGGGCCAGCCCGACCGTCCCCGGCGCCATCGGGGCTTTCCGACGCTCGGCCCTGGCGTCCTGCGGCGGCATCAGCGCCGACACCCTCGCCGAGGACACCGACATCGCCATGGCCCTGTGCCGGGCCGGTTGGCGCGTCGTCTACCAAAGCGACGCACACGCCCGCACCCACGTCCCCGCGACCATCCGAGACCTGTGGCACCAACGCCACCGCTGGGCCTACGGCACTCTGCAGGCCACCTGGAAGCACCGGCACGCCGTCAAGGAAACCGGCATCGCCGGCCACCTCGGCCGCCGCACCCTGCCGTACCTGCTGCTGTTCCAGCTCGCCCTGCCGCTCGCAGCACCCCTGATGGACGCCGCCGCCCTGTACGGACTCGCCTCCGGGACCACCCCCGTCCCGGCGATCACCTGGGCCGTCTTCACCCTCGCCCAACTCGCCCTCGCCGCTTACGCCCTACGGAGCGACAACGAAAGCCTGCGCCACCTCTGGCTGCTCCCGCTCCAGCAGATCCTCTACCGCCTGGCCCTGTGCCTGGTCACCATCCACGCCTTGATCACCGCAGCGCTTGGGGCCAGCCCTCGGTGGCGGAATCCCTCGCCGTCCCATGCGGAGGCACATACAGCAACGGTGTGACCGCCCATCCCAGGGCCATCCCAGACCGTTCGAGCGTTCAGCCGAGCTGGCTACAGCTTCAACGGCCTGGCGACAGCCCTGCCAAGGCAGCTCAGCGCACTGTTCCGCCTGCCGTCCCGTCCTCTGCGCGGGCGGGACGGAAGGTCTTCGCCCGGCACGCGCCGATCCGCAAGGGTTCACGTGAATTCCTTCTCACGCGGGTGATCACCGGAACGGTATCCTCGCCGGTCGAGCAGGCCGTCGCCATCGGCGCCGGCCGCATCCTCGCCGTCGGCGCGCTCGACGAGCTCCGCGCACTCGCCCACGGGGGGACCGAGTTCGTCGACCTCGCGAGGCGGGCTGCCGATCCCCGGATTCCAGGACGCCCACGCCCACCCCCATCGCCGTCATGCTGCGCTGCGACCTCTCAGGCGACCGAACCCTGGGCGGCTACGCGGCGACCATCGCCACGTACGCGCGCTCCCGCCCCGAAGCACAGTGGATCACCGGTGCCGGCTGGTCGATGGACGTCTTCCCGGGCGGTACGCCGCCCCGGGGCCAGGACGGCGCCACAGAGAACTTCACCGCCGCGCGCCCTACCTGGCAAGTGCGGCTGCGCGACCCGGCAATTCCGGGATGAGCTTCGTCGACCCCGAACTGCTCGGCCAGGGCGTCACTGCATTCGACCGGCTCGACTTCCAGGTCCACGTCCACGCCCTCGGCGACCGCGCCGTTCGCGAGGCCCTCGACGCCCTCGCACTCGCCCGCGAGACGAACGGCGCGAACAACGACCGCCACCACCTCGCGCACCTCCGGGTCGTCCTCCCCGACGACTTCGCACCCTTCGCGGAACTCGGCGTCGGCGCCAGCAACCAGCCCCCTGTGGGCCACACACGAACCGCAGATGGACGACCTGACCATCCCTTTCCTCGGCCCGGAACGCGCCGCCCGGCAGTACCCGTTCGCCGACCTCCTGCGCGCGGGCACCCGGCTGATGGGGGGCAGCGACTGGCCCGTCAGCAGCGCCGATCCACTGTGGGGCGCCCACACCGCCGTCAACCGCATCCTGCCCGACGAGGCCCCCAACACCCGCCGCGCCGAAGACCCGGCACCGTTCCTGCCCGAGCAGGCTCTCGCCCTCGCCGAAGCGCTGACCGCCTACACCGCGGGCAGCGCCCTGGGCGAACCATCTCGACGTCACCGCGACCATCGAGCCGGGCAAGTACGCCGACCTCGCCGTCCTCGACGCGACCCCTTCGCCGGTCCGCACGAGGAGATCGGCACAACCAGGTTCGTACGGACGTACGCCGAAGGCCGCCAGGTGTACGCCGCGACAAGCTGGCTGTGAGCCTCGCCCATCGGCGTTAGCCTCTGCCCCGCCTCCCCATCTAGGCTGCGTGATCCACATCGTTGGGGGATCATGAACTTCACTCGCTGTCGCAGACCGTCGGCCTTCCTGCTGCTGACGGTGGCGGTCGTCCTCGGTGCCGCGACCTAGGTGTATTGATCACGAGCGTTGTTGACAGTCGCAGGTCTTGATCATGGCGAAGACCTCCGGTGTGGTGGAGGTGTCTAGGACTACACCGCA
>NZ_JBVHWN010000033.1:0-8504 GCF_055564335.1 Streptomyces sp. NPDC029139 | reverse complement strand
TGCGGTGTAGTCCTAGACACCTCCACCACACCGGAGGTCTTCGCCATGATCAAGACCTGCGACTGTCAACAACGCTCGTGATCAATACACCTAGGACTTGTCCTGCCGATCATGGTCTCGGCTGCTGAAGCACGGCGGGGCTGCAGCTCGTCGAGGGCATGGTCGGTCCACGATGTCGTGTGCCAGGGTGACGGTATGGATCGGCAGTCTGAGAGCCCGGAACTCTGGGCGTTTTTGGAGTCCCTGCACCACGGCGACATCGTGTCCGGCACCGTCGCGGCGATCGAGCAGTTCGGGGTGTTCGTTGCCCTGCACGACGGGCCTGCCCAATCCTTCTTCCCCGGTGTCGGGTTCATCGTCATCCCCGAACTGTCCTGGCGGCACATCAACGCTCCCACCGATGTCGTTCAGGTAGGCCAGCGTGTCTCGTGCGAGTTCCTCCAGTTCGACACCTGCAACGCGGAGGCCAGACTGTCCTTGAAGGCACTGGAGCCCGACCCCCTCCAGGCTTTCGTCGGCCGCACAGCGGTGGGTCAGGAACTCCGAGGGACGGTTGCGAAGGTGCTTCCCTTCGGCACCATTGTCGACCTCGGAGACGGGATTGCCGGGCTGGTCCCCTTCAGAGAAGCCCCCGGCCGGCCTGCGGTGAGCCCAGTTGAAGACTTCGAGGTCGGAGAGGAGATCGCCCTCGTCATCACGGAAATCGACCCGCCGATCCGCCGGGTTCTCCTCTCCAGGCCACAGGGTGGCCGGCACGAAGGCGTCGTGCCAGCCACGTGACGGCCGGGCGCGCCCCAGCCGTTGACGTGAGCATGAGGCGGGGTGATCTGACGGATGCCGAGTGGGAACGGCTCCGACCATTGCTGCCGGTCAGCAACGGGCGTTGTGGCAGGTGGCGGGACCATCGGCAGGTGATCGACGGGATTCTGCACCGGGTGCGGACGGGGTCCAGTGGCGCGACCTGCCCGAGCGGTTCGGGCCGTGGAAGACCGTCTACGAACGCCACCGCCTGTGGTCGGCCGACGGCACCTGGGAGCGGCTGCTCCAACAGGTCCAGGCCACGGCCGACGCCGCCGGTGAGATCGACTGGGACATCTCGGTTGATTCCACCATTGTCCGCGCCCATCATCACGCTGCCGGCGCCCGCACCGACCCACCGCCGACGCCTGCTTCAAAGGGGGCCGCAGAGGCAGAACACCAGAACGGAACACCGTGGCAGAGCCCTCCCACCCGTCTGGCGGAGGTGGTGCTGCAGGCGAGGGCCTGGGCCGGTCTCGGGGCGGGTTCACCAGCAAGCTCCACCTGAGCGCGGACGGCCGTTGCCGCCCGCTGTCCCTGATCGCCACCGCCGGCCAGCGAGCCGACTGCACCCAGTTCACGCCCGTCCTGGACAAGATCCGCGTGCCGCGGCCAGGACCGGTCAGGCCCCGCAAGAAGCCGGACAGCCTCACTGCCGACAGGGCCTACAGCAACGGCCCCGTCCGCGAGTATCTGCGGCGACGCGGTATCCGGCACACCATCCCGGAGAAGACCGACAGCCGGGCCGCCCGTCTACGCAAAGGCTCACGCGGCGGACGGCCGCCCGGCTTCGACGAGGACCGCTACAGGAAGCGCAACACCGTCGAACGAGCGATCAACCGCATGAAACAGCACCGGGCCGTCGCCACTCGCTACGACAAACGCGGCTACGTCTACCTCGGCACCGTCACCGCGGCAGCCCTCACCATCTGGCTGCGAACTTGATCGGCCGGACAAGTCCTAGCCGACCAAAATCAATCTCGGTGGCATTTCCCGTACCTCAACTACTCGCACCCGGTATCTGTCCCTGCCCGCCGTGAGCCGGCCGCGACGACATGCCGTAGGGATCGGCCCCGATGGAAGGCAGGCCCCCGGATAGTTGGCCCGCCTTGTACACGTCTGCGCGAGGCAGACCGCCTCGACGTTCTGCCCACGCAGAGCGTGAAGGGCGCCGAGTCAGAGCTGCTCGTGGTGCTTGAGGAACTGCCTCCGGCCGATTCCGCCCGTGTGGTTCTTGTTGAGTTCCATGAACTGGTCCCACGCCTCCAGCCAGTTGGCGTCGGTACGGTTCGCGTGATCTCTCCACTCCTCCAACGTGATCTCGTCGTCGCCGTTGGTGTCGATCTCATCGAACAGAGCATTTACTTCTTCGCGTGTCATGACAGCCTTCCCGGTCAGCTCCGTACCGACCTGGGGTCGATCTTCCCCCCGCCGACGCCGGGTCCGACTCCAGGAAGCTGCACTGGGGGACCGTATGGCGAGCAGCTTTCGTCCATTCGGGCGGATGAGCGTCGTAACGACCCACCGCCCCAAGCGCGAGCGCTGCAGCAGGCGCTGGCCGAGCAGGTGCGTTCTTCGGAGGGCCGAGACGCGGCGGGTCAAGGCTTGCCCCCTGGAGCACGCCGGGGCACCTCCGAAGCACCCCGCAGGTGCCCGGGGGGACGACATCACCTTCGATGGGCGGCTCGCCGCAGCCCTTCAGTGACCCCCACCACCCACCCCAGCCAGCGCTCGATTGGGCCGACGGGGGCGGTGTTGCGTCTGTTCACCGGGCCGGGCCGGTGGGCTGGAGGTGGAAGATGCGCAGGTTACGGCCTGAGCGGTCGCTGTAGGTCTGGTAGCCGGTGGACAGGGTCGTGAGGATCTTGTGCCATACCTGCTCGCGTTCGGGGCCGTCGAGGAGGCGCGCGGTGACCGGGACGTTCTGGCCGGTGACCGAGACGGTGGCGGCCGGGGTTTTGAGGAGGTTGACGGTCCAGGCGGGGTGGTGTGTGAGGCCGAAGTTGGAGCCCACCACGGCGTAGCCGCCGTCGTGTTCGACGTAGAAGAGGGGCGTGGGGCGGGGCCGGCCCGTGCGGGCGCCGGTGGTGGTCAGGAGAAGGGAGGCGACGCCTAGGGTCTTGCCGACGCTGAGGCGGCCACGACTTCTGCCTTGGAGGAGGGTGTCCAGCGGCACCATGGCGGCACGCATGACGGCGCCGGCCCAGGGGGTGGGGGCGATCTTGTTCATCAGCCGGAAGCCGAGACCGCGGGCAGGGGGAGGAACGGTGTCCGACCGGCGGGATGCCGGGGCCTTCCCCGTGCCGACGGGGGTGGCGTAGTTGCGTCGGGCGTTTCCGCCGAGGGCGGCCAGGTTGCGGAACGCGGTGGGGGCCATGGCGTAGGTCCAGTACATGGCCGGCAGGTAGCCGGGGGTGTCGACGATGTCCCGGCGCTTGATGATGCCGTGGACGATCGCGTCGGCGATCTGCTCGGGCGAGGAGGCGGGGAGGAAATCGGTGATGCGGGGCATCCGGTGGGAGGGAACGTGGCGGCCGAAGAACTCGGTGCCGGTGACCGTCCCGGGCCGGACCAGCATCACGTGAATCGGTGATGTGGCGAGTTCTGCGGCGAGGATCTGGGTGTAGGCGTTGATCGCTGCTTTGGCCGCCGCGTACGCGGCCGAGGGGCCCTTGACGAAGACGATGCCCGCCGCGGAGCCCATGTTGACGATCGTTCCGCCACCGGCGGACCGCATGAGCGGCAGGGCCGCCTTCACGCCGTAGACCATGGCGTCGTAGCCGGTGCGCATGGTCAGCTGTGCGTCCTCAACGCTCATGTCGGCGACGTCGCGCCACTGTATGAACGCGGCGTTGTTCACCAGTACGTCCAGCCGGCCCTCTGCCGCATGTACGTCGGCGATGCACTGCTCGTAGGCGTTCCGGTCGGTGACGTCGACGCGGTGGAAGACGACGTCGTCGCCGAGCCCGGCGGCCTGGAGGTGCTCCGCGCCGGTCTTGAGGTGTTCGAGGGAGATTTCGGCGGCGTGCACGCGCGCACCTCGCTGGGCGAGTGCCTTGGTGGTGGCGAGGCCGATGCCCTGGGCGCCGCCGGTGACCAGGCACACCTTTCCCTTCAGCTCGGGGCCGGTGCTCATGCGGCGGCTGTCGTTCATCACGGATGCCATCCAAATCTCGACAAGGGCCCCCGCAGCTGCCGTCACTGACGGTTGAGAGCTGCGAGGACGTGGGGGCGGGCGGCCACAAGGGGCGGCCGACGGACCGGGGACCGGGTCCTGCCTGGCCCTGCGGGCGGGAAGGACCCGGTCTCGTTCTGGCGGGAGAGAAGGAGGAGCAGGCGAGTAGGGGGCCCGGCCGCGACTTGGGATCGGACGGCTACACGGACAGCGCGTGCGCGGACGCTGGTGCTACGCGGTGGGAGAGGTGACCGAAGGCCATGAGCGTGAAGACGTCGCCGAGGACGGGAATGCGGAAGACGAAGGGGCGGGGGCCGATGGAGTCGGAGATCGAGTCGATGCTTCCTTCACTGTTCTGCCGGGCCATCAGGAACTCGATGCCGGCGGCGACCGGCTGGGGGTCCGACTGGTGGCACAGGGCGATCACGGCGTAGGCCGTGCTGACCGGGTCGCTGACGGAGTCGGGCTGCTGGCCCCAGCCCCCGTCGGGGTTCTGAGTCGCCAGGATGTGGTGGAGCGCCCGCGTCCGCAGGACGTGCGCGTGGGGCGCGTCCACCTGTGAGACGGCCAGAACGGCACGGAACACGGAGTGGAACCTGCTGGCGCTCCAGTCCGGTGGGAAGGTGCCGTCCTTGCGCTGTCCGGCGGCGAGGAAGTCCAGGGCGCCGGTGAGCACGGCGGGGTCGCGGGGCGGTCGGCAGGACAGTGCGTTGATCGCGGCGGCGGTCATGCAGACCTCGGAGGGTGCGCCGGCGACGTAGGTCGGGAAGCCCCCGTCGGGCCCGCGGGTGGCGAGCAGGGCCTGCCGGCCGCGTTCGACGGCCTTCTCGTGCGCAGGGTCGTCGTGGGTCTGGAGAAGTTCGAGGATGACCGAGGTGTCGTCGATGTCGGTGACATCGGCGATGTCCGTGACCGACCAGGCGCCGTTCGGCTTCTGCCGGCGGACGAGGTTGTCGGCGATGGCCTGGATGACATCGTCCGGTGCGCCGGCGGCCAGGAGCGCCACGCCCGCGGTCGCGGTGCACCAAGTGTCGGTGTCGGTGAAGAAGGGGATCCCGCCGTCGGGGCGCTGGTGCTTGAGGAGTGCGTCCACTCCCCTGTGCACGAGCTCTTCGTGCCCGCCCAGCCGGTGCAGGGCGTGCAGCGCGGACAGGTGCACCAGGAGGTTGCCCTCCCAGATCTCGTCCCGGTCCTGGATGGACAGCAGCAGATCGACGTCACGGTCCTCGATCTGGTGCCGTGCGCCCGAAACGGTGGCCAGGATGACTTTGACGGCCGTCGTCTGGGCCTCGGCCCAGGGATGGAGCCCGGCGCTGGAGAAGGCCGACTCGTCCAGTGCCGGTCGCGTGTCAATGTCGGCGCCGCAGGCGATGAGCAGAGCCTCGAAGGTCGCGCGCTTGCGCCGGCTGGTGAAGTCGGGCGCCTGCGCGATGTAGGCCTCGAGTGCGACCGACCGGCTGTCGGCCGGGCCGCCGCACGCCGCCGCGATGAGCGCCTGGTCGAGGGGGTCGGCAGTGACTCGGCGTCGTCGCAGGTATCCGGCGATCCGCTCGGCCCGGTCGGGAAAGTCCCGCAGCAGCGACAGCGTGAGCGCGGACTCCAGCACCCGGCTCCGGCAGGGGTCGCGTACGCCCCCGTCGGGGTCGACGCGCTCGATGACGTACGTCCTGAGCCGGTCCATCGCGGTGCGCCAGCCGGCGGGCAGCGCGTTGTCCGGCCAGGGGGTGAAATGGGGCGGTGTGCTGCGAACACGCATGAGAACACCTCTCAGAAGCGACGCGGATGGCCGCAGGTGGGAGACAGGGAACGGAGCGGAGCGGACAGGGACGCTGGGGGGCTGAAGGCGTACGGCTCGTTATCCCGGCCGCGTCGTGGCGGCTGCCAGGGCGGCCAGTTCGTCGATGCGGTCAATGACCCGCCAGGCGTGCGGATGCAGCGAGGCGTTGTGGGGGAACGCCATGAGCACGCCCCGCCCCGTGCAGGCGAACATCCGCAGGTCGTACCTGCTGTCGCCGACCACCAGCACCCGGCTGGGATGCAGCCGGTGCCGGGCGCAGAAGTCATGGAGCTGCCGGTGCTTGAGTTCGGCGGCGTCGATCGTGAAGTGGGCGGAGGTCAGCGCGTCGGTGTCGTCGAAGCCGAGTTGCACGTTGCTGTACCAGTCCTCGATGTCGAGCCGCGCCGCCATGGGCTCGACGTAGGTGTTGAACGAGGCGGAGATCAGCCCCACCCGCAGCCCGGCCTGTTGAAAGGCGTGGATCATCGATGTCACCGACGGTCGCAGTCTGATCCGGGAGAAGACTGCCTCGACGGCCGGGCGGTCGAGACGGCCGTGGGAGGTCAGCAGAGCCAGCAGTCGCTGATCCGCGGCGGCCTGGTCGAGCAGCCCGGACTCGGATTCGCGTATCAGGCCGGTCAGCCGCTGGAGGGGTACGCCCAGGGCCGTGAGCAGTTCGGCGGCCGAGTTGTCCAGGGTCAGTGTGTCGTCGACGTCGGCGATCACCGCGTCGAACGGACGCCGGCGCCCTGCAGGCGGCACAGTCGGCAGCGCGGCCCCGTACGAGCAGTCCCACGGTTCGACCGCGTGCGAGGGAGCGTCGGGGCAGTCCAGCGGTTCGGTCATGGCCGTACCCGCAGAGCAGTCAGTGCCCGCAGGGGGAACGTCGGCCGGTAGGCGGGGGCGGTCTCCGGGGCTGCCGACAGCGCCGGGAAGTGGGCGGTCAGCTCCTCCAGCGCGATCCGCAGTTCGGTCCGGGCCAGGGCGGCACCCACGCAGTAGTGGGTGCCTCGGCCGAAGGCCAGGTGCGGAGCCGCGGGCCATCTTCCGGGCATGCACCGGCCCGGGTCCGGGTACCGGCCGGGGTCGTGGTTGCCGGCCCCGTACAGCAGCAGCACCCTGCTTCCCGCGGGCAGGACACGGCCGGCGACCGTCGCTTCCCGCACCGTGGTGCGGTACATCCCGACGACCGGGCAGTCCAGCCGTAGGCCCTCCTCGACCAGGTCCGCGATCGCGACGGTGCCGTCGACGAGCGCGGCCCAGCCGTCCGGGGAGCGGAGTTGGTGTCTGATGGTGATGGACAGCGCCTGCGCGAGCGTGGTGTGGCCGGTGATGATCAGGGTCGGGATCAACGAGGCCACCTCGTTGGGTGAGAGCCGGTGGCCGTGCGGGCTTTCGTGCAGCATGGTGCTGATGAGGTCCTCGCGCGGATCCGACAGCCGCTGCGCCGTCAGCTCTCTGGCGAACTCGCCGAAAGCGCGCAGCCCCGTGGCGTACTGGCGCAGCTGTTCGGGGGTGTGGTCGCGGCCGACCATGAGCTGGACCTTGTAGTCGGACCAGCGCAGGCACGCCTGGTGGTGCTCGTCGGGGATACCGAGGAAACGCAGGATCACCGTCAACGCGTACGGCAGCGCAAACTCGGTGACCATGTCGAACTCCGGTGCTCCGGCGAGAGGCCGCAGCAGGTGCACGGCTGTGGCCCTGATATCGCCTTCGGCGGCCTCCAGCGCCCGCGGGGTGAAACCGGCGTTGATCACCGAGCGGACCCTGGTGTGTTCGGGTGGATCCATCTCGCCGAGAGATGCCGACTCGCCGCTCCAGGTGCTCAGCATCTCCCGGACATCCGGCGGCAGGTCCTTCACCGGCCGGGGTTTGTGATCGCGTGCGGAAAAGTCCTCGTCGTTACGGAGGATCGCCGCGATGTCGTCGTACCCGGTCACGCACCATGCCTGAAGCCGATCGGAGTGCACGATCCTTCCCCCGGCCCGCAGCCGCGCCAAACCGGCGTAGAGGTCATCCCGGTCGCCGTCCCAGGGATCGAACCGTGCAGGCGGCTCTTCATCGTCGGTTAATCGTCCGGTCAAGGGTGCCTCCCAGGGACGGCCTCGAGAGAACTGACAGACCTTCCCTTCGATCCTGCCACCGGCCGACGAACGGTCTCCCCGCAGAAATCATCCAAACCACGCGAACGAGTGGGGAACTCGTTCACAGACCACATGACCGCAACCGCCCGGAGCGAGCGCGGCTCCGCCCCAGACGGAGCCGCCTCGATCGCGCCGCAGGCCTTACGGCAGGGCCGTCAGGCGACCCGCTCCGGCAGCGCCCCTGCCGGCCCCACAAGCTGGTCACCGGGTCTTTCCGGCCCCAGGGCGCTGTCAACCGTGTCGGCACGGAAATGCGCTTCGTCGCGTCGCGCAGCGTCAGCTGGTGCGGCGGTTGCCCTGGTCGTCACGGGGCAGCTCGTCGGCCGTGTGACGGGCGAGGATGTCGCGGGTGGCCTGGCGTTCGGCCTCGGCGATGGCCGTCGGCTGGATGTCAATGATGCCGCCGAAGGGGCGGTCGACGTCGCGGATGATGCACAGGGTGGTGGTAAGGAGCGCGGTGATGACGACGAGAGTGATGACCTGCCCGCGGTTGTTACGCCGGGGCAGACAGACACCTAGGTTCTGTCTCTTTGACTTCATGTCGATCGGGCCACGTGCGAGGGTGGTGGCCATGCCGCAGCTTGGTCACCGCCTCCGGTCCTTGAGATTC
>NZ_JBVHWN010000032.1:0-11999 GCF_055564335.1 Streptomyces sp. NPDC029139 | reverse complement strand
CCTCTCGGGCTTTCCTCCGGGCTTTTCCCTTCGGTCTTTCGTGTTTCCAGCTTAGCAGATCCGATTTCCGTTTCTGCCACCCGCTGGAGCGGGCTGCCGGTCTGTTCTTCGCTTTCGCGTTTCCCTTTCCGGCGATTCCGACTTTATCAGATTCATTTCGGCCGACCTAATCGGTGGCTTCGTGATTCGAATAAGGAATCGGGGTGGCTCCGTGGAAATCGACTTCCCGACCGGAGCAAGAGAGACTTTAGCTGCTGGCCTCCGAACTTGTCCAGTCCGTGGCAACCAGTTGAATCTACCTCCCCACGCGGACCGTGTCAACGGTTTTTGTGGGCGAAGGAGAGACTAGCAGGTCAGCAGGGTCGTCTGCACATCAGGCAGCGGTCGGCAGGGCCGCGCTGCGGTCGGGCTCCTCGACGTCCCCCGTCTCGCCGGCTCGGGCGGCTCGTCCGCCGAGCACGTAGACGTACGCGAGGAAGGCGAGCTCAGCAGCGACGCCGATCGTGATGCGCGCCCAGGTCGGGAGCCCCGACGGGGTGACGAAGCCTTCGATGAGGCCCGAGAGGAAGAGGACCAGCGCCAGACCGATCGCCATTCCGACCGCTGCGCGGCCCTGCTGGGCCAGGGCGGAGCGGCGGGTCATGGGGCCGGGGTCGATGAGGGTCCAGCCGAGGCGGAGGCCGGTGCCGGCGGCCACGAAGACGGCGGTCAGTTCGAGGAGGCCGTGCGGGAGGACCAGGCCGAGGAAGACGTCGAGGCGGCCTGCGGAGGACATGAGACCGATGCCGACGCCGAGGTTCAGCATGTTGAGGAAGAGGATCCACAGCACCGGGACGCAGAGGAACGCGCCGAGGACCAGGCACATGGCGGCGGCCTGGGCGTTGTTCGTCCACACCTGGGCGGCGAAGGAGGCCGCGGGGTGGCTCGAGTAGTACGTCTCGTACTGGCCGCCCGGGCGGGTCATCTCGCGCAGTTCGGCCGGGGCGCCGATCGCGGACTGGACCTCGGGGTGCGCACCGATCCACCAGCCGATGATCGCGGCGAGGAGGGTGGAGAGGACGGCCGTCGGGACCCACCAGTGGCGGGAGCGGTAGACGGCCGCCGGGAAGCCCGCCGTGAGGAAGCCGGTCACGTCCCGCCAGGAGGAGCGGCGGGTGCCGGTGACCGCGGCGCGGGCGCGGGCGACGAGCTGGGTGAGCCGGGCCGTGAGCATGGGGTCCGGGGCGCTGGACTGGATCAGCGAGAGATGGGTGGCCGTCCGCTGGTAGAGGGAGACGAGTTCGTCGGCCTCGGCGCCGGTGAGCTTTCCACCTCGGCGCAGGAGGTGGTCGAGACGGTCCCACTCGGCTCGGTGGGCGGTGACGTAGACGTCGAGGTCCATGATCGGCTGCTGCTCCAGGCACTGGGTGCGTACGGGTCCGTACTACGGCGGCGGCGCGCTGCGGGTCAGCTTGGCAGACTGTCGTACCGAGGGGTCGGGAAGGCCGGAGAAGGGTGGGCGCCGTGAGCGGGGTTGTGACGGGGGACGCCGTCGTACTGGGGTTGCAGCCGGCGCGGCTGCCGAGCCGGGCTCTGGCGCTGTTCCTCGATCTCCTGGCGGTGTGGGCCGTCTATCTGCTGATCACGATCGGGCTCGCGATGGCCACCGCCTCGCTGGACGAGGCCGCGCAGATGGCGATATCCATCGCGTCGTTCCTGCTGGTGCTCGTCGGGGCGCCCATCGCGGTGGAGACGCTGACGCACGGGCGCTCGCTGGGGAAGCTGGCGTGTGGGCTTCGGGTGGTGCGGGACGACGGGGGGCCGATCCGTTTCCGGCACGCGCTGGTGCGTGGGGCGATGGGGGTCGTGGAGATCCTGCTGACGTTCGGGGTCGTCGCCTGTATCGCTTCGCTGGTGTCGGAGCGGGGGCGGCGGATCGGGGACGTCTTCGCGGGGACGCTGGTGGTGCGCGAGCGGGTGCCGACGGATCGGAGCGCGGTCGTGCCGCCTCCCCCGCCGTGGCTCGTGGGACGGTTCGCCGAGCTGGATCTGTCGGCGGTGCCGGACGGGCTGTGGCTGGAGATACGGCAGTACCTGACCCGGATGCGACAGCTGGATCCGGAGGTGGGGAGGCGGCTTGCCGAACGGCTGGCCGATGACCTGGTCGCGCGGACGGGAACGCCTCCGCCGCCGGGTGTGCCGGCCGCGGCCTATCTGGCCGGGGTCGTCGGTGAGCGGCAGGCGCGGGAGGCGCGGCGGGCCTTCGCCTCGACCGGGCGGGGTGGGGGCGAGCCCACGCCCGGGTTCACGGCTCCCGTATCCCCGGCTGCCCCGCCCGTCGGTCCGGCCGTCGCGCCCGTTGTTCGGCCCGTGGCGCCGCCCGTCGCGCCTCCGGACGCGGGAGCGTCGCGTGCCGGAGGGTCCGGGACCGGGTTCGCTCCACCCGCCTAGGGCCAGACCGAGGGCGGGGTTTCGAGGGCTTCGAGTTCGATGCCGGGGGCGGAGAGGACCACGTCGCCGGTGATGTGGACTGTGTGCTGCTCCCCCGTGTCCAGGGCGTTGACCTGGTACTCGTCCACGATCAGCGGGCCGTTGTCAGTGGTGTGCGTTTCACTCTTCACCAGGGCCCAGGACTGGTCGATCGTGAGGGGGGCGAGCACGGGACTTGTGAAGGCGACGAGCCGGACGCGGGTCGCGGGGGAAGCGGGGGTGAGACGCAGAAGTCGTGTGAGAGCGACGAGGAACGCCGGTGAGGCGCCGGTGAAGGCATGGGCGCGCACATTGCCTTCCGTGGCGTGGGTGCCGGTGGGGTCGGTGCGGACCCAGGTGACGCCGTCGAGGGCGGCGCCGCGGACCTGCCAGCTCGCGGCGTGGAGTTCGAGGCGGATGGGGCGGCCGAGTTCGTCGATGGCCAGGTCGACGGAGCCGGCGTGATCGCCGGAGGGGGTGGTGGTCTGTGAGACGTAGCGCCAGCCGGAGGGGCCGGGCGCGCAGTTGAAGTGCTCTTCACCGAGGGGGGTGTGATCGTGCGGATCATGGAGCGAATAGCGGCCGCGGGGCATGGGTCCTCGGGGTGCTTGCTGGGGCGGTAGACGGGGCAGGCCCCCGGCACGGGGGTGCGGGGGCCTGCCTGTTTCCTCTACGGGTGTGCGGGACGGGCGTGGGTCAGTGCACGGGCGCCGTCGGTCCCGGCATCAGTAGCGGTAGTGGTCCGGCTTGTACGGGCCCTCGACCTTGACGCCGATGTAGGCGGCCTGCTCGGGGCGCAGGGTGGTGAGCTTGACGCCGAGCGCGTCGAGGTGGAGGCGGGCGACCTTCTCGTCGAGGTGCTTGGGCAGCACGTAGACGTCGGTCGGGTACTGCTCCGGCTTGGTGAAGAGCTCGATCTGGGCCAGGGTCTGGTCCGCGAACGAGTTCGACATCACGAAGGACGGGTGCCCCGTCGCGTTGCCCAGGTTGAGGAGCCGGCCCTCGGACAGGACGATGACGACCTTGCCGTCGGGGAAGGTCCAGGTGTGGACCTGCGGCTTGACCTCGTCCTTGACGATGCCCGGGATCTGGGCCAGGCCCGCCATGTCGATCTCGTTGTCGAAGTGGCCGATGTTTCCGACGATGGCCTGGTGCTTCATCTTGGCGATGTCCGACGCCATGATGATGTCCTTGTTGCCGGTCGTGGTGATGAAGATGTCGGCCGTCTCCACCACGTCGTCGAGGGTGGCGACCTGGTAGCCGTCCATCGCGGCCTGCAGGGCGCAGATGGGGTCGATCTCGGTGACGATGACGCGGGCGCCCTGGCCGCGGAGGGACTCGGCGCAGCCCTTGCCGACGTCGCCGTAGCCGAAGACGACCGCGACCTTGCCGCCGATGAGGACGTCGGTGGCGCGGTTGATGCCGTCGATCAGGGAGTGGCGGCAGCCGTACTTGTTGTCGAACTTCGACTTGGTCACGGCGTCGTTCACGTTGATCGCCGGGAAGAGGAGGGAGCCGGCCTGCTGCATCTCGTAGAGGCGGTGGACACCGGTCGTGGTCTCCTCCGTCACGCCGCGGATCTCGGACGCGAGCTGCGTCCACTTCTGCGGGTTCTCGCCGAGGGTGCGGTTGAGGAGACGGAGGATGTGGCCGTACTCCTCGCTGTCCGCGGTCGACGGGTCCGGGGCGGAGCCGGCCTTCTCGAACTCGACGCCCTTGTGGACGAGGAGGGTGGCGTCACCGCCGTCGTCCAGGATCATGTTCGGGCCGCCGGTGGGCGTGTTCGGCCAGGTCAGGGCCTGCTCCGTGCACCACCAGTACTCCTCCAGGGTCTCGCCCTTCCAGGCGAAGACCGGGACGCCGGCGGGGGCCTCGGGGGTGCCGTTCGGGCCGACGGCGATGGCCGCGGCGGCGTGGTCCTGGGTGGAGAAGATGTTGCAGGAGGCCCAGCGGACCTCGGCGCCGAGGGCGACGAGCGTCTCGATGAGGACGGCCGTCTGCACGGTCATGTGCAGGGAGCCGGTGATGCGGGCTCCGGCCAGCGGCTGCTGCGCGGCGTACTCGCGGCGGATCGACATCAGGCCGGGCATCTCGTGCTCGGCCAGGGTGATCTCCTTGCGGCCGAAGGCGGCAAGGGACAGGTCGGCGACCTTGAAGTCCTGCTGGTTGGCGACAGTCGTCATGACTGGGCTGCTCCTCGTGGATCGGGTGCGAGGGTCGGTCGGGGCGCCTGACACCGCGTGGTGGCGTAGCGCGGGCATACGAATGCCCGGTACTCCCGCGGTGCAGTCGTCGGAGGCCCTCTCTCCCTCGGCCGGTCCGTACGGACCGCCCGACCGCCATCAGCAGCGACGTCTGGCTGGTCACGAATCTACACCGATCGGCGCGGCGGGCCACAGTCCGCCGGGCTCCGGACCGGCCGGATCCGGCCGGTGCCGAGCGGATGTGCCCACGGTGCCGGGAGGGGGGCGGACGCCGGTACGGCGAAGGGCCCGGGGTCGTGGTGACCCCGGGCCCTTGCCCGAGCGGAGCCTCCGGCGGCGCCGCTCGTCGTGATGTGCGTCAGTGGCTCGCGTCGCCCGGGGGCGTGGAGGGCTTCGTGCCCGCCGCCGCGGCGGACTCGCTGTAGATGTCCGGCTCCAGGTAGATGACCCGGGCGATCGGGACGGCGGCGCGGATGCGCGCCTCGGCCGCGTCGATGGCGGTCGCGACCTCGGTGGCCGTCTCGTCGTGCTGGACGGCGATCTTGGCGGCGACGAGGAGCTCCTCCGGGCCGAGGTGGAGGGTGCGCATGTGGATGAGGCGGGTGACGGTCTCGCCGTCGACGATGGCGTCCTCGATCTTCTTCACGTCGTCGATGCCGGCGGACTCGCCGAGCAGCAGCGACTTGGTCTCGGCGGCGAGGATGATCGCGATCAGGATGAGAAGGACGCCGATGCACAGGGTGCCGATGCCGTCCCAGATGCCGTCGCCGGTCAGGAGCGCGAGGCCGACGCCGCCGAGGGCGAGGATCAGGCCGACGAGCGCGCCGAGGTCCTCCAGGAGGACGACCGGCAGTTCGGGAGCCTTGGCCCGGCGGACGAACTGGGTCCAGGAGAGGCCGCCGCGGACCTCGTTCGACTCCTTGATGGCCGTGCGGAAGGAGAATGTCTCGGCGATGATCGCGAAGACGAGGACGCCGACCGGCCAGTACCAGGCCTCGATCTCGTGCGGGTCCTTGATCTTCTCGTAGCCCTCGTAGATGGCGAACATGCCACCGACGGAGAAGAGCACGATGGAGACGAGGAAGGCGTAGATGTACCGCTCGCGGCCGTAGCCGAAGGGGTGCTGCGGGGTCGCCTCGCGCTTGGCCTTCTTGCCGCCGAGGAGCAGGAGCCCCTGGTTGCCGGAGTCGGCGAGCGAGTGGACGCTCTCGGCGAGCATCGAGGACGAACCGCTGAAGAGGTACGCCACGAACTTGGCTACCGCGATCGCGAGATTCGCGGCGAGTGCCGCGACGATCGCCTTGGTTCCGCCTGACGCGCTCATGGGTGTACGTGTTCCCTTCGTCGATGCTCCGGCACTGTGGCCGCCGTACGGCCGGTCATTGTTGCATCAGGCCGCGACGGTGGCGCGAAAGACCGTGCCCGTACCGGACAGTTCGGTTGTTTCGCCCGCCGGGACGAAGACCGATTCGCCGGGGGCGAGGGTCATGTCGCCCGCTGTGATCCTGCCCGCGATGGCGAGCAGGATCTGTGCGCCGCGTGCGGTGACGTCGGTGGGCGCCGCGCCCTCCGCCCGTACGAATCGGGAGAGTCGGAACTCCTCGACCGGGGTGTCGTAGACCTCTTCGCCCGACTCGGACGCCTCGGGGCGCAGGACGGCCGGTTCGTCGGGCTCGAAGCGGACGACCCGCAGCAGCTCCGGGACGTCGACGTGCTTGGGGGTGAGCCCGCAGCGCAGCACGTTGTCCGAGTTGGCCATGATCTCGACGCCGAGGCCGTCGAGGTAGGCGTGCGGTACGCCCGCGCCGAGGAAGAGCGCTTCGCCGGGCTGGAGTTGGACGGGGTTGAGCAGCATGGCGGCGAGGACGCCGGCGTCGCCCGGGAAGTGGTGGGCGAGGGTGGCGTACGGCGTGTGGGCGCCGCCGAGGCGGGTGGCGGCGGCCGCGGCCTCGGTGACGGTGTGCGCGATCTCCTCGTGGTCGGCCGTGAGCAGGGCCGTCATGACCTCGCGCAGCGCGGCTTCTTCGGGGTGGGCGTGCAGGAGGTCGACGTACGGCTTGAGGGAGTCCACGCCGAGGGCGGCGAGGGTGTCGGCGGCCTCGACCGGGTCGCGGAAGCCGCACAGTCCGGTGAACGGCGTGAGGGCGCAGATCAGTTCGGGCTTGTGGCTGGCGTCCTTGTAGTTGCGGTGGGGCGCGTCGATCGGGACGCCGGCCGCCTCCTCGGCGGCGAACCCGGCCCTGGCCTGGGCGAGGTCGGGGTGGACCTGGAGGGAGAGCGGGGCGCCGGCGGCGAGCACCTTGAAGAGGAAGGGCAGGTGCGGGCCGAACTTCTCGACGGCCGGGGCACCCAGCTCGCGTACGGGATCGGCGTCGATGACCTCGTTCAGCGGTCCGCGCTCCGTGCGGGACGGGGCGCCGGGGTGGGCGCCCATCCACATCTCGGCCTGGGGCTCACCGGTGGGGGTGGTGCCGAGCAGTTCCGGGAGGGCGGTCGTGGAGCCCCAGGCGTAGGGGCGAACGGTGTTGACGAGGCGGTCCATCGAACGTTCCAGCTTTCCTCGGGGCGGGAGGTGGGTCGGCGGAGTGTCTCAGCGGGTGGTGGCCGTGGGGTGTCTCGGCGACGTATGGCGGGGTACGCCGGGGTGCTCCCCGGTCGGGCGGGCCGCGTCCGGCGCGCCGCGTCGGTGCGGGCGCGGTCCCACGGCGGGGTCAGTGCGGTGGGGCGATACCGGCCGAGGCCAGGGCGAGGTAGACGGCGGCGAAGTCGGTGACGGCGAGGAGTTCGGCGAGGGTCTCCAGTTCGCTGCCGTCCTCCGGCTCCAGTTCGCTGATGGCCGTGCCGTGGCTGAGTGCCAGCTCGCGGGCGGCGGGCGCGGCGGTGAGGCCGCCGGCGTCGGCCGGGCGGTCGCGGAGCAGGACGACCCGGGCGCGCAGGGCCTGTGCCTCGTCGACGCGGTCGCGGAAGAAGTCGTCGGGGTCGGCCCCGGCGGCGTAGTCGCCGGCGAGGAGCACGCCGTGGGCGGGCAGCGCCTCGGGCAGTTCGGCGGCGAGCGCGGGCAGTCCGGCCAGCTCGGCCAGTACGGCGGCGAACCGGCGGCCGACGGGGCCCGCGGCGTCGCCCTCGGTCCAGATCAGCGGCAGCGAGTCGGCGAGTTCGGCGGCGAGCGTCTTGGCCGGATTGCTGTACGTGGCGATGGCGGGGCCACAGCGTTCGGCCGTACGGTCCAGGCGGTCGGCGACCTTCTCCAGGGTCTCGGACGGCGCTTCGAGGAGCCCGACCCGGTCGAGCAGGGCGAGAAGCGGGGTGAACAGGGCCCACAGGGAGCCGGGTCCGGCGGCGAGAGTCTCCTCGTACTCCTCCAGGCTCTCGTGCGGGGCCATCGCCATGGGGACGAGCAGTCCGCGGGGGCCGCTGACGGCCTCGGCGAGCGGGGAGCTCTTGGGGGCGACGGCGACGACGGTGATGCCGCGGCGGTACGCCTGCTCGGCGAGGAGGGCGAGTCCGGGTTCGGAGCCGTCGGTGGTGGGGACGAGGAGCAGGTCCACGGAGCCGGCCCAGCCGGGGAGCGCCCAGCGCAGGGCGCCCGGGGCGGGGGCGACGCCGGTGGGCTGGAGCCGGATGACGGGGGCGGCGGCGCCGGCGAGGGCGCCGACCAGGTCGGCGACGCCTGCCGCCGCGGTGCCGGGGCCCGCGACCAGGACCGAGCGCGGCCGGCCCTCGGGGCTGAGCTCGGCGATACCGGCCTCGGTGGCGTGGCGGGCGGCAGTCCGTACCCGCGCGCCCGCTTCGGCGGCGCCGCGGAGGAGGCCGCGGCGGTCGGCGAGGGCGAGGGCGTCCGGTGCGTCGAGGAGGGTCTCGTCGAGCATGTGGCGGTGCCTCCGGGCGGTGCGGGGCGGGTGGTGGTGCGGGGTGCTGGTGTGGCGCGCCCGGCCTGCGGCCGGGCTTGCTCTTCCCACCCGCTTCCCCGGTACGACTGAGAACACGCAGGCGCGGGCCTTCCCGAGCGGATCTTCCCGAGCGGGCCTTCCCGAGCGGATCTTCCCGTGCGGGCCTTCCCGAACGGGCCTTCCCGAACGGGCCTTCCCGAACGGGCCTTCCCGAGCGTGGTGCGCGCCGTCGGCGGCTGCGGGGTGCCCTAGTTCGGGCGGCGCGCCTCGTCCACCAGGAGGACGGGGATGCCGTCGCGGACCGGGTAGGCCAGGCCGCAGTCGTCGCCCGTGCAGATCAGTTCCGGGGTGTCGGCCGCCGTGCGGTCGTTCAGCGGCGCGTGGCACGCCGGACAGGCCAGGATCTCCAGGAGGCCGGCTTCGAGCGGCATGGGTTTTCCCTTCGCACAGAACGATGGTGGTGCTGCCCTTCGGGCCTGGTCAGCCTACCGCCGGGGGACGGGGCGCGCGGCTCCCCCGCCCGGCCCGTCCCCCGGGGGTAGTGGCGTCAGTCCGTCGCGCGGACCACGGCGAGGACCTCGTCGCGGACCTTGGCCATCGTGGCCTCGTCGCGGGCCTCGACGTTCAGGCGGAGCAGCGGCTCGGTGTTGGAGGGGCGGAGGTTGAACCACCAGTCGTCCGCCGACACCGTCAGGCCGTCCAGCTCGTCGAGGGTGATGCCGTCCTGGCCGGTGTACGCCGCCTTGACCGCCGCCGCCCGGGCCTTCTGGTCGTCGACCGTGGAGTTGATCTCGCCCGAGCCGACGTAGCGGTCGTACGAGGAGACCAGCTCCGAGAGCGTGCCGTCCTGGCCGCCGAGGGCGGCGAGCACGTGGAGCGCCGCGAGCATGCCCGTGTCGGCGTTCCAGAAGTCCTTGAAGTAGTAGTGGGCGGAGTGCTCGCCGCCGAAGATCGCGCCCGTCTTCGCCATCTCTCCCTTGATGAAGGAGTGGCCGACGCGGGTGCGGACCGGCGTGCCGCCGTTCTCGCGCACGACCTCGGGGACGGACCAGGAGGTGATCAGGTTGTGGATGATCGTGCCGCCAGGGGTCTTGGCCAGCTCGCGGGCGGCGACCAGCGCCGTGATCGCGGACGGGGAGACCGCCTCGCCGCGCTCGTCGACGACGAAGCAGCGGTCGGCGTCGCCGTCGAAGGCGAGGCCGAGGTCGGCGCCCTCGGCCCGGACGCGGGCCTGGAGGTCGACGATGTTCTTCGGGTCGAGGGGGTTGGCCTCGTGGTTCGGGAAGGTGCCGTCGAGCTCGAAGTACATCGGCACGACGTCCAGCGGCAGGCCCGCGAGGACGGTGGGGACGGTGTGGCCGCCCATGCCGTTTCCGGCGTCCACGACGACCTTCAGCGGGCGGATGGCGGTGAGGTCGACGAGCGCCGTCAGGTGGGCCGCGTAGTCCCGCAGCGTGTCCTGCTCGGTGATGGTGCCGGTGGTGGGGGCCGCGTCCGGGGCGCCCTCGTCCGTCCACCGCTCCACCAGGGCGCGGATCTCGGCGAGGCCGGTGTCCTGGCCGACTGGCGCCGCGCCGGCGCGGCACATCTTGATGCCGTTGTACTGGGCCGGGTTGTGCGAGGCCGTGAACATCGCGCCCGGCAGGCCGAGGCTGCCCGAGGCGAAGTACAGCTGGTCCGTGGAGCAGAGCCCGATCAGGGTGACATCGGCGCCGAGGCGGGCCGCGCCACGGGCGAAGGCGCCCGACAGGCCCGGCGACGAGGGCCGCATGTCATGGCCGACGACGATCGCGTCGGCGCCCGTCACGCGGACGAACGCGGCGCCGAACAGCTCGGCGAGCGTCTCGTCCCACTGATCCGGCACCACCCCGCGAACGTCGTACGCCTTCACGATCTGCGACAGATCAGCAGCCACGGAACAACCCTCCTGAATCCTCAAGCCTGGGCACGCGTGTGCGGCGCGTGTACGAAGGTCCAACCTACCGGGGGTCGGGGAGGAGGGGGCAGAGCGCCTGGGCCGTCAGGGGCTCCCGAGGAACCCTCCCGAGTGGCCAGGGCGGGTCGCCGCTTCCCGGGCTCAGGAGTCGGGGGAGCGCAGGACGCGCAGGTGTCCGCGGCGTCCGATCTCCACCGGGTCGCCGCCGCGCCCGCCGCCCTTGCCGCCGGCCTCGGCCGCGCGCTCCTGGGGGCGCGCCGCTTCCCGTACCGCGTTGGCGAGGGCTTCGAGGTCGTCACCGCTGGGGCGGGCGGGGGCGGAGCCGTCGGAGAGCCGGACGACCTCCCAGCCGCGCGGCGCGGTGAGGCGCTCGCTGTGTTCGGCACACAGGTCGTAGCAGTGGGGCTCGGCGTAGGTGGCGAGCGGGCCGAGGACCGCAGTCGAGTCGGCATAGACGTACGTCAGTGTCGCGACGGCAGGGCGGCCGCACGCGGTGCGCGAACAGCGACGTACAGGGCTCACGACGTTGGACGGTACCGCACTCTTGAGCGGGCCGCGACGACTCTCCACCGTGTCACTCCACCGTGTCGCGGTGTGAGGTCGGACACGGCGCCGCTCGGGGTGGCCGTGCTGACCTGCGCGTAAGGAGAGGAGCGGAGGTGGGGACGGCGGTCGATCCGGACAACGGCCGACAGGAATCCGGTCAACCACGGCCAGATGGCCGATCGCGGAAGTCCATGGAATCGAGCCCGTGCCTGGCCGGAACGTTCAACTATCGACAGCCCGGGTCCGGCCGGTGTCGAGGCGGCACGCGTGCGCCATCCTCGGCGGGCACCGAGGAGAGTTACGCTGCGTCAGTGATGGACAGTCCTGTGCCGCCGAACCCCTCGTCCCGTCCGTCCGAGCCCCACGCGGCGGAGTCCCGTCCGGTTCCGGTGGAGCCACGGACGCGCCGCCGCGACCGCCACGGCCGCGGTATGCGCGGGCCGGTCGCCCCGCCGCAGGTGCCGTTGTCCGTGACCCGGGCCGACACCTTCCGCGATCTGGTCCTGGACTCCGTGGAGCGCCTGGAGCGGCGCTGGCCGCAGCTGGCCGAGGTGGAGTTCATGGTCCTCGACGTGCCGCCGACGGTGCCGGGCGAGTCGGTGCCGCTGGGCGGGGCCGCGCCGGCGGAGAAGAGCGGGCCCGCCCGGATCGTCGTCTACCGGCGGCCGGTCGAGATCCGCTCGAAGAGCCGTGACGAGCGGGCGCTGCTCGTCCACGAGGTCGTCGTGGAGCAGGTGGCGGAGCTGCTGGGCCTCTCCCCGGAGTCGGTCGACCCCCGGTACGGGCAGGACTGACGCCCGGCGCGGGGCTGACCCCCGGGTACGGACCGTACGGAGGGTACGCACAGGGTTGATCTCCCCGTCCGGGGAGGACCGGCCCCCCTAGGTTCTGTCGTCAAATGTCACGCCCACATCAGGAGCGATGCGAGGGTGACGGCTGCTTCGTAGGACTGGGCGGTCTTGTCGTATCGGGTGG
>NZ_JBVHWN010000031.1:0-16482 GCF_055564335.1 Streptomyces sp. NPDC029139 | reverse complement strand
TCCTTCGTACTCACCCTCTCGGGCTTTCCTCCGGGCTTTTCCCTTCGGTCTTGCGTTTCCGACTCTATCAGATCTTTCCGATCCGATTTCCTCGGCGCTTTCCAGCTTCTTCGGTTTCCCGATCTGCTTTCCGGCGTTGATCCGACTTTATCAGAACTTCTGAGTCGAATTCCCCGCCCCTTCCGGTCACCCGTTCGGGCACACGAGTGTGCCGGGCTTCCCTTGCTGGCGGAGCCGTAAACGTACTGGAGCGGGGCGCCCCGATGCAAATCGAGGCGCCCCGCTCCGGGTTGACGCTGGTCAGGCAGCGCCGGCTGCTCAGACCTCCACGACGACCGGGAGGATCATCGGGCGGCGGCGGTAGGTGTCCGAGACCCACTTGCCGACCGTCCGGCGAATCAGCTGCTGCAGCTGATGGGGTTCGACCACACCGTCCTGGGCCGACTTGTTGAGGGCCTGCTCCACCTTCGGAATCACGGCGTCGAACGCCGAGTCCTCGATGCCGGAACCCCGGGCATGGATGTTCGGGCCGCTGACGATCTTGCCGGTCGAGGCGTCCACGACCAGGAAGACCGAGATGATGCCCTCGTCGCCGAGAATGCGGCGGTCCTTCAGGGATGCCTCGGTGACGTCGCCGACCGAGAGGCCGTCGACGTACACGTAACCGGCCTGGACCTTGCCGACGATCCTGGCCTTGCCGTCGACCAGGTCGACGACCACGCCGTCCTCGGCGATGACGATGTGGTCCTTGGGAACACCGGTCAGCGCGCCGAGCTCGGCGTTGGCACGCAGGTGGCGCCATTCGCCGTGGACCGGCATCAGGTTCTTCGGCTTGCAGATGTTGTAGAAGTACAGCAGCTCGCCGGCCGAGGCGTGGCCCGAGACGTGGACCTTGGCATTGCCCTTGTGGATGACGTTGGCACCCCAGCGGGTCAGGCCGTTGATCACGCGGTAGACCGCGTTCTCGTTGCCCGGGATGAGCGAGGACGCCAGGATCACGGTGTCGCCCTGGACGATCCGGATCTGGTGGTCGCGGTTGGCCATCCGGGACAGGGCCGCCATGGGCTCGCCCTGCGATCCCGTACAGACCAGCACGACCTCGTCGTCCGGGAGGTCGTCGAGCGTCTTGACGTCGACGACCAGGCCGGCCGGGACCCTCAGGTAGCCCAGGTCACGGGCGATGCCCATGTTGCGGACCATCGAACGGCCGACGAAGGCCACCCGCCGTCCGTACTCGTGCGCCGCGTCGAGGATCTGCTGGATGCGATGGACGTGGCTGGCGAAGCTCGCCACGATGATCCGCTTCTGGGCGTTCGCGAACACGTTCCGCAGAACGTTGGAGATGTCCTTCTCCGGCGGGACGAAGCCGGGGACCTCGGCGTTCGTCGAGTCGGACAGCAGGAGGTCGATGCCCTCCTCGCTGAGCCGCGCGAACGCGTGGAGGTCGGTGAGCCGGCCGTCCATCGGGAGCTGGTCCATCTTGAAGTCGCCGGTGGCGACGGCCATGCCCGCGGGGGTGCGGATGGCGACGGCCAGGGCGTCGGGGATGGAGTGGTTGACCGCGATGAACTCGCAGTCGAAGGCGCCCAGGTTCTCCCGGTCGCCCTCCTTCACCTCGAGGGTGTAGGGGCGGATGCGGTGCTCCTGCAGCTTGGCCTCGATCAGGGCGAGGGTCAGCTTGGAGCCGATGAGCGGGATGTCCGGCTTGAGCCGGAGCAGGTAGGGGACGGCGCCGATGTGGTCCTCGTGACCGTGCGTGAGCACGATCCCTTCGACCTGGTCGAGGCGGTCCCGGATGATGGTGAAGTCGGGCAGGATCAAGTCGATGCCCGGCTGCTCCTCCTCGGGGAAGAGGACGCCGCAGTCGACGATCAGCAGCCGGCCGTCGAACTCGAAGACCGTCATGTTGCGGCCGATCTCACCGAGCCCGCCGAGCGGGGTGACGCGCAGGCCGCCCTTCGGCAGCTTCGGCGGGGCGCCGAGTTCAGGATGCGGATGACTCAAAAGACTCTCCTCACCACACGCGCCACGTACCGCTCGGGCACGTGGCGCGCATGACATTCGTGCACTTGCTGTTGTCTGTGTCAGGGGATCTCGTCGGACGCCGGAAACTCTCGTCGCGTCCGCAGATCCGATATTCAGTTGTGAAGTCTTTTGCTAGATCTCTACCCCGCCGGCGGCGAGATCGAGCTTGAGCTGGGCGGTTTCCTGGGGGGAAAGCTCCACGAGCGGCATGCGCAGGGGACCCGCCGGGAGGCCCTGGAGGGCGAGGGCGGCCTTGGTGGTCATGACGCCCTGGGTGCGGAACATGCCGGTGTAGATCGGCAGGAGCCGCTGGTGGATCTCGGTGGCCTTCTGGACCTCGCCGTTCAGGTGGGCGTCCAGGAGGGCACGGAGCTCCGGGGTCACGACGTGGCCGACGACGGAGACGAAACCGCAGGCGCCCACGGAGAGCAGCGGCAGGTTGAGCATGTCGTCGCCGGAGTACCAGGCCAGACCGGATCGGGCGATGGCCCAGCTGGCCCGCCCCAGGTCACCCTTGGCGTCCTTGTTGGCGACGATCCTGGGGTGCTCGGCGAGGCGGACGATCGTCTCGGTGTCGATCGGGACGCCGCTGCGGCCGGGGATGTCGTAGAGCATCACCGGAAGCTCGGTGGCGTCGGCGATGGCCGAGAAGTGCCGGTACAGGCCCTCTTGCGGGGGCTTGTTGTAGTACGGGGTGACGGCGAGCAGGCCGTGCGCGCCGTCGCGTTCGGCGGTGCGGGCGAGCTCGATGGAGTGGTGGGTGTCGTTGGTGCCGATGCCGGCGACGACGTGGGCGCGGTCGCCGACCGCGTCCAGTACGGCTCGTACCAGCTCCGATTTCTCCGCGTCGCTGGTGGTCGGGGACTCGCCGGTGGTGCCGTTGACGACGAGGCCGTCGTTGCCGGCGTCCACCAGATGGGCGGCGAGTCGCTGGGCACCGTCGAGGTCGAGTGCGCCGTCAGCCGTGAAGGGCGTGACCATGGCGGTGAGGACCCTCCCGAAGGGGGTCTGCGGAGTGGAGATCGGAGCCATGGGTAACACGCTACTCGCTGCTCAGCGCCCGGCGCCCCCTAGGGGGACGTGAGAAAGGGAGCCCGGCACTGCCTGCTCGGGGGTTCAAGCAGTGCCGGGTCCGTTTGATCAGCCTAGATGAACTTCGTGAAACGCCGCAATACGGACACTTCGTGGGGTGCGGCCGTACATCTGTTCTTTATGGGGCCACACGGCCGTTCTTGTTGAACGCGGCATAGGTCAGCGGCATGAGCTGAGCCCAGTGCTTTTCCATCTTCTCGCCGACCATCTCGATCTCCCGCTGGGGGAAGGACGGCACCGTGGCCAGCTCGTGCTGGGTGCGCAGGCCGAGGAAGTGCATCAGCGAGCGCGCGTTGCAGGTGGCGTACATCGAGGAGAAGAGGCCGACGGGCAGGACCGCGCGGGCGACCTCGCGGGCGACGCCGGCGGCGAGCATCTCCTGGTACGCCGCGTACGCCTGAACGTAGGAATCCTCCATGACGCGGCCGGTCAGTTCCTGCTGGGCCTCGGTGCCCTCGACGAAGACGTACTTGCCCGGGCGGCCCTCCTGCACCAGCTTCCGCGAGGCGTCAGGGACGTAGAAGACCGGCTCCAGCTCCCTGTAGCGGCCCGACTCCTCGTTGTACGACCAACCGACGCGGTGACGCATGAACTCGCGGAAGACGAAGATCGGGGCGCTGATGAAGAAGGTCATCGAGTTGTGCTCGAAGGGGCTGCCGTGCCGGTCCCGCATCAGGTAGTTGATGAGCCCCTTGGACCGCTCGGGGTCCTTCTGCAGCTCGTCGAGCGACTGCTCCCCCGCGGTGGAGACGCGGGCCGCCCACAGCACGTCCGAGTCGGCGGCGCTGTGCTTCACCAGCTCGACGGTCACATCGCTGCGGAAACTGGGCTTGAGGTCTTCTGCGGGGGTGTCGGTCACCGGCGGGGTCCTTCCAAAGTGCGTCGCTCGGGCGGCGCCCACTTTACGGGGGCTGGATCGGCCATCGGCACCTGCACCCAGCCGGGCGGCTTTCTTTCGTCAATCCGGGGAAATCGGGCACCGAACGGCGACTTCGCTCGTCTGTCCCTGTGACACCGCACACCACGCAATCCAAGGAGAGTGGCTCCATGTTCACCCGGCGAGAAGCCGTCCCGTTCGCGTTCGTCGCCGATGCCGACCGCTTCCGCAGTAACGTCACTCCGCCGCCCAGGGAGCGCCTCAGTGTCTCCGAGGTGATGGGCCGTACGCTGGTCGGGCTGACCGTCGTGGCCGGTCTCGTCGGCTCGCTGCTCTTCGGAATGCCGTCCATGCAGTCCGGTGCGGCCGAGGGCCACCGGCAGCACTCCGAGGCTTCCGTCAGCCGCTGAGCAGTTCGGCCCCCTGGGGTGGCCCTGGTCGAGACCACCTGGGTAGCCTCACCGGGCACAGCCCCTTCGAGCGTGCTTGTGAGTGAGGATCAGTCGTGCCCCTGCCCTTTCTGACGGCCGACCGCGCTTTTGACGCGAACGACGACGTCGCGCTGCCGTTCGACGACCACGATCAGTGGCGTCGGCCCTACCGGCCCGGACCCTGGCGGGTCGGGGCCGCGGCGCTCGCGCTGCTGCTCGCCTCGTTCGTGCTCTTCGCCGCCGTGATCATCGCGGCGGCGGGCGCGGCGGGCGGTTCCCTCGCGACCTTCGGGCTCGCCGGGGTCCTCATCGCCGGTGCGCTGCGGGCGTTGAGGGTGGGCACATGGGTGAGCCGTCACGGTGTGCGCCGTGTCGGCTTCTTCTCCACGGCCACGGTCGCCTGGCCGCGCGTGACGGAGCTGCGCACGGTGCAGCAGCCCGTGCGGTGGCTGGGCCTGCCCCGTACCGTGCAGGGCCAGGCGCTGCTTCTCGTACGGCAGGGTGATGAGCAGATCGCTCTGCTCACCGACCACAACGCCGACTTCCTCTCCCGCGTCGAGGCGTTCGACCGCGCGGCCGACACGATCGAGGCGTGGAACGCCGAGTACGGCGCCCACGCCCCGCGCTGAGCACGGCACTTCGCCCGCTGGGCTCGACCGCTAGGCGTTGACCGTCCGGCCCTCGTGGAGGGCGATCGCGCGCTGCATCGCCTTGCGGGCGCGCGGGGTGTCGCGGGCGTCGTGATAGGCGACCGCGAGCCGGAACCAGCAGCGCCAGTCGTCCGGGGAGTCCTCGGTCTCGGCTCGCCGCCGCGCGAAGACCTCGTCGGCCGAGTCCCGGTCGATGCGGCCGCCGGCCGTGCGCTTCAGCTCGTCCACGGGCAGGCCGCCCTCGGCCTCCAGCTCGCGGGCGAGCCGCTGCGCGTTCCGCGCGAAGGCGGTGTTCTTCCAGAGGAACCAGCCACCCACGCAGGGCAGCAGAAACGCGACCGCGCCCATGCCCATGGCGGCCGGTTCGCCGGTCAGCAGGAGCAGGACGCCCTCCATCGCCACCACGCCGAAGACGAGCACCAGCACGGTGGCGAGGAAGACGTACGTGATCTTTCCGCCCATGGCCGTCAGCCCAGGTCCAGGAAGTGCTCGAGGCCGAAGGTGAGGCCCGGAGTCGTGACCACCCGGCGGGCGCCCAGGAGGATGCCCGGCATGAAGCTGGAGTGGTGCAGCGAGTCGTGACGGACGGTCAGGGTCTCGCCCTCGCCACCGAGCAGGACCTCCTGGTGGGCCAGCAGGCCCCGCAGGCGTACGGCGTGCACCGGGACGCCGTCGACGTCCGCGCCGCGCGCCCCGTCCAGGGCGGTCGCCGTCGCGTCCGGCTGAGCGCCGAGGCCGGCCTCGGCGCGCGCCGCGGCGATCAGCTGGGCGGTGCGGGTGGCGGTGCCGCTGGGGGCGTCCACCTTGTTCGGGTGGTGCAGCTCGACGACCTCGACGGACTCGAAGTACGGGGCCGCGATCTGGGCGAACTTCATGGTGAGCACCGCGCCGATGGAGAAGTTCGGGGCGATCAGGACGCCGGTCTCCGGGGAGGCGGCGAGCCAGGTGTTCAGCCGCGCGAGGCGCTCCTCGGTCCAGCCGGTGGTGCCGACGACCGCGTGGATGCCGTGGCGTACGCAGTAGTCGAGGTTGTCCATCACGGAGGCCGGGGTGGTCAGCTCGACCGCGACCTGGGCGCCCGCCTCGGCGAGCGTCTCCAGCTTGTCGCCGCGGCCGAGGGCCGCGACCAGTTCCATGTCCTCGGCGGCCTCGACGGCCCGTACCGCCTCGGAGCCGATACGGCCCTGGGCTCCGAGGACCGCCACGCGCAGCTTGCTCATTGCTCTGTGCACTCTCTCTAGGAGACGGATTCGTGCAGGCGTGCCGCCTGCTTGTCCTTCAGCGGCCCTATGACGGACAGCGAGGGGCGCTGCCCGAGCACATCACGGGCGACCTCGCGGACCTCGTCCGGGGTGACCGCCGCGATCGCGGCCAGCATGTCGTCGACCGACATCTGCGAGCCCCAGCAGAGCTCGCTCTTGCCGATGCGGTTCATCAGCGCGCCGGTGTCCTCCAGGCCGAGGACGGTCGAGCCGGAGAGCTGGCCGACGGCACGGGCGATCTCGTCGTCGGACAGTCCGTCGGAGGCGACCTTGTCGAGCTCGTCGCGGCAGATCTTCAGCACGTCGTGGACCTGGCTGGGGCGGCAGCCCGCGTACACGCCGAAGAGGCCGCAGTCGGCGAAGCCCGAGGTGTACGAGTACACGCTGTAGGCGAGGCCGCGCTTCTCGCGGACCTCCTGGAAGAGGCGCGAGGACATACCGCCGCCGAGGGCCGTGTTCAGCACGCCGAGCGCCCAGCGGCGTTCGTCGGTGCGGGCCAGGCCGGGCATGCCGAGGACGACGTGGGCCTGCTCGGTCTTGCGTCCCAGGACCTCGACGCGGCCCGCGGTGCGGATGGTGCGGTGTCCGGCGCGGGGGCCGATCGGCGTCGCGTCGGTACGGCCGAGGGCGCCGGCCTTCTCGAAGGCGCGGCGGACCTGGCGTACGACCGTGGCGTGGTCGATGTTGCCCGCCGCGGCGACGACCAGGTGGGTCGGGTCGTAGTGCTTCTTGTAGAAGCGGGCGATCCGGCCGCGGTCGAGGGCGTTGATCGTGTCGACGGTGCCGAGCACGGGCCGGCCGAGCGGGGTGTCGCCGAACATGGTCTGCGCGAACAGGTCGTGCACGACGTCGCCCGGGTCGTCCTCGGTCATCGCGATCTCTTCGAGGATGACGCCGCGCTCGGCGTCCACGTCCTCCTGGAGGATCAGCGAGCCGGTCAGCATGTCGCAGACGACGTCGATCGCCAGGGGCAGGTCGGTGTCGAGGACCCGGGCGTAGTAGCAGGTGTACTCCTTCGCCGTGAAGGCGTTCATCTCGCCGCCGACCGCGTCGAGCGCGGCGGAGATGTCGAGGGCGCTGCGCTTCTTCGTGCCCTTGAAGAGGAGGTGTTCCAGGTAGTGCGTGGCCCCGTTGAGGGTGGGCGTCTCGTCGCGGGATCCGACGTGCGCCCAGATGCCGAAGGTGGCGGAGCGTACGGAGGGCAGGGTCTCGGTGACGATGCGCAGGCCGCCGGGGAGGGTGGTGCGGCGGACCGTGCCGATGCCGTCCTTGCCCGGGAGAAGCGTTTGGGTACGGGCGACGGCCCGCCCCTCCGAAGAGGGGCGGGCCGTCGTCGCGGAACTACGGGACGTCACTGGTCGGTGTCGTCCTTGTCATCCGCAGCGGCGGTGTTCTCGTCGTCCGCCATGACGGGGACGAGGGAGAGCTTGCCGCGCTGGTCGATCTCGGCGATCTCGACCTGGACCTTGGAGCCGACCGCGAGCACGTCCTCGACGTTCTCCACGCGCTTGCCACCGGCGAGCTTGCGGATCTGCGAGATGTGCAGCAGACCGTCCTTGCCGGGCATCAGGGAGACGAAGGCACCGAAGGTGGTGGTCTTGACGACCGTACCCAGGTAGCGCTCGCCGACCTCCGGCATGGTCGGGTTGGCGATGCCGTTGATCGTGGCGCGGGCGGCCTCGGCCTGCGAGCCCTGGGCGGCACCGATGTAGATGGTGCCGTCGTCCTCGATCGTGATGTCGGCGCCGGTGTCCTCCTGGATCTGGTTGATCATCTTGCCCTTGGGGCCGATGACCTCACCGATCTTGTCCACCGGGATCTTGACGGTGATGATGCGCGGCGCGTTCGGGGACATCTCGTCCGGAACGTCGATCGCCTCGTTCATCACGTCGAGGATGTGCAGACGCGCGTCACGGGCCTGCTTCAGCGCGGCGGCCAGGACCGAGGCGGGGATGCCGTCGAGCTTGGTGTCGAGCTGGAGCGCGGTGACGAAGGTCTTCGTACCGGCGACCTTGAAGTCCATGTCGCCGAACGCGTCCTCGGCACCGAGGATGTCGGTGAGGGCGACGTAGTGGGTCTTGCCGTCGATCTCCTCGGAGATCAGACCCATGGCGATACCGGCGACGGGGGCCTTGAGCGGCACACCGGCGTTCAGCAGCGACATGGTGGAGGCGCAGACCGAGCCCATGGACGTCGAGCCGTTGGAGCCGAGGGCCTCGGACACCTGACGGATCGCGTACGGGAACTCCTCGCGCGTCGGCAGCACCGGCACGATGGCGCGCTCGGCGAGCGCGCCGTGGCCGATCTCGCGGCGCTTGGGCGAGCCCACGCGGCCGGTCTCACCGACGGAGTACGGCGGGAAGTTGTAGTTGTGCATGTAGCGCTTGCGGGTCACCGGGGAGAGGGTGTCCAGCTGCTGCTCCATGCGGAGCATGTTGAGGGTGGTGACGCCCAGGATCTGGGTCTCGCCACGCTCGAACAGCGCCGAGCCGTGCACGCGCGGGATGGCCTCGACCTCGGCGGCGAGCGTACGGATGTCCGTGATGCCGCGGCCGTCGATGCGGACCTTGTCCTTGATGATCCGCTCGCGGACCAGCTTCTTGGTCAGCGCGCGGTAGGCGCCCGAGATCTCCTTCTCGCGGCCTTCGAAGGCCGGGAGGAGCTTCTCGGCGGCGAGCTCCTTGATGCGGTCGAGCTCGGTCTCGCGCTCCTGCTTGCCGGCGATGGTGAGCGCCTGGGCGAGCTCGCTCTTCACGGCGGCGGTGAGCGCCTCCAGGACGTCGTCCTGGTAGTCGAGGAAGACCGGGAACTCGCCGACCGGCTTGGCGGCCTTGGCAGCGAGGTCCGACTGGGCCTTGCAGAGGACCTTGATGAAGGGCTTCGCGGCCTCGAGACCGGCGGCGACGATCTCCTCGGTCGGCGCCTCGGCGCCGCCCTTGACGAGCTCGATCGTCTTCTCGGTGGCCTCGGCCTCGACCATCATGATCGCGACGTCGCCGTCCTCCAGGACGCGACCGGCGACGACCATGTCGAAGACGGCGTCCTCGAGCTCGGTGTGCGTCGGGAACGCGACCCACTGGCCCTTGATCAGGGCGACACGGGTGCCGCCGATCGGGCCGGAGAAGGGCAGGCCGGCCAGCTGCGTGGAGCAGGAGGCGGCGTTGATCGCGACCACGTCGTAGAGGTGGTCCGGGTTGAGCGCCATGATCGTCTCGACGATCTGGATCTCGTTGCGCAGGCCCTTCTTGAAGGAGGGGCGCAGCGGCCGGTCGATCAGGCGGCAGGTGAGGATCGCGTCCTCGGAGGGGCGGCCCTCCCGGCGGAAGAAGGAGCCGGGGATCTTGCCGGCCGCGTACATCCGCTCCTCGACGTCCACCGTGAGGGGGAAGAAGTCGAGCTGGTCCTTGGGCTTCTTCGACGCGGTGGTGGCCGAGAGGACCATCGTGTCGTCGTCCAGGTACGCGACGGCGGAGCCGGCGGCCTGCTTGGCCAGGCGGCCCGTCTCGAAGCGGATGGTGCGGGTGCCGAAGGCGCCGTTGTCGATGACGGCCTCGGCGTAGTGGGTCTCGTTCTCCACTATGGGTTTCTCCTACGTGTTCGTCTTTTCGTCCGTCGGCCCGTGTGGCCGGGGACGGTGGTGGAGGAGAAGCGCACCTTCGGGTGCGGGCCGGTCTTCGATCGAAGCACCCGGGGTCAGTGGTCCGGGGGCCACTACCGAGGACCGGCGGCCTGCCGGTGGCTTCTCGCTCGTGGAAATGTGGCGTTGTGCGTCCAGACTAAGTGCCGGTCGGCACATCGCGCACGTACAGCAAAGGGAGCGGCCCCCTAAAAGTGGGAACCGCTCCCTTCACGGCGTCTTACTTGGCACCGCCGGCCGCACCGCGGCGGATGCCGAGGCGGTCGACCAGGGTACGGAAGCGCTGGATGTCCTTCTTGGCCAGGTACTGCAGCAGGCGGCGACGCTGGCCGACCAGGATCAGCAGACCACGACGGGAGTGGTGGTCGTGCTTGTGCTGCTTGAGGTGCTCGGTCAGGTCCGAGATGCGGCGGGAGAGCATCGCGACCTGGACCTCGGGGGAGCCGGTGTCGCCCTCCTTGGTGCCGAACTCGGCGAAAATCTGCTTCTTCGTAGCGGCGTCGAGAGACACTCGGTACTCCTCTTGGTGTTCGTGCGCCCACGAGTGCCCCTGGTCTGGTTCTCAGGGGAGCTTCCGTGACTCGGAGGCGAAGGTCCGATGAGCGCAGCTCCCAGATCTCGGGGGATCCTGGGGATCCCGATGCTTCCGGGAGCGCGTACACAAACGGCCGTCACACAGCGTACCAGCCCGGCGGAGCGCCTGTTACTTGCTGGTGAGGGAGCGGGCCGCCATGAAGACGTCCAGGACGGCGAGGCAGAGCGGGACGAGGGAGAGCAGGACGAAGCCCTCGGTCAGGTCGAGCAGGCGGCCCCAGAAGGGCGAGAGGCCCTTCCTCGGGATGATCAGGCCGATGGCGGTGACCAGGGCGGCGCCGGCGGCGACGGCCGCGGTGAGCCAGATCGTACGGATGTCCAGGCCGCCGCGGTCCCCGTAGATCAGCAGGTCCTTGACGAGGTCGGCCGGCGGGTTCAGGGAGAGGCCGAGGATCAGCAGGGCGATCGCGGCGATGCCCGCGACCAGGACGCAGGCGACCTGCGAGGTGTAGCGGAAGAGCCGGGCGCGCAGCAGCATCGCGAGGCCGGAGGCGAGGGCGAGGAGCTGGCCCCAGACGTTTCCGGCGAAGCCGAGGACCGCGGCCGAGCCGACGACGACGGCGGCGCAGCCGCCGACGAGGCCGAGGAGCATCTCGTGACCGCGCCGGGCCTGGAGGGCGATGCGCTCGCCGTCGACGGGCTGCGGCTCGTCGGGGGTCTGGTTGGGGTCGGCGTGGAACTCGTCGTCGGCGGCGCTGCGCGGGGAGGCGTAGCCGATGGGCAGCCGGGCGAAGCGGGCGGAGAGGCCGGGCAGGAAGGCGACCAGGCCGACGGCGACGGGGGCGCAGACGGCGGCGGTCTCGGTGGCGGAGGACTCGCTGAGGATCGCCAGGAAGGTGGCGAGCGTGCCGACGGCCGCCAGGAAGGTCGCGGCGACGAAGGGGGCGTCACCGCTGGGGGTGAGGGCCACCAGGGCGACGGAGGCGACCAGGACGGTCACACAGCCGAGCAGGAACTGCAGTCGCCCGGGGCCGTGGCCGGCGTCGGGTCCGACGATGCCCGAGCCGGCGATGAGCAGGAGCGGGAGGGCGCCGAGGCCGAGGGCGACGGCGGTGGCCCGGTCTCCGTACACGCGGGCCCGCACGCCGGCGAAGGCGGTCAGCAGGACGCCCGCGGCGCCGGCGATGATGCCGGGGAGGCTGTGCATGTCGTGGCGCAGGGGGTCGGCGAACCAGAGCACGAAGCCCATGAGGACGAGCAGGAGCACGCCGCCGACGAGTCCGGCGCCGCGCAGCAGGTCGTCGCTCCACAGGTGCCGGTCGCGGGTGACGGCCGAGGCGACGGCGTCGGAGACGTCGTCGAAGACGGCGGGCGGCAGCGACTGCGCGAACGGGCGCAGCGAGAGGACCTCGCCGTCGAGGACCTGCTGGGCGGCGAGCGTGCGCGCGCCGTCGAGGACCGAGCCGTCGCGCCGGACCAGGTGGTAGCCGGTCGGGGTGCCGGCGGACTGGGTCTGGCCGGTGAGCCGCAGGATCTCCGGATAGACGTCGGCGACGGCGATGTCCTCCGGGAGGGCGACGTCGATACGGCTGTCCGGCGCCACCACGGTGACGCGGCAGAAGCCTGTCGCTGCGGTCGTACTCACGTGTCTGGACCCCCTGATTCGCGGTTGCGCACAGTGCGCGCGCCACCCTACCGGGGACGGGTGTCGGTCGCTGCACGTAGGATCACGGTCCTGGGGGAGGCCGTCGCCGACGGGGGCGCCGGTGCGGAACTCCCGCACGAAGTCGGCCCGTAACGAGGGATTGATGCGCCGGTGAGCCAGATCGTCGTCAAACGCCCGCCGAGGTCCCTTCCTCCGGAAGTGCCCAGTGAGGAACTGGTCCTGGAGTCCCCGCCGGAGCTGCCGCGGGGTCAGCAGGAGGGCATGCTGATGCAGCTCCTGCCGATGCTCGGCATGGGTTCGTCGGTGGTGTTCTTCTTCATGCCTGGGGCGCATCCGTTCATGCGCATCATGGGCATCCTGATGCTCGTCTCGACGGTCGCGATGGTCATCGCGCAGCTCGTGCGGTTCCGGAAGGGTACGCAGGGGCAAATTGCCGATGTCCGGCGCGACTATCTCAAATACCTCGCGCAGACCCGGCGTACGGTCCGGCGCACCGCGCGCAAGCAGCGGGACGCGCAGTTGTATCTGCACCCCTCCCCCGAGCAGTTGTGGTCGGTGGTGGCCGAGGGCTCGCGGGTGTGGGAACGCCGGGTCGGCGACAAGGACTTCGGGCACGTGCGGATCGGCCTGGGCGCCCAGCAGTTGGCGACGCCCCTGGTCGCGCCGGACACGGCGCCGGTGGACGAGCTGGAGCCGCTGTGCGCGGGTGCGATGCAGCAGTTCCTGGCCGTGCACGGGTCGTTGGACGGACTGCCGATGGCGGTCTCGATGCGCGCCTTCTACCACGTGACGGTCTCCGGGGAGCCGGAGGCGGCGCACGCCGCGGCCCGGGGGCTGATCTCGCAGCTGGTGACGCTGCACTCCCCCGAGGATCTGATGCTGGCCGTGGTCGCGGCCCGGGGCGCGCAGGAGCGCTGGGACTGGACGAAGTGGCTGCCGCACACGCAGGTGGCGGGTCAGGTCGACGGGGCGGGCACGAAGCGGCTGTTCGGCGACGACCTCGGTGAGCTGGAGTCGATGATCCGCTCGCGGCTCGACGGCCGGCCGCGGTTCAGCCGGGAGAACCAGCCGGTCCTGGACCAGCCGCACGTGGTGGTCGTGCTGGACGGCGGGATGGTGCCGCCGGACTCGCTGTTCGCGGCGCCGGAGGGTCTTCAGGGCGTGACCATCGTCGAGGTGGTCTCCGGTGAACTGGACGAGCCGCGCGGCGGTCTGTCCGTGGTCGTACGGCCGGGGCGGCTGCGTCTGGAGTCGGGCGGCGGTTTCGCGTACGAGGGGGTGCCGGACGGGATCTCGCTGCCGGCCGCCGAGGCGCTGGCGCGGCAGCTCGCGCCGCTCCGGACGGGCGGCGGGGACGACGACGAACCGCTGCTCGCCAACCTGGACTTCACGGATCTGCTGAACCTGGGCGACGCCGCGTCGGTGGACGTGGCGCGGACCTGGCGGCCGCGGTCGGTGGCCGAGCGGCTGCGGGTGCCGATCGGTGTCGGCGAGGACGGCCAGCCGGTCATGCTGGACCTGAAGGAGGCGGCGCAGGAGGGGATGGGCCCGCACGGACTGTGCGTGGGCGCGACCGGTTCCGGAAAGTCGGAGCTGCTGCGCACCCTCGTGCTGGGTCTGGCGGTGACGCACTCCTCGGAGACGCTGAACTTCGTCCTCGCGGACTTCAAGGGTGGCGCGACCTTCGCGGGCATGTCCCAGATGCCGCACGTCGCGGCCGTGATCACCAACCTCGCCGACGACCTCACGCTCGTCGACCGCATGGGTGACGCGATCCGCGGTGAGCTGCAGCGCCGTCAGGAGCTGCTGCGTTCGGCCGGCAACTACGCCAACATCCACGACTACGAGAAGGCGCGGGCGGCCGGTGCGCCGCTGGAGCCGCTGGCCTCGCTGGTCCTTGTCATCGACGAGTTCTCCGAACTCCTCACCGCCAAGCCGGACTTCATCGACATGTTCATCCAGATCGGCCGCATCGGCCGCTCGCTGGGTGTGCATCTGCTGCTCGCCTCGCAGCGTCTGGAGGAGGGCAAGCTCCGCGGCCTGGACACGTACCTGTCGTACCGGATCGGTCTGCGGACGTTCTCCGCGGCCGAGTCGCGCACGGCGATCGGCGTGCCGGACGCGTACCACCTGCCGTCGGTGCCGGGTTCGGGATATCTGAAGTTCGGTACGGACGAGATGACGCGGTTCAAGGCGGCGTACGTCTCCGGTACGTACCGGACGGGCGGGCCGCGGCTGACGGCCGGGCAGATGCCGATCGAGCGGCGTCCGGCGCTCTTCACGGCCACGCCGGTTCCGGTGGTCTACGCGGCGCCCGACCCGGCGTACCTGACGGCGCAGCGCGAGGAGGAGGACGACGCGCTCGCGGACACCGTCCTCGACGTGATCGTGCGGCGGCTGGAGGGGCAGGGCGTGCCCGCCCACCAGGTGTGGCTGCCGCCGCTGGACCAGGCGCCCTCGCTCGACCAGCTGCTGCCGGGGCTCGCGCCGACCGCGGACCGCGGTCTGACGGCGACGGAGTACACCCGCCCCGGCGGTCTGACGGTCCCGCTCGGCCTGATCGACAAGCCGTTCGAGCAGCGGCGCGAGGTGCTGTACCGCGACTTCTCGGGCGCGGCGGGCCACATGATGGTGGTAGGCGGCCCGCAGTCCGGCAAGTCGACGCTGATGCGGACGCTGATCTCGTCGTTCGCGCTGACCCACACACCGGCCGAAGTGCAGTTCTACGCACTGGACTTCGGTGGTGGCGGCATGGTGTCGCTGGCGGACCTGCCGCATGTCGGCGGGGTCGCGTCCCGGCTGGACCCGGAGCGGGTGCGGCGGACGGTCGCCGAGGTGCTCGGCGTACTGAACCGGCGCGAGGAGTTCTTCCGCGCGAACGCCATCGACTCGATCGCCACCTACCGGCGCAAGCGCGCGGCGGGCGAGCTGCCGGGCGAGGCATGGGGTGACGTCTTCCTGGTCATCGACGGCTGGGGCGGTTTCCGCAACGAGTACGACGGTCTCGAGCAGGTCGTCTCGGACATCGCGGCGCGCGGCCTGGGCTACGGCATCCACGTGGTCATCACCGCGGCCCGGTACATGGAGGTGCGGGCGGCGCTGAAGGACCAGATGCTGGGGCGTCTGGAGCTGCGGCTCGGCGACGTCATGGACTCGGAGTTCGACCGGAAGGTCGCGGCGAACGTGCCGCCGGGTGTGCCCGGTCGCGGTCAGGTGCCCGAGAAGCTGCACTTCATGGGCGCGCTGCCGCGGATCGACGGGTCGAGTTCGGCGGTGGACCTCTCCGAGGGCACGGCCGCGTTCGTGCAGGCCGTGAAGAGCAACTGGGCGGGCGCGCCCGCTCCGGCGGTGCGGTTGCTGCCGCGCAGGCTGCCGGCGGAGCAGCTGCCGAAGGGCTTCGAGTACCCGCAGCACGGCATCGCGATCGGCATCGACGAGACGAACCTGGAGCCGGTGTTCGTCGACTTCGAGACGGACCCGTTCTTCCTGATCTTCGGCGAGAGCGAGTCCGGCAAGACGGGGCTGCTGCGGCTGATCGCCAAGCAGCTGTGCGAGCGGTACACCCCGGACCAGGCGCGAATCGTGGTGGGTGACTACCGGCGCACGATGCTGGAGGCGGTCGCGCCCTCGCACCTGCTGGAGTACGCGCCGATGGCGTCGGCCATGCAGATGCACATGGACGCGATCAACACGGTGATGACGAAGCGGGCGCCGAAGCCCGACATCACCCCGCAGCAGCTGCGGGACCGCAGCTGGTGGACGGGTCCGCAGCTGTACGTCCTGGTGGACGACTTCGAGCTGGTGGCGACGAACTCGGGCAACCCGCTGCAGGTGCTGGTGGAGAACCTGCCCTTCGCGCGGGACGTGGGCATCCGCTTCATCGTCGCGCGCAGCGCGGCGGGTGCGTCGAGGGCGATGTACGAGCCCTTCATGCAGCGCGCCAAGGAGCTGGGCGCCCAGGGCGTCATCCTCTCCGGCGATCCGGGCGAGGGCGACATCCTCGGCAACGTCCGCGCGCGGCCGATGCCGCCGGGACGGGGCACGTTCGTGTCCCGTAAGCGGGGCACACCGCTGGTGCAGCTGGGCTGGTTGCCGGAAAGTCACGAGCGGCCGTGAGAGCGGCGGGGGGGGGGGGGGGGGGGGGGGGGGGCGCCCCCCCCCCCCCCCCCCCCCCCCCCCCCCCAACCCCGACACAACCCCCCCCCCCCCCCCCCCCCCTCTTCCCCTAGTCAGTAAGGACAACCCCTCTCTTACCCGTTTGGGTTCACGAACTGTTGGTTTACAAGCCTATACCAATCTACAACAAAG
>NZ_JBVHWN010000030.1:0-16849 GCF_055564335.1 Streptomyces sp. NPDC029139 | reverse complement strand
CGTCATCCTCCTCGCCATCTCCGCCGCCACCGCCCTCACCCAAAAAGAAACCACCCCCACCCCCACCCCCACCCCCACCCCCACCAAGGCATAGGCCGGTGGACCTCAGACCAGCCCCAATTCGTAGCTCTCCCCCCGGAGCACGGACAGGGGCTGATGCTGGCCCGCGTCCTCAGCGCTAGCCAGCTCGCGTGCCGGTAGACCTGAACAATTGCCCTGACAGGCAGGTCTACCGGCACGCCCTCACGTCAGCGGCCGCCGATCCCTCCTCAGCAACCCGGTCGCTCTCGACTGAACCTGCTCAGCCACGATGCTGGATTCCCACAGCCAAGATGGAGCAAGCCCGAAACGCCTTCGTCAAAAGAGATCTGCCGAGCACCGCAGAAGACGAACAGGTCGCTCACCGAACACAAAGCCGCTCACTGACCCGAAGCGCGGGAAACGGATAATGCCGAGAATCCTTGTGATCGAAAACGATCCGATCACACGTATGCACCTTGAGACGGAACTGTCCCTCCGAGGCCACCGAGTGGAATCAGCCTCTACAGGAAGATCCGGGCTCGACGCTATTGGGCACTTCAACCCCGATATCGTTCTCGTCGAGTTGACGCTCTCAGACATCAGTGGATTCGAGATATGCCGTCGCGTGAGAAGTTTCAGTACCCTTCCGATCATCATGATCACTGCGCAAGGAAGCGACTTGGACGTCGTCGAAGGTCTCGAATCCGGCGCCGATGATTACATAGTCAAGCCAGTCAGTCACGCGGTGATTGATGCACGCATACGTTCAGTGCTGTCACGTAGTTGGGGCAGAGAGATAGGCGGACCCTCCACCGAGCTTCACGGGGATCTTGTCATCCACCGGAGCGCCCTCACTGCGACCAAGTACGGCAAGGTCGTGTCACTCGCGCCCTGCGAGCTCGGCCTGCTCCTGTTCCTCTCATCTACGCCGCGACAGGTGTTCTCTCGGGAAGTACTGCTTCAGCACCTCTGGGAAGACAAGGAGACCTACGACACTCGAGCAGTCGACGCCTGCGTCCGGCGGTTGCGCGCAAAGATTGAAGACACCCCGCGCAGGCCTCGCTACATCCAGACAGTACGCGGCTTCGGGTACCGCTTTGGACCAATCTGAAACAGCGTCCAAAGCGTGTCCCGCTTCCGACCGGCTGACGCAGAGGACAAAGATATTACCCACAGGGGCGTCCAGGCCCCTGTCCTGCCTCAGGCCGGGAGAACGGTGCCAGCCGATGCGAAGATCGCAGGGTGTCTCGCACGTGATCAGCACATCGAAGCCGCAGGGAACTCCCGTTCACTCGGCCGGCTCCGCGGGAATCTACACCTGAACGTGGCGCTACAACGCGCGGGCGCCGGATGAAGTACGTCCGGGACGCGCCTGGGGCCTGACACATGAGGATCGGGTCCTACTGGCGAGCCGCCTACCAGCGGGCGAACCTGACGCTGCGACAGCTTGCACCACTCTTCGATGTGTCCAAGGCGACCGCTGACCGCATGCTGCAGCACCTTGGCTACTGCTCGTGCTCAAAGGCCACAGCCGGTTCGCCCCAGACACCGTGCTGATCGTGAATGGGACACTGGTGCCCGCCCGGGACCGCTCCATCGCCGCACAGTCGAAGAACTATCGCTACTCGACCAACCACCAGGTTGTCGTCGAGGCTGATACCCGTTTGGTCGTTGCTGTGGGCTACCCACTGCAAGGCAATCACAAGGTCTGCGAGGCGGGGTCCGAGTCGGGTGGCGCTGCCATGGTGGGCAAGACGCCTCAGGGCTGGTGCGCTGTAGGGGCACCTGAGGCATGCCTTACTTCGCGGTCGGGCACAGAGCGTGCTTTGTGCCCGCACTCCAGTCTGCGGCCTGCTGGGGTGTGAACGTGTCGAGACCGGCGTTGGCGACCATAGTGATCTGCTTGTTGCCATCCTCAGAGGTCAGGGCAGTGCTGTGGTACCCAGCCACGTCCCCTCCGTGTCCCCAGTACGTCACCCCACACACCTCCGCCTTCATCACGCCAAGTCCGTATACGAGCTTCCCTGAGCCAGGTTCATTGACGGTCTTCTTCATCTCTGCCAGCTGGTTGGGGGAGAGCAGCTTGCCGCCGAACAGCGCCTTGCCGAAGTCGGCCAGGTCGCCAACCGTGGAGGTCATCCCACCAGCAGCCCATCCCAGCGAGGGGCTCATCCGGGTGAGGTCGGAGGGACCTGAGTCCTTACCGTAGAGCTGGTATCCGTGGGCGAAGGGGTTCTGAATCGCAGGGCTGTGGCTGGGGAGCCGCGTCTCGTCGAGGCCCAGGGGTTCAGTGATGCGGTGGCGGAGTTGGTGGTTGTACGATTTCCCGGTGACTTTCTCTATCAGCAGGCCGAGAACAATATAGTTGGTGTTTGAGTAGGACCAGCCTTTGCCAGGCGCGAACGCAGCATCGTGCGCGTCGGCAGCTCTCACAAGCTCGTGGGGACTGTAGTAGTGCTGCGAGGGCTTGAGGGTGCCGTCAGCGTTCAGATAGGGGGCCATCACCCTTTTATCGTGGATGTAGTCATAAAGGCCGCTGGTGTGGTTGAGGAGCTGGCGGATCGTGATCTCCTCGCCGGTTTGGAGCAGGCCGGGAAGCCATCGGTCGACAGGCTCGTCAAGTGAGACCCGGCCTTCATCAGCAAGCTGCAGAACCATCGTTGAAGTGAAGGTCTTAGTGATGCTTCCGACACGCAGGTGGTCTTGGGGGGTCATCGACCTGCCGGTCCCTAGGTCCGCAGCGCCTGCTGTCATCGAGGCCACGCGGTCGCCGCTCCTGACATGGGCAACGACGCCGGGTAGGCCATCCTTCACCATCTTGTCGAGGTGAGGTTGCATGCCTTGGTTCATAGTGGGGGCCAAGGCTGGAGTGCTCTCGTCGGCTGCGCTGCCAACGGCGTGCACAGGCGGGATGGCCGCGAGGAGAGCGCCGGCGGCCAAGGCAGCTGCTCCTATGGCGCCCGCGGAGATTTGGGTGCTGGGACGGGTCATGAATGCGAATGGGAGCTTTCTGGTCATTTCGGCCTTCTTTCCATCAGGCTCGCCTGGAGGCGTTGGGGCTTTGGCTTGCCCATAGTCATTCGCTTTTGTCTCTGCGACCTCTTCCTCGAGGACGTTCCTCAGGGCCAGCTGAAAGAAGGAGGACTGAGCCGTCATCGTTCTCAGGGATGTGCTGGCAAATGTCTGACGGCAGACGACGCGCGACTTTTCACGGGGAAGCTTCAGGTGTGCAACGAGCAGGCCCCGCCCATTGCTATCGGCCCGCGAGCCCCGGGCAGCTGGGGGCGTTGGGTGGGTACTGCGAGGCATACACGTGCAGGCGGGTGTGCCGCACGAAGGCCACCCCTACGTTGGGCGATGCGTAGGGGCGGCCTGTTGAGCATGCGCAGGCTTGGGAGGCGGCAACGTTGGTCCTACTTGTCCAGTGGAGCGCGAGTCACGGGTGAGGAGCGGCCCGATCGGTGCAGCTCCGAAGCCGCCAGCGCCCGTTGGTTGCCGACTGCTCTGATCTCTTACTTGGCGTCGACCTTCGTGGCGTCTTCCGCCAGAAGGTTCTTGAGGGCTGTCTGGAATGCCCTGTTCTCGGCTTCGCCCTCGGCCATGGTATTGATCGAGAGGGTCACCTGGCGGCTGTTGTCAGCGAGGGTGTAGGCGTAGGTGGTGTAGCCGGGTGTCCCTCCTGTGTGGCCGTAAGCAGTGCCGAACTCAGGGTGGTCAAGGCGAGTGATCCCCAGGCCGTACGGTGCGCCGGCTCCGAGCGGCTCCACCTCCTTCATCTCCTTGAGCATGTCGTCGGAGATGAGCGCTCCGCCGATGAGCGCCTTGTTGAAGGTGTTGAGGTCATGGGTGCTGGAGGTGAGAGCCCCTGCGGTCCATGCCCACGACATGTTGGACTTCGTCATGTCGATGAAGGGAGATTCGGGTCCGTGGAGCCTGAGGTACGCGTTGGCGTGAGGCCCGGGGATGTTTGTAGCCGTGCGGGGGAAGGAGGTCTGGTGAAGCTTGAGTGGCTTGATGATGCGTTCAGCGATCTGCTTCTCCGCGGGCTTCCCGGTGACCTTCTCGATCAGGAGTCCGAGCAGCACGTAGTTGGTGTTCGAGTATCCGCCCTTGGTGCCGGGCTCGAAGTTCGGTTTGTGCTTGTTGGCTTCCTCGATGAGGTCCAGGGGCGTGTACTGGGCGAACCGCTTTTCGTAGATCTCGGGGAGGCCTCCGGGCCAGAGGCTTTCGGTGTAGTCGAAGAGCCCGCTTCGGTGGTTCAGCAGGTGGCGGACGGTGATCTTCTCACCAGTGGGGACGAGTCCCGGAAGGTGGTGCTCGAGGGTGTCGTCGAGGCCGATGTGCCCTTCGTCGACGAGCTGTAGCACCACGGTGGCTACGAAGGTTTTGGTGACGCTGCCTGCCCTGAAGAGTCCGTCGGGCCGCGGTGGCTGGGTACGGTCGAGGTCTCCCCTACCGCTGCTCCCCGACCACGTGCCTTCTGCGCTCCGGACCTCCGCTATCGCGCCCGGGATTCCGGCCTTGACGAGGTCATCCAGCACCTTCTGCAGGGCAGGGCTGTTGTGGTCCTGGTCCCGGTGGTGGGCTTGCCCGTCGGCCAAGTCGGCCGCTGAGACACGCGTGTCTGCCAGCGGTGTGGGGGTTCCCGCGAGGGCGGGGGAAGCCAGTGGAACGGCAAGGACGGCCGAGGTCAGGACGCCGGCAGCCACAGTAGAGAAACGCATGCGTTTTCCTTCGAACTGTAGTGGACTGCCTTATAGCCTGGCCCGCGGTGCGTTCCTTTTCCTCAGTCCCCTGAACCAGATTCTGTCTCGGCCAGATCTACGAGAGGCCTGCGAGCTCATCCTGGAGGAGGAGGTTGGTCGAATCCTCTGGCAGGGCGACGTCACTTGCTGGCGTAAGGCGGGCTCGCCCTGTGCCGTTCGCTGCACGGTGACCGCTGTAACGGGTGCGGGAACGGGTAGCGGTGCAAGTGGTCCGTGTCTGCGGTGTGAGCTTATGTCTCAGCCTGGTGGATTGCCCAGGCAGCGTTCACGAGGCCGATATGACTGAAGGCCTGAGGGTAGTTTCCGATGAGGTCACCGGTCTGGGCATCAACTTCCTCGGCGAGCAAGCCGACATCGTTCGCGCAGCGGGCTGCTCGCTCAAAGATTGCTCGTGCGTCCGTAACCTCTCCTGCTAGGGCAAGGGCGTGAGCAAGCCAGAAGGTACAGAGCAAGAAGGTGCCTTCGCCGCCGGGCAGGCCGTCGTCTGTCGCGATGTATCGGTAGACGAGGCCTTGTTGGTCTGTGAGCCGGTTCTGGATCGCCTGGATGGTGGCTCGCATCCGGGGTGTGGAGGCTGCTTCGAAACCTACGATGGGCATCATGAGGGCTGATGCGTCGAGAACAGCCGAGCCGAATGCTTGAGTGTAGGCTCCAGCCTCTTCGCTCCAGCCCTCGGTTTCGATCGCGGAGCGGATCGCTTCCCTTGCCCGTAGCCACGCGGAGATTCGGTCAGTGGCATCCAGGTCCTCGGCTAGCTGCAAGGCTCGGTCAAGCGCGACCCAGCACATGAGCTTGGAGTACAAGAAGTGCTGCGGGCCGCTGCGGACTTCCCAGATGCCTTGGTCTTTCTCCGTCCACTGGCTGCTGGCAGCGTCAGCAAGGCTCGCGAGGAAGTTCTTGGTGGGCTTATCGATCTTTCCCAGGTAGTCGCGCAAGCGGTGGGCCGCCGCTAGCAGTTCGCCGTAGACGTCAAGCTGGCGCTGGTCCCAAGCTCCGTTTCCAATGCGAACTGGCCGGCTGTCTCTCCAGCCAGGGAGGTGGGGTAGCTCGCGTTCGTTGAGGTCACGCTCTCCCCGAATTCCGAACATGATCTGCAGGTCCTGGTGATGCGCCGGGTCGCCAGCCGCAGCCTGGGCCATCCAGCGGAAGAAGGCTTCGGCTTCATCCGGGCAGGCCGCTACCCACAGAGCGTCAAGGGTGAAGGAAGCATCTCGCACCCAGGTGAAGCGATAGTCCCAGTTCCGAACGCCGCCGATCTCCTCAGGGAGCGATGTGGTCGGCGCAGCAACCATGGCTCCGGTCGGTTGAAAAGTCAGTGCTTGCAGCACGCGACCGCTGTGGTGCACGAGCTCCTCCCAGGGGCCTTCGTAGGCTTGGTGGAGTTCCGACCATGATCGCCACCCCTGGATGGTGTCATCGAGATAGGTGAAGATCTCCTCTTGGGACCACATGGCTGGCTCTCCGCCAGCAGGTGCGTACTGCAGAGCAAGTCCAAGCCGCTGGCCCGCATGCAGCGTGGGGTCACAGCGGGCAGTGTCCGCAACCTTGAGCGGGCCTGGACAGCTCAGTCCGAGTGTGTCGGGTCCGCCGTGGCACCGCAGGCCGCCCTCTACTGGAATCAGTAGAGGTCTGATGAGTCCGTACTCGGGTCGCGGAGCGAACTCCATGGTGAGATCAACCGAGCCTTCGGTGCACTCGACGACTCTCAACAGCATGTGGGGAGCAAAGCGGCCCAGGTCATGGCCGCGCTCGTTCAATCCCGAGGCAAGGGTATCGGTGAGGGTAAGGGTTCCTGTGTCTGTGCGAAACGTGGTCTCGAGGACCATGGTGCGCTCCAGATAACGCCGACTGACGCTGCTGGGAGCGCTTGGCGCCACCGACCAGTGGCCGGCCTCTGGGCCAAGGATCCTTCCGAGCACCGCTCGCGAATCAAAGTGCGGTAGGCAAAGCCAGTCCACGGAGCCGTGACGGCTCACGAGCGCTGCTGCGTGGCAGTCAGAGAGCAGAGCGTAGTCCGAGATGGGCTGGTAGTTCATACCGGCACCTCCGCGATTGAACGGCTCTCGTGCGCAAGGCTGGTAGTAGCCCGGCTCAGCAGACGCGTGGGCTTCTTGTCATCTTCCTACGGACCAGGGTTGGGCGCACTGCGCTGTTTCTGTAGTCGCAGGCCCCGCTGGGCCGCGGATCCCGCTGAGCGTGCGAGCAGGCCTGCGGCGTGCGTATGGCGGCATGGCCGACATCGTGGATTAGATGTCCCGCTTTTCCCTTTTTTGTAGCTTCTATGCCATGCACTGTGAGGTCAGCGGCGCGGCATTCATGCGCGCTCAGTCAATCACGCAGGCAGTTTCGCACTGGGAAGAGAGCCAGGAAAGCTATGACCGAGCAGACGAAGGTCGCTGTCATCCATTACTCCTCGACCGGCAACGTGCATGCACTCGCCACGGCCGTCGCTGAAGGTGCCCTCAAGGCTGGCGCCGACGTGCGTCTGCTGAAGGTCGGTGAGCTCGCACCCGCCGAGGCGATCGCCGCCAACCCTCAGTGGGAGGCGCACGCGGAAGCGACCAAGGACCTGACACAGGCCACTCTCGATGACCTGGAGTGGGCAGATGCGGTTGTCTTCGGCACTCCCACCCGCTTTGGGCAGATGGCAGCGCAGCTGAAGCAGTTCATCGACACGACGGGCGGCCTGTGGTTCCAGGGGAAGCTCGCGAACAAGGTGTACGCCGGCTTCACCTCAACGGGCACCGGCGGCGGTTCCGAGACCACGATCGTCGGCCTGAACAACATCTTCACCCACTGGGGCGGCATCATCGCGCCTCCCGGCTACACCGACGAGGTCGTCTTCCAGCACGGCAATCCGTACGGCGTCGCTCACGTCGACGGTGGGGGCACGCTGCCAGTCGGGGAGGTTCAGCTGGCAGGGGCGCGCCACATCGGCAGCAGGGTCACTCAGGTCGCCACCTGGCTGAAGAGGGGACAGACGGACGCGTAGCAGCAGATCGCCTCAGTAATTCACTCGGCTCAGCCACCGCGGCGGCAGATACCGCTGGCTTAAACGTCTTAGGAACAAGAATGAAGAAGAAGTCACTTCCGATCACCATCGCACTGACCCTTCTCGCCGGCGGCGGCATGGCTGTCATGGGCAGCACTGCCTTCGCAGAGGGCTCAGCCGCTGCAGCCTCGAGCTCCAGCACCACCTCCGCCGATCAGACCAGCACCTCGCAGGCCAATGCCGAGGTTCTCCAGCGCTTCTACGCAGCCTTCACGAAGGGCGATGTCGAGACTGCAAAGTCTTTCGTGACCAGTGACTTCGTCATGCACGTCCCCGGTAAGGGAGAAAATGCAGGCGAGTACTGGGGCCACGAAGGACTCGAAAAGTTCATGCAGAACATCCTCTCCTGGAATGGAGGGAAGTTCTCCATGCAGGTGCCTCACGTAGCGGTTAACGAGAATGGCGGGTTCACCCGAGAAGTAGTAGACCTGAACAGGAAGCACGACCCCGACCGGGACTGGCAGCTCCGGTTCACGATGCACTACAAGTTCAAGGCCGGCAAGGTATCCGAGGCGTGGACAATGCCGGAAGACCAGCGTCATTACGACGCCTACTGGACAGCTCCGGAAGGCAGCGAGCCCAGTACTGCTGCGCGGAAAAATTCAGCGAAGACCAAGGGGTCGGCGCCCTCTATCGACATCAGCAAGGCCACCAATTCGAAGAATCTGGAGTTCGGCCGCGAATTCTATAAGATGTTCTGGGAAAACGATATTCAGGGCATAGAGAGGGTTATCGACAAGGATATTGTCATCACAATACCGGGCAAGTCGGACATCTCTGGGACCTTTAGAGGGTTCACTGGGTTCCAGGAGTTCCGTAGCAAGGTGATGGCGACAGTCGGCGACCGCTACAAGCTCGACGTCCCGGACATGGCCGCGAACGACAAGGGAGTCTTCGCCGAGGAGTTCATCCGCATGAACCGCCCCTGGAATAGCAATGTAGAACCCATCGAGGTCACACTCTTCTATACGATCCGGGACGGCAAGATCGTAAAGATGGAGGATATCCCCGAAGACACCTACGCCTGGGAGACCTTCTTTACGAACCCGAACAAGTAGCGCCCCCGCCGCCGGGCAGGACCGCATCAGTGGGCTCGGTCCTGCCCCCCACGACCTCTGAAGTAGTCGCCCCAGCCTGACGTCCGACGTCTGGATGAGAAGGTCCGAGGTCACTAATGCCAAGGCGCCATGCGGACAGGATACGCCAGTACTGAGCACCCCCAGGGTTACTTTGAGAGGATCTGCAATGCCCGATCGAACTGTCAGGGTCCACGGAGCAGGGAAGATTCGCATCGTGGACATCGGCCCACACAAACTGATTTCCGATGAACCAGAAGCGATCGGGGCAGATTCGGGGCCAACTCCGACCGAGTTTCTTCTCGCAGCCCTCGCGACGTCCACATCAATGACCATGCAGTCGTACGCAGAGCGCAAAGGATGGAATCTCAGAGAAATCGTTGTAGGCACACGAATGGATTACCGCAACGGTCCGCGTGGTCACATCGTCAAGGAGGTCCGCGTCACCGGGAGTCTCGATATGGAGCAAATCACCCGGCTCGCCGCAGTTGCAGACCGTTGCCCGGTCCAGCGCATGCTCAGCGAGTCAGTGGTGGTACAGACTCGCGCCGTCGTGCGGTCGTTGGACCTCCCGACCGCAGCTTGAGCCAGACCGGGAGCAGTGCGACGCCCTCGGATCCCAACACGTCCTTCACACATGGAGAACCACATGTCCCCTAGTCCGACCCAGGTCGCCGGAATCACCGTCCCCGACAGCAAGCTTGCCCGTGAAGCCACCGAGCTCGTCCGCCAGGTCGCTTCGCCCACGGTCTTCCATCACTCGCGGCGAGTCTTCTTCTGGGGCTCTTTGCGTGGCCTGGCCCGCGGTCTGTTCGCGGATCCTGAACTCCTCTACGTAGGCGCTCTCTTCCACGATCTGGGACTGACCGAGCGCTACCGCCGAAACGATCAGAGGTTCGAGATCGATGGGGCAGACGAGGCCCGTCGGTTCCTGCAGGTCCATGGTGTCAGCCCCGAAGATGCGCACCTCGTCTGGCAGGCCATTGCTCTTCATACGACCCCCGAGATCCCCTGGCACATGGCTCCTGAGATCGCCTTGGTCACTGCCGGCGTGGAGGTCGACGTACTTGGGCAAGGATTTTCCGAGATCGAGGCATCGGCACGTGCGGAGGTCGTTGGTCTGCACCCGCGGGTCGACTTCAAGCAACAGATCCTCAAGGAGTTTACCGATGGGATCGCCGAGCGACCTCAGACGACCTTTGGAAACGTCAAGGCGGACGTACTGGATCGTTACGCACCAGGATATAGCCGCGAGAACTTCGTCGACATCATCCTGGATTCCGAGTGGCCTGAGTGATTTGGACCAGGGTGAAACCTACGTCAGGACCGGCACCTATCGAAAATTTCAAACTCTACACGGCACCGCTCCCCGGGTAGCGCCTGCCCTTGGCAACGGAGCAGTACCAGGGACTCTTGCAAGCGATCCAGCATATGTTTGAATCACCCTCGCGGATTCAAGCGGGCAACGCTGCCGGCCGCCGTGAAGCTGCGGACCGCTCAGGACGCGGCTCCACGGCTTGGAACGGTCCGACTTCGGACGACCTGGCGCTGTTTGTATCCGTCTCAGCGGCGCTGGCTACACCAGAACTGCCGCCGGGGTCTGGTGCAGATCCACACCGTCGATTCCCCAGCGCTCTTGGCCTCCACTGCTCCCAACTCAGGTTCCACGCCCCGTAGCCGCTGCTCTCCGCCACCACGCCTTTCGTGTGCGCCGCGGATCTCGAAGGGGTCGCCCGAGCGAACCTGGGCGTAGAGCCGCGCGACGTCGGCGTCGCTCATGCCGACGCAGCCCGCACCCCGGTTCGCCCGGCCGAAGTGCGCCGCGTTTCACGGCGTCGCGTGCGCAAGGAGTCGACCATCTTGTGGTAGGCGTCACCGAGCCGGACCGTCTCCGAGTTCATGTTGATCGTGCCCTCCTTCGCCATCAGCACCGCCGTGCCCCGCCACGACCGCTTGTCGCTGCCAGGCGTGCCGCCCGACATGGGGATTGTGCGCACAGGGCGCCCATCACGTTGCCGGCTAGCTCCTCTGGGATGGGCCGTCCGCTGCATGCGCTGTACAGGTATTGAGCGAGACGACGAGTGTGACGGCCATCGGCAACGGGCCCGGGGGTGTGTATGGGCAGCGCGGAAAGCCTCCCGGTAAGAAGTGGGCTGGGATGTTCCAGTCTCTAGGCCGTCCCGGCCGCTGTCCGGACGCCGGAAGCCCACGTGACAAGGGTTTCAGAAGAACGGTCATCGTCCGGTCACACACGTTGGGCAGCCCGGTCAAATTCGACTGTGATCCTCCTGTGCGCCCCATAGGGACGGAACTTGGAGACTCACGTTGTGTCAGCGCTGCTCTTGACAGATCACCCCCAACCACGCTGCCCACGACACCGATACGCAGCGAGGCTCAGTGACGTCCTCGCCTTTCTCCTCGTCGCCGCCGTCGGCTGCGGCACCACCGCCGCGCTCACCTACCGGGCCGCCCGCAACGCGATCCTCGAACAGGCCCAGGACACCGCCGTCTCCGCCTTCCGCGAGCAGGTCGCGACGCTGTCCACCCCCCTGCCCGTCGACGCCGACCGACTGCGCGACGCGCTCTTCCGGATCGCCAAGCAGGGCAAGCCACACCCCTGGCGGGTCTACGCCCAGTACGGCGACCTCTGGGTCTCCTCCACGCACCGCCCCACCTCCACCGTCATCACCCCCGAACTGCGCGCCCGCGCCCAGGGCACCACGCACGGCAGCTTCCAGCGGGTCGTCAAGAACGGCACCCCCTACCTCACGATCGCCGTCCCCGCCCTCCTCAAACCCGGCCCCGGAGCCGTCGGCCACCCCACCGGCCTGGTCGTCTACGCCGTCGTGGACATGAGCAACGAGCAGGAGAACATCGAGGCCATGGTGGCCGCGGCGCGTGGCGGCGCCCTGCCGGCCCTCGCCGTCGCGCTCATCCCCGCCCTGATCGCCGCCCTGATCGCCGCCCGGAGCGTACTGCGGCCGGTACGGGATCTGAGGCGCGCCGCGCACAGCATGGGACGGGGCGAGCTGGACACCCGTATCCACGCCAAGGGCAGCGACGAACTCGCCGATCTCGCGCGGACGTTCAACGAGTCCGCCGCCGAACTCCAGCGGGCGTCTTCTAGACGGACCCCTCGCGGTCCTGTATCGCCGACAGCGCTCTCGGGCTCACGATCACCCAGGAGAACCGCACGGCTCCACGGCGGCACGGTCGTCATAGGAACCACTCCGACGGAGGGGCACCTCATCGTAAGGATTCCGCTATGAAACTCGCGAAGACGACCGCCGTAGCCAGTTTGCTGGTCAGCCTCACGAGCTGCGGCATACCGAATAGCGACGTCGTCGAAACAGGCGAAGCCGCAACCATCACACCCACGCCCGTGAAGATCTCCCACATGCTCTTTTTTCTCGACGAAGGCGGCCAGTTGATGCCAGTACTCCGTCACGGAAGGCATCCGCTTCCAGCGACGACTCGGGATGGCGCTCACAGCAACCAGGAAGTGAACCAGCGACCTTCGGAGTTGAGTCCGTCGAGCGAGGGCACGGGCGACTCGAAATCCCCGATTGTACCCATTTCCCATCCTCGACTTACGGAGCAAGGGCTCGCCGAACTGTTCCTCGGCCCAAGCTCCAAGGAACGCGCGGTTGGTATCACCACTCGACTCCCAAGGCTGAAGGTTTCACCGCAAGTAAGCCGCGTCGGCGGACAACGAGATCACCTGGTCCAGGTTCGATTGCCTCAGTCTCATGTTAAAGATCTAGAACCGGGAGCCCTGCGTCAGCTCGTGTGCACGACTGTCTTCCTCGAGGACGCGACAGGCAGAGTGACCGTCCGGATCGTAGGGAGCGACGGGACTCTCCCTCCCTCCCCTTGCCAATGAGATCGAGAAGTCAGCCCAAGGGCGGCCGACGAAATGAGGCCGATCGGTTGGGGGGGACAGGGTGAGCGCCGAGTCGTGCCCTACCCACCTACCCTACGTGTGGGGGGTGGGAGTTGAAGGGCCGTGCAGACCCGCCTGTGCTGAACACCAGTGGCCTGGGACACGTGTCCCAGGATTCCGGCTTGGCTCACTAACGCCTCTGACGACGCTGGCGGCACCCAAGACTGATCACGCGCAGCGAGCGGTCCACTTGCGCCTCGAGGCGTTGACAACGCGGTCGGAACAGCTCAAGCGGCAGCCTCGACTCCCCCAAGATGATCACCTAGTCGCTGCTTACCGAGGCCTCGAGCCGTGCCGTCGGAACGGCGTCGCGAGGAGGGCTGGCGGCGCGGTCGGGGCGGTCAGGCGACACCTGGGATTACCAGCCCCGTGTCGTAAGCAAGTATGACTGCCTGCACCCGGTCTCGTAGATGAAATTTATCGAAAATGTGCGCGATGTGCGTTTTCACTGTGGTTTCACTGATGGCAAGCTCTCTGGCTATTTCCGCGTTCGAAAGTCCGCGAGCCAGGGATTTGAGGACATCCAGTTCCCTCATGGTAAGTACCTCAAGGCTGGGAGGAACAGGAGATTTCCCGTGGTCGGCTATACGAGAAAAGCGGTCAAGCAGTCTGCGGGTGACCCGTGGAGAAAGAACGGCCTCACCTCCAGCCACGGTACGTATGGCATCGACGAGCGAGTCCGCCGGCCCGTCCTTTACCAGGAAACCGCTGGCGCCCGCCCTGAGGGCATCTACGACATACTCGTCGAGATCGAAGGTGGTCAGAATAATCACGCGACTTGCGAGACCTGAATCAACGATCCTCCGGGTTGCTTCCACACCATCCACATTGGGCATTCGCATGTCCATTAGCACAACGTCTGGCTGCAGTATTTTGGCGTCTTCTGCCCCAGATTCACCGTCGCTCGATTCACCGACAACAGTGATATCTGGCTCCGCCTCAATGATCAGGCGGAATCCGGTGCGAATCATAGGCTGGTCGTCAATGAGCAATACGCGAATCATCGTCATGTCTTGCATTTCCTTTAGATGGGGCAGGGCATGGAACGGTCGCGTGCACGCAGAAGCCACCACCGGGGCGCTCCCCTGTGTAGAGCGTCCCCTCGACAGCGCTGATTCGTTCTTGCATGCCGATGAGGCCGTGCCCAGCCCCGTTTGAGACCTTTACCTCGGACGCCCCCCGCTCTCCCCCGCGGCGACCGCTGTCACAAACGGTGACATTCAATTGATCCGGCTGCCAGGAGAGACCCAGCGCCACACGCGTTCTTCCGGCATGTTTGAGTGTATTAGTCAGGGCTTCCTGGATAATCCTGTAGACCGCGAGCTGAGAAACGGCCGGCAGCGGTTGCGGTTTGCCAGTGATGGTGAGCCGCACGTCCAGACCGGTTGCCCGCACAGCCTCTACCAGAGTCGGTATCTCATCGATAGTCGGCTGCGGTGGTTGTGAAGGGCTGCCCTCGTCAGCATCCTCGGTGCGCAGCACCTGAAGCAGCTCTCTCAGTTCGGCTACTGCCGTGCGTCCTACCTGCTCGACGCTGCGATGCAGTTCATGCGCCTTAGCTCCGTCGCGGTCCTGCACCCGGTCGGCTGCGATGGTCTGTACAACCATCAGGCTGACGTTGTGCGCCACAATGTCGTGCAGTTCGCGAGCAATGCGAGCCCTCTCCTGGGCTACGGCGGCCCGGGCGTTCGCAGCTCGTTCCCGCTCCACGGCCGCGGCGCGCTCAAGCGCCTCGTGCTCGATGCCCTTGCGGGCCTTGTACAACCTGCCCAGGGACCATGCAGCAACAAGCAGGATGCCGATAGTGAGTGCGGCTGCGACGCGATATCCGGGACTCATCAACGCTTCAGCGGTGATCGCACCAGGGATCATGGTCGCGATCACAACAGCTGCAGAATGACGTGATGAACGTACCGCGGTGAGAAATACAACGATCGCAAGGGCCACGTATGGAACGCCAACTGCCGCCCCTGTCGGACCGACCGGGTCAGGGATGTACTGTATCCCCTGCAGGGCTGCCAGAGAGAAGGCCACAATACCCAGAACCAACCCTGGTTTCCTTCGGTGAAATGCAACCGGGGCAGAGAACATGAGAACAAGTAGGTTTCGCCAGATATCAGGTTGCCTAATCCCCGGACTGCTCACAATTTCTGCCGGTACAGCTGAAGCTCCAACGAGAATCAGGCTGGCCAGAAGCAGATCCATCGCCACAGCAGGAACTCGTCTCCGCCCAATGGCGTCGAGTTTGTACATGAAGGTCATCGCTGCTCCTGCGGTGCGGTCCTCCTGGCCAGCATTCCAGGTTTCGACACAGGAATGCGAAAGGCGGGCAACAGCAAAAATCGGCCTACCTGCCAGCCATTGGGTGCTCAATTTACGAGCAGCTCTCGTGACGGCGAGGGGCCTTCAGCGCTCAGCCGAACCTTCTGTCTGCAATAGTGCGGAACCGAGCGTCAAGATGTTCAGTCACTACAGGACGCAAATGACTTAATTTGGGACATTGGCGACGGTGGTGCGGAATCGGGCACGGTAGGCACCGGGCGTGGTGTTCAAGGAGCGACGGAAGATGCGGCGCATGGTCTCGACCGAACCGAACCCGCTTCTGCGGGCTACGGAGTCCAGCGGGTCGCTACCACCCTCGAGTAGAGCCTGAGCCGCTTCAAGCCGGACACGTTCTACGAACTGAGCCGCGCTCATGCCTGTCTCTGAGCGAAAAAGCCGTGTGAGGTGCCGCTCACTAACGCCGGCACGCGCGGCCATGGAGGTGAGTGTGTGATCAGCGCGGGGGTCCGCCGCTACGGCGTCGAGCACCTGGCGGAGAACGGAATCTTTGCTGTATTTCGCCGTCTGTCGGACGCTGAACTGCGACTGCCCTCCGGGTCGAGCCATAAAGACAACCAGCTGCTTGGCTGCGGCCCTTGCGATGTCGGGGCCGTGATCATTTTCGACCAGGGATAGCGCAAGATCGATTCCGGCGGTAATGCCGGCAGAGGTGACGAAGTCTCCGTCCCGGACGAAGATGGCATCGCTGTCCACAGTGATCTGTGGGAAGCGAGCTGCCAGGTCGGGGACAAGGCGCCAGTGAGTCGCCGCTCGTCGCCCATCCAGCAGCCCTGTTGCAGCCAGAGGGAAGGCGCCCGCACACACAGAGGCAACCGTCTTTGACTTGGATGCCCATGACTTGATCGCAGCGATGAGGGTCGCATCCGAGACGGCCACCCACCAGTCAGACCGGCCAGGAACGAGCAGTGTGTCCACCGGTGTAGTCAGCTCACTGAGTGCTGCATCGGGTACGAGCTGAAGGCCAGCCGTCGTGATGACAGGTTTGCCGTCAACCGAAGCCGTGGTGATCCGGTAATTGGCCCCGAACTCATTGGCGGCAGCATAGACCTCTAGTGGTCCAGTCACATCGAGAACCTGAACGCCGTCGAAGATCACCATAAGGATCTGATGGACCGGCACCGCTGCGCGGTTCATATCAGGATTCTTGCCCTTCCCGGGACTGCGGGCAAGCCAGAGAACAAGGCCTACACAAGCCAAAATTTCCGCTTGCCCTCATGGGTCTACGGGCAGAGAAGCCACCACAGTGCGTGCGGGCGCGACTGCTCGCTTAGGCTCCTTGCTAGGCCCGTGGCTCCTCTGCCGCAAAACCACGTTCCCATCCCACTCCCCCCCAGCAAACCACGAGTCGGGACAGGAGCACCGTAGATCCGGACATCTGCCACCTGGATCAGCTTGTCAGAAGAGACAAACCAGAAAGTAGCCCGTGACGTGCCCTGGCTGTGCTGCGTGGAGGCTGGATATGTGGCTTGGAGGGCCGGATGGGCGGCCACGGTAGCGAGAAAAGAGCTCGTTGAGTCGGGGACAGGGCTTAATTCAGGCCGTACTTCTCTTCAAGGAGCTCACGATGAACACCTTGGCAGCGGACGTGAAGCGCCCGCGCTCGGAGTTCTTGATCGCGCTGGGACTGGCCGCGGGCCCCGTGGTAGCA
>NZ_JBVHWN010000029.1:0-18870 GCF_055564335.1 Streptomyces sp. NPDC029139 | reverse complement strand
TCAGCGGCTCGATCCGGTCCCACATCGCATCAGTGATCACTAACCGGACAGACACATCCGATCAACTGATCAACCCATCAAAGAGACACGGCCTAATCCCTCCGCCGAAGGCATGATCGGCAGGCTACGCGCTCTCCAGAGCCTTGATCACGTGGTCCAGTTCCGGCGGCATGACCGCGATCAGGACTTGCCCGTCGGATGAATCGCATTCCACGATCCGGGAGGCTGGGTTGACCGCCACCGCCTCACGCAGTGAGGGCGAGCGCACCTCGGCCTGACACAGATCGGCCGGCAGAACGGCTTCCTGCTTGCCAAAGGATGGCTTCCAGACGAGGGGACCATCGCCGATCAGCAGGCGTCCCGCCCTCCAGTTAGAGCCCTGAGCGGACCACTTGAGCATGCAAGGCACCCCGGTCGGCTCCCCGGCGGCTATCGCGGTCGACCTCTGCTGCCGCTTCCGACGCATGAGCCATCCAACGAGTACCGCGGCGACCACACCAATCGTTAGTTCGATCACTCTCGCATTCAAGCAGGCGGAGAAGGCTGGGCGGAGCCCATCACCAACCAGCAGGGCCCTGGGCCTTCAACAACACCTACGGGTTGCCCCGTAATGATCTGCGTCACGGCAGGGACGGTCGCGGTGCGTGTGGTCGTCGTTATCCGGTCAGGGCGAAGTTCTGCGTGTAGGCGATGCCGGGCATGGCGTGGTGAGCGTCCTCTTCGTTGAGACGGCAGTCGCGGAGGATCTTCGGCTGCCGTCCCGCTTGGCCCGTGAGTGTTGTCAGCACCTCATGCCAGGATCCGAACGAACGCACGAACGCAGGGAGGGCGCCATGGGTACCCCGGAGGCCGGTCTTTTCGGCAACGGCACGGACGCGGACTGGGCCGACGCGGTCTGGAAGGCATTCACCTCGGCGTCCCAAACCGCGCCGTGCCCAGACGCGTCCCCCGAGGGGCCGCCGCTGTCCGTCGACTGGATCGACCACGTTGACACGGACCCCGTACGTGCGTTGGAGATGCTGGTCCTGGGGTGGTACCCGGTCGAGGAAGCGCCGCCGAACCTCGATGCACCCACGGACGACGTCCTCGCCCTTCTGCCACCGGCACTGGCCGCCTTCCACCGACTGGCCCGCGTGCGCCCTGCCCTCTACCGCTTCTGCCACCCGATGTTCCTGCGCCCCCAGCACGTCACAAGGCCGCACGGCGGTCAACTTGTCTTCGCGGTGGAGAACCAGGGGTGCTGGGACTGGTCCATCCCCTGGCCTCCTCAGGCCGGCCCGGGCGAGACCGACCCTCCTGTCTGGCTCACCGAGGACCCGCACTCCGACGACGACCCGGAGACGACCCTCGAAGCGGAACCCCTCAGCCGCTTCCTCCTCCAGTTCACCCTCAACCAAGCGTGCGGCATCGCGCCCTTCAGAGCCTGGACCTTCGTCATGCCCGTCGAGCGCCTCGAACCGCTGTGGAGCTTCCTACGCCCAGTCCCCCTCAGCCCTTACATGCCCACCTATGAAGGCGACCTGTTCTACGCAGCCCCTGGACTGCTGGCCAGCATCAGCGCCGACGAGACTGAAGCGGTCATCGGTTTCGGAGCGCGCCACCGTGAGGCCCTTGCTCCCCTGCGGGCATACGACTTCCCCTGGCGGCGCTTCGACGAATAGCATCCACCCGCCCGACGCGCAGGGAGAGCGCCGCGTGCGCGTCAACGGAATCAGCCTCGGCCGCGCCTACAGCCCCACCAACGTCATCGAATTCCTGCGCCGGGCCGGCCTCGACCTCGACGACGTCACCGCAAGCGGCGGGGACATCATTTGGCGCGGGGGCGGCCCTGCCGACTGGCACCCCGGCCGCGGGTGACCCGCCCCGCCCGGCCGGTTCCAGCGGGTCAGACGACGGGGGAGCCTGGGTAGTCGTGGCGCCGGTATCCGTGGCCGTCACCGTGCCCGTCCAGGAACAGGACCGAATCCGCGAGGGCACCGGGGCCGGCCCGGCGGCTGATCACCGGCGTACGGTAACGGCCCCGCCGCTCACCGCCGCGGGGAAGTGCCGGTGGCCGCCGAGCTGTCCCGCGGCACGGGAGCCGCTCCGGCACAGGAGCCCTACGGTGCCTCCGCCGTCAGATACCGCTGCACCGTGGGCCCCAGCCAGGCGACGACCTGCTCGCGGGACATCGCCGCGGCGGGCGGCAGCCGCAGGACGTAGCGGGCGAGCGCCATGCCCAGGATCTGGGAGGCGGCGAGCGCGGCGCGGGCCGGGGCCTCGGCCGGGTCGGGGCAGACGCCTGCCGCGATCGGGCCCAGCTGCTCCCTGAAGATCGCCTGCATGCGCTCCGCGCCCGCCGCGTTGGTGACGCCGACGCGCAGCAGCGCGGTGAGCACGTCGTCCCGCTCCCAGCGGTCGAGGAAGTGGGTCACGAGGACGGCCCCGATGTGCCGCGCGGGCAGCGTGCCCACCTCGGGCAGCCGCAGGTCGAAGGCGGAGGCGGAGGCGGCCGCGAACAGCCCCTCCTTGTTGCCGAAGTAGCGCATGACCATCGACGGATCGATCCCCGCGTCGCGGGCGATGGCCCGGATGGTGGCGCGCTCGTAGCCGTCGGCGGCGAATCGCTCGCGTGCGGCCCCCAGGATCGCGGCACGGGTGGCATCGGAACGTCGTGGAACAGTCATCATGTCAACGACCGTAGGCCAACGGGTGTTGACATGCCAATCCGGTCGGGCCTACAGTTGCCAACAAGCGTTGACCAACAATCGTTGGCACACCACAGCGGACCGACAGCAGTCGGCCACCCCGGGGAGGCAGTCGTGCAGCACACGAAGACCGACACGGACGTTCTGGTCGTGGGTTCCGGCCCCACCGGCCTCCTGCTCGCCGGCGACCTCGCCGCCGCCGGCGTGCGGGTCACCCTCCTCGAGCGCCGCCCGCGCGGCATCAGCAACATGACCCGGGCCTTCGGCGTCCACGCCCGCACCCTCGAAGTCCTCGACGCCCGCAGCCTCGCCGACGAACTGGTCGACAAGGGCACCCCGCGCACGCGGCTGCGGCTGTTCAACCGGCTCACCCTCGACCTGGGTCGGCTGCCCTCCCGCTACCCGTACCTGCTCATCACTCCGCAGTATGAGGTGGAGCGCCTCCTGGAGCGCCGGGCCATGGCCGCCGGGGTCGACTTCCGCTATGGCACGGAACTCAGCGGACTGCGCCAGGACACCGACATGGTCACCGCCGAGATCACCGACCCCGACGGCGGGCCCGGCACCCTCACCGCCCGGTACCTCGTCGGTGCCGACGGCATCCGCAGCGCCGTTCGCACCGCCCTCGGACTGCCTTTCCCCGGCGTCTCGGTCATCCGCTCCATGGTCCTTGCCGACGTCAAGCTGGCCGAGGAGCCCGAGGAGTTGCTCACCGTGAACGGTGTCGGGGACGCCTTCGCCTTCATCGCCCCGTTCGGCGACGGCTGGTACCGCGTCATGGGCTGGAACCGCTCCCGCCAGGTCCCCGACAACGAGCCCGTCGACCTCGACGAGGTCCGCGAGATCGCCCGCCGCGCCCTCGGCACCGACTACGGCATGCACGACGCCCGCTGGATCTCCCGCTTCCACAGCGACGAACGCCAGGCCCCCGCCTACCGCTCCGGCCGCGTCTTCCTCGCCGGCGACGCCGCCCATGTCCACTCCCCCGCCGGCGGCCAGGGCATGAACACCGGCCTCCAGGACGCCGCCAACCTCTCCTGGAAGCTCACCGCCGTCCTGCGCGGCGACGCATCCGAACCCGACGCGCTCCTCGACAGCTACCAGTCCGAGCGCCACCCCGTCGGCGCGACAGTGCTGCGCAGCAGCGGTGCCGCCGTCCGGCTCGCGATGGCCCACACCCCGCTGCAGCGCGCGTTCCGCGCCGTCGCGACGAGCCTGATCGGCGCGATACGCCCGGCTTCGGACAAGGCGGCGGGCATGATCAGCGGCATCGGCATCGCGTACGGAACCGGCCCCGCCGCGCACCGCACCGGAGGCCACCGCGCGCCCGACGCGGCGCTCGACCGCGGCCGGCTCTACGAACTGCTCCGCGACGGCTCGTTCGTCCTCGTCACCCCCCAAGGCGCCAACGCGCCCGCCGCGCCTAAGGCCCCCGGCGCGGTCACCACCGCCACCTGGGCCGACCCGGCCCGCCGAACCGCGATGCTGGTCCGCCCCGACGGCTACGTCTACTGGGAGGGCTAGGTCATGTCCGGGCGACCAATGCCCGAAGCGGCCCCGGAGGCCCGGCTTCGGTGGTGGTGACAGGTTGAAGTGGCCCCACCGTGTTGCCGTGACGCGGCCCCGCCAGGGAGGTCGTCGTCCCTTGCTGGGAGGATCAGCTGATTCGATGCAGCGAGCGAGACGACCGGAGGAGCGAGTGACTGCTCAGCAGCCCCTTGATGAGGGTCCGGCGACGGTGGCCACGGCCGCCGGAATGCTCGTCTTGTGGGATCCGCAGCGGTTCGAAGCCGTCGTCGACTACGACACCTGGGAGGACGAACTCCTGGAGGACGAGGACATCGTCCGCCACATCCAGGCGGGTGCTCTCGTTCCGCTCAACGTCGGCGGAGACGGCGCGTTCGGTGTTGTGGTACGTGCGGGCACTGCAGCCGCGCCGGCCCTGTTGACCGAGCGGGAGACAGCCCATCAGCTGGTCGCTTCCCAGTCCTACCTGTTCGTCTCCCGCGGTCGCGCGCTTGTGGGTGGCATCGAAGACGTCAGCGGAGATGCCTCGGATGGCGTGATCGAGCACCCCGTGCCCGAGGGCCGCTGTGCCGTGGTCGTCCACTTGATCGACTGGCAGGCTGAAGCAGGCAGCCAGGACAAGGACGGGCGGCCAGTTCCGGGAGCCCTGACGGACTTCGTGGTACTGATCAACCCTGCTCAGCCCGGTCAGAGCACCTTCCGGTCCGAGGTGAATACGTTCGAGGCCCCGAACGGCTAAGGCCGGCGAATCTGGCTCAGACCGCCGTGAGCTGCTGTTGGGCCACTGGGCCTTGGTGTGGGCGAAGCGGTATGACTCGGTGCCGGTCTCGATGATCGCGAGACAAACCGTCACGGCCAGTCCGACCGGTGCGAGGGTGCTGATGCGGTTCTCGTACTCGTTGCTGGGCCAGCTGCGCGCGGTGGAAGAAGGCCGGCGCTGCCGCTCGCCGCGCTGGCGGAGCAGGCCGCCCCGGACTGAACCCGCACGGAGGCGGAAAGGGAGCAGCGTCCGGGCGCTGTCCCCGTAGGGCCTGTCCGATCAGCGCCCCTCAGTGCCTCGCTCGGCGCAGCCATCCCAGTGCCCTGCGGGGCTCGGGCATCTTCACCGGGCCGTCGGCGTCCTGGCCGCTGCTGTGGGGCTGCACGTCCTTCAGACGCGCGTCCCAGGGGCCGTCGGCCGCGGACAGATAGACGAGGAGCGGGCCCTCGGGCAGTGGCAAGGTCTCCCTGCGCGCGCCGATCTCGCTGACAACGGACCCTCCGGGCTTCGGAAGCGTGGTGGGGTCCGTGTGCCCCGCCAGTCTGTAGAGATGGCCGATGAAATTGCTGTCGCCCTTGTAGTGGAAGGTGACGTCGGCCGTACCTCCGGTGTGCAGCAGGACGTCGGGGCCCCAGCTCTCCAGCCGGTCCTTCGACAGGCGTCGGGCCTCCGCCAGCGGCAGGATCCGTACCTGCCAGGAGCCGCTCGCCTCCAGCCGCAGGCGCAGCCGCCCCTGCTCGGGGACGGAGGTGATCACCCGTCCCCGGAAGTCCCTCTCCGTGGTGCTGACGAGATATCGCCCCTTGGCGTTGGACTCGTCGAGGGGCCACAGACCCGTGTAACCGTCACCCTTCAGGGTCAGTTCGACCATGACGGGGCCGTGCGGGAGATCCTTCACGGTGATCACGTCGTTGTCCCGGCCGGTGACGGTGCGCGGCTTGAAGACGGGCCCGCACGTCCAGGCCGATGGGTCGGGCTTCGGCGCGGGCGTGGAGGACGCCGTCAGGGGCACATGGTCCGGTGCCTCGGCTCTGGCCTGCTTCTGGGCCAGGGCCCGGATCTGCTCCGGGGTCATGTCAAGGATCTGGTCCCGGGTGAGGCGCAGGCCCTGAGCCGGGGCCTCGGCCGGGGCGGCGAACGGGGCTTGGGCCTCGGCCCCGGCCAGGGCGGGCGGGGTGGCGGCCGGGGCGGGCGTCGCGATCCGTTCCAGGACCTCCTGTGGATCCTCGTCCACGTCCACCCCGTGGTCCACCGCAAGGCCCGTCAGCCCGTCCACGTACCCCTGACCGACCGCGCGGAACTTCCAGCCGCCGGACCGGCGGTACAGCTCCGCGAGGACCATCGCCGTCTCACCGCCCGCGTCGGTCACCTCGTATCCCACGACCGTCGCACCATCCGGCCCGAAGACCTCCACGGACAGTCCGCGCACGTCCCGCAGCGCGCCCTCCTCCGTCGACGCGACGACGAGGACGCGGGTGATCTCCTCCTCGATCGTGGTGAGGCCTGTCTCCAGCCACACCGTGCCGTCCTCGCCGGCGGACAGCCGTACCGCGCCGGAGGGGTGCGCCGGAGCGCCGCCGAACACAATGTCGGCGTCTCCCCGGACCCTGCCCTGTTCCGTCACGAGCAGCGCCGCGACGTCGACGCCGTTCCGGACGGCGACGCGCAGTGCCGCCGTCGGGACGAAGGCGTTGTCTCCCTTGATCAATCCTCCGAGCATGAGCGGATCTTGCGCACGACGGGGGGACATCCGCAAGGCCTCGGGTGCGGAGACCCGGGGCCTTACGAAGGGGAACAAGATGCATTCCTGCAGAGGCACCCCGGCGCCGCCGGGTATGACGACTTCGCCTGTCGCCGGGCAGGAGCCGATGCCGGACCTGACTTCGAGCGGCACCATCCGAATGCCGACTGGCTGTCCATGCACTGGAAGATGCGCGCGGAAGCAGGCACCCGAGAGGAGCGCCTGGAGCGCCTGTCCGCGATGACCCGGAAGTACTCCGGGCAGCGCTACTTCCTCCCCGCCGTCGCGGGCCTGCCGCGTGAACTCCACCCGCTGATGGCGTGGTGGGCGGTTCTGTACACGCTGTCGATGCTCGCCCGCTACCAACCCGCCCACTGGTCTCCGCCCACACCGCCGTGGTCGGGAAACTCCGTCCGGCAGGGATCGTCACCACCCGAGCCCCTGTAGCGTCGGCGGCGGCGCTCTGGCTACCGTCCGCTGCCATCCGCGCGCAGCGCGGCACGGACCAAAGCAACGTCCGTAGTGGGAACAGCGAGTTCCCAGTAGCGATCCGCTGCTTGCAGGGACAGCAGGCGGAACAGTCCCTTGTCGACCGCCTCACTTCCCGGGCCGGCGACCGGGCCCGCCCCATGGACATGGAACGGAGCAATCAAGGCGACTCCTTCGCCAGTCCCGCCGAGCACTCGAAACGGCTGCCACACCACTGGCGATGCCGCGGCAGGGTCCAGAATCAACGACCCCGGCCGGAAACGATGGCCGTCACGGGCGAACGCGGAGACCTCGCGAGCCTCTCCCGCGTTCAACGCTGCGACGTCCGCCTCGGCGCGAAGCCGAGCGGCTCCCGGGAACTGCTCGATGAGACGCCCCGGATGCCGGAGCAAATCCGTGAAGGTCAGCGTTCCCGCAGCCCGACGCACCTTTCTTCCCACCACTGCCCCCTGCATCGCGGTCGCACCCAGGGTAACGACGGGGATGTGCGGGATCGCCTCCTCAGCCACCTTCGCAACAGGCCCAACACCAGGGCGAGATGCCGTGGCAGAGCCTGGTCGCCCGCCTGGTGGAGGTGGTGCGGGAGGTGAGGGCCTGGGCCGCTCGCGGGGCGGGTTCACCAGCAAGCTCCATCCGAGCGCGGACGGCCGCTACCGCCCGTTGTCCTTGATCGTCACACCAGGTCAGCGAGCAGATTGCACCCAGTTCAAGCCGGTCCTGGAGATCCGAGTACATAGACCGGGCCTGGGCAGGCCACGCAAGGAGCCCGACAGCCTCGCGGCCGACAGGCCTACGGCAACGGCCCCGTCCACGAGTACCTGCGACGGCGAGGAATCCGCCGCACCATCCCGGAGAAGACCGACAGCCAGGCGGCCCGCCTGCGCAAAGTCGCACGCGGTGGACCGCCGCCCGGCTTCGACGAGGACCGCTACAAGAAGCGCAACACCGTCGAGCGATCAACCGCCTGAAGCAGTCCCGGGCGGTCGCCACTCGCTACGACAAGCGCGGCTACATCTTCCTCGGCACCGCCACCGGCAGCTCTCACGATCGGGCTCCGTACATGATCGCCGACAACGTGCCCGCGCTGCCCCTGCCGTTGATGATCTGCACCCTGACAACAGCGATCGCCCCCTGCTATGCGGGGCGAAGAACGGGATCGATCACTGCCAGCCCCTCGTGCAGTCGGCTGGCCCCCCCGAGCAACACGAGCGTCGGCGTCGCCCGACATCTCCTCGCAGAGCCGTAGCGCCTCGTCCAGGTCCTCCGAGAAGATGCTGAAGACATCGACCACTGCGGTGTGGATCCAATCGGCATGATTGTCGTTGGCGACTGCCAGTGCGGACGCGACTATCGTCAGTCCGGCCCTGTCCTTTCGCCGAAGCAAGCCCTCCGCGGTCCGCCAGGTGACTCGACAAGCCGGGCCGGCGCGTCCCGGACACGGCCTTGCCGACTGCGGGGGCTTCTTCTAGGGGACCGGCTGACGCCGGCTGGGCAACGGAGCCAACGCTCGACGGCCTGCGCCTGGACGGCATCCCACTGAGTGATCGCGGGCGGCGAGTCCGGAGCGCACCGCGAGGCGTACGTTCGCCGGGCAACTCCTGCCAGGCTCTTCATTAGACCGGGCTCAGATCGGTGTCATCTTTTGGCTGAGCCTGTGCTGCTCGGGCCGGTTCGACTGGCACGAGCAGCACAGGAGGCGAGGTCAGGTCAGACGACGGCGATCCCCTCGATCTCGACCATCTGGCCGGGGATCGCCAGTCGCGTCACCCCGAGCATCGTGGTGGTCGGCGCCACCCCGACGGCGCCCAAACGTGCCGCCAGCACGCCGTAGTGCTGGAAGAGCAGATCGACGTCGGTCGTGTAGACACCCAGTCGGACGAGGCTCGCGAGAGTCATGCCAGCCCCTGCGAGCACGGCCTCCAGGTTGTCCAGGCTCAGCGCCAACTGCGCCGCCATGTCACCATCATGGTCGGGCTTGCCCTCGGCGCTCATCGCGGTCTGCCCCGAGATGTACAGGGTCCGGGTCTGCCCGGAGACGACCTCACCCTGGTTGAAGCCCAGCTCCGCGGACCACGTCACCGGGTTGACAGCCGTTCGTTCCATTGCCACGTCAGCTCCATTCAATTGACCGCGAATACGCCCGTACGCCGCCCAACGGCTCGGTAGCCGACGGCCTCGACGTCGTGTGAAGAGCCTCGCAACGAATCACGACACCCTTAGTCATGTATTTCGATAAAGTCCTCGCATGCGCGCCGACCGGCTGGTCTCACTGGTCCTGCTTCTGCGACAGCGCGGCCGGCTGACCGCGGACACGCTGGCCCGCGAGCTGGAGGTATCCACCCGCACCGTGCTGCGCGACATCGAGGCGCTGTCCACGGCCGGCGTCCCGGTCTACGCCGAACGCGGCCGGCACGGCGGTTTCGCGCTGTCGCCCGGCTTCCGGACCGAACTCACCGGTCTCAACCACGACGAGGCCCTCGCCCTGCTGACCGCCGGATCAGGGCAGGGCGAGCGGGTACTCGGCCTCGGCCCGGCGCACGCCTCGGCCCTGCGCAAGGTGATCGACGCGCTGCCCTCAAGCCACCGGGCCACGGCGAGCGACGCGGCCCAGCGACTTCTCGTCGATCCGGAGACGGACCTGCTCTCACGCCGTTTGGTCACCGAGGACGCACCCGACACCACCACAATGATCGAGGTCCGGCGGGCAGTGCTCGCCGGACACAAGCTGCGCATCCACTACGCGGCCACCAACCAGAGCCCGCAGTGGCGCACAGTGGACCCGATCGGCCTGGTCACCGTACGAGACCGGGTCTACCTGCTGGCCACGAGATCCGGCGCGGACCGGACCTACCGGCTGTCGCGGGTGCTGGCCGCCGAGGAACTCCCCGAACCTGCGCAGAGACCCAACCGGGTCGACCTCGACCGCATCTGGCGGGAACGGGCCGCGCGGTTCCTCTCCGACGGCCACATCACCGTACGGGTACGGGTGAAGCCCGCACGACGGGAAGACCTCCTGGACACCGCGCTGGCCGTCCGCACGGAACAACCCGAAGCAGACGGATGGCTCCGGCTGGAGGTGACCTTCCAGGACGCATGGCACGCCGAATGGGCACTGTGGCAGCTCAGCACGGACGCCGAAGCCCTGGCCCCGCAATCGCTCCGCACCTCCCTGCACAACCGCGCCGCCGCGATTGCCACGCGCTACAAAGCTCCATCCTGAAGAGGACTTGACGTCCTCTCAGAGACCACTCGGGAGCCTCGGACCGTCCGCTCCGCGTCCCGCAGCTGTCAGCCAGCCACTCCCGCAGCACCGCACCCGATGCTTCCCCAACCGCTCGATGCCGGCTCTCCCGGAGCGGTGAACGCGGAGATGAGTAAGGTCCGTTTGAGCTGTTTGCTTCTCTCCTGGGCGGTTGTTCTCTGCGGATCGAGGAGCCTGAGCTCCGGGGTTCCGGGGCGAGTCCCGCGTATGCGGCAAGGTGGCCGGCTGTCGGAAAGGTGCCGTCGTCCACCTCGATCAGGTTGTCGATCATGCTTGACTGCACCTCGTTCAAATCCGCACATGAGAGCGGAGCACTCATGAGGAAACAGGCATGCTGAAGCGAATACGGTTCGTAATGGCGGCCGTGCTCACCGCTGCCGGGCGCCGTTGTGGCGCTGGCCGCGCCGCCGGCCGGCGCCACAACGGCGGTGCCCCCCTCGTCGGCCGGGCAGCGGTGGGCGGTGAAGGTCAACGGTCACTACGTGACCGTGTACGCCGGGCCGAACGGTGACACGAAGCTCAGGGCCAATCCGGAGGCCACCGAGGCAAATGGGTGGGAGCTGCTCACCCTGCACACCGACTACGTCGCGGCCGTGGGGAAGTTCGGGACGACGGTCAGTTTCCGCTCGGAGGCCACGGGCAACTACGTCACGGCGGAGGACAGCCCGAGCGGATTCCTGCTGCGTACCCGCGGAACGACCACCGGATCCTGGGAGCGCTTCAGGCTGAAGCCCCTGGCCATCACCGCGAACATGCCAGCGCCCACCGCCCAGGCCCCCAAGGAGCGCGACGTCGTCTCGTGGAACGTCTGCGCCAACAACAACCCCGACCCCGACTGCGATCTCGAGTACGCCCCGCCCGCGACCGTTGCGGACGACGTCTCGGCCGCTCTCCACAGTGCCATGGGCGCCAGGCGACCCGCCGCAATCTTCTTCCAAGAGATCTGCGAGAAGTCCGTCAAACCGCTGGAGCTGAAGCTCGATGGCTGGGCCGGCCCACTGGATGTCCGGTTCATGCCGACGTACTACACGGTGGCCACCGCGACCGAAGGCACGGTCGTCCAGGCGCAGAAGACCTGCTCGGACGGCACTGACGGGATCGACCGAGGAGCCTTCGGCATCGCCCTTGCCGGGCCCGACAGCAACGCCTGGTACCAGGGCACCATCTTGCCGTCGCCGACCGGCAAGGAGCAGCGGCCCATGCTCTGCGCGGTCGTTCCGGCCGAGGGTTCCGCATACTGCAACGTAGAGCCCTATGGAGCGCCAGGCGGCAGCTTCGGCTCGAACACGCCCTGCGGGGCGCTCGGTTGAGAGGTAGACGTCTGGGGCAGTACCCGGGCCAGCTGGCGGTGGATCCGATCGGCTTCACCACCGACCTGGACGGGGACGTCACCGCGTTCGGTGACGAGGCGGTCGTAGACGGGAGTCTGCTGGAACACGATGAGGGTTCCCTTCAGCGGGCGATTCGCCGGGCCGGCGCAGCATACGGGCCCGGCGATCACTCCCCCTTGCCCGGGCGGGGCATTCAGGCCAGGACGGCGGCCTCGGTCACGCTGTCGCCGTCGAAGAGCGCGGCGAGCAGGCGGACGTGGCCGTCGGGGAGCTGGCCTGAGCGGCGCTTGGCGCGCGCTTTGGCGAGCCAGGCACCGATCTTGCTGGTCTCCCCGCCGGCTCGGATGGTGTCGCGGGCGGTGGGGGCGCAGCCTCCGCGGTGGAGGAAGAGCCCCAGGAGCCGGACGGTCTCCTCGAAGGTGCGGCGGGCGGGGCTGAGCGGGCTGGTGTCCGGGATGAGGCCGAGGGTCGCCATCAGCCGCTGCTGGCCTTGGGCCAGGGACGGCCAGGTGGCTAATTGGCGGCGGAGCCAGGAGCCCATCTTCACGCCAGCGAGTGGGTGTCGCGGGTGAGTGCGGCCGGGTCGGCGCCGGTGGCGAGGTGGGCGCGCAGCAGGTGGTGATGTCAGGGCGAGCGCTATCGTGCGTGGCCGTGGACGCTACTGAGCTTGACTACCGGGCTCGGACGCGGTCCGGCTGCATCCCGCCGGAGCTGGTCTCGCGGCTGCTTGAACGCGGCCACGTCGACATGGTGGAACTGCAGGCCGGACGCGGGGAGTGGTTCTGCGCGCTGGCGTGGGCCCGGTTGCTGGGTAAGCAGGGGCGCCAGGCCGACGCGTTGGAGGTACTCGCCCCGTACCTGGAAACCGGCTGGTGGACGGCCGTCGAAGCCGCCGCCGAGCTGCTGGAGGGCTGGGGCCGCATCGACGAGGCCATCGAGAGGAGGCAGGACATCCGATGGCGCTGGAGTCCTACACCCGCCTACTCGCCCGGCACGGCCGCGCCGAGGAGGCGTTCACCCTGCTGAGCCCGCACATCGGCGAGCGTTCCCTCGCCGTGGCACTGGTTGACATCGCGGCCGCCGGCCGTGACGAGGAAGCCGCCGCGCTGCTCGCCGCCCGGACCGAACACCGGTGCTCCGACTTTCCGTGGTGCTGCCGAGGCCTCGATCGTGACACGGCGATCGTGCTGCTCGCCGCGCGACGGCTCGCGGTGCTGCTGGAGGAACGCGGCGACGTCGAGGGGCCGACCGACGCATGGCCCACGACCCGGACTCGGCTGGCCAGCTCGCGCAGCTCCTTGCCCGGCACGGCCGGGTCGACGAAGCGATCGTGGTCATGCGCGTCCAGGCCGACGCCCGCAACGGGGACGACTGGATCCTCCATACCCTCGCCGAGCTGTGCCTCGGCCAGGGCCGCCCCCAGGAAGGCCTGGCACACCTTGACGCCCTCGCTGCCGCCCGCGGCGGCGAGGAGGAGTGGGACCTGTACTGGATACGGCTGCCGCTGATCGCCGCCCGCGACGGCGTCGACGAAGCGATCACACAGGCCCTCGCCCATCCCGAGGGCACAACCTCGCACGCGGCACCACACATTGCCGAGCTGCTCGCCGGCGCAGGACGCACCGAGGAGGCCGTCGCCGTCCTGCGCCCGCACGCCCTCGAAAACCGCCAAGACCTGGCCGGGTACTTGATCGAGGCGCGCGTTCGCTGGTGGTCAGCCGTTGAGCCAGTCCTGGTAGCGGGTGGGGGCCAGGCGGGCACTGGGGCCGGGGGTGAGGACGTCTCCGTTGACGGCGGCGAACAGGCCCGCCTGGTCGTCGACGATGACGGAGCGCCGGTCGCCTCGCGCGGCGAGCGTCATTCGGCCGATCTCGTCGAGTGTGAACTTGTCGGGGCCCGCGATGTCGAGGATCCCGTTGAGCGGTGTGCCGGTGGCCACGTCTGCGAGGGCGTCGACGACATCGGCGCTGGCGATCGGCTGGAGCGGCGTTGCGGGCAGGCGCACTGCGGTCTCGTCCGAGGTCCACGACATCGTCGGCTCCATGAACTCGAAGAACTGCGTGGCGCGCACGATCGAGTACGGCGTCGGGCCGCCGCGCAGAAGTTCCTCCTGGAGCGTCTTGGCGCGGTAGTAGTCCAGTACGTCGACCTGGTCGACGCCGACGATGGAGAGAGCGACCTGGTGGCGCACGCCGGCCCGCTCGCCCTCGGCGAGCAGATTGCCCACCGTGGCACGGAAGAACTCGATGGACTGCTCGTCGAACGTGGGGGAATTGGTCACGTTGACGACGGCGTCGGCCCCGGCGAGCGCCTTGTCGAGGCCGGCCCCGGTGAGCAGGTCGACGCCGGAGGACAGGGACGCTGCGGTCACCTCGTGGCCTCGTGCGGTCAGCTCGGTGGCGAGCTGGGAGCCGATGAGTCCGGTGCCGATGACGGTGATCTTCATGGTGTGCCTTCCTTCGTGGGCCGAGCGCCCCGCAAACTCGGACAACTTATGTCCGAGATAATACCCGGATAGTCTGTGTCCGAGTCAAATGGAGGAGACATGAAGCTGTCCGGTGGCGTGGAGTGGGCGCTGCACTGCTGCGTGGTGCTGACCGCGGCCAGCGATCCGGTGCCGGCTGCCCGGCTGGCCACACTGCATGACGTCTCACCGAGCTACATGGCCAAGCAGATGCAGGCACTGTCCCGCGCGGGCCTGGTGCACTCGATCCAGGGCAAGACCGGCGGCTATGTACTCACCAAAAAGGCCAAGGACATCACCCTGCTTGACGTGGTGCAGGCGGTCGACGGAGCGAGCCCCGCGTTCGTCTGCACCGAGATCCGTCAGCGCGGACCGCTGGGTACGCCGCCGGAGCAGTGCACCAAGCAGTGCCCCATCGCCCGGGCGATGGGAGCGGCCGACGCTGCGTGGCGCGCGTCGCTGGCCGCCGTCACGATCGCCGACCTCGCCGCGTCGGTGGAGCGCGACAGCGGCCCTGAGGCACTGCCGAGGATCGGCACCTGGCTGAACGGGAGCCAGGGCGATCAGCCCTGAGGACCGTCAACACCGGCGGCTACATTCTCAACCTGCCGGCCGGAGCGAACGCAGCATGGAAGTTGAGCCAGAACCCGTTCTCACGAACAAAGCCAGTCCGGTCCGGCCGCGGGCTCGGGTCTGAGTCGTCGTGGTCGCGGTCGCGGTCGCGGTCGTAGATCCGACCGCGCAGCAGCTGCTTCTAACCGTTCATACCGGTCAGCCTCCCACGCACCACCGACAGCCGGAGGGCGTCGGGCACGGACCGCCCGCGCACCGGGAGGATGAGACACGAGCCGTGGGCCCCTTGATCTTGTTCGGATCAAGGGGTCCGGTCAGCCTTCCTCGTCTCGGTCCGCTTGACCCGCTGGGTACCCACTGCGAAAGTGCCCGCCGAGCAGGCCAACACGGCATGGTGGTGGAGTGATCCATCATCCGGGCATCCTGCGGACCGCTCCCCTGCAGGGAGAAACGGCCTCGTCACTGATCGTCTGCCTCGTGGTCCGATCAGGTCTGGGTGGAGGTGATGTAGCCGGTCACCCAGTTCGAGAACTCGCATGCCAGGTGCCACTGGTGCTCGGTGAACATCCACGGCGGCAGCGTCGCAGGGGAGGCCACGGTGAGCTTCGCGCTGAAACCGCCGCCGGGGTTGTCGCGGAACTGGTGGCGGACCGCGCCGATCAATGGTGCCGTTGGAGGTGCGGGCCCAGCCGGAGGTCTGGATCGGGTAGAGGGGGTCCTCTGAGCACACATCGAGGCTCGGCCGAGGCGCCGGTCGAGGTCGTCGAAACGATGCGACAGGGCCCCGTCTCACTGCCCAACGGTCTCGGACTGACCGCGCAAGACGGAGAACAGGTTGGCGTACGTTTTGTTCCGGACGCTGCCGTACGGCCGCGTGGCGAGATCGCGAGCGGGCGGGTTCGGTGGCGCCGGTCGCGTGACGGCTACGCGATCCGGTGGCGCCGCAGGACGTCGGGACCCGGACGGCACGGTGAGCAGCGGCATCCTCGCCCGCCTCGTTCGCCTACCCCGACAACCCGGAGCGGGTGACGCACGCGCAGGCCCTCGGGGCGGCCTCCCACGTGGCCGCGACGGACCCGCAGGCCGCGATGGCGCTTGCCGCCTGGCGGGCGACGGCTGCCCCATCGTGGTTCCGGCGACTCCGGGGGCCGCGTCCGCGAGCACCGACAGTCGGCACGCTGTGGAGGCGCCATCAACAAGGGTCGGGTGGCCTGCCGCCGATTCGGCTGGGCAGGCGCCACGTCTCGGCTGGTTGCGGGGATGGTCCGATGGCGGCCGCCCCAGGCAGGTAACGCGGCTTTTGCGGTCACATGGGGGTGACCCGACAGAGAAGCAGCCGTTAGGCACAAGATCGTCATCCAGCCCGCCGGGTTGGCCGCCACGGTCCTGTGCCTGTCCGCCAACGCCGTCGGCAGCGGCCACAGCCGGCAGTGGGGCAACGGCGCTGCGAGCTGGGCGGTCCCTGGCGGTGTCAAGGAGATCACCCTCTCCGTGTGGGGTGCGGGCGGGGGCGCGCCACGCGGAACCCCTTCTGCTCTCACGTCAGCGATCGCAGAGGCGCCTTCACCCCCACACGCCGGGGACGCGCTGGACTTCGGCCTGGAGCGGATCATGGACGGCGTGGCGGCCCCGCTGCCATGACCAGCCCGTCGTAGCCGCCGGTTTTCCCCAGCGGGTTCACTTCGAGAAGCAACTGAGGCCAAGAGCGACACCGAGGGAAATTCGAGGTCGGCATCACGGCCGGACCCACTGCCCGCACCGTCGGGATATCGAGGGCCCGAAGCTCCGGCAGCCCCGAACCGCAGGCGCCGGAGAGCGCCTGCGATTCTCCGCGGGAGCGGTTCAGGGGGACGACCGTGCCCGCACTGCAGGTCAGCGTCCGGGCCAGGGCGAGCGGCAGGCGAGGAGGCCGGGGCAGAGCCTGTGCGGCCGGGCGGATCGAGGGCGGCTACATCCGGAAGAAGACCGCGTCGGCCGTCGGCAACCACGCTGTTCTGCGGCGTTCGCTTTCGCGGCCGGTACGGCCGGGCCTACGGCTTCGGGCGGTCGGCCGAGGCTTGGTGGGTGTCCGCCCCGGAGCTGACGTGTCGCTGGGTCTCCTGGGGACCGTGCCAGTCAAGGCACACCACGGTGGCATCGTCCTCGAGTCGGCCGCCGGCCGCGTCCCGTACCGCTGAAGTCATTGCCAGAGCGGTCTCGCGGGGGTGCAGGGGCCGGGTGCGCTCCAGCAGGTCCAGAAGATCGACTTTCTCTCCGTGGCGCTCGAGCATTCCGTCGGTGAACATGAGCAGTCGGTCGCCGGGGCGCAGGTCGATGTCCTGAGCGCGGTATGGGTGGGGCATGGGTACGGACAGTCCGAAGGGGTGGTCCACCTCGCAGGTGATCGCCTTCGCGACTCCTTGGCGCAGTCGCAGGGGCCAGGGGTGGCCTGCGTTGACGAGCTGGGCCCGCCCGGTATGGAGGTTGATACGCAGCAGCTGCCCCGTGGCGTGGCCCTGGCCGTGGTCGGTCAGGGCCTGGTCCGCCAGGTGAGCCTGCTCCACCAGGCCGGCCCCTGCGCGTCGGGCGCCCCGCAAGGCGCCGATCAGCACGGTGGCGGCCAGGGCCGCGTCGATGTCGTGTCCCATGGGGTCGGTCACCGACACGTGCAGGGTGTCGCGGTCCAGGATGTAGTCGAAGGTGTCGCCGCTGAGGTCTTCGGAGGGCTCGAGGCTCCCGCACAGGGTGAACTGGGCCGCCTCGCACGACAGCGACGGGGGAAGCAGCTGGTACTGGATCTCCGCGGCCAGGGTGGGCGGTCTGGAACGCTTGCCCCAGGTGTAGAGATCGGTGAAGCGGCCGTTGGCGATCACGACGTAGGCCAGGACGTGCGCGGCCTCCCCGACCGCGGTGAGAGTGTCCTCGCCGGGCCCGGCCGGCAAAAGGAGTTCCAGGAGCCCGATCGCGTCCCCCCGGTTGGTGACCGGCGCGATCACGCGGTGTCCGCGACGGGTCGCCTCCTGGTACAGCCGCTGGGTACGGATCACATGTTCGTACACACTGCCGAGCAAGGGAATCCGTTCCGCTTCCTGGCCGCTCTCCCCCACAGCGGTGGTGGACAGCCGGGCCACCGCCCTCCCCGTCAGGTCCACGATGAGAAAGGAGACCTCGACGGCCTCGAACCGCCGCTGCAGATCCCGCGCGACGACATCGACGGCCTCCACCGGCGCGGCCGTCTCCGCCGCGGTCAGAAGCCGAGGAAGCTCACTCTGCCCATCGCTCACCGGCATGGTCCCTTCGACGAACCCCTCCCGAGCCAACGCGGCGATCCACCATGACGAGCACCACCAGCCTGGCTCTTCACGTACACATCATCCACCCTCAGAGAGCCGGCCACAGGTCGGCCGGCGTTCCGGGGACACGCAAGCCCAGGCGCGCGGAGCAGCAGCACTCCCTTGAGTCCGGTGCCCCGGTTCCGCCGACGGGAGGGTCTGACGGATCAGGCAGGAGTGATGTTCTCGGCCAGGGGACCCTTCCGGCCCGGGGGCGACGTCGAACATCACCAGCCCGCCGGTGGCCGGCGGGCGCACACCGTCTCAGGCCCGCGGCGGGCGGGGCGGGCGCTTCGGCGGCGCGGCGGTATTCGGCGTTGATGCGCTGGGCTTCTTACAGCTGGTCTTCCAGGACGATGAGAGCGAGGTGTGCGGCGGCGGCCGTACGGCGCTGCTGGCGGCGAAAAGAGCGAAACCGTTCACCGAGGCGGCTGATCACCGCAGGCATGATCACGAGCAGCCCGGGATAGGGCTCAAGCGGCTCGTACCCGGCCGCCCGCATAGCGGCAGTGTGCTTGGCCTTGGCGGCCTCGCTGCGGCGGTTGGAGTCACGGGGAGGCGGTCATGGCGTACCTATATCAACACGGACTGACAGCCCTATTCGGCCCGCTTACGCGAGGGGCAGGGCCTCCTAGGCAGTGTCTTCAAATGATCATCGCTGGTGGATCATAGTGGTGTGATTCGTCGCCATGAACTGTCCGATGCCGAGTGGGAGTTCGTCCGGC
>NZ_JBVHWN010000028.1:0-20068 GCF_055564335.1 Streptomyces sp. NPDC029139 | reverse complement strand
CCCCTCCCCCCCCCCCCCCCCCCCCCCCCCCCCCCCCCCCCCCCCCCCCCCCCCCCCCCCCCCCCCCCCCCCCCCCCCCCCCCCCCCCCCCCCCGAGACGCCCGTCGGCACCGGCGGTGTGCGCGCCTCAGGCGGCATCGGACAGCGCGTGCGCCTCCGACCGCGCCGCCGACTCAGTCTTGGCCGGCTGCTCGTCCCGCGCCGGGCGCTCAACCCGGGCCGGCTGCTCAGCCCTGGCCCGCTGCTCGGCCCGGGCCGAACGGTCGACCCTCGCGGGCCGCTCGTCCGCCCTCCGGTCGTCGTTCCGCGGGGCCTCCGCGACCTGCCGTATGCCCGCCACCCCGGCCGCCGCATCGCCGTCCGGCATCTGCGCGACCTTCCGCGCCCGGCGCCGCTCGCGCCGCAGCCGGCGCGCCGTACTGCTCGGCTCCGACACCACACCGTTCCGCTGCCGCCACACCTGACGCGTCACCCACACGTCGAGCACGCTCCATGTCGCCACGACCGTGCTGCCCACCGAGGTGAGCAGCAACGGAAACGCGAGCCAGGAGCCCGTGACCGTGAAGAGGAAGGCCACCGTCGCCTGTATGAGCGTCACCGAGGTGAGCAGCACGGCCCTCACGGCGGCGGTACGCACAGGGTCCGGCAACCGGCGCCGGGCCTTCTCGTCCTCCACCCACAACTGCCGTGCCGGTCGCGCCTCGTGCACCATCGTTCGTCACTCCCCACCGCTGACCCGTCCTCAGGGGCGGTTGCCCGTCATGAGTGGCTTTACACGGACACACCCCTCCCCGCACACAATGACGCTCGGCGGAGCGAAAAGGTTTCCCCACGTTCGTACCGGAAGGAACAGTTCAGGCCATCTGCCGTAGCCGCACACGCCGAGCCCCGCCAGGTGTCCTGCGCCACACTGGCGAATCCCAACTCCTCGAATACCAGGACATCTCATGATCAACGCTCACTCGAGAGGCTGAAAATCGCCCGGATGTGCCTTCGAGTTGGCTGTGATGCAGTAGTAGGCTCGCGCCGCCGTTTGTTGAAGCCGTTTGTTGAAGCCGATGGTTGACGCCATGTGTTGACGCTGTGTGTTGACGCCACGCGTCGCAAAGGAGGACCTCCGCGCCGGGTGGAGGCCGAACTGGGGGAGGCCATGCGCTTTCGCGGGAAGTCCATCCGCCGGAAGATCGTGGCGTTGCTGCTGGTGCCGCTCGTTTCCCTCACCGGCCTCTGGGGCTTCGCGACGGTACTCACCGGGCGCGAGGCGGACCAGCTCCTCGACGTCGGCTACATCGTCGAGAAGGTCGGCTACCCCATCGAGGACACGGCCCGCGTCATTCAGAAGGAACGCCGGCAGTCGCTGATCTATCTGGCCGATCCGCGTGCCTCGGACTCCCTCACCACCCTCCGCGAGCAGCGCGACGCCACCGACCGCCAGATCGCCCTCATCCGGCGGAACGCCGCCGACTCCGGCGTACGCGAGGAGATGCGGCCCGTCGCCTCGCAGCGCCTCGAATCGCTGTTGACCGCTCTGGACGGCCTGGACGCGCTCCGCCGCTCCGTGGAGAACCGCAGCATCGGCCGCATGCAGGCCCTCGACTTCTACAACCGCTTGGTCGACCCCTGCTACAGCTTCCTCATGACCCTCCACGCGCTCGAGAACGTGGAGATGGACAAGCAGGGCCGTGCCCTCGTCGGCATCGTCCGCGGCCGCGAGATGCTCTCCCGCGAGGACGCCCTGGTCGTCTCCGCGCTCATCTCCGGACGCGTCACGGCCGAGGAGCTGCGCGCGGTCACCGACCTCGTCGCCCACCGCAAGCAGTTCTACGAGGTGAACCTCGAGGTCCTGCCCACCGTCGAACGCGAGAAGTTCGAGAAGTACTGGGGCAGTCCCGACACCGAGCCGCTGCGCCGGGCCGAGGAGGAGCTGATCGCCGCGGGTCCCACCAAGAGCCCGCGCACCATCACCGCGGAGCGCTGGGAGGAACGGGCGAACCCGGTCCTCGACGACCTCGCACGGGAGAACACCGCCGCCGGAGACCGTTACCAGGAGCGCGTCCAGCCCGCCGCCTACAGCGTGCTGCTCAAGGCCGGTGTCGCCGGTGTCCTCGGCTTCCTGGCCCTGCTCGTCTCCCTGATCGTCTCCGTCCGTGTCGGCCGGGAACTCGTCCGCGACCTCAGCCGGCTCCGCAAGGAGGCCCAGGAGGTCTCCGGCGTGCGTCTGCCCAGCGTCATGCGCCGCCTCGCCGCGGGCGAACACGTCGACGTCGAGACCGAGGTGCCGCACCTGCGGTACGAGCAGGACGAGGTCGGCCAGGTCGGCCAGGCCCTCAACACCCTGCAGCGGGCCGCCGTCGAGGCCGCCGTGAAGCAGGCCGACATGCGGCGCGGCGTCTCCGAGGTCTTCGTCAACCTCGCCCGCCGCAACCAGGTACTGCTGCACCGCCAGCTCACCCTCCTCGACACCATGGAACGGCGGACCGAGGACACCGAGGAACTGGCCGACCTCTTCCGGCTCGACCACATGACCACGCGCATGCGCCGCCACGCCGAGGGCCTCGTGATCCTCTCCGGCGCCGCGCCCTCCCGCCAGTGGCGCAAGCCCGTCCAGCTCATGGACGTCGTCCGCGCGGCGGTCGCCGAGGTCGAGGACTACGAGCGGATCGAGGTGCGCCGCCTGCCCCGCCTCGGCGTGGGCGGCCCCGCCGTCGCCGACCTCACCCACCTCATCGCGGAACTCCTGGAGAACGCCACGGTGTTCTCGCCCCCGCACACCGCCGTCCAGGTGCTCGGCGAGCGGGTCGCCAACGGCTTCACCCTCGAGATCCACGACCGCGGCCTCGGCATGAACCCCGACGCCCTGCTCGACGCCAACCTCCGGCTCGCGGAGACACCGGAGTTCGAGCTCTCCGACACCGACCGCCTCGGCCTCTTCGTGGTCAGCCGGCTCGCCCAGCGCCAGAACGTCCGCGTCTCGCTGCAGCCTTCGCCGTACGGAGGGACCACCGCGGTCGTCTTCATCCCGGCCGCCCTGCTCACCGACGCGCCCGAGACCCAGGGCGCCGGCTTCCGACTGGACCGCAAGACCCTGGACCGCAAGCCGCTGGACCGGGGGCTCGCGGAGCGGGAGAAGAGCGCCGCCGACCGGCCGAGTCGCCGTCCCGCTCTCACCAAGGTGCCGGGCGGTGCGCCCCGGGGCACCGGATCGACGCGCTCCACCACCTCCCCGCTCCTGGACGGCCCGCTCGACGGGCCCGTGGAGCTCGAACCGCCCCTCGGCACCTCCGGCTTCGAGTCCCTGCTCGGTCCGCTCGGTTCGTCCGCCGCCGATCTGGAGGACACCGAGAGCGAGCGCGGTGGCCTGTTCCGCCCCCGTGGCCACCGCCGCGGGCTCGCCCCGGCCCCGGGGGCCGAGGAGCACGAGCAGACCCCGGACCCGGCGAGCGACCCGGCAAACGACCAGAGGATCGACCGGGAGCCCGAGCGCGGCCCCCTGCCGCTGCCCCGCCGCCGCCCGCCCACGCTCGTCGTCGACCACGGCCGCCGGATCGACGAGCCGGGCCGCGCGCACCCGTCCGCCGCGCAGGAGCGCGAGGACCGGACGCCGACCCCGCCCCCGACGCCGCCCACGCTGGTACCCGTACCGCCCGCCGGCCCCTTCTCGTCCGACGGCCCGGCCCCGGCCGAACGTCGCGTACAGCCCGACGGTCCCGTCGAGTTCGGGGGTCCCGCGGAGTTCGGCGGGCTGCCCCGCCGGGTCCGGCAGGCGAGTCTCGCGCCCCAGCTGCGGGAGACGGGCGAACGCGGCGACGACAAGGCGTCCACGGGCTCCACCGCCTCCGCCGACACGGACTTCGAGCGCGATGCCGAGGAGGTGCGCAGCCGCATGGCTTCCATGCAGCGCGGCTGGCAGCGCGGACGACGGCAGAACGCCGAGACGACAGCACCAGGAACGACACCCGAGGGGGACGGTCGATGACCGCACCGAACGCCGCAGCAAGCCACACCTCCGGAAACGCCAACGGCGAGCTGAACTGGCTCCTCGACGAGCTGGTCCAGCGGGTCGCGTCGATCCGCAAGGCCCTGGTGCTCTCCAGCGACGGACTCCCCACCGGTGCCTCCGCGGCGCTGACCCGTGAGGACGGCGAGCATCTCGCCGCCGTCGCCTCCGGCTTCCACAGCCTCGCCAAGGGAGTCGGCCGTCACTTCGAGGCGGGCAGGGTCCGGCAGACCGTCGTGGAGCTGGAGGACGCGTTCCTCTTCGTCACGGCGGCGGGGGACGGCAGTTGCCTCGCCGTGCTCGCGGACGCCGACTCGGACGTCGGCCAGGTCGCCTACGAGATGACACTGATGGTCAAGAGGGTCGGCGCCCACCTCGCGACGGCGCCTCGCACCGGACCGTCCGCCGGAGGGTGAGTGGGGGGACACCATGACTGAAGGCACTGGCACCGACGGCATGACCGACCGCACGACTGCCGGCCTCACCGACGGTACGACCGACGGCACGACCGAAGCCCACCCGCGGGACCGCGGGCCGGGCCCGGCCCACCACTGGTTCGACGACGAGGCCGGGCCGGTGGTCCGTCCGTACGCGATGACCCGCGGCCGGACCAGCGCCGCCACCCGTCATCGCCTCGACCTGATCGCCCTGGTGGTCCCCGAGCCCGCCGCGGACGATCCGGGCCGTGACCAGACGCTCTCCCCGGAACACGTGGAGATCGTCGAGCGCTGTTCGGACATGCCGCAGTCCATCGCCGAACTCGCCGCCGGACTCGACCTCCCCGTGGGGGTCGTGCGCGTCCTCGTCGGCGATCTCGTCGAGGACGAACTCGTCCATGTGACCCGCCCCGTTCCGCCGGCCGAGCTGCCGGACGTGAGCATTCTCCGCGAGGTGATCAATGGCCTTCGGGCGCTCTAGCCGCAAGAAGCCGCTTGTCGAACCGGTGACGCTGAAGATCCTGGTCGCGGGCGGTTTCGGGGTGGGCAAGACGACGCTGGTCGGCGCCGTCAGCGAGATCAGACCGCTGCGCACCGAGGAGATCCTGAGCGAGGCCGGCCGGCCCGTCGACGATCTCCACGGGGTCGAGGCCAAGTCGACCACCACGGTCGCGATGGACTTCGGGCGGATCACTCTTCGCGAGGACCTGGTCCTGTACCTCTTCGGCACACCCGGCCAGGACCGCTTCTGGTTCCTCTGGGACGAACTGGCCCAGGGTGCGCTCGGGGCGATCGTGCTGGCGGACACCCGTCGCCTGGAGGACAGTTTCGCGGCGATCGACTACTTCGAGCGGCGCGGCATCCCGTTCACGGTGGCGGTCAACTGCTTCGAGGGCGCCCGCCGGTTCCCGGCCGAGACCGTGCGCGGGGCGCTCGACCTCGACCCCGAGGTCGAGCTCCTGATGTGCGACGCGCGCGACCGGGAGTCCGTGAAGAACGTCCTCGTGGCCGTCGTGGAGCACGCGCTGGTCCTGGCGGACCAGCGCGCCGCCCCGGCCCCCGTCCCGACCTGACACCGGGTCCCGGCCGTGGTGGACCGCTCCCACGAGCTGCCCACCACGGCCCGGCCGACCGCACCGCCCGCGCCGGCCGATCGCACCGCCGCTGGCCCGGCCGACCGCCCCCCGGCACCGGCCGATCACACCCCCCTCGGCACCGGCCGATCGCACCGCCTCCCGGCGCCGGCCAGCGCACCGCCTTCACACCAGCCCGACCGGCCCGGCCGACCGCATCGCCCCGGCGGCGCCGGTCAGCGCACCGCCACCACCGCCGACCCGTGCCCGAACAGCCCCTGGTTCGCGGTGATCCCGACACGCGCCCCGGGCACCTGGCGGTCGCCGGCCGTGCCCCGCAACTGCCAGGTGAGCTCGCAGACCTGCGCGAGGGCCTGTGCGGGCACGGCCTCGCCGAAGGACCCCAGGCCGCCGCTGGAGTTGACCGGGACGCGGCCCCCCAGCGCCGTGATCCCCTCCCTTACCAGTTTCGCGCCCTCACCGGCGCCGCACAGACCGATGTCCTCGTACCACTCCAGCTCCAGCGCGGTGGACAGGTCGTACACCTCCGCCAGCGACAGATCCTCGGGCCCGACACCTGCCTCCTCGTAGGCGGCACGCGCGATGGATGCCCGGAAGGTGTGCGGCGCGGGGGAGACGGCGAGCGCGGAGTCGGTCGCGATGTCGGGCAGGTCGAGGACCGCCTTCGGGTACGTTGGCGTCACGGTGGAGACCGCCCGGATACGGACGGGTTCCGGGTGCCCGTGGCGGCGGGCGAACTCCATGCTGGACAGCACCAGCGCCGCGCCCCCGTCCGAGGTGGCGCAGATGTCGAGCAGCCGCAGCGGGTCGGCGACGACGGCCGAGGCCGCGACGTCCTCGGCGCTCACCGCCGTGCGATAGCGCGCGAGCGGGTTGAGCGCTCCGGCGGCCGCGTTCTTCACCTTGACCTGGGCGAAATCCTCCGCCGTGTCCCCGTACAGGGCCATCCGGCGGCGGGCGTAGAGCGCGAAGTACGCCGGATTGGTCGCCCCGAGGACACGGAAGCGCAGCCAGTCCGGGTCGTCGTGCCGCTCCCCGCCCGCCGGGGCGAAGAAACCCTTGGGCGCCGAGTCGGCGCCGACGACGAGCACCACGTCCGCCAGGCCGGCGAGGATCTGCGCCCGCGCCGTGCCGACCGCCTGCGCCCCCGAGGCGCAGGCCGCGTAGACGCTGGTGACACGCGCCCCCTGCCAGCCCAGCGCCTGGGCGAACGTCGCCCCCGCCACGTATCCCGGATATCCGCACCGCACGGTGTCGGCGCCGACCACCGAACCGATGTCCCGCCAGGTCAGCCCGGCGTCCGCGAGGGCCGCCCGGGCCGCCGCGGTCCCGTACTCGACGAAACTGCGCCCCCACTTGCCCCACGGATGCATCCCGGCCCCCAGGACGGCGATGTCGTTCATGACCGCTCCTCCGCCACGCGCGCGTGCACCGGCCGCCAGTGCCAGGTGGTCCAGATGTGCGCGTCGTCCTCGTTCAGGACCCCGGGCACCACCTCGACCTCCATGCCGATGGCGAGGTCCGCGGTCCGCACCCCGGGCGCCGCCTGCCCGAGCACCACCATCGCCTCGGCCAGCTCGACCGCCACCAGCGTGTACGGCTCCCAGGGCGCGTCCGGGTCGGAGACGTAGGGCGCGGGCGGACGGTAGCGGCCGTCCGTGTACGACCACACGCGGCCGCGCCGGGAGAGCGGGGCCTCGACGAGTTCGCCACCGTCCGGGCACCCGGGGTTGCGGCACCAGGAGTCCTCGCGGGGGAAGAAGACCGAGGCGCAGGCCGTGCACCGGGTCCCGAGGAGCCGGAAGTCCCCCTCCTCGCCGTCGTCCGTGAACCATCCGGCCACCACCGGTCTGCGCGTCCGTGTCACGACGGCCCTCCCGAGCACCAGGAACGACAGAATCTGACGAAGCGTCAGGAGTCTGCCACGGATCTCGTGCGCTGAGAACCGTCGGGGCCTTCCTCGCGTCCCTACGTACGGAACGGGCGGCCGGGACCCACGGGGGTGGTCCCGGCCGCCCGTCACCCATCCGCTCCCGGCCCGCCGCCCGCCCCCGGCCCGCACCGGCGTGCCGCCCGTCACCCGGCGCGACCCGGTCACCTCCCGGTCAGTGACCGGCCACCGAGCGCCGCGCCACCGGGAAGTCGAAGAAGGTGCCCGGGAACGGCTCCGGCTTGAACGTGAAGTGCCACCACTCCTCGGGCAGGTTCACGAACCCCTGCTCGGCCAGCGTCCCCTTCAGAAGCTGCCGGTTCGCCCGCTGCGCGCCGCCGATCCGCGGATCCTCGGTGTGCGACAGCGTGTCGAAGCAGTCGAAACCCGTGCCCATGTCGACCGAGTTGTCGGGGAAGCGCTCGGCCTGCGGGGCGTAGCACTCCACCAGCTCCTCGCCCGGCGTGTACGGGCGGGTGGGCGCGGCCGGCAGCTTCACGATCGTCAGGTCGACCGTCGAGCCGCGGCTGTGCCCCGACTTCTCCGCGATGTAACCGTCCGCGAACAACCTCGACTTGTCGACCAGCGGATAGAACTCCTTCTTCATCCGCTCGTCCTCGAGGTCCCTCGCCCAGCGGACGAAGTGGTCGACGGCCCGCTGCGGCCGGTAGCAGTCGTAGACCTTCAGCGAATACCCCCGCGCGAGCAGCTTCACCTGGGCGCGGTGCAGCGCCTCGGCGGCAGGGCGGGTCAGGATGCACAGCGGCTGGCGGTAGCCGTCGACCGCCTCGCCCACGAAGTTGTGCTCCGTGGTGTAGCGCATCTCCTGAATGATCGTCCGGTCCACCGAACTCAGCGCCACGAACTCCTTCGGGGCCTTGGGCTCCGGTGTGGCCTGTGCGGACGGTACGGCCGCGGTGGCGGCGAGCAGACCGGCGGCCACCGGCGCACCGAGCCTACGGAAAACGGAAGCAAGTCCTGTCATGTGCACCGTCTATCAGTTCCGGGAGGCGCGGGAAAGGGGTGATCGCATACGGTCCTGACGTGAAGGACACCTACTGCTCCGCCTGCGGCACCCGCTACGCCGAGCCCGCCGCCTGGCCCCGCCGGTGCACCACCTGCGGCGCCGTCGCCTACCGCAATCCGCTGCCCGTGGCCGTCGCCCTGCTCCCCGTGACGGACGTCCGGGCAACCGGACTTGTCGTCATCACCCGCTCGATCGAACCCGCCAAGGGGGGGGTCGCGCTGCCCGGAGGCTTCATCGACCACACCGAGGACTGGCGCGACGCGGTCGTCCGCGAGCTGCGTGAGGAGACCGGGATCGAGGCGGCGGCGGGGGAGGTACGGCTCGCCGACGCGCTCAGCTCCCCGGGCGGACACCTCCTGGTCTTCGGCCTGCTCCCGCTCCGCCCTGCAGCCGACCTGCCGCCGTCCGCCCCCACGGACGAGACCACCGGCCGCCACCTTCTCCATGCCCCGGAGGAACTGGCCTTCCCCCTGCACACGGAGGCGGTACGGCGCTGGTTCGACGGACGCTACGCCTCCGCCCGCTGAGGCCCCCGCACCCACGCGGCAAGCGGGGCCGCCCCGACACCCGCACCGGATGCGGGGCCGGTCACCCCGGCTGGCCCCGCCCCGACGGCGCCGTCGTCCCGCCCCACTCCGCCCGCACACGGTGTCATCCCACCCCACTCCGCCCGGATGGGGCGCCCGCCGCCCCCTATACGCCCCGTACGCGCACCGGAAGCCCCACCTCCTCCGCCCCCGCGTCCGTCACCCGCTCCACCACCACCCGGCCGTCCACGAGCCGCGACGCGTACCGCTCGATCTCGGCCGGTTCCCACCCGTCCCCCGCGTCCCGTACGACGAGCCCGCCCCCGGTCCGACCGGCCGCCGGCGCCCACACCTCCAGCTCCAGGCCACCGTCCGCACCCCGCACCGGAATCACCGACCCCGCGCGCGCGAGCACCGGGATGCGCGACGCGGGCGCGTCGAGAAGGACCTGTCCCGGCCCTTCGTACGCGCGCCCCGTCGCCGTGTCGTACCAGCGCCCGCGCGGCAGCCGCACCGCGCGCCGGTCGGCGCCCTTGGCGAGCACCGGCGCCACGAGCAGCGCGTCGCCGAGCAGGAAGGCGTCCTCGCAGTCCCGCAGGGCCCGGTCCTCCGGAGCGCCCCACCACACCGGACGGACGTACGGCGCCCCGGTCAGCCGGGCGAGCTGGGCCAGCGTGACGAAGTACGGCCGCATCCGCTCCCGCTCGGCGAGCGCCACGCGCGCGTGCTCCAGGACCTCGGGCCCGAACTCCCACGGCTCACGCCGTCCCGCGTCGATCGCCGCGTGCGTACGGAAGAGCGGCAGCCACGCCCCCAGTTGGAACCACCGCAGGAACAGCTCCGGTGACGGGCTCCCGTCGAAGCCGCCGACATCCGGCCCCGAGTACGGCACCCCGCACAGCCCGAGCCCCAGAACCAGCGAGAGCGACGCCCGCAGCCCCGGCCACCCGGTCGACACGTCGCCGGACCAGGTCCCGCCGTACCGCTGCATCCCCGCCCAGCCCGAGCGGGAGAAGAGGAACGGCCGCTCGTCCGGCCGGAGCCGGCGCAGCCCCTCGTACCCGGCCCAGGTCATCGTCAGCCCGTACACGTTGTGCGCCTCACGGTGGTCGCCGCCCCGCCCCTCGAGCGCGTGCCGGGAGGAGCGCGGCAGCGTCGGGTCCCCGAAGGGGGAGAAGGAGACCGGCTCGTTCATGTCGTGCCAGAACCCGGAGAACCCCTGCGCGAGCCGCTCCTCGTACAGGCCGCCCCACCACTCCCGTACCGCGGGATCGGTGAAGTCCGGATAGGCGCACTCGCCCGGCCAGACCACCCCCTGGACCTCGTTCCCCCGTCCGTCACGGACGAACGCGCCGACCGCCGTCCCGCTGTCGTACACCGCGTTCCCCGGCTCCGCCCGCACCGCGGGGTCCACGATCGACACCAGCCGTACGCCCTGCTCCCGCAGTTCCGCGGCGAGCCCCGGCAGATCGGGGAACCGTTCGCGGTCCACCGTGAACACCTGATGCGCCTCGTGGTGGTCGATGTCCAGATGGAGCACGGACAACGGCATTCCCCGCTCGCGGTAGCCGGCCACCACCCGCCGCACCTCACGCTCGCTGCCGAACCCCCAGCGCGCGTGCTGCGGACCCAGCGCCCAGGACGGCGGCAGCGCGGGCGCCCCCGTCAGCGCCGCCCAGCCGTGCAGGACCCGGGCGGGGGTGGTGCCGGCCACCACCCAGCAGCGAAGCGGCCCGCCCCCCATCCGGACCTCGCTGGTCCCCGGCCGGTCGTGACCCGAACCCGCCCCCTCCTCACCTTCGGTGAGCGTGACCCGGCCGTCCCAGGAGTTGTCGTGGAACGCCAGATGCGTGCCCGCGTCCGAGACCACGAACTGCACCGGCATCGTGATGTACAGCGGATCGTCGCCGGGGGAGAAACTGCCCCTCGGGTCGGTGTTCCACAGCCGGTACGAACCGTCGCGCAGCCGCGGCCCCGACGCCCGCCCGCCGAGCCCGAAGAACCGTGCGTCGGCGGGCACCTCGCTGCGCTGCACCCAGCGCGCGGGACCGCCCCCGACCGGCTCCCACCAGCGCGGCGGCAGATCCCGCCGCAGTACCAGGCCACCGGGGGTGCGGACCTCCACCGCCCCGTGCCGGGACACCGCGACCGTCACCCGCTCCGACACCACCCGCCAGCCGCCGTCGGTGTCCGGCTCGAGGAAGGCCCGCGGATCCGGCTCGGGCGGCTCTCCGGCCAGGGCGTACGAAGGGAGCGGCCCGGCCCCGTCCCAGCCCCAGAAGACCGTCCCTCCCGCCGACACACTGATCCGTAGCTCGGAACGGGCGAACCGGACGATCCCCCCGCCCGGCATCGGCTCCGCCTCGCCGACCGGCCCCGGCACCCGGGCCCGTTCCGTCCCTCTCGGCGGCAGACCCCACGCGTCCGTCCGGCGCTGCCGCCACGCCGCACGCACCGCCCGCAACCCCTGCACCGATCCGAACACCCTCACCGAACGCACCAGCTCACGACCGTCCATGCTGATCACCCTGCCATTCGGCGGGGCGCGCGCGAGGTCCGTTCAACTTCCGTTCACCCGTGGTGGGAGCACATATTCAGCTGCTCGACCATGGGCGGGGAACCCTGGTGCGAACGCCGCTCCCATGGCATCGTCCCTGTCAGCCGCGTCACGCGCACACCCCAGCACGTGCGCGCGACACACGCAGATCCCGCGTACGCCCAGGAGCAGCCCCATGACATCAGCGCACACCGAGCCGCTTTGGCAGCCGGACGAGGAACGCATCGCCGCAGCCGCGGTCACCCGTTTCCAGTCCTGGGCCGCCGAGCGCCACGGCGCCCCGGCCGAGGGTGGATACCCGGCCCTGCACCGCTGGTCGGTGGACGAGCTGGAGACGTTCTGGCAGGCCGTCGCCGAATGGTTCGACATCCGCTTCGCCACCCCGTACGAGCGCGTCCTCGGCGACCGCTCGATGCCCGGCGCCGAGTGGTTCCCCGGAGCCACCCTCAACTACGCCGAGCACGCCCTGCGCGCCGCGGCCGAGCGCCCCCACGAGCCGGCCCTGCTCCATGTGGACGAGACACATGAGCCGCGCCCCATCACCTGGGCGGCACTGCGCCGCCAGGTCGGCTCGCTCGCCGCCGAACTGCGCGCTCTGGGCGTCCGCCCCGGCGACCGCGTCAGCGGCTACCTCCCCAACATCCCCGAGGCCGTCACCGCCCTCCTCGCCACGGCCGCCGTCGGCGCGGTGTGGACCTCCTGCGCCCCCGACTTCGGCGCTCGCAGCGTCCTCGACCGCTTCCAGCAGGTGGAACCGGTCGTCCTGTTCACCGTCGACGGCTACCGCTACGGCGGCAAGGAGCACGACCGCCGCGAGACCGTCGCCGAACTGCGCGCCGAACTTCCCACGCTCCGCGCCGTCGTCCACATCCCCCTCCTCGGCACCGAGGCCCCCGAGGGAGCGCTCGCGTGGTCGGACCTCACGACGGCCGACGTGGAACCGGTCTTCGAGCAGGTGCCGTTCTCCCACCCGCTGTGGGTGCTGTACTCCTCCGGCACGACGGGTCTGCCCAAGGCGATCGTGCAGTCCCAGGGCGGCATCCTGATCGAGCACTTCAAGCAGCTCGGCCTGCACTGCGACCTGGGCCCCGAGGACGTGTTCTTCTGGTACACCTCCACCGGCTGGATGATGTGGAACTTCCTCGTCTCCGGCCTGCTCACCGGCACCACCGTCGTCATCTACGACGGCAGCCCCGGCTACCCCGACACCGGCGCCCAGTGGCGCGTGGCCGAACGGACCGGCGCGACGCTGTACGGCACCTCCGCCGCGTACGTCATGGCCTGCGCCAAGGCCGACGTCCACCCGGGCCGGGACTTCGACCTCTCCCGCGTCACGTGCGTCGCCACCACCGGCTCGCCGCTCCCGCCCGACGGCTTCCGCTGGCTCCACGACGAGGTCCGAGAGAACCTCTGGATCGCCTCCGTCAGCGGCGGCACGGACGTCTGCTCCTGCTTCGCCGGAGCCGTACCGACCCTGCCGGTCCACATCGGCGAGCTCCAGGCCGCCGGCCTCGGCACGGACCTGCAGTCCTGGGACCCCTCCGGCAAGCCGCTGATCGGCGAGGTCGGCGAACTCGTCGTCACCCACCCGATGCCGTCCATGCCGATCCACTTCTGGAACGACCCCGACGGCAGCCGCTACCGCGACAGCTACTTCGAGATGTTCCCGGGCGTCTGGCGCCACGGCGACTGGATCACGATCACGGACCACGGCTCGGTCGTCATCCACGGCCGCTCCGACTCCACCCTGAACCGCCAGGGCGTACGGATGGGCAGCGCGGACATCTACGAGGCCGTCGAACGCCTCCCGGAGATCCGCGAATCCCTCGTCATCGGCATCGAGGAGCCGGACGGCGGGTACTGGATGCCGCTCTTCGTCCACCTCGCGGAGGGCGCGGCCCTGGACGAGGCGCTGATCGCCCGCATCAAGCGAACGATCCGCACCGAACTCTCCCCGCGCCACGTCCCCGACGACATCATCGAGGTCCCCGGCGTCCCGCACACCCTCACGGGCAAGCGCATCGAGGTCCCGGTCAAACGCCTCCTCCAGGGCACCCCGATGTCCAAGGCCGTCAATCCGGGCTCGGTCGACAACCTCGAACTGCTCGCCTTCTACGAGGAGCTGGCCAGGAACCGGACCACGTGACATGACGTGACCGGGCGGGGGGTGGGGGAGCGCCCTACCCCCCGTACGTCGCCTGGGACTCGCCCAGCGCCTCGGCGAAGTCGGCAGCCAGCCGCACCGCCGCCTCCGCCCCCAGCGTCGCCGTCGTGATCCGCACCGCCGTCGGCGACGCGACACGGAACCGTGCCCCGGCCGCCACCCACCAGCCCCGGGTCCGCAACCCGTTGACCACCGCCGACTCGTCCCGCACCGGCACCCACACGTTGAGCCCGCTCGACCCCGTCGCCGCGATCCCGTGGCCCGCCAGCGCGTCGATCAGCGCCGTACGCCGCTCGGTGTACGCCGCCGCTCCCGCGGCCACCAGCTCCGCCACCGCCCGGTCCCCGAGCAACCCGGCCACCGTTTTTTGCAGGACGTGACTGACCCAGCCGGACGTCATCAGCATCCGGCCGTCGTGCCGGGCCAGCGTCGCCGCGTCACAGGCGAGACCGGCCCACCTCAGGTCGATGCCCAGATGCTTGGACGCCGTCCGCACCTGCGCCCACCGCTCGAGACCGGCCGCCGCCAGGGTGTACGCAGGAACTCCCGCGACGTCCGCGTTGTGGTCGTCCTCCACGACCAGGACCTCGGGGAACTCCCGCAATACCGCCACCAGTTCGTCCCGCCGCGCCCGGCCGAAGTACGCGCCCGTCGGACACTGTCCCCGTGGGCTGCACACCACCGCCCGCACTCCGGCTCGCAGCGCCGACCGCAGGGCATCCGGCACGAGGCCCTCACCGTCCACCGCGACCGGGACCGCCCGCAGCCCCAAGGCCGGTACGAGGTCCAGCAGATGGTGGAACCCGGGATCCTCCACCGCCACCGCGTCCCCGGGCCGCAACTCCGTCGAAAGCAGGCGCGCGACGCAGTCCAGCGCCCCGTGCGCGAACGTCACATGCTCCGCCGGTACGCCGTCCCGCTCGAACCATGCGCGGGTCAGCTCCTCCAGCACCGCCAGGCGGGGCGCCGCGCGATGGGATCCGTACACCGGCCGGACCAGCGCCGGCGGCCGCAGCTCCGGCAGGAACGCCGGATCCGGATGACCACCCGCCAGGTCCACCAGACCGGCCGGGACCCGCGGCGGCCGACGCGAGGCCACCGAGGGCATCGCCGCGACCACCGTCCCGCCCCGCCCGCGCGTCATCACGACGCCTCGCTGCCGCAGTTCCTTGTACGCCGTGGCGACCGTGCCCGGACTGACGCCGAGCTCGTCCGCGAGCCGCCGCACCGGAGGCAGCGCGTCCCCCGGCCCGAGCCCGCCCTCGGCCACACCCAACTCCACGGACGCGGCAATCCCCTTGGCCGTCGTCCCCACGATCGAATATTGTGTTGCCACGTACCGAACTATGTATCAATGCAAAGCTGAGGTCAAGGGGGGTCGAGTGAGCCGGTCATCGTGGAAGAGGCGCGTTCCGGGAGGCGTCGACGGCCGCCGCATGCTCGCCATCGGCTTCGTCGACAAGTGCGGCACCGGACTCTGGGCCACCTCGATCGCCCTCTACTTCACCTACGTCTCCGGTCTCGGCATCGCCCAGGTCGGCCTCCTCGTCGGCATCTCCGGAGGAGTCGGCATCGCCGGCGCACCCCTCGCCGGACGCCTCGCCGACCGCTTCCCCCTCACCCGCGTCCTCATCGGCGCCCAACTCCTGCGCGCCGTAGCCCTCCTCGCCCTCCTCACCACCGACCACTTCGCCCTCCTCGTCCTCTACTCGGCCATCGGCGCCCTCCCCGACCGCGGGACCAACGTCCTCACCAAGCTGTACGCCGCCCGCATCGCCGGCCCCGCGCGCGTGCGCTACCAGGCCATCAACCGCACCGTCTCCAACCTCGGCTGGGCCTTCGGCGGACTCGGCGCCGCGGCCGCCCTCTCCGTCGCCACCACCACCGCCTTCCAGCTCCTGCTGCTCGGCAACGTCCTCACGTACGTGGTGATGGCCGCCCTCACCCTGCGCTGCGCCGAACCGCCCGCTCCCTCCCGCGTCGCGGCCGACGCCACCACCGAGGCACCCGCCGGCAAACCCGCCAACCCCTGGCGCGACCGCGGCTTCCTGCTCTTCACCACCACCGAGGCCGCGCTCGCCCTCCACGACACGATCCTCCAGGTCGCCATGCCGCTCTGGATCGTCCACGCCACCGACGCCCCCGTCGGCCTCGCCCCGCTGCTGCTCGTTCTCAACAGCGTCCTCGTCGTCCTCTTCCAGGTCCCCCTCGCCCGCTTCGGCGCCACCACCGACGCCGCCCGCCGCCTCCTCATCCCCCTCGCCTGCCTCTTCGGCGCCGGCACCCTCGCCCTCGCCGCCTCGGCCGCCGACGGACCGGCCGTGGCCATCACCGCCCTCGTCACGGCGGCCGTCGCCCTCACCTTCGCCGAGATCCTCCACGCCACGGCCTCCTGGGAACTCTCCGTCGCCCTCGCCCCCGACGAGGCCCAGGGCGCCTACCTCGGCGTCCATGGCCTCGCCCCCGCCACCCAGCGCTTCGCCGGCCCCCTCCTGCTCACCGGCGTCATCGCGGCCGGCCCCCTCGCCTGGCCCCTCCTCGGCGCCGGCCTCGTCGCCACCTGCGCCGCCCAGCACCGTCTCGTCCGCCGCCACCTCGCCAAGCGGTCACTGTCAGTGGCGCCCGTTACGGTGAGTGAGCACTGATCGACAGCGCTCAGGGGGAGACATGACACGACCCGGCACCACCACATCCCTGCGCCGCGCCCTGCGCCGCGAAGTCCCCAGCACCGTCGGCCTCCTCGCCGACGAGGACGACTTCGCGGCCATGCGCCGGTACGACACCTTCGCCTTCGACGACCACCCCGCCTACCTCCGCCAGATCGAGGGCCTGCTCAAGGCACTCGCCGCCCAGGGCGGTCACACCACCGTCGCCCTCTTCGACCCCGAGGAGTACGCGCGGTACTGCGAGAACACCGGCCTCGATCCCGACCGCCCCGCCAGCCGCAGCCGCTACACCGCCGAACTGGCCGCCACCAGCCCCCGCGTCGCCTACACCGGCCAGCCCATGGCCACCCTCGTCCCCACCCTCATCGACACGACGGTCCGCCACGCGACCTGGGAGTACGCCACGATGCTCCTCACGGACACCGGCGCCTGCGCCGACTGCGGCCAGGACATCGGCCGGGCCGCCTTCGACGACGCCTCCCGCCTGCTGATGCGACTCCTCGAAGCCGCCGGCCCCGGCACGCACCACCTCGTCTGCAGCGTCGCCGCCGCCGACGAACACCTCCTCGCCGTCCTCCACGCCACCTGCGACGAGAACGGACCCGCCCGACTCGACGCCGACGCGGGTGCCGAATTCACGACCGTCCTCGCCGCCGGCATCGCCCTCGACAGCCCCGGCGGAGTCGTCCTGCGCACCACCAGCCCAGGGGCACGCGACCGCCTCCACGGCTGGCGCCTCACCCGCGGCACCCTCCACCCCCTCACCGAGGCCGAGGTGTTCAGCGCCTACTGCACCGACGCCCGCACCGGAGAACCCCTCCCACCCGAACCGGACGTCGACTACCGCGCCGGCTTCGCCCTCGCCCCCGAGGACGACGACCGGCCCACCCACCACTGACGCCGAAGGGACTCCCCGCCACCTTCGTGACGGGGAGCCCCTTTCGCACTCCGAGACCGCTCCGGGATCACTCCCCGGACAGCACCGCCTGCGCGGCCACACGGGCCTCCTCGGCGGTGTCCGCCGCACGAGCGGCAGCCGCGGCCCGCTCGCACTGCGCCAGCGTGTACTTCGCGAGCGTCGCCCGCACATACGGAATCGACGCGGCACCCATCGACAGGGAGGTGACCCCCAGACCCGTCAGCACACAGGCGAGCAGCGGATCCGCGGCGGCCTCACCACAGACACCACAGCTCTTGCCCTCCGCCTTGGCCGCGTCGGCGGACAGCGCCACGAGGTCGAGCAGCGCCGGCTGCCACGGATCCTGCAGCCGCGACACCGCACCGACCTGACGGTCCGCCGCGAAGGTGTACTGCGCCAGGTCGTTGGTGCCCAGCGACAGGAACTCCACCTCCTGCAGGATCGACCGAGCCCGCAGCGCCGCGGAGGGAATCTCCACCATCGCGCCGAACTTCGCCCGCAGCCCCGCCTCACGGCAGGCGTCGGCGAACGCCTTCGCGTCCGTACGGTCCGCCACCATCGGCGCCATGACCTCGAGGTACACGGGCAGACCCGCGGCGGCCTTCGCCAGCGCGGTCAGCTGCGTCCGCAGCACCTCGGGGTGGTCGAGCAGCGTCCGCAGCCCGCGCACACCCAGCGCCGGGTTCGGCTCGTCCGCCGGCGTCAGGAAGTCGAGCGGCTTGTCCGCACCGGCATCCAGCACCCGCACGACCACACGGCCCTCGGGGAACGCCTCGAGAACCTTGCGGTACGCCTCGATCTGCTTCTCCTCCGACGGCGCCTTCCTGCTGTCGTCCAGGAAGAGGAACTCCGTACGGAACAGACCGACGCCCTCGGCCCCGGCCTCCACCGCCGCCGGCACGTCCGCCGGACCGCCGACATTGGCGAGCAGCGGCACCTTGTGCCCGTCCGAGGTCGCACCGGGACCACTGGACGCGGCGAGCGCGGCCTTGCGCTCGGCAGCGGCCGCAGCCAGTTCGGCCTTCCTCTCCTGGCTCGGGTTCACGAAGAGCTCGCCGGTGGAACCGTCCACGGCGATCACCGTGCCCTCGCCGATCTCACCGGCACCGGGGAGCGCCACCACGGCCGGCACCCCGAGGGCCCGCGCGAGAATCGCGCTGTGGCTCGTCGGCCCGCCCTCCTCGGTGACGAAACCGAGGACCAGCGTCGGGTCGAGCAGCGCGGTGTCCGCGGGAGCGAGGTCCCTGGCGATCAGCACGTACGGCTCGTCGCTGTCCGGCACACCTGGCATCGGCACGCCGAGGAGACGGGCGACGATACGGTTCCGCACGTCGTCGAGGTCGGCCACGCGTCCGGCCATGTACTCACCCGCGCCCGCGAGCAGCTCGCGGTAGTGGGAGAACGCGTCGTAGATACCGCGCTCGGCCGTGCTGCCGACGGCGATCCGGCGGTCGACATCGGCGATGAGCTCCGGGTCCTGCGCGATCATCGCCTGGGCCTCCAGCACGTGCTGTGCCTCGCCCCCGGCCAGATTGCCGCGCGCGATCAGGTCGGCAGCCACGGCCTCCACGGCCTGGCGGGCGCGCCCCTGTTCGCGCTCCGCCTCCTCGGCGGGAATCTGCTTGGCCGGCGGCTCGAGAACCGCCGTGCCCATGTGCCGAACCTCGCCGATCGCCACTCCGTGGCTGACGCCGACGCCTCGCAGCGTTGTCTCCATCTCACCCGTCTCCGCTAGAGCGGCGGCATCCGGCCGCCGCGATGTATATGGAACGGCGGTCGCCCCGAGGGCGACGCCGACGTCAGTTCCAGCCGAAGAGCTCGTCGTCGACCTTCACGTCGCCGTCCTCGACGAGATCGGAGAGGGAGTCGGCCGTGGCCTCGAGAGCCACGACCGGGCAGATGGGGGACTTGCCGGCGGCCTCGACCGCGGACGGGTCCCAGCGAACGACTTCCTGTCCCCGCTTCACGGTGTCGCCCTTGTTGACGAGCAGCTCGAAGCCCTCGCCGTTGAGCTGCACGGTGTCGATCCCGAGGTGGGTCAGCACCCCGTGTCCTTCGCCGTCGACGACGACGAAGGCGTGCGGGTGCAGGGAAACGATGACGCCGTCGACCGGCGACACGGCCGCCGAGGGCTCACGCACGGGATCGATGGCGGTGCCGGGACCGACCATCGCGCCGGAGAAGACCGGGTCGGGTACAGCGGCGAGACCGATGGCGCGACCGGCAAGTGGCGACGTCACGGTTGTCATGGGAAGCCTCCCAGGGGCGGAGATTGTGTGGCGCCGTCACTACCTGTCCTGGACGGCGTACTGCTCAGAAGCGTAAGTCATGAGAAGTCCTAGTTCCGCACGAGACGTACTAGTTGGCAGACCTAGGGACCACCCGGAAACGATTTGCCTCTACTGAAGGTGGGATGTACTGTCGTACACCTGCCTGGCCCCAACGCGACGTTGAGTCGTGGGTCGGCAGCACCTATCAAGCCAGATCCTAACCCCAGTGGTCTACACCTCTGCATGCCTGCGGAGGGGTGGTCAGGGGGAGCGAGAAAGCCTGGTAGTGTTTGACCCCGCCGCAAGGGAAAGCGCGAAAAGCGAATTCCTGAAACGGCAAGCCCGCTCCAGCGGGTGGCAGAAACGGAAATCGGATCTGCTAAGCTGGAAACACGAAAGACCGAAGGGAAAAGCCCGGAGGAAAGCCCGAGAGGGCGAGTACGAAGGAAGCGTCCGTTCCTTGAGAACTCAACAGCGTGC
>NZ_JBVHWN010000027.1:5036-22890 GCF_055564335.1 Streptomyces sp. NPDC029139 | reverse complement strand
CGGCTCGATCCGGTCCCACATCGCATCAGTGATCACTAACCGGACAGACACATCCGATCAACTGATCAACCCATCAAAGAGACACGGCCTAGGCGTTCGGCAGGAAGCGGAGGGCCCATTCCGCGCGGTTCGCCACCGTCAGGTCGTCGTCCTCCGTCAGGGGCTGCAGGAGGGCACGGGAGCGGTCCGGGTCGGACTGGACCAGGTCGACGATCTCGGTCGCGAGGGCGTCCTGGTCGTCGCCGAGGTCGACGGTCGAGGCCCGCAGCAGGGCGGGCAGAGCCTCGGGGCCGCCGATCGCGGCGAGGACGCCGCCGAGGAGTTCGCGGGCGTAGGCGTTCTCCTCGGCGAGGGCGCGGTCCAGTTCGGACTGGAGCCGGGGGAGCAGCGCGGCGTCGCCCGAGGCGGCGATCTCGTCCGCCAGGTCGATCGTCTCGTCGACGTCGGCGTCGAGGTCGTCCAGCATCGCGGTGAGCCGGGTCAGCAGGTCGGTCATGGTGCCTCCAGGAATGCGCCGTCCGTCAGGACGGGGACGGTCTCCGAGGTGTCGACCTCGGCGGCCACCGCCACATCCTGCGGATAGCCGTACTCGTACAGTTCACGCCCCGAATCGCACCGGCGCAGCACCGCCGCGGGGTCCTCCGTCGCCTCCCACAGCGCGGCCGCCGCCCGCGCCTCGGGGGTCGGCTCGTGGGGGCTCCGGGCGGACAGCGCCGACAGTGCCGACAGGACGGCACCGGCGCCCAGCACGTCCTCCAGCGCCGGGCGCAGGGAGCCGTCCGGCCACCGTTCGCCCGAGGCGATGACGGCGAGAGGGCGGGCCCCGGAGCCGCAACCCTGTTCCGTGAGCCACCGCGCGACCGCCGTGCGGTTACGGAGCGAGGCGGCGACCACCGGCGTGCCACCCGCCTCGGCGGCGATGGTGGAACCGTTCGGGGACGGCAGGACGAGGCGCGCAGGCGGCGGGGCGGCGCGCAGGGCGGCCGGGGAGAGCGACCAGGGGTGCTCGGGTGTCGCCTCGCTCCGGCCGACGGCGAGGGTCGCGTCCAGCTTCGCCGCGTACTCCGCCGCCGTCGCGTCCCGCCAACGGTAGGGATACACGGCGGTGCCGGCCTCCACGGCGACGCCGACCGCCGTCGTGAAGGAGAGGACGTCGACGACGACCAGGCAGGCGGCGTCCCGGGCGAGGACGGCCGCCTCCGTCGGTCCCCACCCGAAGGTGACGCCCATCAGACTTCCGTCACCTTGCCGTCCGCGACCTCGACGCGGCGGGTCGTGCGGACCGCGTCGAGCATGCGGCGGTCGTGGGTGACCAGGAGCAGCGTGCCCGTGTACGAGTCGAGCGCGGCTTCCAGCTGCTCGATGGCCGGCAGGTCCAGGTGGTTGGTCGGCTCGTCGAGCACCAGCAGGTTCACGCCGCGGCCCTGCAGCAGGGCCAGTGCGGCGCGGGTGCGCTCACCCGGGGAGAGCGTGGTGGCGGGGCGCAGGACGTGCTCGGCCTTGAGTCCGAACTTCGCGAGGAGGGTCCGTACCTCGGCCGGCTCCGTCTCGGGCACCGCGGCGCAGAACGCGTCGAGCAGTGACTCCGAGCCGTGGAAGAGCTTCCGGGCCTGGTCGACCTCGCCGACGACGACGCCCGAGCCGAGCACCGCGTCCCCCGCGTCGAGCGGGAGCCGGCCGAGGAGCGCGGCGAGCAGCGTCGACTTGCCGGCCCCGTTCGCGCCGGTGATGGCGACGCGGTCGGCCCAGTCGATCTGGAGGGTGGCGGGCCCGAAGCGGAAGTCGCCGCGGCGGACCTCCGCCTCGCGCAGGGTCGCCACGACCGAGCCGGAGCGCGGGGCGGCGGCGATCTCCATCCGCAGCTCCCACTCCTTGCGGGGCTCGTCGACGACGTCGAGCCGCTCGATCATCCGCTGGGTCTGGCGGGCCTTCGCGGCCTGCTTCTCGCTGGCCTCGCTGCGGGCGTTGCGTCCGAGCTTGTCGCTGTCGGTGGCCTTGCGGCGGGCGTTCTTGACGCCCTTGTCCATCCAGGACCGCTGCATGTGGCCGCGCGCCTCGAGGGCGGCCTTCCGGCCCGCGTACTCCTCGAAGTCCTCGCGGGCGTGGCGGCGGGCGGTGTCCCGCTCGTCCAGGTACGCCTCGTAGCCGCCGCCGTAGAGGGTGATCTGCTGCTGGGCGAGGTCGAGTTCGAGGACCTTGGTGACCGTGCGGGTGAGGAACTCGCGGTCGTGGCTGATGACGACCGTGCCGGCGCGCAGCCCCTGTACGAAGGTCTCCAGCCGCTCCAGACCGTCGAGGTCGAGATCGTTGGTGGGCTCGTCGAGGAGGAAGACGTCGTAGCGGGAGAGGAGGAGGGAGGCGAGTCCGGCGCGGGCGGCCTGGCCGCCTGAGAGCGAGGTCATCGGCTGGTCGAGGCCGACGGTGAGGCCGAGCGAGGACGCGACCTCCTCGGCGCGCTCGTCCAGGTCGGCGCCGCCGAGGTCCAGCCAGCGCTCCAGACTGACGGCGTACGCGTCGTCGGCTCCCGGCGTCCCGTCGACCAGGCCCTGGGTGGCCTCGTCCATGGCGGCCTGGGCGGCCGCGACGCCGGTACGGCGGGCCAGGAACTCCCGTACGGTCTCACCCTCGCGCCGCTCGGGCTCCTGGGGAAGGTGACCGACGGTGGCGGTCGGCGGGGAGAGCTTCAGCTCTCCTTCCTCGGGAGTCTCGAGCCCGGCGAGCAGACGCAGCAGGGTCGACTTGCCGGCGCCGTTGACACCGACGAGGCCGATGACGTCGCCGGGGGCGACGACGAGGTCGAGGCCGGCGAAGAGGGAGCGTTCGCCGTGGCCGGCGGCGAGGTCCTTGGCGACGAGGGTTGCAGTCATCAGGACATGAATCCTAGGTCAGGCCCGCCGGTGCCTCCGTCTTCGCCGGGGGGGGCCGGCGCTCGACCGGGGCCGGTGGGCGACGGAGGGGGTCCGGGCGGTGGGGGACGGTGGGGCGCCGGGCGGTGGGCGACGCTGGGGCGCCGGTGGCGGAGGTGACCTCCATGACGGCCTCGGCCCTGCGACGGGCCCCGCCGCGACGCGGCGCGCTCCGGTGGCGGGGCCGGGTCGAGGGCGGCGCCCATAGGGGCGCCGGGGACGGGGCGACAGGGGCGAGGCGGTCGAGGCGCGCCACGCCTTGCCCTACCCGGTCGAAGGCAGTCGCGCACCCGGGCCCGCGCCACGTCGGCGTCACGGCCCCGTCGAAGGCGACGGCGGCGCGCCATCGTCGGCGGCGCGCGGCGCGTCGAAGGTGACGGCAGCTCGCCCGTCCTCGGCGGCGGCACGGCCGCGACGGGCGGCGGCCCGCCGATCCGGCGCCAGCGGCGACAACGGCGACAACGGCGAAGATCGTGACGCGGTGTGCGCGTCCAGGGTCCGGGATGGCGCGGCCCGGCTGGGGCTGCGGCCGGTCGCCTGAGGGCTCGGCTGGGGGCAGGCCGTCGACCCGGGCAGCCCGGCTGGGGCTGCGGCCGGACCGGCGGGATGCTCGGCTCCCGAGCGGGGCTGCGGCCGGACCGTCGGGGTGCCTCGGCTCCCGAGCGGGGCTGCGGCCGGACCGTCGGGGTGCCTCGGCTCCCGAGCGGGGCTGCGGCCGGACCGTCGGGATGCTCGGCTCCCGAGCGGGACTGTGACCGGTCCGGCGGGCAGGGGGCGGATCGCGTCGGGGCCCTGCCGGACGGTGGTCGGTAGGCCGCACCGGGGGTCACGGAGGCGCGGCTGCTCGTAGGGCCGCGGCGGCTCGCCGCGTCGACGACGGCGGTACGCCGACCGGCGGTACACCACGGCCCGGCCCCCGTACGAGGGCCGGGCCGGGTGTCACCTGGTCAGTTCCAGGGCTTCGCGTTGTTGTTGTCCGCGTCGATGCAGTTGCGGATCTGGCGGTCGAGGGCGTCCGCCTGGGCGCGCGCCTTGCGGGCCTCGGCCGTGGCGCCGAGGCGCTGGAGCTTCGCGGCCTTCGACCGGAGGTCGGCCGACTCCTGGCGCATCTTGCTGATGTTGCAGACGACCTTCTTGCCGGCCGCGTGGGCGGGCTCGGCCGTCACCGTCTGTCCGAGCAGCAGGCCCCCGGCCAGCAGCGTGGTGGCGGTGAGGGCGGTGAGGGTACGGCGCAGCGGCGTCGCGTATGTCATGTGGTTCTCCAACTTCCGGGCCGTGGGGACCCGTTCGTGGGTATGGTCAGTACCAGTCGGTAACTTTAACCCAGGGCGATCAAGGTCCCTGACCCGGCGTACCGGCCCCCGGTCGATCCGCCGCTCGAAGTCACCGTCGTACTGCTGGTGGCCCGGGATCACCGCGAGTTCGACACGGGACGAAGTGAACCCTCTCCCGTGAGGCGGCACCCCACGCGCGCCGGTTCTCCCGGGGCCGACTCGGCTGCTCAGCAGACCTCCACGGGCAGGCCCGTGGTGAGGCGGTAGGCCGCCCGGCCGTCGAGCAGCAGCGGCACGAGCGCGCGCTGGGACTGCCGGAGGGGGACGAGGACCCCGTCGCCGTCCCGCCGGACCGTGATCCCGTGCAGGGCGAGCTCGTCGCCGAACTCGGCGTACTGCGCGCGATCAAGGCGGTAGCCGCAGGGCGGGTCCTGGATCGTCTCGGCGGGCTCCGCCGGATCGTTGTCCGCTCCCCCGAGCAGCACCGGGCCACGGTCGGCGAACCCGGTGTGCCGGGCCGCCGCCGTGGCCGCTCCGAGCTGTCCGCGCCGCTCGTCCACATAGGCGAAGGCGCCTTTCAACGCGGCGAGTTGAGTGTTCACCCGTCGTCGCTGGTTGCGGGCGGTGTCGTCCTCCTCGGCCTGCGTCAGGGCTTCGACGCGGGTCTCGACGAGCAGGCCGACGGAGTGCTTGACGCCGGCCGTGTTGCGCAGGATCCGCTCCTGGCCGTCGCCCGCGACCTGCTTGACCGGCTTTCCGGTGAGGGGGTCGGTCCAGATCCCGTAGATGCCGCTGCTGTATCCGGCGGCCCCGGCCGACGGCCGGACGTAGGACTCCGACAAGGTGTGCGCCTCGTCGTGCACGCGCGCGTGGGTGTTCAGGTTGCGGGGCCAGAGCGCGAGCAGGTCCTTGTCGTAATGGGGTGAGGTCCCGCCGTACTCGTGCAGGTCGTAGATCACCTCCGGACGCCGGTCGCGGATCAGGGCGGCCAGCGCCCTGCCCTCGGCGGTGCGCAGCGCGATGTGGTCGCGGTTGACGTCGACCCCGTCGCTGTTGCCGCGGGTGTCGGCCTCGCGCCCGTCCGGGTTGGCGGAGGGAACGACGAGGACGGTGGTGCGGGAGAGGAAGCGGCGGGTCTCCTGGTCCCGGGCGAACGCCAGGTCACGCACGGTGGTCAGACATGCCTCCCGGCCGGACGGCTCGTCACCGTGCTGGCTGCAGACCAGCAGCACGGTGGTGCCGGAGCTGCCGTCGCCCACCGTGGCGAGCCGGAGCGGGCGGCCTTGCCGGGTCGTGCCGAGGGTGCGCACCGAGACGCGGTCGCTGCCCCGGTCGACGGCGGCGAGGAACGCCGTCTCCTCCGGTTCGGTGGTCCACCGGGCACCACCGGTCCGCTCGAAGCCCGTTCTGGGCGGCGGTGCGGGAGTCGCGGTGCCGGCGGCCTCCGCGGGCACCGCGACGAGCGGGAGACCGAGGGCGGCCAGGCCCGCCATGAGGGCGAGCGTGCGCCGGGCGCGGCGGGGCGGGGTGTGGGTCATCGGGCCTCACCCGGGACAGGGATGTCCGAGCGCGGGCGCCCGACACCGGTGAGCGGCTGCCCGGTTCGCGCCGGACGTGCGTCGACCGTACCGGCCGTCGCCCGGGTGAAGGCCGTGACGCCGCCGACGAGCGGCAGCTTCGCCGACGTACGGGCGAGGTCGAGGGTGATCGTCGGTGCGGAGGACGGTGGATCGAGGAGGTCCTTGTCCGTGCCGCCGACGATCAGGGCGAGCCGGTGTCCGGCCGGGACGACATGGTCGGTGGCCGCCAGGTTCAGCGTCATCGTGTACGCCCTGCCGGGGGTCAGCGGCCGGCCCTTACGGGGGTTCGCCCAGGTGCCCAGGTCCGCCCAGCCACGGCTGACGACGGTGAAGTCCACGTCCGCCGTACGGGCCTCGGTCTCCTTGAAGCAGGCGCTGTCGCCGCTCGTGCTCGCGCCCCAGCAGGTCCGCCTGTCGAGGGTGGTGATGCCCTCGCCGGCCGCCGCGTAGTCCCGGATCGTGTCCGGGCCGAGGTCGACGAGGACGGCCGTCAGATGGGCGGTCGTGGTCGTCGGTGTGGCGGTGAGGGTCACCGTGGAGGGGCCGGAGAGCCGCAGGTCGCGGGTGAGCGGCCGAGTGGCGAAGCCGGCCTTGGCGGGGGTCGACTCGTCGATCCGGGCGGCCCAGTCGATCTCGCCCAGGCCCGGGTCGTCGGTGAAGGTCTCCGTGGCGCCGGGGGCGGCGGGGGTACGGCCGAGGGCGCCGACACCGGGTGCGGTGCCCGTGCCGGGGCGCAGGGTGGTGGGCTCGGTGGCGCGCGGCGGCCAGACCTGGTCGGTGGTCCAGCGGTCCGGGGCGCGCTCGATGTCGGCCATCGGCTCGCGGTCGATGCCGTTGTCGTGACCGAGGAGGTAGTGGTCGAACCAGCGGTGCAGCGTACGGACCCAGTCGGCGCGCCGGAAGTCGAAGGGATCGACGTGGCCGGTCTGCGAGAGCCAGATCTTGCGCTCGACGCCCCGGGCGGCGAGGGCGTCCCACCACTGGCCGAAGTGGTTGGCGCGGACGTTGAGGTCCTGCCGGCCGTGCACGACGAAGACACTGGCCTTCACCTTGCCGGCGTCCGGGACGTGGTCGCGCTCGCTCCAGGCGGACGTCCAGTCGCCGCTGTACGGGGTCCCGGCCGTGATGCGGTCCTGGACCGAGCCGCAACGACTCTTGGCGGCGGGGCTGTTGACGTAGTCGGAGAGCCAGCTCGGGTTGGCGTTGTAGAGCGGCGCGCCCTGGGAGTGGAAGTAGTCGTACCAGGAGGAGATCGCGCCGATCGGCACGATGGTCTCCAGTCCCTCGACGCCGGTCGCGGCGACGCCGTTGGCGACGGTCCCGTCCCAGCTCTTGCCGATCATGCCGACCTTGCCGGTGGACCAGGTGGTGGCCCGGGCGCGGTCCGATCCCGTACGGGTGGTGTATCCGCGGGCCCGGCCGTTCAGCCAGTCGACGACGGCCTTGGCGGACTGGACGTCGGAGCGCCCGCCGACGTCGTCGCAGCCGTCGGAGCGGTTGGTGCCGGCGAGGTCGACGGCGACGAAGGCGTATCCGCGGGGTACGAAGTAGTTGTCGTAGAACAGCGGGAACTGGACGGGCTTCCCTGCCGCGTCGTAGGTCTTCTTCTGGCCTTCGTTGCCGCGCCCGCAACAGGCGTAGTACGGACTGGCGTCCATGATGACGGGGATCTTCCGGCCCGCGGCGGCGGGTTCCCGGGGCCGGACGATGTCGGCGGCGACGCGGTCGGTGCGGCCGTCGCCGTCCCCGTCGAGGCCGGTGTCCACCCAGACGGACTCACGGATCGCGTCGGCGTAGGAGTGGACGGGCCTGGACTCCGCCACGGGTGACGTCGCCCGGGCTCCGGTCGGGGGCACCAGCGCGGTCATCAGGGCGGCCGCGCCGGCCGCCACCAGGGTTCTGCACGACAGACGGGCTCTGCGGGTTCTCCGCACAGGTATCGGCATGGGGCGGAACGTACCTCGGTCAACTCCCGAGCAAAAGAGTGCCGTCGAGGGGCGGGTGGTTCGTTTCGGCCGAATGGCGATCGTGTGGCAGGAGGTGCTCTGGACGTGACGTCGCGTCGGGTGCTGAATAGCGTCGTTAAGGACCGAACACCATTCACGCTTCTTACAAGTGAGGAGCTCTGCATGCACCGCAGACTTGTCGTTCCGAGCGCACTCGCGGCCGCTCTCCTGCTGGCGATCCCGGCATCGGCCGCGGACTACGTCCCGGGCGCGTCGGGCATCGGTGATCCCTACTACCCGGCCAGTGGCAACGGCGGTTACGACGTCTCCCACTACGACCTGCGGCTGACGTACCAGCCCGCCACCGACCTCCTGGAGGGCACGGCGACGATCCTCGCCACGACCACCCAGAACCTCTCCCGCTTCAACCTCGACCTCGGGCTGAAGGTCAGTGAGGTGCGGGTCAACGGCAAGAAGGCGGCGTTCACCACCAGCGGCGAGCAGGAGCTGGTGATCACCCCGGTGGCCCCGCTGGAGAAGAACCGTTCGATCTCGGTCGTCGTGCGGTACGCGGGCAAGCCCTCCGAGGTGAAGATCGGTGGCTGGACCGCCTGGCATCGCACGCCCGACGGCGGCGTCGCCGCCCAGGAGCCGGACTCGGCCGCGTGGTGGTTCCCGTCCAACGACCACCCCCTGGACAAGGCGACCTTCGACGTCTCGGTCTCCGTACCGGACGGCACGCAGGCGATCAGCAACGGCGTGCTGCAGTCGCAGTCCTCGCGGCTCGGCCGGACCCGCTTCAACTGGCGCTCCGACAAGCCGCAGGCGACCTATCTGGCGACGCTCGCCGTCGGGAAGTTCGACATCACCACGGACACGACGGCGAACGGCCTTCCGGTCCTCAACGCGTACAGCAAGGACCTCGGCGGCAACGCCGGCGCGGCCCGGGCGAGCATCGAGCGGACCACCGAGGTCGCGGAGTGGCTGGAGGGGGTCTTCGGGCCGTATCCCTTCAACGCGCTGGGAGGGTACGTCCCCAACGTGACCAGCGGCTACGCGCTGGAGACGCAGACCCGCCCGTTCTACAGCCCGCGGCAGTTCGCCAACGGGGCGAACGTGTCGGTGGTCGTGCACGAGCTGGCGCACCAGTGGTACGGCGACAGCGTCTCGGTCCACCACTGGAAGGACATCTGGGTCAACGAGGGCTTCGCCCGCTACAGCCAGTGGCTGTGGTCGGAGAAGGAGGGCGAGGGCACGGCCCAGGAGCTGGCGGACTACGTCTACGCGACGCGCGCGGCCGAGGACCCGTTCTGGACGGTCGAGCCGGGCGATCCGGGTCCGGACAACCAGTTCCACATCGCCGTGTACGACCGGGGCGCGCTGGCGCTCCAGGCGCTGCGCAACGAGGTCGGGGACGAGGACTTCTTCGCGATCCTCAAGGGCTGGCCGACGGAGTTCGCGCACGGCAACGCCAAGGTCGGGGACTTCGTACGGTACGCCGAGCGGGTCTCGGGCAAGCCGCTGGCCGCGCTCTTCGACACCTGGCTGTACCAGCCGGTGAAGCCGGCGGCGCCGGCCGCCGCGGAGGCGGGCGTGTCGGCGAGGTCGGCGGCGGCCGACGCTCCGGCGTCGCCGCGGACCGTGCCCGTGCCCGTGCAGCCGGAGTCCTGGAAGAAGATCGCGGAGACGAACACGATCCACGAGCACGAGGGACCCGCCGGGCACGACGGGCACTGAGCGCGCGCGGGGGCGCGCCGCCACCGCCTCCTGGGGCGGGGCGGGGCGCCTTCCCGCGCCGCGGGTAGGCTCGCGCGCCGTACGCATCGGAAAGGCGGGAGCGGGCGGTGGCGGCTGTGGCACGGGAGCGGTACGGCGATCCGGCGGTACGGGAGGCCGTGGCCGAGCGGGTCCGCACCGAGTGGGGGCTCGAACTGCCCGCCTCCTTCCCTCCCTTCCTCGACTTCCTCGCTGGGCTCGGACCGGTCGAGGAGCGGGCGCTGCGGGACCTGGAGATGGCGCCGCACGGCGTCATGGACCTGTTCGCGGACCCCTCGGCGCTCCCCCGTGAGGGCCTCGACCTCCGCGTGCACGGGCGGTACTACCGCGATCCGCCCGAGTTCCTGACCTTCCTGCACGGCGGCTCCGACGGCCTCCACTTCGGGCTCTGGTCCGACGACGGGCGCACGTGCGACGGCGTCGCCTCGTACCACACGCACGACGGCGGCGGCATCGAGCGGCGTCACCGCACCCCGCTGGAGGCGGTGCGGGCCCGGATCGAGGGGGCACACCGCGATCTCGCCGACCACGCGGCCGACGGCGACGAGGAGGAGGCCGTACGGCTCGCGGACCTCGGGCGGCTTCGGGCGGCCCTCATGTAGTGCGGGACGGGCGAGCGTACGGAGACCGGGCTCGCGTACGCGGAGGCGTACACGCACACCCGGCAGCCGGTCGACAGCGACCGGATCACGACCCTGGACGAAGCGGGCGCCCTCGCGTCCGGGGCGACGGCGCTGGACCGTCCGCCGCACGGCGGGGCCGACGCGTACCGCTTCGGCGCGTCCGTGGACGAGCTGTTCGAGGACACGGAGGCGCGCAGGAAGGCCAGGGACGAGGCCCTGCGGCGAGCCGCCGCCGGCGATCCGACCGAGGCGCTGGTGCTCGGGCGGGACCTGCACTGGGCGTCGTACGGCGAGCCGGAGCGCGAGGAGTACGCCCGCGAACTGCTGGCCGTGGCCTACCGGGATCTCGGCCGGCCGGCCCTCGCCGGCATCGCCGGGGCCCATCACCGCCACCGCGCGCTGCCGAGCGTGGACGTGCTGCGGGCGGCGCGCTGAGCGGCGCGGACCCACGCGAGAGCGCTTTCCCGGGCGGCCCCCTCGGCGGCCGCCACCGGTTACCCTCGACGCTGTCAGCACCGTCACCCACCGTGCCCGTGAGGAGCCACCCTTGAGCGAGTCGACGTCCGGGACGCGCCCGACCCTGGAAGCCGTCGCCGCGCGCGCCGGGGTCTCCCGGGCGACGGTGTCCCGCGTCGTCAACGGCGGGGCCGGGGTCCGCGAGGTGCTGGCCGAGAAGGTGCGCGAGGCCGTCGAGGAACTCGGCTACATCCCGAACCACGCGGCGCGGACCCTGGTGACCCGGCGCAACGGCGCCGTCGCCGTGATCATCGCCGAGCCGGAGTTCCGGATCTTCTCCGACCCGTTCTTCGAGCGGCAGGTGCGCGGGATCAGCCGGGAACTGACCGCCCACGACGCCCAGTTGGTGCTGCTCTGGGTGGAGGGGCCGGGCGACCACGAGCGGATCGCCCGCTATCTGGGGGGCGGGCATGTGGACGGGGCACTGGCCTTCTCGCTCCACAACGCCGACGCGCTGCCCGAGATCGTCCGGCGCGTCCAGGTGCCCACGGTCTTCGGCGGGCGCCCGGGCTGGACGGGCCCCGAGGGCGAGCCACCGGTCCCGTACGTCGACTGCGACAACCGCGGCGGAGCCCGCGCCGCGGTGCGGCATCTGCGCACGCTCGGCCGCCGGAACATCGCGCACATCACCGGCCCGCGCGACCAGACGTCCGCGCTCGACCGACTCGACGGATACCGGGACGAACTGCCGGACGCCGGGCCCGGCCTGATCGCCGAGGGGGCGTTCACGGAGGAGAGCGGGGCCCGGGCGATGAGCGAGCTCCTGAGCCGCCGGCCCGACCTGGACGCCGTGTTCGCGGCCAACGACCTGATGGCCTCGGGCGCGCTGCGGGTGCTGCGCGAGCAGGGCCGGCGCGTTCCCGAGGACGTGGCGCTCGTCGGCTTCGACGACATGCGGTCGGTGGCCGAGGCGACCGATCCCCCGCTCACGACGGTTCGTCAGGACATCGAGGGCATGGGGCGGTTGATGGTACGGATCCTGATGCGCACCCTCGACGGCGCGGGCGTCGCCGAGCCCGTGATCACGCCGACCGAGCTGGTCCGACGCGCCTCCGCGTGAGGATCACGCCTCGCAATCCCCCGTAAGGGCCTTGAACCGAGGGGCGAACGGCCCCGGTACATCGAGCTGTTACGCGTTCGACTCTTGACGGGAACCTCACCGGGAAGGCACGCTCCTGACGCATTCCTGAGAGCGCTCTCAACACGGAGGCTTCCCATGCCCACTCCCCGAGCCGCCCGATCGACCGTCGCCCGTCTCGGCACCGTCGTCCTCACCGGGGCCCTGCTCGCCGCCTGCGGATCCGGCGGATCCGACAACGCCTCCGACAGCGCCGGCGGAAAGGTCACGATCACCGTCGACCTCTACGGCTCCTTCGGCTACAAGGAGGCCGGGCTGTACGCCGCGTACGAGAAGCTGCACCCGAACGTCACCATCAAGCAGACCGACACCGAGGACGAGCAGGACTACTGGAAGTCGCTGCAGACCCGGCTGGCGGGCGGAGGCGGGCTCGCCGACGTCCAGGGCATCGAGGTCGGCCGGATCGCCTCGGTGACCCAGCAGCAGGCGGACCGGTTCGAGGACCTGACGAAGTACGGCGCGGACGCGCTGAAGGGCGAGTTCGCCGAGGCCAAGTGGTCCGCCGCGACCACGAAGGACGGCAAGGTCCTCGGCCTCGGCACGGATGTCGGTCCCGAGGCCATGTGCTACCGCACGGACCTCTTCCGGCAGGCCGGACTCCCCACGGACCGCACCGAGCTGGCCCAGAAGTGGGCCACCTGGGACGGCTATCTGGAGCTCGGCCGGCAGTACAAGGCCAAGGCCCCGGCCAAGAGCGCCTGGATGGACAGCGTCGGCAGCCTCTACACGGTCATGGTCGGCCAGGAGAAGGAGCGGTACTACGACGCCTCGGGGAAGCTGATCTACGCCGACAACCCGGCCGTGAAGACGGCGTGGGAGACCTCGGCGAAGGCCGCGCAGGAGGGCCTGAGCGCGAAGCTCGACCAGTGGTCACCCCAGTGGAACCAGGCGTTCTCGGCCGGCTCCTTCGCGACGCTCCCCTGCCCCGCGTGGATGCTCGGCTACATCAAGGGCCAGGCAGGTGACGCGGGCAAGGGCAAGTGGGACATCGCCAAGCTGCCCGGCGGCGCCGGGAACTGGGGTGGCTCCTATCTCTCCGTACCGCGCGCGGCGAAGCACAAGAAGGAGGCGTACGAGCTGATCAAGTGGCTCACCGCCCCCGAGCAGCAGGCGACGCTCTTCACGAAGCAGGGGAACTTCCCGTCCTCCACGGACGCCATCGCCCAGGTCGCGTCGGCGACGGACCCGTACTTCTCCGGGGCGCCGATCGGCCAGATCTTCGGTGACGCGGCCAAGGCCTCTCCGGTGCAGGTGCTCGGGGTCCACGACAAGAACGTCGCCGACCAGATCACCAACGCGCTGAGCGAGGTGGAGCGCAAGGGCACGAGCCCGGAGAAGGCCTGGTCGAACGCCCGGAAGGGCGTGGAGAACGCCATCGGCTGACCGGGCGCGGGGGGCCGGGCGCGCCTCGGCCCCCGGCCGCGTCCCCTGCACGGCCCCCGGCCTGTCGCGTCCGTTCCTCCGCCGGTGTCTCGCGCAGCCTCCGGGCCCCGGCCCGCCCTGTCGCGTCCGTTCCTCCGCCGACCGTCGCGCCGGCTCCCGCGCCCCGGCCCCCGGCCTGTCGCGTCGGCCCCGTCCCGCCCCGCCCCTCCGCACTCCCCCTGACCCGAAGGGCCGCACCGTGACCCTGACCGCCTCCGGGCCGGCGACGGCGCCCGTCCCGCCGCCGCCGGCCCGGTCCACCCGCCCGGCACCCCGCCGCAGATGGGCCGCGCTCGTCCCGTACGCCTATCTCGCCCCGTTCTTCACCCTGTTCGCGGCGTTCGGGCTCTTCCCGCTCCTCTACACCGCCTTCGTCTCGCTCTACCGGGTCGAACTGCAGACCCCCGGCGACATGGAGTGGCGCGGGCTCGACAACTACGCGGCGCTGCTCACCGACGAGTTCTTCTGGACCGCCCTGCGCAACACCTTCACCATCGGGGTCCTGTCCACGGTGCCGCAGCTCGCCATGGCCCTCGGCCTCGCGCATCTGCTCCACTACAAGCTGCGCGGCCGGACCTTCTTCCGTACCGCGATGCTGCTGCCGTACGCGACCTCCGTGGCCGCCGCCACCCTCGTCTTCGCCCAGCTCTTCGGCCGGGACTTCGGGCTCGTCAACTACGCCCTGTCGCTGGTGGGGTTCGGCCCCGTCGACTGGCAGAACGGCACGCTCGCCTCTCAGGTCGCCGTCTCCTCGATCGTCGTCTGGCGCTGGACCGGCTACAACGCCCTGATCTACCTCGCCGGGATGCAGTCCATCCCCGCCGAGCTGTACGAGGCGGCGGAGATGGACGGCGCCTCGCGGTGGCGGCAGTTCTTCCACGTCACCCTGCCCGGGCTGCGTCCCACGATCGTCTTCACCACCGTCGTCTCCACGATCGGCGCCACCCAGCTGTTCGGTGAGCCGCTGCTCTTCGAGGGGTCGATCTCGGGCGGTATCTCGCACCAGTACCAGACCCTCGGGCTCTATCTGTACGAACAGGGCTGGGGCTTCTTCCACCTGGGCCGGGCCGCGGCCATCGCCTGGCTGATGTTCCTGCTCATCCTCATGCTGGTCGGGGTCAACGCCCTGTTCCTGCGCCGCCGTGCACGGAAGGAGCGCCGGTCATGAGCACGCGAGTCGCCGGCCGTACGGGCCACGGGGGCCGGATCACGTACGCGATCCTCGTCCTGGCCGTTCTCGTCTCCGCCTTCCCGTTCTACTGGACGATCGTCGCCGCGAGCCGATCCAACGCCGATCTGGCGCAGGTGCCGCCGACGCTGCTGCCGGGGCCGAACCTCTTCCGGAACTTCGAGGCGGTCATGGAGGAGGCCGACATCGGCACGGCCCTCCTCAACTCCCTGGTGGTCTCCGGCTCCATCACGGTCGGCACCGTGCTGTGCTGCACGCTGGCCGGGTTCGCCTTCGCCAAGCTGCGCTTCCGCGGCAGGGGCGCGCTGCTCGCGATCACGGTCGGCACGATGATGATCCCGCCGCAGCTCGGAGTGATCCCGCTGTTCATGCTGATCGCCGAACTGGGCTGGGTGAACCAGCTGCAGTCGGTGATCCTGCCCGGTCTGGTCTCCGCCTTCGGCGTCTTCTTCATGCGCCAGTACCTGGTGCAGTCGCTGCCGGACGAGCTGATCGAGGCGGCGCGGGTCGACGGGGCGTCCTCCGCCCGGATCTTCTGGTCGATCGTGGTGCCCGTCGCCCGGCCCGGGATGGCGGTGCTCGGGCTGCTCACCTTCATGGCCGCCTGGAACGACTTCTTCTGGCCGATCGTCGCCCTGTCCTCGCAGGAGCCGACCGTGCAGGTCGCGCTGCGCCAGCTCGGCGGCGGTTACGTCCACGACCAGTCGGTGATCATGGCGGGCACGCTGCTCGGCACGCTGCCGGTGCTGCTCGTCTTCGGCCTGCTCGGCCGGCAGATCGTGGGCGGCATCATGCAGGGCGCCGTCAAGGGCTGAGCCTTTCCCGGGGCCGGTCCGCTTCTGGTCCGACCCGCTTCCCGGTCCGGCCCGTTTTCCTGGTCCGACCCGCTTCCCGGTCCGATCCGCTCCTGGCTCGACCCGCTTCCCGGTCCGATGCGCTCTCTCGGTCCGATCCGCTTCGCCGATCCGTATGCCGGTCCGATCCGTATCCCCCCTCATTCACAGGAGTTCTCCGTTCATGAACGCTCTCTTCCCTGACGGGTTCCGCTGGGGCACGGCGACGGCCGCCTACCAGATCGAGGGGGCGGCGGCCGAGGACGGCCGTACCGCGTCCATCTGGGACACCTTCAGCCGTACGCCGGGCAAGGTGCGCAACGGCGACACGGGTGACATCGCCGCCGACCACTACCACCGGATGCGGGAGGACGTGGCCCTGATGAAGGAGCTGGGCCTCACCGACTACCGCTTCTCCCTCTCCTGGCCCCGGGTCCAGCCGACCGGGCGGGGGCCCGCCGTCCAGAAGGGCCTCGACTTCTACCGGGGGCTGGCCGACGAGCTCCTCGACGCCGGCATCCGGCCGGTCGCCACCCTCTACCACTGGGATCTGCCCCAGGAGCTCGAGGACGCCGGGGGCTGGCCGGAGCGCGCGACGGCGGAGCGGTTCGCCGAGTACGCGGGCCTCGCCGCCGAGGCTCTCGGCGACCGGATCACCACCTGGACGACCCTCAACGAGCCCTGGTGCGCGGCTTTTCTGGGGTACGGATCCGGGGTCCACGCCCCGGGCCGCACCGACGACGCGGCCGCGCTGCGCGCCGCCCACCATCTCAATCTGGCGCACGGCATGGCCGCCCAGGTCCTGCGCGCGTCCGTGCCCGCCACGGCGGAGCTGTCGCTGACGCTCAACCTCCATGTGATCAGAGCCCTCTCCGAGGCCCCGGAGGATGTGGACGCGGCCCGCCGCATCGACGCCGTCGGGAACCGGCTCTTCCTCGACCCGGTGTTCCACGGCCGCCTGCCGGCGGATCTGGTGCGGGACACCGAACGGATCACGGACTGGTCCTTCGTACGGGACGGGGATCTGGACGTGATCTCCACGCCGGTCGACTCGCTCGGGATCAACTACTACTCCCCCACCGTCGTCGGCGCAGGCACCTCGGAGTCCCCCTCGCCGTGGCCCGGTGCGGCGGACCGGGTGCGGTTCCTGCCCGCGCCGGGTCCGCGCACGGCGATGGACTGGCCGGTGGACGCGGAGGGCCTGTACGAGCTGCTGGTCCGGCTGCGCGACGAGCTGCCCGGCCTGCCGCTGCTGATCACCGAGAACGGTGCCGCGTACGACGACTACGCCGACCCGGAGGGCGCGGTCCATGACCCGGAGCGGGTGGCGTACGTCGACGCCCACCTCTCCGCCGTGCACCGTGCGATCGCCGACGGCGCCGACGTCCGCGGGTACTTCCTGTGGTCGCTCCTCGACAACTTCGAGTGGGCCTACGGCTACGGCAAGCGGTTCGGCATCGTCCATGTGGACTTCCCGAGCCAGCGCCGTACGCCGAAGGACAGCGCCCGCTGGTACGCGGAGGTGATCAGGCGCGGCGGTCTGGCCCGCTGAGCCTCGCCTCACGGCGCGCCTCACAGGCGATCGGCAGATAGCGCAGCCGCTCGGGGAGTAGGGGCACCACGATCCGTACGACCCGGGCGAACCGGCGCAGCCGCCGCTCCTGCCCGGCGCTCCACTCCAGGCCGATGGCCTCGCGGGCGTCCGGCGGCAGCAGGCCGACGGTGACGAAGGAGCGGAAGCGGGCGAGCCGGGGCAGAAGCACCGGCCACAGCGCTCCGAGCAGGAGCCGCAGGGGCAGGGGGCCCCGGTCGGGCGGCGGTACGGGCTGGTCGGTGGCGACCAGTTCGCGCACGACGACGGTGGCCTCCAGCTCGCCGAGCATCCTGCGGTAGTAGGGCCAGAACTGCTCGACCGTCTGCGGCATGTCCCGGTCGTGGATGCCGAGGATGCGGCCGACCCGGAGCCACTCGGCGTAGAGCTGCCGTTCCTGGGCCTCGGTGAGCGGGCGGTGGAGCAGGCGCAGGCCGTGCCGGTAGACGGGGAAGCCGGTGGCGTGGACCCAGGCGTAGTTCGCGGGGGTGAGCGCGTGGTAGGGGCGACCGTGGGTGTCGAGACCCTGGATGGTCCGGTGGAGCCTGCGGAGCCGGCGTCCCTCCTCGGCCGCGGCCTCGCCGCCATACACCCAGAGCAGCGCGGAGCGCAGCGAGCGCTCGCCTCGGCCCCAGGGGTCGGTACGGAAGACGGAGTGCGCGTCGACGCCGGCGCCGACGGCGGGGTGGGCGACCTGGAGGACGAGCGCGGCGGGCAGCATGAGCAGCCCCCGGACGTCCCCGGCGATGCTCCACAGCACCCCGCCCACGGGCGGCGGCGCGGGCGCCTCATCCGACTGCCGCACGACAGACGTCGCGGCGGGCGTCGCGCCGTCCGGCGCGCCGGGCGTCGCGTTCGGCGGCGGGTCCTGGCGTTCCGGGTGCGCGGGGTCCCGGGCTCCGGTCATGGGGCATCCTCCTTACGTTCTCAGCCTGCCCCGGCCGGTCCTTCCCGGCAAAAGGCACACATGGATCGGGGCCGGGGGGGGGGGGGGGGGGGGGGGGGGGGGGGGAAGGGGGGGGGGGGGGGGGGGGGTGGGGGGGGGGGGGGGGGGGGGGCG
>NZ_JBVHWN010000027.1:0-5028 GCF_055564335.1 Streptomyces sp. NPDC029139 | reverse complement strand
ACCTCCCTCCCCCCCCCCCCCCCCCCCCCCTCGAAAAACACAAAAACATCCCCCCCCCCCCCCCCCCCCCCCCCCCCCCCCCCCCCCCCCGGCCCCGATCTCGTGATGCGTGCGTGTCAGACGCGGTCGGCGCCGACCGGCTCGCCGACGATGCGGCCGGCCAGGGCGCGGGCCCAGGCGTCGACGTCGGCGGAGAGCTCGCGCTCGGCGGCGGCGCGCTCCGTGGCGATGCGCTCGGCGCCGGCGGCCAGGATCGCGTCGCGCTCGCGCACGCCCTCGGCGCGGGCGGCGGCGATGGCGGCCGCGCCCTCCTCGGTGGCCCTGGAGCGGATGCGGGCGGCCTCGTGGCGGGCCTCGGCGAGCTCCGCCTCGTACTGCTCACGGATCTGCGTGGCCTCGGCGCGCAGGTCGTCGGCGCGCTCGCTGCCGCCGTCGATGGCGTCCTCGCGCTCGGCGAGGGTGCGGTTGATCTTCGGCAGGATGCCCTTCGCCAGGATGAGGAAGGTGAGGGCGAACAACACCGCGCCGAGGATGAGCTCAGCGGTGACGGGGTTGAGCGGACCGAGGTCCATGTCGAAGATCGTCGAATTCTGCGCGAGGGTCATGCGCGGCATGATACCCGTCCGGGAAAGCGACGATTTCCCCGGGTGATCGAGAGTTGGCATGTTCGTGTCGAACCGGCAAGATTCCCGGCACCCAATGGCTACCGAAAGGTAACTACGGCTGCTTTGATGTGCGGCGCCGGTCCAACCCCCCACCTACACCCGGGAGTTCCTGTGCCGCTCGCCGCACACCGCCGTCGCGCCTCCGGCGCCGTCCTGTCGTTGGCACTCGCCGCCGCGACCCTGGCCACGGCGGCCCCCTCGGCCTCGGCCGCCGAGTCCCCGCGCCTGAAGGTGCTCAGCTACAACGCCTTCCTCTTCAGCAAGAGCCTCTACCCGAACTGGGGCCAGGACCACCGGGCCAAGGCGATCCCCGCCGCCGGCTTCTACCAGGGGCACGACGTCGTCGTGATCCAGGAGGCCTTCGACAATTCCTCCTCGGACGCCCTCAAGGCGAACTCGGCCGCCCAGTACCCCCACCAGACCCCCGTCATGGGACGGAGCAGGACGGGCTGGGACGCCACGAGCGGGGCCTACTCCGCCACCACCCCCGAGGACGGCGGTGTCACGATCCTCAGCAAGTGGCCGATCGTCCGCAAGGAGCAGTACGTCTACAAGGACGCGTGCGGTGCGGACTGGTACTCGAACAAGGGCTTCGTCTACACCGTCCTGGACGTGAACGGCAGCAGGGTCCACGTCGTCGGCACGCACGCCCAGTCCACCGACCCGGGCTGCTCGGCGGGTGAGGCGGCGCAGATGCGCAGCCGCCAGTTCAGGGCGATGGACGCCTTCCTCGACGCGAAGAACATCCCGGCGAACGAGCAGGTCATCGTGGCCGGCGACTTCAACGTGGACTCCCGCACGCCGGAGTACTCCACCATGCTGAGCGACGCGGGCCTGGCCGGCGCGGACGCCCGCACCGGCCACCCGTACTCCTTCGACACCGAGCAGAACTCGATCGCGTCCGAGCGCTACCCGGACGACCCGCGCGAGGACCTCGACTACGTGCTGTACCGCTCGGGCAACGCGCGGCCGGCGGGCTGGACGAACAACGTGGTGCTGGAGCGGAGCGCGCCCTGGACGGTCTCCAGCTGGGGCACGCAGTACACGTACACCAACCTCAGCGACCACTACCCGGTGACGGCGTACTGAGTTCCGGCGCCCTGAACCGATCGACCCGGGCCCGTCACGCCGTCACGGCGCGGCGGGCCCTCGCCCGCTTCCCGGAGGTCAGCGCTCCGCCGACCAGCCGGTCGCCGCGCGACCGTACGCGTGCAGGGCCGCGACGACTTCCTGCGGCGAGCGGCGGCCGGCCAGCACGTCCATCTGGTAGCCGTCCTCCATCGCGACGAAATTGGCCGCGACCATCCGGGGCGGGTCGCCCAGGGTGAAGTGCCCCTGTGCCTCGCCGAGCACCAGAATGCCCTGGTAGACGCCTATCTGGCGCTCCGTCAGCACGCTGTCGAGGGCGGCCGCCTTGGGGTCGCGCAGCGTGCGGGGCCAGTACTCGAAGAGCAGCCGCGGCAAGCGGTCCTGCGGCCCTGACGCGACCCCGAAGGCGATGCACGAGCGCAGTCGCTCCCGCGCGTCCTCATGCCGCTCCGCCGCGACCTCCCGGTCGCGGCAGAACCGCTCGATGGCCTGCTGGAAGGTCTCGTACATCAGGGCGTCGAGATCCTCGTAGTAGTAGAGCACCGCCGCCGGGGTGACCCCGGCCTCCTCCGCGACGTCCCGCAGTCGCAGCCCTTCGAGCCCCCGGCTCAGCAGTGCCCGCGCAGCGGCCTCGCTCAGCTGCGCCCGTCGCGCCTCCTGGTCCTTGCGCCGCGCCACCGGCCGCCCCCTCGTCACTCTGTCCACTGAACCGGATCTCAAAGATACAGCTTGATCCCTTGACCTGTCGGGCCAGCTTTCATTAAATCGCCGTTTAAGAAAAGAGAGGCGACCGTACGCTTCTCCTCAGGAGGCCGTCATGACCACCAAGAACGCGGGACCACCACCCCTGACCGGAAAGGGCCTGCGGCGCGACTCCGTCGGCCTGCTCGCCACCGTCGCGCTCGGGCTCGCGTCCGTCGCCCCGGCCTACAGCATCGCCGTCACATTGGGCCTGGTGACCCTGACGGTCGGCGACCTCGCGCCCGCCGCCCTGCTGCTCGGCTTCGTGCCGATCCTCCTGACGGCCTTCGCCTTCCGGGAGCTGAACCGGAGGATGCCGGACTGCGGCACCACATTCGTCTGGAACACCCGGGCCTTCGGGCCCGTCACCGGCTGGCTCGCGGGCGGCTGGACGGTCCTGGTGGCGACCGTCATCGCGATGACGGCACTGGCCCAGGTCGGCGCGTCCGCGTCGCTCGCTCTGGTGGGTCTCGACGCGGCGGCCGAGAGCGGGTTCGCCGTCACCGGGCTCGCCGTCCTCCTGCTCGCCCTGGTCGCCACCGTCGCCTACCGGGGCATCCAGCTCGCCGCCCACGTCCAGTACGCGATGCTGGGCATCCAGCTCGTGGCGCTGCTCGCCTTCGGTGTCGCGGCCTTCGCCCGGCAGGGAGCCGCCACCCCGTCCCTGGGCTGGCTCGACCCCTTCGCCTTCGACGGCTTCGGGCCCTTCGCCGAGGCGGTCCTGCTCTGCCTCTTCATCTACTGGGGCTGGGACGCCCTGATCACCTTCAACGAGGAGACGGTCGACAGCGACCGCACGCCCGGCAGGGCCGCGGTGACCTCCACCCTGATCCTGCTCGTCACCTATCTCTTCACGGCTTTCGCCGCGATCTCGTACGCGGGAACCGGCGGGACGGGGCTCGGGCTCGGCAACGAGGAGACCGCCGCCGACGTCCTCACCCTTCTCGCGCCGCCGGTCCTCGGCGACGGCCTGGGCAGGCTGGTCACCCTCGCCATCGCCGTCTCGGCCGTCGGGGCGCTGCTGACCTGTGCGAGTTCGGCGCCGCGGAGCACGCTGTCGATGAGCGCGCACGGCGCCCTGCCGGCCGCCTTCGCCCGCACGCATCCCCGTTTCCGTACGCCCGCCTTCGGGACGGTCTTCGTCGCGGCCGCGGCGGCCGCCGTCCTCATCGCGCTGAGACTCGTCTCGGCCGACTTCCTGGGCGATGCCATTCTGTCGATCGGCCTGCTCATCGCCTTCTACTACGGCGTCACCGGGCTCGCCTGCGCCTGGATCTTCCGCCGGGAGCTGCGGAACTCTCCGCGCGACCTGCTGGTCAAGGGCGTGCTGCCGGCGACCGGTGGCCTGATCATGCTGGCCGCCTTCGTGCGGAGCGCCTACGACATGGTCGACCCGGACTACGGCTCCACCTCCCTGGGCGGCGTGGGCGGGGTCTTCCTGCTCGGTGTCGGCTCGATCGTGCTCGGAGCCGTCGTGATGCTGCTGCTCCGCCCCCGCTTCACCCGCTTCTTCCGCGACGGCCGCACGTCCGTCACCACCCTGTCCGTCACGGAGAACTGAGCCCCATGCGCACCCTCGCCATCGCCGCCGTCCAGACCACGCCCGTCGCCCATGACCCGCAGGCCACCTGGGAGCGCTACGCCGACCAGGTCAGGGCCGTGCGGGACACCTTCCCGCACGTCCAGCTCGTCGTCGTACCGGAGCTGATGCTCTGCGCCGAGGCTCCCCTGCTCCAGGCGCGTCCGGAGTGGATGGAGGAGGCGGCCGTGCCGATCCCCGGGCAGCTGACGGACCGGGTCCGCGCGCTGGCCCGGGAGACCGGGCTGTGGCTCGTGCCGGGCAGCCTCTACGAGCGCGCCGACGACGGGCACGTCTACAACACGGCCCTCGCCGTCTCCCCGGCCGGCGAGATCGTCGCCCGCTACCGCAAGGTCTTCCCCTGGCAGCCGTACGAGCGGACCAGCCCCGGGCGCGAGTTCGTCGTCTTCGACCTGCCCGGTATCGGCCGCGCGGGCCTCGCCATCTGCTACGACGGCTCGTTCCCGGAGACCGCGCGCCAACTGGCCTGGCTCGGCGCGGAGGTGATCATCCAGCCCACGCTCACCACGACGCGCGACCGCGAGATGGAGCTGGTCTGCGCACGGGCCAACGCCTGGACCAACCAGGTGTACGTCGTCAACGTGAACGCCGCCGACCCGGCGGGGGTCGGCGCGAGCGTGATCGTCGACCCCGAGGGCATCGTCCGGCAGCAGGCCGGCACGGGCGAGGAGGTCCTCGTCGACGTGCTCGACCTCGACACCGTGACGCGGGTCCGTACGTACGGCTCCGCCGGCATCAACCGCCCCTGGGCCCAGCTCGCCCGCTACGGCGAACGGATCGAGCTGCCCATGTACGGCGGCCGGTTCGCACCGGCGCCGGACCCCGGGGCGGGGATCCTCTAGGCCGTGTCTCTTTGATGGGTTGATCAGTTGATCGGATGTGTCTGTCCGGTTAGTGATCACTGATGCGATGTGGGACCGGATCGAGCCGCTG
>NZ_JBVHWN010000026.1:0-26197 GCF_055564335.1 Streptomyces sp. NPDC029139 | reverse complement strand
GCCACCCGATACGACAAGACCGCCCAGTCCTACGAAGCAGCCGTCACCCTCGCATCGCTCCTGATGTGGGCGTGACATTTGACGACAGAACCTAGGACGATGCCCCATCTTGGCGGGAGGGCCTGAGCCCACGCATGGCGAGTTCGACGACGTCCTCGACGTGTGACTCGTCGGTCGGGCCATGCATGACGAGCAGCCGGTAGTACAGCTGAGCGTAGATCAGCTCGATGGCGCGGTACGGGTCGATGTCGGCGGCGACCTGTCCGTCCGCTTGGGCGCGGCGGATGCGCTCCGCGACTAGCGCGCTGGCGGGGTCGATGAGTCGTTTGCGGAACTCCGCGGCGAGGGCGGGGTCATGCTGGGACTCGGCAACGATCGACGCGAGCACACTGCGAGTGTCTCCGAGCGTGTCGATCCAGGCGTCTTTGACCATCAGTTTCAGGTCGGCTTCGAAGTCGCCGGTCTGCGCGGGTTCGAGGCGTCGGTGCAGGCGCTCTTCGAGCTGTTGCGCCCACGCGTCAAGGACGACCGCGCCCTTGGAGGGCCACCAGCGGTAGACGGTTCGCTTGCCGACGCCTGCGCGAGCCGCGATCCCCTCGATGCTGACACGGGCCAGGCCGCTTTCGCGGGCCATTTTGAGCGCGGCATCGAGGATCGCGGCGGTCGCTTGTGGGTTGCGTCGGGCGGGGTCGGGTGCATGCGTCGTGCTCATGTTGCCTCCGTGGTGCTGACGAGTTCACGCTACCGCACAGGGGAGACGAACCGGTTCGTGTTGACATGAGCGTGGTACCGCGACACGATCCGTATCGGATTGGGAGCCGATACGGATCGTCTCCCCAGGTTCGACTCCCCTGCCGTCCAACGGACGGCTCTTGCGAAGGGAATTCCATGCGTAACGACCTGTATGACTACAGCCCCATCACCGAACGCACGCCCATCCAGTGGCCAGACGGCGCCCGGGTGGCGTTCTACGTCGGCCTCAACGTGGAGCACTTCGTCCTGGGCAAGCCGTCTACCAGCATCAACCAGGGCACTGCGGCGCTCGTGCCCGATCCGCTGAATCACGGGTGGCGCGACTACGGCCCCCGGGTGGCGATCTGGCGGATGACCGAGTCGTTCGACCGGCACGGCGTGCGCCCGAGCGTGCTGCTCAACTCCGATGTCGCCGAGCACTATCCGCAGATCATCGAGGCCGGCCGGGCGCGCGGCTGGGCCTGGCTCGCGCACGGCAAGAACAACTCCACCGTGCAGGCCGAGGTCGAGGCGGACGAGCGCGCCCACCTGACCGAGGTCGTCGAGACCATCGAGAAGGCGACCGGGCAGCGTCCCCGCGGCTGGATGGGACCCGCTCTCAGCGAGACGTTCCAGACCCCGGCGCTGATCGCTGAACTCGGTCTGCGCTACGTGCTGGACTGGACCGCCGACGACCAGCCGTTCCGACTGAACGTGCCGGGGCTCCTGAGCGCCCCCTACACCCACCCTCGAACTCAACGACCTGGGTCTGTTCACCACCCACTCCATCAGCGGCCCTGACTTCGTGCGGATCGTCAAGGACCAGCTCGACCAGCTGTACGCGGACTCCGAGCACAGCGGCCGCGTGATGGCACTTGCCCTGCACCCCTTCGTGACCGGCCAGGCGTTCCGGATGAAATACCTGGACCAGGCACTCGAGTACGTCGTCAACCACCCCGGCGTGTGGACCACGACCAGCGACGACATCGCCGAACACTACGTCCGCACCATCACAGGCTCCAGCGCCGCGGCCTGACTGTAGGCCAGCGGCTCCACGGCCTGGCCCGGCGCCGCACCTTGGTGGATCTGCAGGGCGTCGGGCCAGGGGAACGTGGCCGACGCCCGAGAAAATGGCACGACGGGGAGACGGAACTCATCGGCCAAGCCATGAGACAACCGGAGAAGCCGCAGGCCACGGCATCAAGCTATGTCATGGGCGGCGAGATCTTACAGCCCCTGTCTCAAGCCTCATCGGAGGCGCCCTGCTCTCCGAGGTGGGTCAGGGAGGAGTTGCGGTACTCGTCACCGTCCACGTCGCCCAACTGGACAAGGGCGGATGGCCGGTGCCACGACCCCGCCGAAGCCTGCCAGTGGATCGACTCATCAAGGGGACAGACCCTAGACGTTGCCCCCGATGCCCCGCGTACGGCACGAAGCGCTGGGTCGCGCCGAAGCTCATCGAGGCCGGCAACAGGCAGGTACCTGATGTGAACGTTTGGACCGTGCACGTTCTGGCATCCGTCTCCCGAGCCACCACGCCGGCGACGTCCCCGGCGGCCGCCGACGAACCGGCACCGCAGACGGTCGTTCCGGTCGGGGCGGTGAAGACGAGGGAGAGCGCGTCGGCCGACTACCACTGTGCGCTCGCCGCCCACCGCGCGGTCGGCCCCAGCGTGCGAGGGTCCGTCAGATGCCCGCGGGCGGCTGACCGCCGTGAACGACGAGGTGGAGGTCGTCGACGCCGAGCTGGTAGACGACGACCATCTTCCGGCGCGGGTAGCCCTTCACCCAGCGGGGCGGCCGCTGGTCGACCAGCACACCGTCCTCATGCCCAGAGAGGACATGCCGACCGCCGCCCACCGGCCCCGGTACACCGAGCGGGACCTGTACGTCTCGCCGGAGAGTGCCGAGCGGCTGAAGCACCACGCCCGGCCGAAGAACACCAACCGCAACCATCGCTCCCAGCGCGGCATCTTCGAGCGCTGGTGCGAGGACATGGGCCGAGTCGCCCGCCCCTGCACGACGGCGACGTTCATCGAGTACGTCGCCTCCATGATCGCCCGGGATGCCTCCCCGAACACGATTGCCGCGCACATGTCGGCGATCCGTACCTGGATGCCCGACGACAAGAAGCCCGGCACGGCGGTCGCACGCGGCATGCTCAACGAGCACCGCAAGGACTGGGGGAAGCGAGTCGGCGTACGGAAGGCGCCGGCCATCACCGACAACATGCTTCGGGCCATGGTGGAGACATGCGGCCTGCGCCACCCGATCGGCATCCGTGACCGGTGCGTCCTTCTTCTGGGCCGCGGCGCGCTGAACCGGCGAATCGAACTCGCAGATCTGGCCGTGCCGGAGGTCCTGGTCGACGACGACTTCGTGACCCTACTCATCGCGTACTCGAAGACGGATCAGGCGGGCACGGGCGCGCACACCGACATCCCGGCCGAGCCGGACGACCCGCTGATGTGCCCGGTCCGCGCGGCGCGTGACTGGCTGAACATGTTGCACCGACTCGGCGTCCGGGACGGAGCATTCTTCCGTGCGCTCACAGTCGCCGGCACCCTGCAGTCCCGCGTCGTCGCAACTGATCGGGGCGACTACGTCACGGGGGACGCGGTCAACGACTGGGTGCGCGGCCGCGCGCACAAAGCAGGCCTAGAGAACTGGCAGCGGATCACTGGGCACGGGCTGCGCCGCGGCGGAGCGCAGGCGATCGCGGACGCCGGGGGTGATCCGACCGAGCAGGGCCGGTGGAAGCCCGGCTCGGCCGTGGTGAAGCGGGAGTACCTGGACCGTGCCCGGTCACGGGTAGAGAATCCGTGGCTGAAGGTCCAGGAGAAGCGGCGTCTGAGGAACGAATGACTGGTCAGTCGTAAGGTCCGCGAGATGAGGCCCTATGACGATGCCGTCTCTTCCAAGCATGACTGGAGCCGCTCCTGCAGGGACGGGACGGACGGGGCGTCACAAGACATGACGACGACGAGCCTGCCGAGTTCGATGCCCTCGGGCCGCTGTGTGTAGGACCATCGCTGTCCTGCCCGCAGCAGGGTGTTGAAGAGCAGCCGCTGTTCGCAGGGATCGCCCGACAGTGCCTCGTCCGCGGCCTCGACGATCAATACGCAGTGGTCCGAAGACAGCCATCTCAAGTCACGCAGACAGTCGGAGAGGGCATTCCAGTTCCACCCAAAGTAATCAGGCAGCCTCAGTCCGTCGTAGAACTGCTGGAACACAGCGTCCGTGTCGCGCATCTCCCGGCCGTCGAGACGCGCTACGTACGTCCTGCCGGCCACGGGAAGCAGCAGATCGACAGGCAGAGCGCCTTGCTTCGCGACTACGTGCAACCAGGGCACCGTGTCCACCACCAACCTCCCTCCACTGATCCAGGCCACCGACCGCTGACAGCTGTCACGGCGGCGAGCTGCAAAGTCTAGATCCAAACAAAACGACCTAGCCCAGGAACGCGCAGCTGCCCTCGGCTGCGCGTTTCTGCTGTTGGCCCCCCGCCCATCCGGCGGGGGCGCCGCCGTTCCCGGGCCGCTGCGCCGCCCCTGTCAGTGCCGGGTGGCACGCTGGGCGGGCCCGGCAGTTGTGCCAGAGCCCGAGTGCGGCAGGCACCCACTGAGAATGATCTTGCTAGGGTCCCCCAAGAGCTGGAGCGTTCAACGAATGGGAGGTGGTCAGGCGATGACCCCTGAGGAGCGGGATCTGATCATGGGCCTGGTGATCGCACCGTGCTCGCCCCCGACGCGCACGCTCGACGAGGTGCTCGCCCACTTCGGCGAGTCCGACGGTGGGGCCCTGGCGCTCCGGCTGCTCCGGGACGCCATGGAGCGCCGGGACGCCGCCGACGTCGAGATGGCGTTGATCGTCCATGCCGCCGCCGGCGCCTCGGGCGAGGAGTTCCTGGAGCCGTTGATCGAGCTGTTCCCTGCCGACTGGCACACTCGCCACGAGGACGTCGTGCGCATGCTGGGCAAGCTCCGCTCGCCCAGGACGGTGCCGGCGCTGCGCGAGGCGGCTCGCTGGGTTCCCGAGTACCTGGACTGGGACGAGAACCGGGCGCTCGCGGTGAAGGCGATCTGGGCTCTCGGCGCCATTCCCGGCGCGGAGGCCCGGGAAGCCCTCGCGGGCCTGCGCGACGACGAAAACGAGATCATCCGTGAGAACGCGCTGAAGCAGCTCGCACGCCGCGGCGAGCTCTGACCGCAGAGCTGTAGCCGTTCGGCCGGAGCGCCGGCCGTGTTTCCTCAGCCGGCCGTTCCGAACAGGATCAATCCCGCCAGGATTTCCTGTACCTCAACTACTCACGGCGCGGTCCCCCAAGGCGACGAGACCGCGCCCCCTGGCCCTGCCCTGCCGGGGGGCGCTGCGCCGCATCTGCCGTGATCGTCTTCGTTGTCAGACTGCACTGCACTGCGCATGACAAGATCTCGCCCAACTTTGATCACTCTGATGTGGAAGGAATCCCCATGGCCAAGATGAGGAACCGGATAGCCACCCTGCTGGCAGCGACCGCCGTGATGGTCGGCGTCTCCTTCAGCTCCGGCGCGGGCACTGCGGCGGCGGCGCCCCGTCTCACCTACACGACGAGCTGGTACCAGGACTACGACTCGGTCATCGTCTATCTCTACGCGGACGGCGACTACGCCGGATACGTCAACTGGAACTCGGCCCCAGACAGCTTCGGCACCCCCGGAGACGCGCTGCGGGCGCATGACGGTGCGGCCGACGGGTGGGGCGTCAAAGGGAACGTCCTGAGCTCCCACGTCTGGCGTGTGGCTTCGACGGCGGGACATGCGTCTCCCTACACGACCCCGTGGCAGACGGGCGACATCACCGAAGGGCACCGAATGCTGCTCGACGTGTGCCTGGTGAAGGGCTCGGAGGAAGTCTGTTCCGGATTCGACACCTACGTCTACGCATAGACGCGATCGCCAACGCCGGTGGGCGAGCGCGCTGCGCCCTCCGCGGTCCCGGCCGGCCGCGGAGGGCGTGCGATCACGACCCCCGCTGCATAGCCTGGTGGTCCGTCCCCAGGGGGGTACCTGGGAGGTCTGGATGCCCCGCCCCATCTGGTCCGGCGCCATCTCGTTCGGTCTGGTCACGGTGCCGTGCAAGCTCGAGCCGGCCACCGAGTCGCACAGCATCAGCTTCCGCCAGATCCACCTGGAAGACGGAGGCCGGATCCGCTACCGCAAGGTCTGCGAGATCGACGGCAAGGAGCTGACGGAGGCCGAGATCGGCAAGGGGTACGAGGCGTCGAAGGACGAGATCATCCCTATCACCGACGAGGACCTGGCCGGCATGCCGCTGCCGACCGCGAAAGCGATCGACATCGCCGCGTTCGTCCCGTGGGACTCCATCGACCCCCGTCACATCGGCGAAGCCTCGTACTACCTGACCGCAGACGGCCCCGTCGCGGCCAAGCCGTACACGCTCCTGCGGCAGGCGCTCGGCAGGAACGAGAAAGTCGCCGTGGCCAAGTTCGCACTCCGCGGCCGCGAACGCCTCGGCCTGCTCCGCCCCTACGGCGACGCGCTGCTGCTCCACTCGATGCGCTGGAACGACGAAGTACGGTCCCCCGACGAGCTCCGCCCGGACGAGACCCCGCTCACCGAGGAAGAGATCGAAGGCGCGCTCACGCTCCTGGGCACGATGTCCGTCGAGCACCTCGACGACCTGGAGCTCACCGACCAGTACTACCAGGCGCTGGCCGAGGTCATCGACGCAAAGGCCGAGCACCGCCAGCCGAAGCCTGTGGCGGGCGAGGAAGCGGCGCCGTCCGGAAGAGTCGTGGACCTGATGGCCGCGCTCGAGGAGTCCGTCGCCAAGGCGAAGGAAGCCCGCGGCGACAGCACCGGCGAGCACGCCACCGTCCACCAGATGCCCACCCCGAAGAAGACCGCGGCCAAGAAGAAGGCGCCCGCGAAGAAGACGGCCGCCAAGAAGACCGCAGCGAAGAAGAGTACCCCTACTCGACGCCCCAAGTCCGCCTGACCAACGTCGGGATAGCGGCTTCCTCCCGAGGAAAGTGTTGCGTTGTCGGCAGCCGGGACCGGCCACGCCTCGTCCGACGGCCACAGCAAAGGCCCGCCCACGGAACTATGCCCGCTCGACGGCGTGCCCCCCCTCCTCCTCGGGTGCAGGCGGATGGTGTCCCGGGCCCACGACGCGAGGCCGGGCACAAGTCCCACCACGTCGACCGGGCGCGCGGGCGTCTGCCGTGTTGGTCCGTCTGCTGAGGTACGCGAATCGATCGCCTGATCACTCACACTGCGCACCCTGCCAGACGCCCCTGACAAACCGCCGGCCCCCTGACCCGCCAAGGTCTCCGCCGTACGAACACATGCGGCGGACCGTTTCGCCGGTGAAACTCATCACCCGCGTGGCTGAGCGCGGCGTTGAACTGCTGGCCACCGGGCGACGTTGGCCGGCATCCAACGTTCATGATCAAGAGCATGACTGCGGCCCTCGTGGCGAAGGCGGAGTAGGAGCACCTGAGCCCCGCTCCTCGCCCTCCTTGGCGGGGGCGGCGCCGCTCCACTGCCGGCGCCGAGAGGTCGGGGTGCGGGCGTGGCCTGGGAGTGCTTCCTGAGTCTTCCCGAGGAGATATCCAGAGGAAGAAGGGTCCGAAAGACACTTCGCCCCACGGGTCGTGCGACCGGTGGGGCGAAGTGTTCACTTTGGATCACCCCGTCGGCCGACGGGGTGGGCCTATGGGCCGGATGCCGCTACATCCCCCGCTCCGGACCGATCCAGCGGACGCTATCTTCGCCCGGCCTCATGGGCCTGGATTCCAGAACGACGGGTCCGGCATAGAAATACGAGGAGTTCGGACCAGCCATGTCCTCGCCTACCAGATAGCGGTAAAGCCACTCCGAGAAGCACATGGAATACTCGAAGAACTCCCCGTCCCCGTCCTCGACGAAGAGCAGTTCTCCAATGCCTTCGGGCCTGCGTGCGAGGAAAACAGTCTGCCCGCTGTCGGCGGAGGCAATGGGGGTCAGTCCGCGGGGGGTACCGAACTCCATCTGCTGCAGTCCCAAGGTGACCCTCGGGTCCCCATCGATGTCGTCGTCCCAGGAGACCTGTGCCCACGCTTCTGACTTCTGCCTGATACTCGCCCCGAGGTTCCAGCGCTCCGTAGCCGGATGATCGAGGAACAAGTGATGGTTGAGCTTGACCGGGGCATAGGCGTCCACGATCTGCTTGTAGTCGCCGGGCAGCGAGAAACCCAATTCGCGCTCGAGTCGCCGCCAGGCAGCGGGATCTGCATGCTGCACTCGCGGCGGTACTCCGAGCATGGCAAACACACGGGTGAGGAAGTCTTTACTCACAACATCACCTTCTCGGGCAGCTGGCGCTGCCACTCGTCGTCCCGCCCGTCGGCGACTGTCGGATCACGCAGTGTTTCATCCACTCGCCGGGCACGCCGTAGTTGTATTCGATGGCCGTCGGGATTCCTGACCCCTGGTTCTCATAGTGGGGCACCACCGAAATGGACAACTTTTTGCCCGACTTGATAGTGTTTCTGATCTCCTTCTCCACTCCGTGGTTGAGGTAAGGAGTATTGGTTGCCTCGTACTCGGCGACGAGGTTGCGGAGATCGATTCCAGACCCCTTCGCCGCAGCCGGGATCAAGTGGCCGTTCGCCGGCGTGTGGCCCTGCGCTTCGATCTCATTCATGCCTGGCGGTCGCGTCGAACTGTTCGTGTTCGTGCCGGGGTGCTTTCGCCCCTTGTTGTAGTCACTCATGTCCAGGAGTCCGTACACGCCGGTCGCCCGGCATTGGTAGCTCTGTTCGTGGTCGTCGTAGTAACGCTGACGCGGCAAGTAGACGGCGTGTCCCGTCTCGCTCACACCAGGTCCGTCGTCGCACTTTTCATCGTTGCGGTCTCGCCCGTTGTTCTTCCCGCCGAATACGTTCACCGGTACCGGCAGAAGCTCGGTGGCCTGGGTGGGAGTGAACGCCTGGTCGCTGCCCAGCATGTTCAGCAAGGCTCCGCTGCTGACCACCATGGCCCAGCCGTCAGCGAGACTCCAGCCGGCGTCCTGGACCGCGCCCCACGCGACGTCGGCAATGTGCTTGGGCGCCGGCACGGGGGTCTTGCCGTTGTTGGGGTTCTGGTCGATCGGGGGCGGGGGCGGGAAACACCGGTACATGCACCGGCTGGGCCCGCCGGCACCGCCACCGCCGCCGCCACCGCCGCCGCCACCGCCGCCACGGGACGTGTCCGTGGGAGCGGACGGGCCCCCCGCGCCCTGCCGACAGGCCGGCATCCACGGGTTCCTCTGGCAGTACGTGTTCCTCGGCTGTGTCTGCTGCTTGCGCGAATCCCTCAGGTACTTCTTCTCGTCCCAGACATCGAACGTACGAGGCCGGGGCTGGGGGTTCCAGCGGTCCTTCCCGGACGGCTTCTCGTTCCCTCTCCACTCCCAGTCGGTGCTGCTGCTCCAGTCGGCTTCGACCGCCGTCTTGGCCGCTGCTCCGGCCGCCACGGCAGCGATCGCCGCCACGCCGAGCTTCCACGCCGGGATGGCGAGGAGGAAGAGGGCATGTCCGGTCGGGTCCGTGCCGTTGAGCGGGCCTGCGTTGGCGTAGGTGTAGCGGTTCGCCTGCACGGACGGGTTCGGGTCCAGCTGCCAGGTGTCCCGGCTCGTGAAGCTGCCGGTACCCGGCTGGTACCAGCGGGAGGCCATGTTGACCTCGCCGGTGGAGGTGTCCGTCCAGCCCGACTGGTAGCCGAGGGACGGGTTCGCGCCTGCGGACGCGGTCACGTTGCCGAAGGCGTCGTACGCGCGGGAGGAGGAGACCGTGGTGCCGTCCGCGGAGAGGGTGGCGACCACGTCGGTGTGCTGGTCGGTGACGGACAGGCGGCCCGAACCGGCGGCCCCGGTGGTGGAGCTGGCGAGCAGTGCTCCGCCGGGCGTGCGGCTGTAGGTCGAGGTGCCGTCCTTGACCAGGTTGTTGGAGCCGCCGTCGTAGCTGAAGGCGGTCTCGCCGTTCGTCAGGACCCGGTCGAGCGAGTCGTAGGTGAACGCGCTCGTTCCGTTGTTGACCGTCCGTTCAAAGGCGTCGGAGCTGATGGACCGGCTGGTCCCGCCGTCCGTGACCGTCTTGATGGTGCCGCGGGCGGAGTAGTCGAAGGTCTGAGTGCCCCAGGTCTGGAGGCGGTTGCGGGAGTCGTAGGTGGCGGTTACGTCACCCTTCTTGGTCAGGTTGCCGGACTTGTCCCACTCGTACGGGGTCGTGGTGCTCCCCGTCGTGGTGGAGGTCATGCGGCCGGCCAGGTCGTAGGCGTAGGACTGAACGCCCGCGCCGGCCGTGCCGGTGGTGGTCTTCTTGACCAGGCGGTTGTCGAGGTCGTACTCGTAGCCCGAGCCCTGGACCGCGGCGCTCGTACCGGTCTTCTCGACGCTGTCGTCCGCGAGCCGGCCCAGAGCGTCGTACGTGTACGAGCGCTTGGCGCCGATCGTGTACGTCCCGCCAGCGGCCGGACGTGCGTACTCGTCGACGGTCGGGCGTCCGGCCGCGTCATAGTCGCTGCGCACCTGCGTGCCGGTCAGCGGGTCGGTCGTGGTGTCGAGACGCCCTGCCTGGTCGTAGGTGAAGGCCGTCGTGCCTGCCGCGTCCGTGCGGGACGTCATGTTGCCGTCCGCGTCGTACGTGTAGGAGCTCGTGCCCGAGGGGCCGTCGGCGCTCAGGAGCTGGCCGCGGTCGTTGTAGGTGTAGGTGTTGCCCGCGAGGACTCCGTCGCCGCCGACACCTGTCAGACGGCCGACGAGGTCGTAGGAGAGCGAGCGGGGACGGGTGGCCGCAGCTGTGCCGGTGCCGGTCTCGGCGGTCAGGCGACCCAGGGCGTCGTACGTCTTCTGACGCTTGACGTTGCCGGGGAGCAGCTCGGTGACGAGCCGGCCTGCCGCGTCGTAGACGTTCGTCCAGGTGCGGACGTCGGCGTTCCAGTGCTGGGTGGTGGCCGGCTCGATCGTCGATTCCTGCAGGCCCCACGCGTTGAACGTGTAGTAGGTGGCCTTGCCGCGGCCGTCGGTCAGACGCGTGCGGTTGCCTGCCGCGTCGTAGCCGAAGGTCGTCGTGATCGAGTCGGTCGCGGTGACTGGTTCGACCTGCTTGGTCATCCGGCCAATGGCGTCATAGGCGTAGGTGCGCCGGGCGCCGGTCGCGGAGACGGCCGCAGTGACGTTTCCGTCCGCGTCGTACTCGGTCGAGACCGAGCGCAGGGGTGTGGTTCCGGTGCCGTAGTCCGTCACGGACGTCGGCTTGCCCACGAGGTCGTACATCGTGACCGTCTTGCGGCCGGTGGCGTCCTTGGACTCGGTTTGGCGGCCGAGGCCGTCATAGACGGCGCGTGTGACGCCGCCCAGCGGGTCCGTGGTCGTCAGGATCTCGCCGGCGGTGTTGTACGTCGCCGTGGTGCGGCGCCCACCGGGAGTGGTCGAGGCGCTCTGGTTGCCCGCGTCGTCCCAGGTGAAGCGGGAGACGAGGTTCTGCAGGGCGGGCTTGCGCTCGACCATGGTGGAGGTGAGCTTGCGACCCAGCTCGTCGTAGGTCCACTCGATGCTTGCTCCTGTCGGGTCGGTAGCGGAAAGCGGCAGACCGGTCGGGGTCCAGGTGTAGGTGGAGACACCACCGCCGGACAGATCCGTGGAGGTGCCGCTGAACGTCGTGGCACCCGGAGCCTGCAGGCTCTGCGTGCCGGCGGCCGGCTCTGTGGAGCGGACCAGGTTGCCCAGTTGGTCGTACGCGAAGGAGCGGATGCGACCCATGGGGTCGGTCGTGGAGGCGACGTTGCCCCGCTGGTCGTATGCCGTGCGCGAGACCGCCGTGATGGCCGTCGTCGTGCCCGGCGGCGTGTAGTCGGGCAGTGTGACCGCGGTGGTGCGGCCCAGCTTGTCGGTCTCCAGACGGGTCACCAGGCCGCGTGTGTCACGCGTCTCGGTGGCTTCGCCGAAGGTGTTGTATCCGGTGAGGGTCTTGGGCGTGACAGCCGTGGCCGCGCCGCCGTTCTCCTCCGCCTGCACCTGCGGCGCGGTGGTCTCGACCAGGCGGCCGAGTATGTCGTAGCGAGCGGTCGAGGTGTTTCCGCGCGGGGTGACCTCGGTCAGCGGGAGGCCCCGCTGGTCGAAGGTGCTCGACGAGACCCGGCTGCTGGTGCCGTCGGTGATGGTCCCCTTCTTCGGGTTGCCCGCCGCGTCGTATTCGGTGGTCGAGGTGAGCTTCTTGCCGGAGCCGTCGATCGACTGGGTCTGCTCGGTGACTCTGTCGTCACCGTCGTAGGCCGTGGTCGTGACGCGGTTCAGGCCGTTCGGGTCGAAGGCAGAGCGCGTGGTGCGGCCGGTGGCGTCGATCGTGTTGACGGTGGTGCGTCCGCCGCTCGCCGCGGTTGCGGTGAGGTTTCCGGCACCGTCGTAGGTGTTGGTCCTCAGGAGGATGTCGCGCTTGGAGCCGTCGGACTGGGTGACGCCCTTCGCCGTCACCGAAGCCTGCAGGCCGTCGTCGTAGTAGGTGAAGGTGGTCGTGGCGCCCATGGCGTCCGTCGTCGAGGCCAGGCGGCCCGCCGGGTCGTACGCGTGAGAGATCAGGACCAGGTCACGGGTCTGGCCGGACGGATCGCCCGTCCAGTCCTTCAGGACCGACTCGGCCGGCTTGCCGCGCTTGGTGAACGCGTGCGTGACGACGTTGCCCGCGGGGTCCGTCTCGCGGATCACCCGGCCCAGCGCGTCGTGGCCGAAGGCCGACACGTTGCCTGCCGCGTCCGTCGTGCTCTCGTTCAGACCGAGCGCGTCGTAGCGGTAGGTGGTGGTGCGGGTGGCGTCGCCGCCGGTGGTGTCCTCGGTGGACTCGGTGAGCAGCTGCCCGTCCGCGTCGTACGTACGGCTCACCTTCGCGGTGTGGGTGACACCGGTGATCTCGTTCTTGACGCCCGGTCCGGTCTCCGACGAGATGCGGGACATCGCGTTGTACGTGTAGGTGGTCGTCACACCGGCCGGAGTGGCGTCAGAGACCTGCGTCTCCGTCAGCTTCCGTCCGATGCCGTCGTAGGTGTACGTGGTCACCAGGCCGGAGGGTGCTGTCGCCCTGGCGAGGTCACCGCTCGCGAGGTACGCGTACGAGGTGAGGGCTCCGCCGGTGCTCTTCTGGGTGGCGACCAGGCCCTTCGGAGTCAGTCCGCCGCCGACCGCGGGCTCGGTGCCCGTGGTGTAGGTGGTCGACGTCGTCCGGCCGTCCGCCAGCGTGACCGTGTCGATCAGGCCGAGCGCGGTGTAGGACGTGGTCGTCCGGTAGCGGTTGTCCGAAGCTCCGGAGGAACGGCCGTCGCGGACCGCGATCTGCTTGCCATTGCGCGGGTCCAGCTTGTCCGCGGGGTTGTCGTAGTACTCCGCGAAGGAGGTCCAGCAGGAGTTGGCGTCCCGGCATGTCGTCGTCGAGACCGTATTGCCGCGCTCGTCGTGACCCGTGATGACCGAGTGACCGTTGGGGTCGGTGACCGTGTGGAGGAAGCCGCCGGTGTCGTACGCGTACGTGGTGACACCGCCCTCCGCGTCCGTCGAAGCGACCCGGCGCTGACCGCGGACCGCGTCGAAGGTGCTGCTCGTCTTCGCGCCCATCGGGTCGGTGACCGTGACAGTGGCGGCGAGAGAGGAGCCGCTGGCCGAGGTGCCTGCCTCATAGTGGCTGGCGACCTGGGCGGCGGTCAGCGGCCGGTGATAGACCGCGACCTCGTCCATCTGGCCGGTGAAGTAGCTGATGTCGGAGGGTGCGGAGGGCCACGACTTGGCGAAGCCGGCACCGATGAAGGAGCGGGTGTTGGAGCCGTGGTTCACGGGGACGCCGGTCTTGGTGGCGACCTGCGTGCCGTCGAGGTAGAGGGTCTGGGTTTCTCCCTGTGCGGTGACGACCGCGTGGTGCCACGCGTTGTCGGTCACCGTGGTGGCTGAGGTGTTGGAGGGGCTGCCCGGGTAGGACCAGTATTCGCCGTGCAGTTTGCCGTCGGCTCCGACGTACAGGACGGGTGTCCAGCTGCCGGAAGGAACGGTTGCCCCCGCGAGGGGAGCGGACTGGTCGGAGAACAGAACGCCCGGCTTGTCGGTGCGGAACCAGAGCTCGACGGTGATGTCGGTGCCGGTTTGGTCGATGGGCGGTACCTCGACGTGGCCGTCGCCGTTGAACTGGACCGCGGTTCCGTCGCCGACGCCGAAGACACCGGTGGTGCCCAGCGTCGTCTTCGTGTAGGTGCCGGTGCCCGCGTTGACGGCTGTCTGGCTGGCGGCGAGGCTGCCGGTGGTCTCGTTCAGGCGCCAGAAGGCCGCCGGAGCGTCGGCGGTGACGGCGCCCCGGTACTGGTCACCGTTGCCGGTGACCAGCCGGTCGCGCGCCTTGTAGTGCTCCGCGACGGTCTGGGCGGTCAGTTCCTTGGTGTAGAAGGCGGCCTCGTCGAGCCGGCCGTTGAAGTAGCGGGTCGCGCGTGCCTGTCCGTCCCACTCCTCGCTGCTGTAGCCGGCGCCGAGGTAGGCGTGGGCCAGCGTCTCCGGCTTGACCACGCCGGTCTTGGAACCGATCTTGGCTCCGTCGAGGTACAGGGACTGCCCTGCCGGGCCGCCGGTGATCACGACGTGGTGCCACTTGTTGTCGGTGACCTTGACGCCACCCATGACCGGCCAGCCTGCGGACGGCCCGTCCCACAGGTGACCGCGCAGCTTGCCCTCCGCGTCGACGAGGAGACTCGCGTTCCACATCGTCGGGGTGGTGCCGAGCTCGGTGTTCTGCAGGCCGAGCAGGACGCCGCTGGGCTTGTCCGTCTTGAACCACAGCTCCACGGAGAGCGACGTCGCCTGGCTGAGGGACTCGGCCGGGACGGAGATCACGCCCTTGGACCCGTCGAGGGTCACCGCGCCGTCATCGCCGTCGAGGAACGCACCGACTCCGCCCAGGGTGACCCCGTCACGGTAGGAGCCGTTGCCCCCGGCGGATATCTGGTCCAGAGCAGCTGCTCCGCTGCTGTCGCCCAGGCGCCAGTAGTTGACGGGCCCGACAGCCCGTACAGCATCGGCGTATGCCTGCGAACCCGCCGCGTAGCGGGGCGCGGAGATCTGCCAGGTGCCGCCGTTCTCGTCGGTCACCGTGGTGGCGCGCTCGGTGTCGGTGTCGTACGCGGCCGTGCCGCCGATCCGGCCCGAAGGCAGGGTGATCTTGGTGAGCTTGGAGGTGCCGGTACGGGCCCCGTAGTGCGCGCGGATTGCCCCGGCGTCGAGGGCACGGTGGTAGACCGCGACCTCGTCCATCAGCCCCTTGTAGTAGCGCGTGCCGTAGGTGCCGGCGCCGTCCCACGTGTGGTCGGTGAAGCCACCGCCGAGGTATGTGTAGGTCTTGACGGAGTGGCTGACCGGACCGGCGAGGGTGCCCACGACCTGACCGTCGAGATAGAGAGTCTGGCCGGTACCGCTGCTGGTCAGCACCGCGTGGTGCCAGACATTGTCGGTGACGGTCGTCGTAGAGGCCATCGGCGTGAGCCCGCCGTCGGACTTCTCGAAGGCACCGCGCAGCTTGCCCGCCGAGTCGACGAACAGAACCGGGTTGTAGTGGGTCGGGTGCGTCGGCCCAAGCGGGTCGTCCTGGAAGCCGACGAGAACGCCGTTCGGCGTGTCCGTCTTGAACCACAGCTCCACCGACGACACGGTCGAGGAGGCCAGGGTCGACTCCGGCAGCTCCACGTAGGAGTTCGTGCCGTTGAACGACGCAGCCTTGTTGCCCGTTCCCGTCAAGGCCCCCGTGCTGCCGAGGGTGACGTCGCGGTAGTGCCCGGCGTTCATCCCGGTGCGCGAGACGGCCTCGCTCGGCGCGGTCTCGCCCTCGGTATCGCCCAACCGCCAGTAGCCGACGGGCCCGGCGTCCTGGACCAGGCTGCGGTACTGCGAGCCGCCGGTGTACTCGTACACCGTGCACGCAGTCGCCGACGACGGCGGACACACCTTGGTCAGCAGGTCACCGGTGTAGGTGTACGACCAGACGAGGGCCGGCGCGGACGGGCCGACGGCGTCGGTGGACACCGACGCGACGTGCGCGCCGCTCCAGGTGAACGTCAGAGCCCGCTTGGACAGGGCGTCGGTGGCCTTGGTGAGCTTGCCGCCCGTGTAGGTGAGCAGCTGCTCACGGCCGTGGCCGTCCTGGACCTTGGTCAGCAGGCCGGTCGCGTCGAAGGTGTACAGGGCCGCGCTCGCGTCCCGCAGGGTCCAGCCCCCACCGGAGAGCTCGGTCAGCATGCCCATCGAACCGGACGGCGCGCTGTAGGTGCCGTCGCTGTTCTTGCCGAAGCGGACCTGACTGCCGCTCGCAAGGGTGATCACGACACTGCCGTCGGGCTCGGACACGGCCCGCATGTCCCAGCGGGTGGCCCAGCCGGCGCCGAAGGCGCTGGTCTTGCGCGGGTCCTGCGAGTTGTAGGTCCGGTTGACCGCGAGTTCGGGGCCGACCGTGGGCACAGCTGCGTCCGTCGCGGCGGTGGCGTAGTTGCCGGACCGCTCGCCGAAGGTCCGGCCGCTGTCGGCCCCTCCCAAGTGGGAGGTGATGACCGGCTGCGGGACCTGCGTGGTCAGGATCGACGGCGCGGTCCGGGTGGACTGGTCCTTGCCGTCATTGGCGTACGCGTACCAGGCGTAGGTCTTGGCCCAGCTCAGCCAACCGGCCGGCACTGTCCAGCTCGGGGAGGCGGCGTGGGTGTTACCCCGGCAGTTCTTCCGCGTGTCCTTGCCCTCGACCTCACAGACCTCGAACTGGTACGTCAGAGAGCCGGGCGAGCGGTCCTGATCCGTGGCCGAGGCCCACAGCGTGGGGGTGAGGGTGTCGACGACAGTACCGCTCGGCGGTGCCGCGCCCGTGATGTAGGGAGGTGCGTTGACCGCGTCGAACTTGATGGAGGCGCCGGGTACGCCGTCTGCGACAAAGCTGGACACGCCGTACTCGTCCATCGTCCACACGAGCGTGTAGGTCCCAGGTGCCAGGGGGGCGATCGTGGCGTCGACGGTGGCTGAGGCGCCCGGCGCGACGTCGTAGGGCATCGGCGTCCACCGGATCTTGCTCCAGTAGTCACCGCCCACGATGTTGCCGTTGGCGTCGAACAGGTCGTACCGGAGCTTGAAGTTGCTGGTCTTGCCCCAGGTCTGCTGGCCCCTGTTGGTGACCGTGACCTTGAACTTGCCCTCGGAGGTCGCCGTCATCGGCTGCACGAAGCCGCCGAGGCCGTACGTGGCCCCGTACTTCGACCACGTCACGTCGAGGCTGGGCTTGCCGCCGGGGTAGTCGTCGGAGCCGAACTGCTTCCAGCTCTTCGAGTCGTCGGTGGCGGCCTTCACGGCAAGGCCGTAGTTGGGCTTGCGGCTGTGCGTCCAGTCGTCGACCAGCTGCCTTCCGGCCGAGCCGAGCGGGATCCCCTCCCAGGCGGGAGCGCACGACCAGCTCGTGGTGCCGGACGGGCGCCAGCCGTGCGCGAACGACTTGGAGCCGAGCGCACCGCCAGTCGCGGGACCGGGGTAGGTGGACGTGGTCGTCTCGGACCAGTTCGAGGTGATCTCGTGAACCGTCACCGGACGCGCGGTACACGACTGCGACCACGTGTTGTAGAGCGACAACCGGGCGTCGATCACCCAGGCGTTCTTCAGGGTGGTGTCCAACCCGTTGAACTTCAGGAAGCCGGCCGCCTTGTGGCCGCCGGCATCGTACGTACCTACCTTCAGGACGGTGTCACTGGCGAAGTTCTGGTTGTACGGAGCCTCGACATAGGTGCCGGAGGCAGCCTCCAGGCCGGTCACCGACGGGTCGACCTTGACGGGGAAGACCCGCTCGGGGGCGGACAGCCACTTACGGTCGAGCGTCACGACCAGGACCTGACGGGCACCCTCCCGCACGATGTCGTAGGTGACTCCGGAGGAGATGACACCCTCGTTGGAGTTCGGCGCCTTCTTCGAGTCCTCCATCCAGCCGGCCGGCATCCACGCCTTCTGGCGGCCCGTGGAGTCGACGAAGGCGATGCCGCCGTGCCCGTCGAGCTTCGCGGTCAGACCCTGCAGGGCCAGCGGGAAACGCCACACTGTGGGTGCGTCGGCATCCTTGAGGATCAGCGTCTCCTTGACGGACTCGCTGCCCACTATCAGTTCCAGGTCCGCGGAGGGACGGACCTTCGGGTAGGTGATGACGCTGCCCGAGACCTGGCCCCGGCTGTGTGCGGCGCCCTCGATCGAGTAGGCGATCGCAGCCCGGTCGCCGGCTTCGAGGCGGACCAGCGTCTTGTCGTCCGCGTACTCGGCGAAGCGGCTGTGCGTCTCGGTGGAGCGGGGCTCCCAGGCCGATCCGGAGCCCGATCCGCCGACGGCCTGCTTGGCAGCGAGACTCGTGTCGATGCCCTTCCACGTGCCGTCGTCGAGGAAGTTGACGGGCTCGTTGAAGAAACGGGTGGTGAAGGTTCCGTCCGGGTTGGCGAAAGTTCGTCCGCGCTCGGTGCGCTTGGCGGGCACCTCAGTGCTGGCCTTCGGGTCGAAGCCCTTCGGCGGCGCAGTCCTGGGCGCCTGGACCTTCGTGAAGGGCAGCTTGGCGGTCGGCTTAGGGGCCTGACCCAGCCTCGGCAGCGTGACGCCGCCGTCCGGCAGGAGCTCTCCCGGCGCCTTCTGCGCGCCGCTGCGTCCCCCTCCCGCCGTCGCGTCGGTGGCGTCGCCAGAGGCACTGTGGCCTCGCCCGCGAGCCGATCCCCAGCCCTGTTGGGGCAGTTCACCGGCGCCGTAGCCGGTCTTCGCGGCGACCCATTGGTTCACCGCGACTGCGGCCTGCTCTGTACCTGCCAGAACGGCCATGACAAATGCCACTAGGAGTACTAGTGGTCGCGCTGTGCGCACGGAAATCCCCCACATAGATGATCAGTGGGGTTGTCATATCTACTTCACGGCTTGTGCACAAGATCAGTCTGGAAACAGCCCATCACGATCGTCTGCGTCTCGACAGCGAGATCACCATTTGGCCGGGCATACCTATGCCTGTCCCCTCGGCTGCGTGAAGCTCCACGTGAGGGAGATCACTTCCGTTCGGGGAACCGCGCTCGCTTTCAGCCTCCTTCCGCGAAGTCAGTGCCACGGGCGTTGTCCGCGAGGTACCGCTGCCCATCGGTGGCCGGCTCGTCGACGATGCGTACGCGCTCGAACGCTTCCCGAGGGCCACTTGTTCGCGGCGCTCGCGGCACCACATCGTCGAGGTCCCACTCGACGGGCTCGCCTGCGGTGAACTGGCGGTAGGCGTCCTGGGTCTCGTCCCACGCGTACCGGCGGCGGGACTCCAGCCTCCAGGCGGAGTGCTTCAGCGCGGCGAACATGCCGTCGAACTCGTCGAAGCTGATGAAGCGTTCCCGCAGCCCGACGCACCTTTCTTCCCACCACTGCCCCCTGCATCGCGGTCGCACCCAGGGTAACGACGGGGATGTGCGGGATCGCCTTGTGTGCCTGTACGAAAGGGGCTGGTTGTGACTCTGTGGCCTGTGCTTCTATGCCCGAGTGAACATCGAGAGCTCCGGGGTGCCGGATGAGAGGCCGAGCCGCTGGGTCCGGCATAGGGCTGATGGCGATGTTGAGGAATGCGTGCGGGTCCTCGCGGAGGTCCATGCGCGCGACGGCTATCCGGTGAACTGGCCGCATCAGCCCGGCGAGTGGCTGTCACGCGGTCCCCTGCTGGGCTCCTGGGTTGCCGAACTCGAAGGCGGTTTGGTCGGGCATGTCAGTTTGTCGCAAGGCGGCGAAGGTGATCTGGCCCCGACGTTGTGGAGCGAGCGGAACGGGGCGACGCGGGGTATGACGGCCGTGGTCAGCAGGCTGTTCGTTGCCCCGCAGGCGAGGGGACATCGGATCGGTGCACTGCTGATCGGCCAAGCAGTGGAGGAAGCGCGGCGTCGTGGCCTGCATCCGGTGCTCGATGTCGTCGCATCCGATACCGCGGCGGCAGCTCTGTACGAGCGGCTGGGCTGGGAGCTGATGGCCACAGTCGAGCAGCAGTGGAGTCCGCACCAGACGGTGGCCATCCGCTGTTACGCAGCGCCACAGTGACGTGGTCAGTCAAGCCACTCGTTGATGGCCGCGACGAGGACGGTCGCCTCGTAGCGGACCGCGCGCCTGTCGTACCTCGTGGCCACGGCCCGATGCCTCTTGAGGCGATTGATGCCGCACTCGACCGCGTGCCGAGCCTTGTAGTCCTGCGGGTAGAACTTCGGCGGCCGACCGCCGTGCGAACCGCGTGGGTCTTCGGCGCTGATCCAGAGGGCGACACCACGGCTAACGGCCGAGAGCTCACGGACGATGTTGCCGAAGCAGTCGTACGACCAGCGCGCCCCCACCCTCGCCGCCCCGTCCGTCACGCCGGCACCCCGGACCGCAGGTCGACGACCGCGCCACCCTCCTGCGCACCGAGATCACGGCCAGCGGCATCACCGCCGTCGCCCTCCTCCTGGAACTCGCCCTCGCCCCTCCACCACACCGTCCGCGGTGATGAGCGGGCCCTCCGCCAGTCCTCGACCGTTGCGCAGGTCCGGGACGCAGCTGAGACCCCCGTGGTGAACGACTGCCGGCAGCAGCGGCCACTGGGGGACCGGGCCCTGCATGTCTTCCGCTGAGACGGCGGCGCGGTACACGCTGCGCCACATGTGCAGCGCCAGCAGGAAGGCGGCGACCGGTGTGGCGATGAAGGGCCCGGGTGGTCGCGCAGCCGAACGAGCCGGATGTCGTAGCGGTCGTAGCGGACGTCCCACCGGTCCTTGCGGCCGGGGATCCCGGATTTCTCGCGCCGCGGGCCGTCCAGCGCTCGCCGTCGTGGAACCGTTGGTTGATCTCGGTGCCGTAGGTGTTGACCGCCTGGATCGGATGCCACCTCCGCGCGTAGGTGGCATCCGACTGGCCGGGCGCCGGAACCAGCTACGCGCTCTGGGTCAGCACACCGGCGTCGATGACCTCAGCGATGAGGGTGGCGCCGCGACTGTTCTGGTGGATGTGGTCGGTCGTGAGCACGAGACCTCGGCGCCGCGAGATCGTGTCGAGGCTGCGGCGCAGTACTGCGTGCTGGACGAGGACGCCGACGACTGCTGCGGGGGTCACCTCACGGTATGAGATCGGCGGCGGGTCCGCTTGGCGCAGTTCCTCGATCTGGCGTTCGTGGAGCGGAAGGTAGGCCACCGCGTTGGTGGCGGCGACCTCGGCGATCATCCGGCTGTACGCCTGCGATGCCTGTGCCGCTGCTCCGTCGAGTTGTTGGCCGAGTATCGGTAGCGACAGGAGACCGATCGTCGCGTCGGTCTCCGCTCGCAGCCGTGCGACGATGCGTCCCAGGCACTGTTCGAACCAGCCGGCTGACGGGCGATCGGGGAGCTGTTTGCGCTTCATGGCCTGCTCGACGGGGTAGCCGGCGAGGCTCGCTCGGGCGTCGTTGGTCCCGATCAATACGGTGATCACGTCGGGCGGGTCCGCGACGACGGCATCGAGGCGCTGCAAGAGGTTGTAGGCGAAGTCGCCGTTGGTGCCGAAACGGGCAAGCTGCACGTTACCGGGAGGGTGGCGTCGTCCGAGAATATCCAGGTAGTCGACGCTGAACTGCGCGCGGGTGAGGCTGTCGCCGAGGCACGCGATGCGTGTCGTCACGGCGCTTCCTCCGGGTCGGGCGTGCCGACGCGTTCGGTCGGGCGGGTTTCGGTCCGAGGACGGTGGTCGGTGCCGAGGCTGGCGGTGATGGACAGGATGGACGTCGGCCCCTCCATGTCGACCACGTGCCATATCCCGGCCGGGTTGATGGTGGCCTCGCCCGGCCCGAGCAGGACGCGGTCGGGCACCCCGTCCAGGTCGCGGGTGACCGTCACGGACCCGCTGAGGCAAACAACGAGTTCGTCGCCTGCAGGGTGGCTCTCCCAATGGTCGCCGAGCCCGTCGCCGTCGAAGATCATCACCATCCGGCCCTCGGCGCCATCTGCCGCGACCGCGGCGCTGTAGGCCAGGAGCACCTCCGGGTCCCAGGCGAAGCCCTCGACGGGTTTCGCTCTGGATCCCAGTCCGAGGTGCACGGGGGTGGTCCGCAGGTCCATGGCGTTGCGTTCGTGGTTGACGAGTCTCATGCCGACGATCGTCCGCGACAGCGATCGGGTGGTCTTGAAGAAAAGGGAAGAGAAGCCGACGCGACGGGGAGACAGTTGGTGGCTACCCGGCTCCGAGGAGGACTTCGCTGCGACGCCAGGCGGTCGGCGATCGGCCTGTGAACTCGCGCCAGTCACGGACGAGATGGGCCTGGTCGGCGTAGCCGCAGACGGTTGCCACATCGGCCCACGGGAGCGGGTCCTGCACCGCCGCCAGGTTGTGTGCGTGCTCGAAGCGCAAGACTCGGGCGAAGGTCTTCGGCGGCAGGCCCATCTCACCGCAAAACCGCTCGGTGAGGTACCGACGGCTCCAGCCGAGTTCCGCGGCGACCGCCCCGACCTGGACGCAACCCCGCGCGGCGACGAGGCGGCGCCACGCCTCGGCCACCTCGGGGCGCACACGGTCGCCGCAGGTGCCACGGCCGACGGCTCTGAGGAGTAATTCGTCCAGCGCGGTGAACCGCGCCGCCCATGTTGTCGCCGATCGGAGCCGGTCGACCAGCTCGACGCCAAGCGCTCCGAGAAGCTCGTCAAGTGGGACCAGCCGGTGGGCGAGCTCGGCGGCGGGCATGCCGTAGATGGCCCGGGCCCCGAGCGGTGTCAGCGATACCTGCACACCTTTCTGGCGTCCGTCGTGGTGAATCGCGACGGATCGGCACATCAGACCGCCGGCCACACTGTTGAATCGGGTGACCGGTGCGCCGTCGTCAACGCCCGCCGCTACCTCCAAAGGGTCTGACAGGCTGATCACCGCGGTGAGCGCGCGGCTGGGCGGGCCGCAGTGCACCCCCGCTGGGAGCCCGCGGAGGTCGAAACCGACGTACGAGTCGACGTACTGCCACAAGGCGGGCGCCGGACGTGCAGCGATCCCGGTGGCCGTGTGGTCCTCCATTTTCGTCAGTGTACGAGCCGCCCAGCCCAGCAAGATCACCACCCAAGGACTACCGCCGTTTGCGGTTGGTGACACGGTTCTTACCGGCACCCCGTGTTGCACCCCCGGCGCCTACAGGAAGGCCAGCTACGCTGAAGACACAGACCGCTACCGTGCGAGGCCCCCGCTGGTGGACGGCGGAGTCGGGCCGCTTGTGGTCGGCCCTCTGGCCCGGCCCCGTCAGGCAGGGCGCATCTGCGGCCGAGGCGTCGTCAGCAGCATCCGCGCTCCGACCACCCGCCGCCACGACGTCCCAGTCACGCACTCCCGTCCGCGTGCTCCTCGACACGGGCCAGGCCCGCTCCGCCAGTCCCCACGACGATCCAGGCGGCGGATCTCGACGGGATCCGCGTCCCTCGCACCGCTCCTGGTCGCCCCACCTGCTGCGGCGCCGGGGCATCGCCGCCTCGATCCCTGAGCGCCGTGCCCAGGAGGCCAACAGTCGACACAGGGGACGCTTCGGCGGCTGACCGCCCGCTTTCGGCAAGGAGCTCTACCGCGACCTCAACGTCGTCGAACCATGCTTTGCTCGTCTCAAGCAGTTCCGCGCGATTGCCACGCGATTCGCCAAGCTCGGGGACCGCTATCGCGCCGGAGTCGTCCTGGCATCCCTGCTCCTCCGGCTCCGAGAGCGAGCCAGGTGATCATCTGGCCAAACGGCCTCAGCCAGTGCAGTCGGCGAGGTTCGCCCGGCACTCGTCAAGAGCCTGCGCCACGTTCCCACGCTCGTCTCCGTCCGCTGGATCGAGGAGCTCCCCAGCACTCACAAGGGCTTCCCAAAACTCCGCAGGCCGCGTGCAGGTAGCACGCGGACCGCTGCACGCAAGCGAGCGGAACGCTCTTGCCAACTCGCCCATGGCAATCCAGCGCGAGAGACCCAGAGCGCGGCCGCTCGCCACGCCACCCATGGCGCCCATCGCGGTCCGCAAGTGTTTCGCGATCACCCGTTCCCGCTGGTCGAGCTGCTTGGCAACATCGAACGCGCCATGCATCTCGAGAAGTTCGCCGTGCAGGCCCTCCTCGCCCGGCCGGAACTCACTCTGCACCCGCTCAGGCTCACTGTGGAGGCGCCGCAGCAACTCCGCCTCTGTGATTCCCGTCGCCCGACCGACGGCCAGCGCCGCGTCCCACCACCACCGCGCCTGCCCGGCGAGCTCGCTGCAGACCACGGCCGGCGCTGCCCCCGCCCTCAGCCTCTCCGCCGGCCACCATACTCAAGGCCTCGATGACATCGACACCATCGCTCGACACTGTGCCACCCCTCTTGCCCTGCTGTGCCGACTGGCCGGCCCGACGGCACCCATTCTTCCGCGGGGACTGGGAAGAGTGCCCCGGAGCAGCGGGAATTGTCAGACAGGCCCTCGGCGTAACCGAACGCTGAGCACGTCTGCCTGTACGCGGCTGGGTACGTTCGCGTGTACGCCGACAGACGGGCTCTGTCGTGGTCCATGGTGGTCAGAGCCAGTGGTAGTTGGTGTCATCCAGGGTCGGTAGGAGGGCCAGGGCAGCGTCGTGCGGTGCGGTGGGAGTAGCCAGCTCGGCGAACGGAACTGGCGGAAACAGTGCCTTGTCAGCTGTGTCCTTGTAGTGGCTCCAGGTGAGGTGGCCAGCGCCAGCGGTGTCGTCGTGCTCGACGGTGCGTAAGTGAGCGCGGGTGGCGTTGTCGATGTGGACGCGGAAGACGAGGTGGAGTTTGCGGGGTGGGGTGGAGCCGGGGCGGGTGACCATGGCGTCCTGGATCCAGGTCAGATGCGGGACACCGGTCGCATCTGTGAGGTCCAAACCCAGTTCTTCGTCGAGTTCGCGCGCGAGGGCCTGATGAAGGGGTTCGCCGGGTTGGACGTTGCCACCTGGCAGGGTGTACTGGTCCTGGCCGTCCTTGGTGCGGTGGATCAGGGCGATTTCTTCGCCGTTGAACAGGGCTGCGGCGACGCGAATCTTGATACGGGTGAATGGCTCGGCAGAGGTCATTGAGTGGTTCTCCTTTGATGGGCGAGATGCTGCGGTGTCCCTCGAGAGGCTTCGGCACAGGACGCCATGTGTTTTCGGTGCTCGTGCATGAGTCTGTCGTGAGTTCGCGAGGGTTCTACGATGAGCCGGTGCCCGAGACGCCGCCCCCGCGGGTATCGAGCTCTGCGACGTTGAACGGGTCCGGCTCGCCGAGGCGGAGGAGCCGCCGCTGTCACCCTCGGACGAGTCGGCCGGGGTTCGCCTGCGGGACGCGGCGTCCAGGCGAACCCGGCCCGCTTCGACGGGCCCGTGGTGGCCTGTGCGGGACTGGAACGGACGGGCCCGCGTCCTGCGCCTGGCCTGGGCGCGGGTCACCTACCGGCACTACGCTCTGCGCCTCGTTCCGGGCGCCACGGCGCTGCCCTCGTTGTTCGTGAACGTCGTCCAGCCGACCGATGACGGCCGTGTGCCGGCGGTCAGGATGTCGCCCCCCACGGCGGCCCCAGGCCGCTTGCAACTGCCCGGAGACTCCGTGGAGCCGCCCCAGGTCGGCGAAGTACTGGATGAATCGGCTCTCGCCGGCCAGGCCGCGCGGGAGCTGGCCGAGGAGTTGGGGATCGGCGCAGCTCCCGAGGACTTGAGGCTGTGGGTCTTACCCGCGGGGAGAACGGCAGCGTCGGTCTCACCTACCTCGCCCCTGCCCTTTCCCAATAGACCGTGCGCTCGGCCTTCGCCGCCACTGCGGCCGCTGAGCGAGTCCAAGAGCGTGAGCCCGAACTGGACGCCATTGCTGGTGCGCGCACCGGACGAGCTGGTCGGCCTGGCCGGTCCGCACGCGGACTACCTGGAGCCGCTCGTCCGTCGCTACGTTCGCCGCCCCCTCCGCAACGTTCAACTCGGTCACAGCAAGACAGCCGCCGAGAAGGAGCGCACCGCCGCGTTCAGGAGCGCTGCGGGCATTCGATGACACACACGGCGTGGCGGCCGTGCCACAGAGAGGGCCCAGGCTGATTGTCGTCGGCGCTACGGGTTCGGCAGGTGCGTCATGGGACGGCATGCGCACTTGTTCGGGAGATCAATTCCACTGCGGTACGAGTGCTACCGGGCAGGCGGCGTGGTGCAGCAGCGGGTGGTTCACCCTGCCGAGATGCAGACCACCGCGGTTGATTCTGCGCGGAGCTCCGACGACCAGCAGGTCCGTCGTTTCCGAGTGCTTGAGGAGCACGTCTCGTGCCGGGCCAGGGCCAGCCATCCCAGCAGAAAGGCGTACTCCCGGAGCCCGAGCAGCAGAACCAGCGAGCCCTCGTCTCCCGCCTCGAGCCCGGCCTAGGTGTATTGACCCGCAGGGTTGTTGACGCGGGTGATGGGTGGGTGTCCGTCGAGTGCGGTGTGGCAGCGGTGGTGGTTGTAGGTGTGGAGG
>NZ_JBVHWN010000025.1:0-30265 GCF_055564335.1 Streptomyces sp. NPDC029139 | reverse complement strand
TGGGGGGGGGGTGGGGGAGGGGCGGGGGGGGGGGGGGGGGGGGGGGGGGGGGGAGGGGTGGGGGGGGGGGGGAGGGGGGGGGGGGAGGGGGGGGGGGGGGAGGGGGGGGGGGGGGGGGGGGGGGGTTTGGGGTCGTGGGGGGGGGGGGGGGGGGGGGGGGGGGGGGGGGGGGGTTTTCTCCCCCCCCCCCCCCCCTCCGTACTGCTGCTCCGCCTTACTGCTTGGCGCTCTCGATGGACTTGCGCACCTCGTCCATGTCGAGCTTGCGCGCCTGGCCGATCACGTCCTCCAGCGCCGCCTCGGGCAGCGCCCCGGGCTGCGCGAACACGGCCACGTTGTCGCGCACGATCATCAGCGTCGGGATCGAGCGGATCTCGAACGCGGCGGCCAGCTCCTGCTGCGCCTCGGTGTCGACCTTCGCGAACACCAGGTCCTCGTGGCGCTCGGAAGCCGCCTCGAAGACCGGCGCGAACTGGCGGCACGGACCGCACCAGGAAGCCCAGAAGTCGATCAGGACGAATTCGTTGTCGCTCACGATCTGATCGAAGTTGTCCTTGGTGAGCTCAACAGTGCTCATGCTTTTCTTACCTCTCCGGTCTCCTGGCGGTTTCCTCACGGTCCCCTGGGGACTCGCCCCGCACAACGGCGGATCGAGCCGCGCTATTCCACGCCGTTCCGGGGCCGCACGGCCTTGCCTGCCCCTGTGGCCGTCGCGCACACCTGCCACCAGACTGGGCCCATGACGCGAGTGGCGGAACACGAGTACGACGTGGTGGTCCTGGGAGCGGGGCCGGTCGGCGAGAACGTGGTGGACAGGGCCCGGGCGGCCGGGCTGAGCGTGGCGGTGGTGGAGAGCGAACTGGTCGGCGGCGAGTGCTCGTACTGGGCGTGCATGCCCAGCAAGACGCTGCTGCGCCCGGCCATCGCCCGCTCCGACGCCGGCAAGGTGCCGGGGCTGCGCCAACTGGTCCAGGGGCCGCTGGACGCGGCGGCGGTGCTCGCCCATCGGGACTACTACGTCTCGGACTGGAAGGACGACGGCGCCGTCCGCTGGCTCGACTCCACCGGCGCCCGGCTCTACCGCGGCCACGGCCGGCTCCACGGCGCCCGCAAGGTCGACGTCGAAGGCCCCGAGGGCGACCGGCACCTCCTCACCGCACGGCACGCCGTCGCCGTCTGCACCGGCAGTCGCGCCGCGCTGCCCGAGCTGCCGGGCCTCACCGGGGCCAGGCCCTGGACCAGCCGGGAGGCGACCAGCTCCCACCACGTCCCCGGCCGGCTGATCGTGGTCGGCGGGGGAGTGGTCGCCGCGGAGATGGCGACCGCCTGGCAGGCCCTCGGCTCCCATGTGACGGTGCTGGTACGGGGCAAGGGGCTGCTCTCCCGGATGGAGCCGTTCGTCGGTGAACACGTCGCCGACGCCCTCACCGAGCGCGGCGCGGACATCCGTACGGGCGTCGACGTGACCGCGGTCGTGCGCGACGGGGGCACCGGGCCGGTCACCGTGGTCCTGGAGGGCGGCGACCAGATCGAGGGCGACGAGGTCCTCTTCGCCACCGGCCGTGCCCCGCGCACCGACGACATCGGACTGGAGACCGTCGGCCTGGAACCCGGTTCGTGGCTCTCCGTGGACGACAGCCTCCGTGTCACGGGAAGCGACTGGCTGTACGCCGTCGGGGACGTCAACCACCGGGCCTTGATGACCCATCAGGGCAAGTACCAGGCCCGGATCGCCGGGGCCGCCATCGCCGCCCGCGCGGCCGGCGCGCCCCTCCGGGAGAGCGACCGCTGGGGCGCGCACACGGCCACCGCCGACCACGCGGCCGTGCCCCAGGTGGTGTTCACCGACCCCGAGGGCGCGTCGGTCGGCCTCTCCCTCGCCGAGGCCGAACGCGCCGGACACCGCGTCCGCGCCGTCGACCTGGACCTCTCGGGCGTGGCGGGCGCCGGCCTGTACGCCGACGGATACCGCGGTCACGCCCGGATGGTCGTCGACCTGGACCGGGAGACCGTCCTCGGCGTCACCTTCGTGGGCCCCGGCATCGGCGAACTGCTCCACTCGGCCACCGTCGCCGTCGCCGGAGAGGTGCCGATCGAGCGGCTCTGGCACGCCGTCCCCGCCTATCCGACGCTGAGCGAGGCATGGCTGCGGCTCCTCGAGGCGTACCGGGACGGTGCGGGGACGTCATGAACACCGGGGCCCCGGACCTGACCAACGACTACGACGGGCCCTGCGCGGCCTGCGGAACGGTCGTTCCGGCCGGGACCGGGGTGCTTCGGCACGGCCCGACCGGTGGCTGGCGGGTCTTCCACCCGGGGGAGGCACCGGAACCCGCGCCGCCGACCCGGCAGGCTCTTCCGGGCTGGCACCGGCGGCCTCTCATGGCCTTGGACATCGCGACCACCGGCACCCGGCCGGCCGTCGACCGGATCCTGGCCGCCGCGATCCGGGCCGACGACGGCACGAAGAGATATTGGATCGTGGATCCTGGATCCAATATCCCTTCCTCCGTGTCCGGTGTGGCTACGGGCATCACCGTCGAGCGCGCCCGGGCGGAGGGGGCTCCCGCCGAGCGCGCCCTGGAGGAGCTGGCGACGCTGCTCGCCGACCACTTGGCGTCGAACGAGATCCTGGCCGTCTGGTTCGCCCCTCACGTCCTCACCACACTCCACGCCGAACTGCTGCGTCATGGCGTGGCTCCGCTGACCGACCGGCTCCCGCACGGTGTGGCCCCGGTCTGCGACCCCCTCGTCCTGGACCGCCACGCCGACCGCTACCGCCCCGGCCGCCGCTCCCTGCGGGCCGTCACCGCCTGGTACGGGATCCCGCACGACCGCCCCGGTGACCCCGCGTCCGACGCCGCGGCCACACTGGAGCTCGCTCACGTGATCGGGGACTCGTACGCGTCGATCGCCCGGCTCTCGCGCCCGGCGCTCCACACCGAGCAGATCCGCTGGTACGCCGAGCAGTCCCGCCGTCACCCCGACGCCCCGGACTGGCCGTTCGCCACCGTCGAGCCGCTGCCGTGGAAGGACCCGCCGGCCGCCTGAACGTCGGCATCGCCCCGGGCGGCCGCCCGGGGGCCGCCCCTGAGACCGGCCGAACCCTGACGTCAGCCCGCCTTCGGGCCCGGCCGTTCCACCGGACACGCCTGTTCCTCCCGACCCGCCTTCGGGATCGGCCCGCCTTCAGGCCCGGCTGTTCCGCAAACCCGCCTTCGAGCCCGGCCGTTCCTCCGGACCCGCCTTCGGGACCGACCCGCCTGCGGTATCAGCGCGCCTTCGGGATCAGTCGGTCCGCGGCCGCCCGTGCCGCCTCGATGGCCGGGCGCGCGTCCCGCCCCGACTCCTGACCCAGCACCACGCGGGTGCTGAGACCGTCGAGAAGCGCGAGGAGTTCGGAGGCGCGGTCGGTGATGTCCGCCGCCTCCATCGGGGCGAAACGGGACTGGGCCACGCCCTTGGCGAGCAGCGCCTCCAGGTCCGCCTGCCAGCCGCGGTCCAGCTCCCGCTGCGCCTCGCGCAGCGCGTCGTTCGCCGGGATGCGGGCCCAGAGCTCGATCCAGAGCGTCCAGCGCGGATCGCGCGGGCCATGCGGGAGGTAGAGCCGGAGAAAGAGATCCAGCTTGCGCTCCGCTGTCAGCCGCCGCGCCAGCAGCGCCCGGCGCTCCTCGGCGAGCGCCGCTTCGCTCCAGCGCAGTGCGGCGAGCAGCAGCAGGTCCTTGCTGCCGAAGTAGTAGAGGATGTGGCCGCCGCTCGTACCCAGACGTTCGGCAAGTGCCGACATGGTCAGCGACGCCAGCCCGCCCTCGGCGATGGCCGCCATGGCCTCTTCGAGCATCCGCTCCTGGGCGATGTGCCCGTCGCGCCGTCGCGCTGCGCCTGCCACCCGCTCCGCCTCCGTCGCCCCTCACCCGATGGTCACGACTTTAACCGCAGGCCGCCGAGGTCTTGACGCGGTGTACCCCGCTCCCACATCTTGAATGCCGTTCTAACTTCTAGAACGTCATTCAAAGTCTGGGGAGCGCGCATGCTGCACGAGGAGAGAGTCGCGGACACCGGCCGCGACGAGGTCTTCCAGGTCGAGGGCCACGGCATCGACCCCATCCCGGACGCCGAACGCCACGGCAGCGCCAAGGACGTCTTCTGGCTCTGGTTCGGCTCCAACCTCACCTTCACCTACGTGATCAACGGCGCCCTCGCCGTCGCCTTCGGCCTCTCCTTCTGGCAGGCCACCGCGGTCGTCGTCATCGGCGGCCTCTCCTTCTTCGCCATCGGCGCCGCAGGACTCTCCGGCGTCCGCACCGGCACCGCCACCCTCGTCATCTCCCGCGCGGCGTTCGGCGTCCGCGGCAACTGGCCCGCCGGACTGCTCAACTGGGTCGTCAGCATCGGTTACACGATCGTCAACACGGTCGTCGGCACCCTCGCGCTCGACGCCCTCTTCGCCGACCTCGGCTGGGCGGGCGGCCACACCTCGCGCGCCCTCGCCCTCCTGGTCACCCTCACGATGACTTTCGCCATCGCCCTGTGGGGCCACGCGACCGTCCAGTTCGCCGAACGCTGGATGGCCTACGTCCTCGCGCTCGGCTTCGCCGCCCTGCTGGTCTTCGTCCTCCCAGGCGCCGACACGTCCGCACCGGCCGCCGGCCCCGGCGCCGCCGGCTGGAGCCTCGCCTTCGTCGTCATGCTCGCGGGCCCCTTCTCGTACCTCCCGATGCCCGCCGACTACACCCGCTACCTGCCCCGCACCACCTCGCTCAAGGCCCTCACCTGGAGCGGCGCACTCGGCGGTTTCCTCTCCTCCGTCGCCCTGGGCGTCGCCGGCGTCGCCGCCGCGACCCAGGCCGACATGACGGACGCGGTCGCCGGTGCCGAGGGGCTGCTCCCCGGCTGGTTCCAGCCGCTCTTCCTCGCCCTGGTGCTCGGCGGATCGGTCACCAACTCGATCATCACGCTCTACTCCTCCAGCCTGAACCTCCAGGTGCTCGGCATCCCGTGGAGCCGCGCACGAGCCATCCTGATCAGCGCAGTCGTCACCGCCCTCGGCTCGCTCGGCGCGCTGTTCCTCACCGACTTCACCACCTCCCTGCTCTCCTTCCTCTCCCTCCTGATCATCGTCTTCGCCCCCTGGGGCGGCGTCTTCCTCGCGGACATGGTCCTGCGCCGCTGCACCTACGACTCCGACGCCCTGCACGGCGGGGAACAGGGGGCCTACTGGTACCGCTCGGGCTGGCACCCGGCCGGCACGGTCGCGCTGCTCGCAGGCATGGCGTTCGCCGCTCTCACCTGCGACTCCGAACTCTGGACCGGCCCGCTGGTCGCCCCGCTCGGCGGTGCCGACCTCACCCTCCTCGGCGCCGTCGTCTCCGCGCTCGTCTACGTCCTCCTCGTCCGCCGCACCGTCACCCCCGTCCGGCCGTGACGCCGACGACATCCGCCACCACCGCACCACCGCAGCACCCGCACCACCACTGAATGAAGCTGGAGTCCGCCCCGCATGAACCACAGCACCACCCCCGCCGACCTGGTCCTCACCCGGGCCCGCGTCCACACCGTCGACCCCGCCCTGCCGGAGGCCCAGGCGCTCGCCGTACGTGACGGGCGGATCGTCTGGCTGGGCGCGGACGCCGACGCGTCCGCCTGGGTCGGACCGGACACCCGGATCCTCGACGCGGAGGGCCGGCTCGTCCTGCCCGGGTTCATCGACGCCCACAACCACGTACGGCTCGGCTCCGACGACGCCTGCGTCCAGCTCGCCGGCGCCCGCACCCTCGACGAGATCCACGAGCGGATCCGCGTCTGGCGCGCCGCCCACCCCGGCACCGCGTGGATCGAGGCCGAGGCCTTCGACTACTCGGCGATCCCCGGCGGACGGATGCCGACCGCCGCCGATCTCGATCCCGGCACCGACGACACACCCGCCCTCGTCCTCAGCTACGACGTGCACACGGCCTGGCTCAACACCGCGGCCCTGCGCCGGCTCGGCATCGACCGCGACCACGTCGACCTCCCCTTCGGTACGGCGGTGACGGACCCGGAGTCCGGGGAACCCACCGGCTTCGTCAAGGACTTCGCCGTCAAGGGCCTCTCCCGCGACGGGCACCGCGCCCTGCGCGAACTCGGCGTGCCGTGGGCCGCGCCCGACCGCCAGTACGGCCGGCTCGCGAAGAGCCTGGACGACGCCATCGGCTACGGCGTCACCACCGTCGTCGAGCCCCAGAACTCCCTCGACGACCTCGCCCTGTTCGAGCGCGCCCGCGCCGAGGGGCGGCTCCGCTCCCGGATCGTCGCCGCCCTCTTCCACCCGCGCGGCACCACCGAGGCGGACCTCGACGCGTTCGCGGCCGCGGCGGCGACGTACGACGACGACCGGCTGCGGGTCGGCCCCCTCAAGCTGTACATCGACGACGTCGTCGAACCGCGTACGGCCGCCCTCCTGGAGCCGTACGCCGGCTGCGGCCGGCACCGCGGCGACACGTTCTATCCGCCGGAGGAGTTCGCCGCACTGCTCACCGCACTCGACGCCCGCGGCTTCCAATGCTTCGTGCACGCCACCGGCGACCGGGGAATCCGTACGGTCCTCGACGCCGTCGCCCACGCCCGCGCCGCCAACGGGCCGCGTGACGCCCGCCATCAGGTCGTCCACGTCGAATGCCTCGACCCGGCCGACACCCCGCGCTTCGCCGCGCTCGGCGTCGTCGCCTGCATGCAGCCCCGGCACGCCGCCCCCGACATCGCGGGGCCGGGCAAGGACTGGGCCGAGAACATCGGCCGCGACCGCTGGCACAAGGCGTGGCCCCTGCGCAGCCTGCACGCGGCCGGAGCCGTCCTCGCCCTGTCCAGCGACTGGAACGTCGCCGAGATGGACCCCATGGTCGGCATCTACACGGCGGTCACGCGCCGCCCGCTCCACGGCGGCGGGGAGCCCTGGACGCCGGAGGAGACCATCGACGTCGCCACCGCGATCGAGGGCTACACCATGGGTTCGGCGTACGCCAACTTCCTCGAGACGGAGCGGGGATCGCTGAGCGTCGGCAAGCTCGCCGACTTCGTCGTCCTGTCGCGGGACATCCTGCGCGTCGACCCGGAACGGATTCCGGGCACGGTGGCCGAGACGGTCGTGGTGGGCGGCGAGGTCGTGCACACCTCCGCCCCGCGCGGCTGATCCGTACGACCAGCCCTGGCGGAGGCGCGTGGCGGCCCTCCCGGAGGAGCGCCGCCACAGACGCGCGCGGTCGGAGCCGGTCAGGGGGGCCAGGCGGTCAGAGCCGGTCGAGGATCTTCCGCAGTTCGGCGATCTCGGCGGACTGCGTCCGGACCACGTCGTCGGCGAGCTTCTTCGCCTTCGCGTCGCGGCCGTCCTTCAGCTCCGTCCTGGCCATCTCGACCGCGCCCTCGTGGTGCGCGATCATCAGCTCGGCGAACTTCCGGTCGAAGGGCTTGCCCAGTGCATCGCGAAGACACCGAGAGCGAGTACCACGACGAGCAGCAGGTGCGCCAACGCGCTTCCCGCTCCCGTGTCGCGTCCTGCTCGTCCCGTACGCACGACTCGAACCTCCCGGAGCGTCCCTACCGAACCGCGCCCACCGCTCGCGCAGGCTGCGGACGGCCGCAGGCCGGCTCGTGAGGGCGACCCCGACGAGCCGGCCCGTCGCCCGGGTCCTCCGGGCTCACTCCGTCGTTTCCCCGGACATCGCGGCCGCGAGGCGCAGGTGCGGCGCGGCCTCGGCGGCCCGGCCCTGGCGCTCCAGGGTGCGCCCGAGCATCAGCCGGGCGTAGTGCTCCACCGGGTCCCGGTCGAGCACGGCGCGCAGCTCGGTCTCGGCGCGGGACAGCTGCGCGGAGTGGTAGTACGCGCGGGCGAGCAGCAGGCGCTGGGCGGTCTGCGCGGGGTGCTCGGCGACCAGCCCGCGCAGGATGCGGGCGGCCGTCAGGTACTCCTTCGCCTCGAAGAACAGCTGGGCGCGGTCCCAGCGCTCGCCCGCCGTTCCGAACTCGTAGTACGTGTCGTTCACTTGCACTCCCTCGTGGCGTCCCTGCCCTGCCGCCCGGTGGGGCGGCACCGGCGTCAACACCGGAATAGTGGTTGAATATTCCACTACTGTTCCCTGTGGAGACACGCGCACGTTCTCACCGGACAGGAACAGGTTGAGCGTCATGAGTGATCGCGGGCATGCGGGCGGGAGCGTCGGCGTGTCGGTCTACCGGGTCCGGCCGCGCGGCTTCAGCGGCGTTGCGGGCAGCGCCGGCGCGGCGAGCGGGCCGCCGTCGTATCCCTTGACCTCACCGAACCGGGAACCGGTCATCCAATCGTCGCGGGCCTGCTCGATCTCCGCCTGAGTGCGCCCGACGAAGTTCCACCACATGATCAGCTCCTCCTCGAACGGCTCGCCGCCGAGCAGCATGAACGCGGCGTCGGACGCGGCACGCAACGGCAGCTCGGTGCGACCGCAGCCGAGGTAGAGCAGCGAGCCTGGCAGGACCGGGACGCCGTCGACGTGCACCTCGCCCGACATCGAGAGCACGCCGTACTCGAAGTCGCGGACCAGGGGCAGGCGTACGTCGGCGCCGGCGGAGAGGGAGAGGTCGGCGCCGACGAGCGGGGTGTAGGTGGTGCCCGGCGATGCCGCGCCGTCGAGGTCGCCGAGGATCACTGTCGCCGTGAGGCCCGGTGCGGTGACGGTGGGAAGCTGGGCGTGGTGCTCGAAGTGCGGCTCTACGTGGCGGTGGCTGTCGGGCAGCGCCACCCACAGCTGGGCACCGTGGAGGAATCGGGCGTGGGGCCTGGGGCTCTCCTCGGAGTGGGAGATGGCCCGGCCCGACGTCATCAGGCCCAGCTCGCGCGGGCGGATCGTCTGCAGGCTGCCGGTGCTGTCACGGTGCAGGACCTCGCCCTCGTGGAGCCAGCTCACCGTCTGGAGCCCCATGTGCGGGTGCGGCGGGACCTGCATGCCAGGCTCGTTCGCGATGTCATCAGGACCGTAGTGATCGACAAATGCCCAAGCGGCGATCATGCGCCGGCCGAGATTCGGGAGCAGGCGGCGCACTTCGGTCGACTCACCGAGTTGCACGCGGCGAGGGGACAGCAGCTCTCGCACGGGTTCCGCGACGACGAAGCCGCGGCCGCCGCACAGGCTCGGTACGGCCTGACGATCAAGGTTGCTCATGCGGCCCAACCTAGCGCGCTCGCGTCGGTCGGCAAGAAAGCCGGCGCCCCAGGTCCTGCCCCGAGCGCTTTCCTTCACCGCTGCTCTCTCGCACCGCACCGTCCCCACCGGATGTCTGGCCCTCGCGATCGGCGTTGTGTTTTCCGTCGGCTCCTGGCCCCCTACGGTTACCGGGCCGTGTGCCCGTGGGCGGGCTCCACAGCCTTTCCGCTTTCCGGGCGCGCGGAGCCGGAGCGCGGCGTCCGGCCCTGCTTCGAAGAAGGCGCGGCCGAGTTCGGTGTGTGGTCGGCTTTGCGGGGCATCCGGAGTCCCGGAGGTAATGCATGGTTCCCCTGCTGATTGTTCTTCTTCTTGTTCTGCTTCTTTTCGGCGCCGGTTTCGTGGTCGAGGCGTTGTGGTGGGTCGCACTGGCCGCTCTGGTCCTCTGGCTGCTCGGATTCTTCGCCCGGTCGCGGGCCGGCGGCAGCCGCTGGTACCGCTGGTAGCCACGCGACGACGGGCCGATGGAACTACGGACGCGCAAGAGCGCCGGGAATGCGGGCATCCATCGTGGCGGAAGAGGAGTGGATTTCACATGAGCGAGAGCGCGTGGAGTTTCGCGGAGACGTCGGGTCATCTGGCGGGCACGGATCTGACCGGATGGAGGGTCGAGGCGACCGACGGCCACATCGGGACGGTGGACAAGCACTCCGACGAGGTCGGTGCCGCCTACCTGGTGGTCGACACGGGGGTGTGGATCTTCGGCAAGGAGGTGCTGCTTCCGGCGAGCGCGGTGACCCGCGTCGACCGGGTCGCGCACACGGTCCATGTGGACCGCACCAAGGACCAGATCAAGGCCGCGCCGGAAGGCGAGGCGCGCATCGGCGTCCGGACCTGCGCGGACGTCGTCCTGGCCCTCGGCAAAGTGGAGCAACACGCCTCGGAGACGCCGCAGTTCCGTGCCGGCGCGGCTGCCGCGTACCAATGGGCGACGAGCCGCACGGAGCGCGCGCCCATCACTGGTGCGGACGCCGGTGGCACCCCGGACCTGCCGTTGCTCACCGCCGAAGTGGACGCGATCCTGGTGCAGTTGGGCGACCCGGCGATCGCCGAAGGCACCCAGGCGTACCTGCGGGGGGCGCACGAGGCCCTCGCCTGGATCTGCGGACAACGGGACCGGGCCGCCTGACGCGCGACCGTGCCCTTCAGGCATCACCGCGCAGGGCCACCGGTCGCCGACCCGAACAGGGAGAGTTCCGGGTCACCGAGTGGCGGCGCCTCGAGCCATCGCTCGCTCGGCCTGGGGGGGTGCCGAGGAGAACGTCAGGCGGATTCCACGGCACTGCTGCCGCGCCTCTCGTTCTTCAGGACGGTCGCCTCGACGGCGGAACCGAAGCTGTTCAGGCCCTTGGCGAGCGCGAGTCGGTCCTCAGGCGGCATCGATGCGATAACCCTTCCCAGCCCGAGTTCGCGGCGGGCTCTCACAGCCTTGAGGTAGGTCTCCCCTCGGCTCGACAGACGCAGCTCCAGTTCACGTCGACTGGCCGGGCTGAGAGAGCGCTTGATGAATCCCAGGGCGTGCAGGCGATCGCACATACGGCTCACCGAGGAGGGAGCCGAGCCGAGTGCCTCGCCCAGGGTGCGCAGGTTGATTCCCCGGTTGCGATCCAGGACGTAGAGCACTCGTAGCTGTGACGAGGAGACAGGAGCGGTCGGTGTCAGGTCCCGGCCCTGACTCCAGAGCACCTCGAGCAGTTCGATGACCCCACGGGTTGTCCGCGCCACAGCATCCCGATCACGGCACGGGGAACTTTCGGAATGCATGCCCTCAACTGTGACACCGCCCAATGGCTCTGTCAGTCGCTGAGGCATAAGAGATTTTCCTCATTCATCTCGGATAGGCGGGAACCCAACGGTGGACAGATTCATGGTCGTGGAACGCGCACTGCGAAGAGCCGCGCCGCACGCCCTCCTGGAAGCGGTCCAGGACTCCCTCACCGCCCACTACGCCGCTGACTCCGTCGACCTGCTCATGGCCGACTACGCGATGACCATACTGCAACCCGTCAGCGCGCTCCCCTATACCGCCGAGCCCATTCCTGTCCACACCAGCGCCCCTGGCAGGGCCCTCGGGGCACAGGAACCCTACGTCGAGACCGACAGCCGGACCGACCTGGTGACCGTGCACCTTCCCATCAGCGTACGAGGGGACCGCATCGGCATCCTCACCGTCAGGCTGCCGGCGGACTCCTACGACCGCGCCACCGCACGGGAGTTGGAGAACGTGGCCGAAGTCCTCGGCCATGCCGTCGTGGTCGCCGAGCGGGATACCGACGTCTACCTCCAGGCCCGCCGCGCCGACCGCCTGACGCTCGCCGCGGAGATGCAGTGGCAGTTGCTGCCCGGCCGCTCCTGCTCCCGCCCCGAGTACGAACTCGGCGCGCAGCTCGAACCCGCCTATGCGATCCATGGCGACAACTTCGACTGGTCCACGTCCGCCCACCACCTCACTCTCACCGTGACCAACGGCATGGGAGAGGGCATCGATGCGGCGCTCCTCACCAACCTCGCGGTCACCGCACTGCGCAACGCCCGCCGCGCCGGCCTGTCCCTCGCCGATCAGGCGTGCCTGGCCGACCAGGCCATCTACGGTCAGCACCAGGGAGCCGTCCACCTCGCCGTCCTGCTTCTGCGCTTCGACCTGGCGACCGGAGAAACGGAGATCATCGACGCCGGCTCGCCCCGGATGTGGCGTCTGAGGGAGGGCAAGGCCGAGCAGGTGAAGCTGGAGGCGCAGCTCCCGCTCGGCATGTTCGAGGACACCGTCTACACCGCGCAGCGCTTCCAGGTGGAACCGGGGGACCGGCTCCTCTTCGTCAGCGACGGCGTCTACGACGCGGCGTCCCCGGCGGGCGAGCGCTACAGCGAGCGGGCCCTGATGCGCGCGATGGCCAACACCCGTCTTCTCCCACCGTCACAAGTTCCCCGCGCGGTGCTCCAGGAGCTCTCGGGACATCGCGGCCCCACTGATGCCGAGGACGATGCGATGGTGGTCTGCCTCGACTGGCACGGCCGTCCGGAGACGACCGCGCGACCGTAGCGAGGTCCGTCGGAGCCGTACCGCCGCACGCTGCGTACCGAGGTGCCGGTGAGACCTCAGGGTGTGGGTGCCTGGTAAAGACCCCGACCCGCCCGGTGCGCGCGGGACGTCGCGACCAGGCGGTCGAGGGTGGAGCGCACGGTGTTGATGGCGCCGGCCGAGCCGTCGCGGCCGAGTACCGCGGCAACCTCCCTGGCCCGCAGAGGTGTACCGGCCTTGCCGGCGAGCACAGCGACCACCTGGTCGGTGAGGCCGTCGGAGCGGGAAGGCGAACGGTCACCCGTCGAGACCTCGGCCGCCGCCGTCCCGGATTCTTCCTGAGCAGCCGGCCGTGCCGCCGGTACCCGCGCCGCGTCCTCGACGTCGGGGATCACCGCGGAGTCTGCGGCGGAGAGCGCCTGCAGGGCGGCGAGGGCCGTGCGCACCGATTCGAGGCGCAGTGTGACTGCCGCGATGTCCTTCTCCAGCGCCGCTCGCCGCCTTTCCAGGTGCGGTACTTCCGCCTTGAGCTGAGCGGTGGTGGCTTCGAGCGTGTCCGTTCCGGTGACGGGCGACGGCATAGCGGCCTCCTGTGGGTGGGCGTGGGGGCGGGACGCTACGGCGCAGACTATGACCGGAGTGTTGTGATCCGCAAAGAACTCGGCGCATGGTGAGGGCGGTTGAAGGAACGCAACTTTTGCCTTTCGGCTAGGGAAAGCATGGTCCGAGGCCGCGCTCGAGGATGCGACCCGTACGGGACCTCCCCGGTTGTACGTCTCAGTGGCACATGCGCGGGTCGCTGTCGAAGCGGCGTGACACCGGAGCACCGCAGGACGTGACAGGCCCGGCTCCCTGTTGTGTGGAGCCGGGCCGCCTTCTGTCCGCTCGGTGTGCCCCCCGGGCGGAGCAGTGGTCAGTCGTTCGTGTCCTTGCCGAAGTCCTCCGCGCACGCCTCGCGCTCGCGCTGCGTGGTGGCCTGGTCGACGCAGTCGTCGAAGTTCCTGAACTCGTCCGAGCCGAGGACCGACGCGCCGATGGCGAGGATGACGGCGGAGGCGAGCATTCCCAGGGCGCCGAGAATCGCGCCGGCGATGGAGATCTTGCCGTGCTGGGCACGGCCCGCGCGGGCCCTGCGCGCCCCGACGATGCCGCAGATCAAGGCCAGAAGGCCGAGCACGAGGCCACCGAAGACGGTCCAGAAGAGAAGGATCGCCGCGATGCCGAGGACGAGCGAAGCGATCGCCAGGCCGTTGCTCCGCTTCTCGCCCGGGGCCGCGGTGGTCAGCGCGGAATCGCTCGGCATCGCGGGCTGGTCGGAGGAGGACACACCATCACGCTCATCTCTGTTGCCGTTCCGACGAGTTGTCTTCGTGCCGTGTGCCCCCGAGGGGGTGATGAATGCGTTGTCGGCCGCCCCGCCGGCACCGGCCGGTCCGCGCGGCGCGGCCGGCCGACGGGCCTGGGAAGCCGTGACCCTGCTCGGCGGCGTACCGGCGCACCACGTGCACGGGGCGCGGCGACAGCGGTACACCGCAAGCCGTGAGCCGCCGGTGGATCTACGGGAGCGGCTCGATCACAAGGCGTTGGGACCACGGCCCGCCGCCCCTGACGTCACCCGAGAGTGTGATGCGGCGATTCGGTGCGGTGTGCGGGGACAGCATCACAACGCCCCCGCGGATCGATACGGAAAGGCGGGCCACGCGATGGCCGGTGATGCCCTGCCGAGACCTCGTCCGCAGGGGCGGCGAGCACGGCCGAAGGGTTTGCGGGTGATGCCCTGGGGCGATCAGGATTCCTGACGACAACGGCATGGCTGGGCCGAGGAGGCGCGGTGATCATGAAGGACGGGGTAGTTGAGAGCGAACCCGAATGCGGTGCGGCCTCGTCGTTGGAGGTGCCGAGCCGGCTGGGGGCGGCAGCCTGTGTCGTGGACGACTGCGGAATGATCAGCGCGCTCAACACCTACGCGGAGCGGCTGTTGGGGATGACGGCCGCCGCTGTCGTGGGAAGGGACGCCCATGACCTGTGGCACCGTGACGCGCACGGCCAGCCACTGGCCAGGGCCCAGTGCCGGGTGGAGGAAGCGGTGCTGGCCCGGAGGACGCAGGCCGGCCGCGGCTGGTTCGAGCACGGAGGCGGAAGTCTGACCGAGTTGTCCTGGTTGACCGTCCCCTGTGCGGGAGGAGGGGGATCCGGTGCGGACACGCTGATGATCTTCCACGACCATCACACCGAGACGTTGGCTCCCGAGGGGGACGCTGGTGACGGGTCGACGCTTTCGGAACTCGAGCGCCTGGCGCTGCTGGCCCAGACGACCACACAACTGACGTCGACCCTCGACAGCGAGGAGGCGCTGCGCCGCCTCGTACGACTGGTGGTGCCCCGACTCGCGGACTGGGTGGTGGTCGACCTGATCACCGAGGTCGGTGAAGTGGAGCGCGCCATCGTGGTCCACCACGAGGACGGCGAGCTGATCTCCCGGGAGGACCTGGAGGGACCGATGCCGCCGGTTCCGGAGGACTCGCCGATGCCGCTGTCCCGGGCCCTGAGGGGGGCGGCGTCGACGCTGGTGACACCGGCGACGTACCAAGGGCCCCCGGACTCCGGCATCGCGATCGAACAACGCCGGTTGTTCGAGGTGACGCGCATGCACTCGGCGGCGATCGCACCCATACGAGGTGTACGGGACGTGCTGGGAGCCCTGACCCTCGGGCGGTCCGAGCGCCCCGCCGCGATGACCCCGGCGGACCTGTCCCTGGTCGAGGACATCACCCGCCGCACCGGGCTGGCACTCGACAACGCCCGTCTGTACCAGCGGCAACGCAAGGTCGCCGAGACGATGCAGCGCCACCTCCTCCCGCAGCTGCCGTCGATTCCGGGGGTGCAGATGACCGCGCGCTACGTGCCTTCACCCGACGCCTCGGAGGTGGGGGGCGACTGGTACGACGTGTTCACCCTGGCCGACGGCACCACGGCACTGGCGATCGGTGATGTCGTCGGGCACGACCTGGACGCCGCTGCCGGCATGGCCCAGGTCCGCAGCATCCTCCGTGCGTACGCGTGGACCCATCACGAACCGCCCAGCGCGATCGTGAACCGGCTGGACGAGTCGGTCATACACATCGCCGGGGTCTCGATGGCCACCTTGATCTTCGGCACCCTCGAACAGACCGCCGACGGAGCCTGGCAGCTGGCCTGGACGAGCGCCGGCCACCCGCCGCCGCTCCTCGTCACGCATGACGGGCAGGCCCGCTACCTCACGGAAGGGCATGGGATGCTCCTGAGCACCGGGCTGTCGTCCATCCGGACCGACGCGCACGTCACCCTGCCTCCGCAGTCCACGCTGGTCTTCTACACCGACGGGCTCGTCGAGAGCCGTGACCGCCCGATCGACGACGGTCTCGACCGGCTGCGCAGACACGCCGCCTCCCTGGCGCACCGCCCACTGACCGCTTTCACCGACCGCCTGCTGGAGCGGGCCCGGCCGGACCGGGCGAGTGACGACGACATCGCCATCCTCGCCCTGAGAACCCCGGGGGTCCACCCACCACAGTCGGACCAGCCGGACGCTGTGTCGTGAGTGGCCGGACCCGGCCTCCGGTCAGGCTGATCCAGGGGCCGGGCCGCCGCCTCACCTCAGCGGCACCAGTGCGTGGACGGACTTTCCGCCGGGCGCGGGCGTGATGGTGACGTCCTTGCTGAGGCGCCGGATGAGCGGCAGACCGAACCCCCCGGGGCGCGACCCCTCCGCGCCTGCGGCCTTGGCGGTGGGGCGGTCCCGGTTGCGGTCCGTGACCGTGATCCAGAGTCCTTCTTCGGCGACGGACAGCTTGAAGGCACGCACGCCGCCACCGTGCCGGATGGCGTTGGTGACCAGTTCCGAAGTCACCAGCAGCGCGTCGGCCAGGACGACGTCCTCGCCCGTCGCCGGCTGCTCGCGGCAGAACCTCTCGTCGAGGAATCTGCGTACCTCGTCGCGGGCCATGGCCGCCGTCACGTCGCGACGCCGCGCCGGGGTCTCCCTCCGGAGGGTGGCCGTCTCATCCGTCGTCATAGGTGGAACCCCCTGCTCGGACTCCTGATGTACGCATGACGAACGTCTGCCCGCTGAGTCTGATTACACCCGTTAAGTTCCTTTTTGATTGTCTCGATGCCGCGACGGGGGCGCGTGCCGCCGGACGCGTTCGAACCGGAAGCCCGGGGGCGCGCTGAACTCCATGGCCGGCGACGACACGTCCTCCTTCCGCAACGGTCGGCATGGCTGGTTCCAGGCGGTTTCGAATGTGACGCGGGGGTATACGCGATGCGTAGGGATCCTCGGCGGGCAGCCGCTGACCTGCGGCGTAGGGCGAGGTGCGGGAGCGCGCCTCGCCCGTCTGCGCGCGTGCTCGGCTTCGATGACGGGGGCAGCTCGAACAGTTGCCGTATGGCTACTATCTTGAGCAGGTCGTCGATTCGGCCGGGTAAGGCAAGCAGAGGGCGTCTGAGAGGCGAAGATGAGTTCCACCGAGTCCGCCGTGCGGGATCGTCTGGCCGAGGTGCTGACGCGACGCGGCGTCGAGATCGCCGACCGATGGGTACAACTGCAGCAGAAACGTGCTGATCCCGGTGGGCGGACCCCGGACGAGACCGAACTGCGCGAAGAGGCGGACGCGCTCGTCGCCGCTCTGAGCGCGGGCATGGGGAGCCACGTCCCGGTCGACCACGTGGTCACCCGCCAGCGTGAACTGCAGGAGACGGTTGTCGACATGTCCCTGCGGCGGGCGAGGATGGGGGCGGTTCCCACGGCGACTTCGTTGGCGGTGCTGGGGCTCAAGGAAGCTTTCCTGGAGGCCGTGCGGCAGGAGTCGTTCGAGACGGACGACCTGTACGAAGCCGCGGTGCTGATCAACCGCATCCTGGACGCGGCGGGCGCCTTGTCCTTCGAGACGTACGTCGAGGGCCGTGAGGAGATCATCCGGCGGCAGAGTCGGCAGTTGCTGGAGGCGTCGACCCCGGTGGTTCGGCTCTGGCGCCACGTCCTGGCCGTTCCACTGATCGGCAACCTCGACACCGCCCGTAGCCAGGTGGTGATGGAGAGCCTGCTCGAGGCCATCCAGAAGGAGGAGGCACTGGTCGCGATCATCGACATCACCGGTGTCGCCACCGTGGACACCTCGGTGGCCCAGCATCTGATGCAGACGGTGAAGGCGGTGCGGCTGATGGGAGCCGAGTGCATCGTCAGCGGCATTCGGCCCGCGATCGCCCAGACGGTCGTCCAGTTGGGCATCGACCTGTCGGACATCCTGACCCGTGCCAGCCTCGCGGACGCGCTGGCGACCGCGATGCAACTGACCCGGCAGGAGCCCGCCATGGGTGTCGCGGGCGCCGTGCGAGGGGGGACGGACCACGGGCGGGTGGAGCGATGAGCCGACCGGAATCCGCCCGTGTGCCGATCCTGCGGCTGGGGGACACCCTGGTCACCGGACTCCTCAGTGAACTGGACGACACGTCGGCCGTCGCGCTGGCCGAGGAGCTGACCGCCCGCATCGCGGACGACGGCGCGCGGGGCGTCCTCCTGGACATCTCACGGGTGCAGATCATCGACTCGTTCGTCGCGCGCGCCCTGATGGAACTCAGCACGATGGCTCAGTTGCTGGGCGCACGGGTGATCGTCGCGGGGATGAGCCCTGCCGTGGCCGTGACTCTGGTGGAGCTGGGCATCGACCTCACCGGTGTCGAGACGGCTCTCAACGCCGAGCAGGGCATGGCCGCCCTGGGCTGGTCGAAGACCGGCGCGGGACCGGTGCCGGGGCAACCGACGGCGGATGGGATGTCGGCGTGAGGCGTTCCGAGGAGTCAGGGCCGGCACGGTCCGGCGGGTCACCCAGGTCGGCCGGGGGCGCAACGGCGACGGCGACGAGCGCGCAGGTGGGAGCCCAGCGAGGCTCCTCGGCCACCCACCGGGGCCCCAGGGACGCCGGAGGCATGGGCAGCTGCATCCCCTTCGAGTGCCACGTGCGCACGGAGGAGGACCTGCTGCGGGCCCGCCATGCCGTGCGGGCCGCGACACAGGAGCTGGGGTTCAGCCTCGTGGACCAGACGAGGGTCGTCACCGCGGCCAGCGAACTGGCCCGTAACGCCCTCATCCACGGAGGCGGCGGCGTGCTCTCCATCGAGGGGATGCGACGGGCCGGCGCAGCGGGCCTGTGCCTGACCGTTCGCGACGAAGGCCCCGGCATCGCCGACCTGGAAGGGGCGCTCACGGACGGCTTCACCACCGGCGGGGGACTGGGGCACGGCCTGGGAGGAGCGCGGCGCCTCATGCACGAGTTCGACGTGCGCTCCACGCCGGGTGAGGGCACGACGGTGACCGCCGTCCGGTGGACCGACCGGTGACGCGCGGCCCGCACGTGCGGCCACCCACCGTCCACGTGCCGATCGACCACTACAGCGCCGTACACCTGGCCAGCACCCAGGCCCGGGAGATGGCGGTGCGCTGCGGCATGGAGTCGTCCTGGCCCGATCAGGCGGCCGCGGTGGCCAGCGAGTTGGCCAGCAACGTCGACAAGCACGCGACCGACGGGATCGTCTACCTGCAGCCGCTGCCGATGGGGGAGGGGCTGGAGATCCTGGCCGTCGACCGCGGCCCCGGCATGGCCGAGCTCCAGCGCTGCCTGACCGACGGGTACACCACCACGGGCACCCTGGGAACCGGCCTCGGGGCAGTGGGGCGAGTGGCCACGGACTTCCTCATCCGCTCCCAGGTGCCGGAGGGAACGGTCGCGTCGGCACGTATCAGCGCCGGCGGCAGAACGACCGCCCCGGGTACGGGCATGGTGTGCCTGTCCGCCGACGGCGAGGGGGAGTGCGGCGACGGCTGTGCCGTCTTCGAAACGGGCGGTGGCCTCACGGCCGCCGTCGTGGACGGCCTGGGCCACGGAGAAGCGGCGGCCCGGGCGACCCGCAGCGCGCTGCGGATCTTCCGGGAGGCGAGCGACCAGCCGCTGCCCGAGATCATGCGCTCACTGCACCGATCCCTGCGCCACACCCGTGGCGCCGCGGTCGGCCTGATCCGACTCCTGCCCGGCGGCGTGGAGTTCTGCGGGGTCGGGAACATCCGGCTGTGCCTGTTGTCCGTCCATCATGTGCAGCGCCGTCTCGACGGCAGGCCGGGGATCGTCGGATGGAACCTGCCCACCCCGCAGGTGCAGAGGGCGCCCGTGGAGCCGGGCCAGACACTCCTCGCGCACTCGGACGGCATCGAGTCCCGCTGGTCGCACGATCCGTCCCCCTTCCTGCTCCGCCTTCCTGCCGAACTTCTGCCGGCTGCACTGGCCCACCGCCACCGCCGGTCACGAGACGACGCCACCGCACTCAGCCTCACGGGACTGCGATGACCCAACACACCTACGACGAAAGCCTTCTGTCCACCCTGCCCGAGGTGCGGCGGGCCGTGCGCCGCTTCGCCGGCCTGTACGGGCTTCCGGCGGGAGCCCGTGCCCGGCTGACGGCCTCCGTCGCGGCGGTGGCCCGCACCGGCCTGGAGAACGGGCGGGGCGTCCGGATCACCGCCCGGCGCGGACCGGGGGCGGAACCGGCAGGCGTCGACACCCTGACATTCGTTCTCTCCCCCTCCCCGCCGAGTGACCCCGTGACCCTGGCGAAGCTGCCGCTTCCCCCCGTCGTCACCGACGGCGGCGTCGAGTGGCGCATCGCTCTCCCCTCGCCGGGGGAGGAGGCGGAGGCGGTTGCCTCCGATGCGGTTGCCTCCGACGGCGCGGTCGCCTCCGACGACGCGGCCGAGGAAGAACTGGCCGCCCTCCTGACGGACCTCGACGCCCTCGCCGCCGACCACCAGCAGCTGAAGGCCGAACTCGACGAGACCAACAGCGGCGTCCTCGCACTCTACGTCCAGCTCGAGGAGCGCGACGAGCAACTGCGCCGCGCCCACGGACAGATGCTCCGCGAGCTGGAGGACGCTCTGAGGCCCGCGCCGCTGAGCGTCCCGGGCCTCGAGCTCGCCGTCCACTACGCACCCGCCGACACCGACGCCCCCACCGGGGGCGACCTGTACGACTGGTTCGTCCTTCCCGACGGCAGCGTCCACATCACCGTCGTCGACGCGTTGGGCCACGGAGTGGGCAGCACCCGGGCCGCGCTCGACGTCACCCACACCGTGCGTACGCTCGCGCTGGACGGCTATCCGATGAAAGCCATCGTCGGGCGCGCCAGCGAGGTCCTCAACGGCATGGACCCCCAGCTGATGGCCACCGTGCTGCTGGCCCGTGTCGACCCCGTCGGCGGGGAACTCCTCCTGGCCAACGGCAGCCATCCCCCGGCGCTCGTCGTACGGACCGACGGACCGACCGAGTACCTCGAAGTGCCGGGGCGCGGCGTGGGATACCCCCTTCCGGGCAGCGAGCAGGTCCTGCGCAGCCACCTGGAGCCGGGTGACCTCCTGATGCTCTACACCGACGGTCTGACCGAGAGCCGAAGAGACCCCCTGGAGGGCGAACAGCGCCTCGCCGCCTCGGCCACTCGCAACGCGGGACGACCCATACACGAGATTCCCGGCGCCATCGCCGACGACATGCACACCGTGGTCCACCACCCCGACGACACCCTTGCCCTCACGCTGCGTCGCCTGGGCAGTGCTTCCGGCCGTTGAACGGCCGCGCGTCAGGCGTCAGCGCCGGGGTCCGGATGGACCGGTTCGGACATCTGGGCGCGAGCGGCTTCCAGTTGGGCGGCGAAGGCGACACCGAGCAGCAGAGCGACACCGGTGAGATTCGCCCACAGGAGCAGGGCGACGAAGGCGGTGAGCGGGCCGTACACGGCGCCGAACGAGCCGCTGTACTCCACGTAGAGGGCCAGCAGCCAGGTCGCGGCGATCCACAGGACGAGATGGACGGCCGATCCGAAGGCCAGCCATGTGTAGCCGGGTTGGCGACGGCGAGGAGCCCAGTGGAAGATCACCGCCGAGGCGACCACCGCCAGGGCGACACCGGCGGGGACCTGCGTCCAGTGCCACCACTGCGGCAGCTCGGACGCGGTTCCTGATGCCGTGCCGGACGCCGTGACGACGGCCCCGGCGAGGGTGTCGCCGGCGACGAGGACGAGGAACCCGGCTGCCATCGGCATGCCGGCCCCCACAGTCAGCAACAGACTCCTGCCGTACTTGCGGACGAAGGGCCGGTCGCGTTCGATCCCGTAGATGCGATTCGTGCCGCGCTCGATCTGCGCCATGGCCGACACCAGGCTCAGCACGGCGAATCCGAGCCCCAGCCACATCGCCAGCGCGCCCGCCGCGTCGGTGCCCGCGCTACGGCGCCCCGTGGCGAGGACGTCCTCGATCAGCGCGGAACTGGCACCCGGGGCGATCCGGGTAAGGGTGAGCTCGACCGTCCGGCCGATACCGTCGGAGTGCAGGGTGGACGCCACCCCGACCAGTGCGATCACGAAGGGCACCACGGCGAGAGCGAGCTGGAAGGCCAGTGCGCGGGAGTGGCTGAAGCCGTCGGCGTACCGGAACCGAACGAAGGCGTCGGTGAGGAGTTCGCGTCCGCCGTACCGCCTCAGCGCCACCCACGCCTCGTCACCCGAGAGCTCGTCGCCGGCCATGTCCCGGGTCTGCGGCACGCGCACAGCCGATCCCATGTCCCACCCCTGCTTTCAACCGTCGTCTCCACCACGCGTGTTCAGCGGCGCGCGGTCGCCGTGCGTCTTCCCGGGGATCGGTCGAATATAATTGCCGCGCGGCAAATGTTGTGTTGCGTTCGTACACTGAAGGGTGTGACTGCGCCGCGGCCCGTCGGTAGGCTTGCCGGTGTGGGAGCGTGCGTGGCCCTGACCTGCCGGGCCTGGCTCCCGGCACATAGAGAAGCTGGATGACGTGGACAAATTTGCCGCTGTTGAGCGGGCTCTGCGCAGCGCTGCACCGCACACCCTTTTGAACGTGGTGACTGTCGCGCTCATGGAGCAGTACGGCGCCGAGCGTGTCGAACTCCGTCTGGCGGACTACGGCATGCGCTCGCTGCAGGCCGTGGAGGCCGTGCCCTTGACGACGGAGCCGGTGCTCATCCACGGATCGCCCCAAGGGAGGGCTTTCGGGGCTCAGGAGCCGTGTGTGACGCGGGACAACGGCTCCTACGACGTCCATCTGCCCGTGACCATCCGCGGCGACCGCATGGGCGTGCTGACCGTCAGGCTGCCGGAGGACCGCTACGCGCAGTCGCTGCTGCCGGACCTCCAGCACGTCTGCGAGGCGCTCGGCCACGAGATCCTCGTGGCCGAGCGGGACACGGACCTGTACGTCCTGGCCCGCCGTGCGGCTCGGCTGACGCTGGCGGCGGAGATGCAGTGGCAGCTCCTTCCTGGTCGCTCCTGCGCCCGTCCCGAGTTCGCCCTCGGCGCCCACCTGGAACCCGCCTACGCGATCTTCGGTGACAACTACGACTGGTCGGCCTCGGCCGACCATCTGACCCTGACGATCACCAACGGCATGGGGGAGGGCATCGAGGCGGCCCTGCTCACCAACCTCGCGGTCAACGCCCTGCGCAACGCGCGCCGTGCCGGCCTCGACCTCGCGGACCAGGCGGCGCTGGCCGACCAGGCGGTGTACGCGCAGTACCACGGCAATGCGTACGTCTCCGTGCTCCTGTTGCGTTTCGATCTCGACACCGGCGAGGTCGAAGCGGTGGACGCCGGCTCCCCGCGCATGTGGCGGCTGCGGGACCGTTCCGTCGAGGCCGTCTCCTTCGACGCGCAGCTGCCGCTCGGCATGTTCGAGGACACGGTCTACGTCCCCGAGCGGTTCACCGTGGAGCCCGGTGACCGGCTGTTGTTCGGGAGTGACGGCGTGTACGAGGCGTCCTCCCCGGCCGGGGAGCGCTACGGGGAGAAAGCTCTGGCCCGTTCCCTGCTGTCCAGCAGGCTGCTGCCCCCCGCCCAGGTGCCGGGTGCGGTCCTGCGCGAGCTCGCGGGGTATCACGGGGAGACGCCGCTGGACGACGACGCGCTCGTCGTCTGCCTCGACTGGCACGGCCGGCCGGAGGGCGAGGCCGGAGACGGGAGCGGCGGGGGAGCCGGGCAGGCTTTCTGACGCCCGGTGCCCCCTCGGGGCGCTCCTGGGGTGCCCGTCGCCGGGCGGGCTCAGGCGCTCCGCGGCGAGGTGCGCGGCGGAGCGTGTTCCTGCGTCGCTCCCGATTCCTCCAGGGCCTCTCGAAAGGCGCTGAGGCCGTCCAGCAGTGCGGCGCGGGCGGCGGGCGGCATGTTCTGGATCGGCTTCATGAGGAGTTCCTGCCGCAGTGCGCGCAGCTCGGCCAGGTGCGCCTTGCCGCGGCTGGTCAGGCGGAGCGTCAATTCGCGGCGGCTCACCCGGCTGGGGGTGCGCTCGACGAAGCCCATCGCCTCCAGGCGATCGCAGAGCCGGCTCACCGAGGAAGGGGCGGCCCCCAGGAGGTGACCCAGGCGGCGGAGGTTCATCCCCGCCTCCCGCTCCAGGCAGTACAGCACTCGTAGCTGGGAGACGGAGACCGACGAGGAGGCGGTCACGTCACCGCTCCGTCCCCACAGGATCTCGAGCAGTTCGACGACGGCACTCGCGGCCTGGGCGGCACCTTTGGCGGGTTTCGGACGGGGGGCGGGATCTGTGCTCATGCCGGGACACTCCGCTTCACTCCGGACCGCAACCATATCTCTCCTGCCCCCAGGGGCCGGGGATAGCCGCATCCGTCCAGCCGTGTGTGCGAGGGCCTGCGAAAGGTCGGGGAGGCCCACCGACCGGCGGGCGCCACGTCTGCCGGCGGAGCCGGTTCAGGGACAGCGGGCAGTTCGGGCCGCGATGGTCACGGAAGGCGAGGGCGGTCGGATCGAGGGCCAGGTTCCGGCACCCTGCGACCGCCTCCCGGCCGGTCGAGCAGCTCCTTCTCGGCCCACAGGTCCCGCTCTTCCGTCACCCGAGGGAGGGCGTGCGAGCCGCTCGTCGGCGGTTCCGTGACGATGATCCGGCCTTTGTCGCCGTACGCACAGCCTCCCTGACCAGCTCAGGGCAGCCCCTGTCAATAGTTGCCTCCAAACAACTGTACCCTGGAGGCAACACAGTGGGTCGGGCCGCGAGGCGCCGACAGTGACGTCCCAGCATCGGAAAGGAGAGAAGTCGGGAGTGCGAATCGACTCGGCAGTCCTCGCCCGGCGAGGTCAGGCGGACCGGACGCCCTTGACCGAAGAGGATCGTGGGACGTCTCCCGCATCGTTGAGCGCGTGCTGGAAGCTCGTCAGCCCCTTCAGCAGCGCGTTGCGCGCCGACGGAGTCATCGAGTCGATGACCGCGAGGAGCGCCTCCTGCCGCTGCGCCCTCAGGTCGTGCAGGTACGCCTTGCCCCGTGTCGTCAGGTGCAGCTCCAGCTCGCGCCGGCTGACCTGGCTCGGAAGTCGCTGCACGAACCCCAGCGCCTCCAGCCGGTCGCACAGGCGGCTGACGGACGGGGGCGCGGAACCCAGAACCTTGCCCAGCGTACGCAGGTTGATGCCCTCATCCCGGTCCAGGCAGTAGAGGACGCGCAGCTGGGACGCCGAAACGGGGGTCGAGGACACCATGTCCTTGCCGCGCTCCCACAGCACTTCCAGGAGCTCGATGAGCTCGCGGGCCGCCTGGGCGGTCTCGTGCGGCCGACGCTGAGAGGAAGCGGGGTTCGCGTCCATATCTAGTGACACTCCGAATCAGACGTCTTAGGCCGGCGGCGCTTCGTGGGCGCCACGTTTCTAGTCTCCACATCTCCCCAGAAGGCGGTAATGGTTCGGTGGAACGACGTGTGATGGTGGAACGCGCCTTGCGCGGAGCACCGCCCCATGGCCTTCTGGACTCCCTCCGTACTCATCTTGCGCAGCACTTCGCGGCAACCGCTGTCGACCTGCTGCTGATCGACTACGGGCTGAGCAGTCTCCGTCCCTTTGGCCACTGTGACGCCATTCGAGGGCCGGTTTTCGTGGAGGCGAGCCCGGCGGGCACGGTCTTCTCCGAGCAACAACCATATCTTTCCACCGGGGCGGGACCCACGGTGACGGCCTATCTTCCCGTGACGGTTCGCGGTGATCGGTATGGAGTTCTCGTGGTCACGCTGCCGCAGGGCGAGGAGCCGCCCGAGGTTCTCCTCGATCATCTCGGTGCCATCGCCCAGATGCTGGGGCACGCCCTACGGGTGGCCGAAAGGCATACCGATGTGTACCGACAAGCACGGCGTGACGGCCCGCTCACCCTCTCCGCCGAGATGCGGTGGGAGCTGATGCCGGGGCGCTCGTACTCGCGCGAGGAGTTCGACCTCCACGCCCACGGCGAACCCGCCTACGCCTCCGGGGGACACCTCTTCGACTGGTCGGCCTCGGCGGACGAGCTCACGCTGGTCGTCGCCGACAGCGCCGGAACGGATGCCGAGGCCGTCCTGGTGAACAACCTCGCCCTCAACGCCCTCCGCAACGCCCGTCGCGCCGGCCTCGACCTCGCCGGCCAGGCAGCCCTGGCCGACCAGGCCCTGTACGGCCAGCATCGCGGCGCGAGGCATCTGTCGACCCTGCTGATGTGTTTCGACCTGCGCACCGGAGAGGCCCAGATCGTCGACGCCGGCTCGCCGAGCGTCTGGCGCGTGGCCGGCCGGACGGCGCGGCGGGTGGAACTGGAGCGTCAGCTCCCGCTCGGCATGTTCGAGGACACCGTCTACACGGCCCAGCATCTGCGGACCGGGCCCCGGGAGAGGCTGCTGTTCGTCGCCTGCGGTCCGGAACCCGCGGCATCGCAGCCGACCCACGCGGCCTTCGACCAGGCTGTGAGCCGGGCGATCGGCCGCACGCAGGGCCTGCCCGGTGCGGACACCCCCAAGGCCGTCCTTCGCGAACTCGCCGAGCAAGGAGCCGCGCCGGCCGGCGGACTCGTGCTCTGTCTCGACCTCCGCAGACCGTCGGCGGGCGGCCCCTGACGCGGCCGCCCGCCGTACGACCTCCACCGACGCCCCGGCTCAGGACCACGACGCGGGCGTCTCGTCCTTGGGGAGGGGGCGCAACGGGGCGCTCGACAACAAGGGGATGTCGCCCGGGTGATGAAGCCGGGCGAGGGGGACGCTGTTTCCTGGAGCACACCCCGGGACGGTGCAGAAAGAGGATGACGCAGAAGCACACCGCCATCTCTTCCGCCGTGGCTCCACGGTGGCGCGACGGGCCCGGACGAGCGCCGCGTCCGTGGGCGCGAGGGGGCGGCGGCGTGGCGACGGCGGGTCGTACGGTGGGCGGGAGGGCAGGTTCACCCGCGAGACTCGCGCAGTTCCCACTCCGCGTGTGTTGTGATTGCGGTTCGAGTACCTCAGGCCCCACAAAAACTTTGCCGTGCGGCAATGTTTTTCATTGGTAGTGCATGCGGAGCGATTCCGGCGAAAACGTGTACGCGCCGTACCGGCGGCACCACCCTGCCTCCCTACCCCTGTCGGCTCACGGAGCTTCCTGCACGGGCACCGATGTGCCGCGCGCCAGGAAGGGTTCGCTCGTGCCCGAGTCAGCGGGGGAAGGGGTCCTGAGGATGTGGGCCCAGATGCGCTTGCCGTCCTCGCGGCTGTCGACACCCCAGCCCGCGGCCAGGTGGTCGAGAAGGTGGAGTCCGAAGCCGCCGGTGGCGGTCGTGACGCCGGGCGCTCGCTGGGAGGGCTGGGCGGCGCTCCCGTCGCGGACGGCGATGCGAGCGCCGTCGGGTATGGGTTCGAGATGGAGCCAGGCGTCCGTGCCGGCATGACGGTGCGCGTTGGTCACGAGCTCGGAGACGAGGAGCACGGCCACCTCGATGCGCTCCGTCGGCCACCCCCAGGTGGCGAGGGCGGTGGCGGTGTGGTCACGGGCGCGGGCGAACGCGCCCGGCTCTAGCGGAATATGCCAGATATGCCCGCTCATGTTCATCTCACCCACCGGGGTCCTGGTCGCTCACTCAGAAAACGTCGGATGGAAGGGTAACCCGCAACCGTTGCGGCGCACCGGGCTTCGGCCCGGCCGGGAGCGGCGCCGAGATGGGCGCGCCCGGCGGGCGCGGCCGGCGCCCGAGCGCACACGGCAGCGCGCGATCCGCTGCGCGGATCGCCGTGACCTCGTCGGACGGACCGGCGGTACAGGACCACCTCCCGCGCTGACAAGGCAAAAACCAACTGCCCGCAGGTGTTTGGGCCCGCCCTTGTCGGTGAGACGGAGAGGGTCACGGGCGCACGGCGACGACGAGACGCGCGGCGAGACACGCGACGGGACGCATGACGACGAGGAGGAACGGCGACCATGACCGAACGGCGCGTCAAGGCCGCTTGCCGCGAGGAGGACCCCGCTGCCTTCTTCGCCGTCGCCGGCACAGGGTGAGTGATCGTGAGCGGCCGTGAGTGACGGGGAAGTACGCCGGGCGGCCGCCATGCTCGTGTCCCTCTGGGAGAACGACGAGCTTGCCGCGGAGCACCGGCTGCCGCTCACGCAGGAGCGCACGCTGGCGGTGATCGATGCCGCGGGGCACATGACGCCGAGCGTGCTGGGCCGGCGGCTGGGGTCCCGGGCGCCCTCGGTGAGCCGACTGTGCGGACGTCTGGAGTCAGCCGGTCTGCTGTCCCGCCGACGTGATTCCCACGACCGCCGACGGGTGGACTTCGCGCTGACGGAGGCGGGCAGGCAAGCCCTGAACTGCATCCGGAGGCAGCGACTCGACCGGATGACCGGCATGCTCGGGTCGCTCGACAGGCCGACGCGGACCGCCCTGGCGCGAGGACTCCAGGGACTGGGCGACGCCCTCACGGAGCTGCCTCGCGCCGACCTCCGTCGGCGGCCGTCAGTCGGTGGCCAGCATGCCCCTACGGAGAGAGGCGAGGGCGCGGGAGAGCAGGCGTGAGACATGCATCCGGCTGACGCCGAGCCGTTCGCCGATCGGCCGTGTCCGCGTACGCGTTCGTCGACGCGGACGGAGCCGTCACGCTCATGACGTTCCCCTCCCTCGGAGCCCGCCGACCGGCGTGGCCCGGCGATGAGCGCCGTATCCCCCGAGAGCCGAGGCGTATGTACGCCACGTGTAGAAAGATCAGCGTGAGCCGGGAGCGGCGGCCAGGGGGCCGGAAGCCCGGCCGTTCAGGGGGAACCGCTGAACGTGGGGGGCGCGTTCTCCGCCTGCGTGGCTTTCGCCTCTGAGCTACGGCGAGGTAGGCTGCCCCGTATTTGTCGTACGGCAATGATTGCCGGCGAGGGGGGCGGCCTGCTCAGGCCGTGGCAGTGTTCGGCTTCCCGGCGGGGCTCCTAGCAGCGTTCAACGAGGAATGGTCATGACTGAGACGACGGTCGACAACGCGCGTGTACCCCGGACACGCACGCGTGGCGCGGGCAAGGTGGGGGAGCCGGAGCTGCGGCAGCTCCTGGCCGGGCTGACGGCGGTGCGCGACGGTGACTTCGGCACGCGCCTGCCGGACGACGCGGACGGGCTGCTGGGCGAGATCGCCACGGTGTTCAACGGCATGGTCGACCAGCTGTCCCTCTTCACTTCGGAGGTGACCCGGGTCGCCCGTGAGGTCGGCACCGAAGGCACCCTGGGAGGGCAGGCCGAGGTGCCCGGAGTCTCCGGCACCTGGGCGGATCTGACCGACTCGGTGAACGCCATGGCGGGCAACCTCACCACCCAGGTCCGTGACATCGCGCAGGTCGCCACGGCGGTCGCCAAGGGTGACCTCTCGCAGAAGATCGACGTGGACGCCCGCGGGGAGATCCTGGAGCTGAAGAAGACCATCAACACGATGGTCGACCAGCTGTCCGCCTTCGCCGACGAGGTGACGCGCGTGGCCCGTGAGGTCGGTACCGAGGGCAATCTCGGGGGCCAGGCCGATGTGAAGGGTGTCTCGGGCACCTGGCGGGATCTGACGGACTCCGTCAACTTCATGGCCGGCAATCTGACCGCGCAGGTCCGCAACATCGCGCAGGTCACCACCGCGGTGGCGCAGGGTGATCTGTCGCAGAAGATCACGGTGACGGCCCGGGGCGAGATCCTGGAGCTGAAGGAGACCATCAACACGATGGTCGACCAGCTCTCGTCGTTCGCCGACGAGGTCACCCGTATGGCTCGTGAGGTCGGCACGGAAGGCATCCTCGGGGGCCAGGCCGATGTGAAGGGTGTCTCGGGCACCTGGCGGGATCTGACGGACTCCGTCAACTTCATGGCCGGCAATCTGACCGCGCAGGTCCGCTCGATCGCGCAGGTCGCCACGGCGGTCGCCAAGGGTGATCTGTCGCAGAAGATCACGGTGACGGCCCGGGGCGAGATCCTGGAGCTGAAGGAGACCATCAACACGATGGTCGACCAGCTGTCCGCCTTCGCCGACGAGGTGACCCGGGTGGCCCGCGAAGTGGGTACCGAGGGCAACCTCGGCGGCCAGGCCACCGTACGCGGCGCGTCCGGTACGTGGAAGGACCTCACGGACAACGTCAACGTGATGGCGTCCAACCTGACCGGGCAGGTGCGTTCCATCGCGCAGGTCGCCACGGCCGTGGCGCGCGGCGACCTGTCGCGCAAGATCACGGTCGAGGCCAAGGGCGAGGTCGCGGCACTCGCGGCGGTCATCAACACCATGGTGGACACCCTGTCGGCGTTCGCGGACGAGGTGACCCGCGTGGCCAGGGAGGTCGGCACCGAGGGCCGGCTCGGCGGCCAGGCGCGGGTGCCGAACGTGGCAGGCACCTGGAAGGACCTCACCGACAACGTCAACTCCATGGCGAACAACCTGACCGGGCAGGTCCGCAACATCGCCCTCGTCACCACCGCCGTCGCCAACGGCGACCTCTCGAAGAAGATCGACGTCGACGCCCGGGGCGAGATCCTGGAGCTGAAGACCACCATCAACACCATGGTCGACCAGCTGTCCTCGTTCGCCGCCGAGGTGACCCGCGTGGCCCGGGAGGTCGGCAGCGAGGGCCGCCTCGGCGGCCAGGCCGAGGTCGAAGGCGTCTCCGGCACCTGGAAGCGGCTCACCGAGAACGTCAACGAGCTCGCCGGCAACCTCACCCGCCAGGT
>NZ_JBVHWN010000024.1:0-39520 GCF_055564335.1 Streptomyces sp. NPDC029139 | reverse complement strand
CCCCCCCCCCCCCCCCCCCCCCCCCCCCCCCCCCCCCCCCCCCCCCCCCCCCCCCCCCCCCCCCCCCCCCCCCCCCCCCCCCCCCCCCCCCCTCCAGGCCGTGGGGCACGCGCCCCACAGACCGGCTCTGGCCTGCCGGGCGGCGGCCTGGGCCTCGGTCATCGTCTTCCAGTGCTTGTCGTTGGGTTCGAACAGCACGCTCTTCGCGTGACCGCTGCGCACCAGGGACTCGTTGACGAAGACGCCCCGCTCGTTCCACACGTAGAGCAGATAGCGGCCGTAGCGGTCCTTCAGCTCGACGTCGACCTCCGTCCGCAGGACGCTGCCCGGCGGCAGCAGCTCGGCGGTCCGGGCGGTGGCCTGGCGGCTGTAGCAGGCGCCTCGCTCCGGGGTGTCGATCTCCAGCAGGCGTACGCGGACGACGTCCCCGGCGGGGACGACCCTGCCGGTGCCCCGCACTTCCAGGGTGTCACCGTCGATGACCCTGATGACGACGGGACCCGGCGGGGCGGCCTGCGCGGGGGCGGCCGGGGCGAGGAAACCGAGACTCAGGAGTACGGTGGCCGAGGCCATGAGGGCCCCGGGCCTGCGGGACGAGGAGCGCATGTCCACCCCTTCCGACGGGGGTTCCGCCCCTCCAGTACAGCATCGGGACGGTGCTCACGCACCCGCGCGGAGGCGTACTCGGGAAGCCGGCCGCGCACCCGCGCGGAGGCGTACTCGCGAGGCCGGCCGCGCACCCGCGCGACGTCTCACGGAACCGCCTCGTCCCTGTACCTCCTCGGTAACAGACCCCCGGGTCAAGCGTGTTCATGGCACCTTCCGGTCAGACTCTCCCCGCAAACGAGCGTCGAGAGCGGCCGCCCACGGCCGGCCACGGGGGAATCATGAACACTGCTGCCCGCACCTTCCGCAGGAGCCCGAGGGGCTGGAAGCGCTACGCCGCCGGGGCCGGGGTGGTCGCCGCCCTGCTCGGGTCCACGGCGTGCCGGTCGGACACAACCAGCGGCTCGGACGCGACCAGGCCCTCGGCCCGGCCGAGCGCGACGACACCGGCGAAGCCCGATGGGACGACCCCGCCGAAGCCGAGCGGCACGTCGGGCGCCCCCGGCGGGAACGGCGGCGGCGCCGTCGCCGCCTGCACCGCGGCCGAACTCGCGGTCTCCGCCGTGAAGGAGCCGGCGGACAGCAAGGAGGCCAGGCACCTTCTCCTCACCGTCCAGAACACCGGCGACGCCGCGTGCCACCTCTACCACTACCCGCTCGTACGGCTCGGTGCGGATGCCCGGACCACGGTCCCGGTGATCAAGGACAGCGACGCGGACCCGGGCCAGCCCGTCACCCTCGCCCCGGGCGGGGAGGCCCACGCCGCGCTGCTCGTCAGCGGGGGCGCCAGGGACGAGTACGAGGCGCACAGCGTGTCGCTCACCCTCCAGGGCCGCACGCCCGGCAGCAAGGCGGGCAAGCCGATGGACGTTCCTCTGCCCGTCAGGACGCTGTACGCGGACGACGGCCAGCTCGTCACCTACTGGACGACCGCTTCCGGCTTCGCCCTGGACTTCATCATGTCGAAGTGATCTCCCCAGACGGCCCTCGCGGCGACGAGGCGAGGGTGCGGCGACGTCCGGGGTGACAGCGGGGCGTGTACGACGACGACCGCCGGCCGCCGACCGAGGGGTCGGTGGCCGGCGGTCGGTCCGAGCGGCGGGTCAGACGCGGTCGGCCGCGATCAGGACGTACTGGAAGGAGCCGTCCTTGTAGGAGTTGATGAACGCCTCCTCGATGCCGGTGACCAGGGAGGAGGTCGCCCGCAGCTCCCAGTAGGGCAGCGTCGCGGGCGTCAGGTCGATGACGGCCTGCGGTACGAGACGGTTGTCCGCCATCGCGCGCAGGTACTCCCGGCGGGAGTGGATGTTGCACTCGAAGTGCGCGTTGATCTGGGAGACCCACTTCGAGGGCTGCCCGTACCGCGGGTTCCAGCAGCCGGTGATGGTCACGTACCGGCCGCCGACCTCGAGGACCCGCGAGTGCTCGGCGAAGAGGTCGTGCAGGTCGACGTACATGCTCGACTCGTTGTTCCACGAGCCCGCCGCCTGCCCCGTCTCGAAGGGCATGTCGAGCATGTTGCGCACCTGGGCGCGGACGTGGTCGTCGATGCCGAGTTCCCGGGCGCGCTGGTTGGCGAAGTCGGCCTGCTTGGCCGAGAGGGTGACACCCTCGACCTTGCATCCGAAGCGCTGGTGAGCCATGACCATCGAACCGCCCCGGCCGCACCCGGCGTCCACGAGCGTGTCGTCACGCCCGATCGATCCCAGGTGGTCCATGAGGACTTCCGCCTGCGCCGACTCGAGGCGGTGGAGTTCGGCGATCAGCTTCTTCTCGTACGCGCTGTCCTCGGGGTCCCCGAGGGCCGCGTGGTCGACGTCGCCGATCCCGTAGTGGTGGTGGTAGAGCCCGTCGACGTCGCCGAGGCGCAGGTTCACGGGCCGGGCCTCGTTGTTCCAGTAGCGCGCGATGTCGCTCTGGTAGGGCGTCGCCGGGGCGGGGACGAACGCGGAGGTGCCGTTGACGGTGGTGAACTCGGTGCTGGTCACAGATGATTCCGTTCTTACCAGAAATCGGGCAGGCTGTATCGGTAGGTGTTGGTCTGGTGCCAGTAGTGGTTGCCGTCGACCCACGCGGCCACCCCCCGCAGGAAGCGCTGCACGGTGGGGACGGGGCAGGCGGCGGCCAGCTCGGCGGCCGCGGCCTCGAAGTCGCGCATGAGGTCGTTGTGGACGTCGACGGCCTTCAGGTAGGCGTCTCGTTCCGAGAGGTCCTCGCGTTCGGCGATCACCACGGGCAGGTTGAGATGCCGGCCGGGACTGGCCAGCTCCTTGGTGTACGAGTACAGGTCGTTGACGATGGTGGTCGCGTTGCCGGCCAGCGCGATGACCCGTTGCATGGCGGGCTGGGCGTGCAGGTCCGCCGGGAGCTCGTATCCGCCGACGGTGTCGGTGATGGTGGGGCACGGGCGGAAGTTGTTGAACTGGCGCATCGCCAGGTACTCCCACACCTCGGGCGTGTGGTCCGTCTGGGCCCAGGCGGCCTCGGCCAGGTAGCCGAGGTGCAGGCGTGCCATGTCGTGCCGGAACCGGTCGGCCTGGGACGCGGTGGCGTGCTGGACGAAGTACTCCATCGCGGAGCGGTAGGCGCGCCGTGGGGCGTCCGCGTGCAGCGACTCCGCCCACTGGGGCTCGTACTCCTTCGTCGCGTGGAGGTGGTCGAGGGCGGTGTGCGCCAGCAGGAGGCGTCCCCCGAGACCGATGGGCGAGCCCCCGTGGTCCTCGCAGTAGCAGTCGTCGACCGCGTTCTCGGCGACCATCAGCCGCGTGGCGACCATCAGGTGCTCGATGGTCGGGGCGTCCGGATGGCAGGCGACCATGTAGCGGCCGACGGAGAAGCCGTCGAACTCGCCCTCCCACTCGTCGGGGTACAGGTCGACCTCGTCCAGCGCCCAGGACTTGATCCTGCGGCTGACCTCCTCCACGCGCGCCGGGTCGGGTTCCGGCACCGGATGGTGGTAGAGGCCCGGGATCGGCTTTCCCTCGGCCGGCTCCACGGGCGCCGCGGGCGCCGGCGGCTCCTCGCGCAGGGTCAGCTGGAGGCCGGCTGTTCCCAGACCGCTGGGGCCGCGCAGGACCCGCTCCAGGGCGGGGCTGGGCCGGCTCGCCCCGCCGGCGCCCGGTGCCCCTGCCGGCTCGACGTCGGCGCTCGGCGCGGGTACCGCGGGTACGGAGACGGAGGGCGGGACGGACAGGGAAGGCGGGGAAGGCAGGGAGGGAAGGGAGGGAAGTGCGGGCAGGGTGGGTGGTGCCGGCAGGGCGGACAGTGCGCCGGCGACGGCTTCGCCGAAGCGGGCCGCAGCCGCCGGCAGGCTCGACTGCACAGGGGAAAGCCCAGGTTCGGGCATCCGTGGCTCCTTGCTGAGGTGGGGGGCTGGCGCGGGGCCGGGCATGCCCGCCCGGCCCGGGAAGACGGATCCGGGCTGTCGTGGGGGGGGGACGGATCCGCTAGTCGCGCCTGCGGGCGATCTGCACGTTCTCCAGCACGCCGAGCGCGTTGGGCACGAGGATCGCGGCGGAGTAGTAGGTGGTGACCAGGTACGAGATGATCGCCTGCTCGTCCATGCCCATGAAGCGGACGGACAGGCCCGGCTCGTACTCCTCCGGCAGACCGGTCTGGTGCAGACCGATGACGCCCTGGTTGTCCTCGCCGAGGCGCATGGCGAGGATCGAGCTGGTCTGGTCCTCGGTGATCGGGATCTTGTCGCAGGGCAGGAGCGGGACCCCGCGCCATGCCTGCACCCGCTGCCCGTCGAGGTCGACGTGGTCCGGGTAGATGCCGCGGGCGTTGAGCTCGCGCCCGATCGCCGCGATCGTCCTGGGGTGGGCGAGGAAGAGCTTCGTACCGCGACGGCGGCAGAGCAGCTCGTCGAGGTCGTCCGGGGTGGGCGGACCCGAGTGGGGCTGGATCCGCTGCTTGAAGTCGGCGTTGTGGAGCAGACCGAACTCCCGGTTGTTGATCAGCTCGTACTCCTGGCGCTCGCGCAGCGCCTGGATGGTGAGCTTGAGCTGCTCCTCGGTCTGGTTCATCGGCCCGTTGTAGAGGTCGGCGACGCGGCTGTGGACCTTCAGCACGGTCTGGGCGACGGAGAGTTCGTACTCGCGCGGCTTGAGCTCGTAGTCGACGAAGGCGCCGGGCAGCGCGACCTCGCCGACATGGCCGGCGGACATCGCGATCTCGGCCTCGCCGTGCCGGTTCTGGCGTTGCAGGGGAAGGGAGCTGAACGCGTGGATGTGGGCCTGCAGGCTCGGCGCCGCGGCCTGCACGGAGGCGAAGTCGGCACGGGAGAGGGTGAGCAGGGTACCGGCCGTCTCGGCGGTCGCGGTGTAGTCCCAGGTGGCGTCGGCGTCCAGCAGGGCGTTCTCGCCGAACCGGTCGCCGTCGGCGAGTACCGCGACGCTGACCTCGTCACCGTACTTGCCGAGGGAGCTCTGGCTGACCCGGCCGTGGGCGATCAGGTGGATCTCCCCGGCGGGCGTCCCTCGCTCGACGAGCACCTCGCCGGCCCGGAAGTCGCGCTGGACGCACCGGCCGGCGAGGGCGGTCAGCACCTCGACGTCGTCGAAGCCGCGCAGCAGGGCCAGTTCACCGAGTTCCCGGGGGATCACCCGGACGTGGGCACCGTCCTGGACGAAGTCGATGCGCCCGTCGCCGACGGTGTAGCTCAGCCGGCGGTTCACCCGGTAGGCGCCGCCCTTGGTCTCCACCCATGGGAGCATGCGCAGCAGCCACCGATCGGTGATCTCCTGCATCTGCGGGGCGGACTTGGTGGTGGTGGCGAGGTTACGGGCAGCCGCGGTACTGAGGCTGGACTGCCGGGGCGGCTCCAGCTCCTGCGCTTCCGGGCTGGTCTCTACGGTCATCGGGCGAGGCTCTCCTTCTCGAGGGGGGTGATCGGCACAGTCGGCGCCAACCGGTTGAAAGAGGAAGTAGAGGGCAAACGCGGGGAATTGGTTCAGATTCCCGGGAACAGTAACGGCTGTCGGGCCGGGCTCGCCCGAGGAGTCCGTCGGCAGCACCCGAAGCGGTGATCTTGCTCGGCGCGGGGTTTATCCGCACGGCCGACGGGATTCGAGCCATCGTCGGGGTACGGGTTCACGCCGCACGGACCCGGTTGCCCGACCGGTCCCCCGGTGTCGGTGTCGGTGTCGGCGACGACGACGGCGGCGGCGGCGGCGGCGGCGGCGGCGGCGGCGGAACAACGACGAACGGCGCGCCCCGGGCTGGTCCGGGGCGCGCCGTTCGGTGAAGCGTGGAGGTCAGTCGTCGAGGGCGTCCATGACGGTGGCGAGGTCGACGAACTTGAAGTTCGTCGAGGCGCGGTCGCCGTCGCCGGGGGCGTCCTGGCCGTCCTGGACGACGAGGAGCCCGTTCGGGTACCTGGAGCCGAGGGGGGCGTTCAGGACCGCGGCGCCGTCGCACTCCTCGGAGCCGTCCAGCGCGCCACCGGCGGCCACGCGGAAGCCGCCCTCGTACTCGTTGGCGTCCTCCACCTCACGGTCGTAGGCGGCGAAGGTGTTGTCGCCCTGGCTGGAGGCGAGGAGGTAGCCGTCGCCGTCGGACTCGGTCAGCAGCGTCAGGCCCTCGACGTCGGCGGCGACCCTGGAACCGCCGAAGCCCGGGCCGGTGCCCGGTGCGCACTCCTCGGTCTGCTCGTCGTAGACGCCGGGGACTCCGTACTCGCGGACCTTGTCCATCAGCTTCGGCGTGCCGGTCAGGTCGGCGCGCAGCCGCCATATGCCGACGTCCTCCTGGCCGGCGTAGAGCGTGCCGTCGGCCGGGTCGACGACCATCCCCTCGACCTGGGGCAGCTCACCGGGCTCGGCGCAGGGCGACCAGGACGTGCCGTCGGGCAGCCGGAACGTGGACGGCAGGTCCAGGGTGCGGACCTTGCGGTACGTCATCCTGCCGCCCGCCGCGGGGAGGAGTTCCAGGAGGGCGATGCTGGTCCGCTCACGGCGGCTGACCAGGGCGTAGGAGCGGCCGGTCGCCGCGTCGGTCCAGGTGGCCAGGCCGTAGGCGGTCCGCTGGTCGTTGATCTCGGCCTGGTCCTTGGAGAAGACGGCCGGCGCGGCGGGGTCCGTGACGTCGGTGAGCGGGCCGCCCGCGCGGTCGCGGTCGATCCGGTAGAAGCGCAACCGGTCGTGGCCGCGGTCGCTGACGACGGCCAGGTCGGCCCGCCCGGAGGAGAGGCGCAGGCCGTGGACGAGGTCCACGTTGTTGAACCGGCCGGGGGCGTCGTCGGCGCCCTGGGCCGGCGGCGCGGCGATCGACTGCACCGGCCGGGCGTCCAGGTCGTAGACGCGCAGTCCGCCCTCCTTGGCCGTCGCGACGACCAGACTGCGGCCCGGATCGGCGGCGTTGCGCCAGATCGCGGGGTCGTCCGCGTCGGCGTTGCCGCCCGCTTCGTCGTCGTGCAGCGTCGGCGTCTCCGCGCGCGGCGTCACGGCGGGCAGCGCGCCGGCGGACGTCCGTCCGTGGGCGTCGGCCGGCACGGCGAGCGCGGCTGCCGCGAGGGCCGTGGTCACGGCCAGCACGATCGACTGGACTGATCGGGGGGTGGTCACGCGTGAACTCCTCCGTACGGGAAAGGGACGGACTCGCGTGATCGTGGTGCCCGTGAGTGTCGGTACGGCAGCCGCAGGGCGACCGGAAACCGCCTTCTCCGGTGTCCATACGGTGAACGGCCCGGCGGTCCGCGTCGGTCCGACACGACGTCAGTCATGCGCGCGCGTACGGCGAATGACGCACCCGCGCACCGTCGGCCATGCACCCGCACGGATGAGGGGCGCCGGAACTCGGCTCCGCCTGCGGCAGAGGCGGCGCCGGTCGACGGACAGTGATCGGACCATGCGTCGACCACTCCGAACAGGGAGCCAGATGGGCAAGCACCTGGTCCTTCGATGTCGCCGGACGCTGGCCGCCCTGGTGCTGGCGGCGACCGGCACTCTGTGGCTGCCGGGACCCGTCACCTCCACGGCCGCCGAGCACATGGCCTCCCCGCACGTGGCCACCGCGCACATGACCTCCGAGCACACCCCTCCCGAGCATGTGGCCGCCGCGCACATGCCCTCCCAGCACATGCCCGCCGGGCACGTGGAGCCCGCCGCCCCGTCCCCCTTCGATCCCGCGCCCGCACGGGCGAGCCTGCGACGTCTGCTCGGCTCCCGAGCCGCTCAGTTCACCCTCGTCCCGGTCGAGAAGCCCCCCTCGGGCGACCACTTCTCGGTCTCCGGCTCGGCGGGGGCGATCCAGGTACGGGGCACCTCGCCGGCCACGTTGCTCACCGGCGTGGGCTGGTACCTGGAACGGGTCGCCGGCGTCGACATCGGATGGCCCGGCGACAGTCTCGGCCGGCTGCCCGCCACGCTTCCCCCGGTCCCCGGCACCCTCACCCGGTCGGCGGCCGTGCCCCACCGCTACGCCCTGAACGACACCGACGAGGGCTATTCCGGCCCCTACCGTGACTTCGCCGCCTACCGCCACGAGATCGATCTGATGGCGCTGCACGGCGTGAACGAGGTCTTCGTCCCCACGGGGGCCGAGTACACCTATTACCGGACGCTCCAGGATTTCGGCTACAGCGCGGCGGAGTTGCGCGACTGGATCCCCGCCCCGGCCCATCAGGGCTGGTGGCTCCTCCAGAACCTCTCGGGGTTCGCCGGGCCGGTCTCCGAGCAGCTGATCGAGGCCCGGGCGGCACTGGGCAGCCGGATCTCCGGTCATCTGCGCGAGATGGGCATGACCCCGGTGCTGCCGGGCTTCTTCGGCACGGTGCCTCCGGGTTTCGCCGCCCGGAACCCGGGTGCCGTCACGGTCCCCCAGGGCTCCTGGGTGGGTTTCGACCGGCCGGACTGGCTGGACCCCACCGGTCCGGTCTTCGACCGGCTGGCGGCCACCTACTACCGGGTCCAGCAGCGGCGGTTCGGTGCGAGCGACATGGTCAAGATGGACCTGCTGCACGAGGGCGGCGCCCCGGGTCCGGTCGATGTCGCGGGCGCGGCCGGGGCGGTCCAGCGCGCTCTGGAGGCCGCGCGCCCCGGCGCCACGTGGGTCATGCTCGGCTGGCAGCGGAACCCCACCGCGACTCTCCTGAGCGGCGTGGACCGCCGCCGCGTGCTGATCCTCGACGGTCTCTCCGACCGCTACGACAACCTCGACCGCGAGGCGCAGTGGAGCGGTGCCCCCTATGCCTTCGGCTCGATCGCCAATTTCGGCGGGCACACCAGCCTGGGGGCCAACACGGGTGTGTGGGGCGACCGCTTCCGTACGTGGCTGACCGCGCCCGACAGCGCGCTGCGCGGCATCGCGTACCTCCCGGAGGGCACCGGCGGGAACCCCGCCGCGTTCGACCTGTTCACCGAGCTGGCCTGGGAGCCGGGCCCGATCGACCAGCGGGCCTGGTTCGCCGCGTACGCGGCCCGGCGCTACGGCGGTGCGGATCCGCACGCGGCAGCCGCGTGGGAGCAACTGCGCCTCGGGCCGTACAGCACGCGCTCCGGTACGTGGAGCGAGCCGCAGGACAGCCTCTTCGCCGCGCGCCCGGGTCTGACGGTGGCCAGGGCCGCGCGGTGGAGCCCGACCGCCATGCGCTACGACGCCGCCACGGTGGAGCGCGCGCTCGCCGAGTTGCTCCAGGTGGCTCCCGGCCTGCGGGACACGGACGCGTACCGCTTCGACCTCGTGGACGTGGCGCGACAGGCGCTGACCAATCGGAGCCGGGTCCTGCTGCCGCGTATCCGGGCGGCGTACGAGGCCAAGGACCTGGACGGCTTCCGGGTGCTGGTGCGCGAGTGGAACGCCGATCTGGAGCTGCTCGGGCGGCTGGTCGGCTCCGACCGGCGTTTCCTGCTCGGTCCGTGGCTCGCCGACGCCCGGTCCTGGGGGGCGGATCCGGCGGAGCGCGACCGGCTGGAGTACGACGCCCGGTCGATCCTGACCACCTGGGGCGGGAGGGGGCCGAGCGAGACGGGCGGCCTGCACGACTACGCCAACCGTGAATGGGCGGGGCTGGTGCGGGACGTCTACGCGCCGCGCTGGGCCGCGTACTTCGCCGGCCTCGACAGCGCGCTGGTCAACGGGACCGATCCGGTCGCCGTCGACTGGTTCGCCCGGGACGACGCCTGGGCCCGCGGCCACACGCCCTACCCGACGACTCCGTCCGGTGACCCCGTCGCCCTGGCGCGGGAGGTACGGGCGGCCCTGGCGACATCTTCCACGACTGAACGTTTCGGTGCGCTCGCGCGTACTGGATCCTGACAGAGTGATCGCCTCGACGCGGTGCGAAGACAAGGGGAGCTCATGAGTGGAGTGGCACGCCGGACGGTGGTCTCGGCGGCGGGTGGCGCGGGTCTCGTGGCGGTACTGACCGCATGCGGCAACGGCACGAACGACAAGGCGGGCGACGGCGGTTCGACGGCCGGCTCGGGGGGTGGCTCGGCGGATCCGGGCGCGCCGAGCGAGCCGGGCGCGCCCCTGGCGAAGACTGCGGACATCCCGGTGGGCGGCGGCAAGGTGCTGGCCGATCAGGGGGTGGTGATCACCCAGCCGGCGGCCGGCGAGTTCAAGGCGTTCTCGTCGAAGTGCACGCACCAGGGGTGTGCCGTCAGCGGGGTCGCCGACGGGGTCATCACCTGCCCGTGCCACCAGAGTCTGTTCGACGCCTCGGACGGCAGCGTGAAGGGCGGCCCCGCCACCGCTCCGCTGCCGCCGACCCCGATCAAGGTCGACGGGGACGCGATCACGCTCGCGTGACACGCCACGGAGCCACGGAGCCCGGCTCGCGCGACACGCCATGGAGCCCCGGAACCGGGCTCGCGCGACGCGCCCTGCCTGCCCGGCTCAGCTGACGCGCCGCGGGCTCTTCCAGCAGCCCAGCACCTCCTCCGTGGTGGTGATGGTGGAGACGAGCGCGAGCGTGTGGCGGATCATCGCGGGGGTGTAGTCGGCCGGCACCCCCGCGATGGCGTCGCCGGGTACGACGACGGTGTATCCCAGGTTGACCGCGTCGAAGACGGCGTTGGGGACGGCGACGTTGGCGGAGACGCCGGTGACGACGAGGGTGCGGCAGCCGAGGTTGCGCAGCAGCGGGTCGACGTCGGTCCCGGCGAGTGGCGAGAGGCCGTGCAGGCGTCGTACGACCAGGTCCTGGGCCGCGACCTCGATGGGCTCGGCGATCCGTACCGCCGTGCTGCCGCTGTGCTGTTGTACGGGGAGGCGGGCGGCGGCCCGGAACAGCCGGGCGTTGCTGTTGGCGCCGCGGCCGTCCGGCCGGCGCTCGGCGACCGCGTGCACCACCTGCACCCCGGCCTCGTGCGCCCCGGCGACCAGCCGGGCGACGTTCCGCAGGACGCCGGACGAGCGGGCGGCGGCGGCGAGTTCGGGCAGGGCGCCGTTCCGGCCGACGACGCCCTCCTGGCATTCGACGGTGAGCAGGACCGTGCCGCCCGGGTCGAGCTGCTCCTGGAGCTGTGCCCACTGCTTGGCGCTGGTCATGGTCCCCCTCGGCTCGGCACTCGGGCGGGCGAGGTTAGCCACCCTTGCTCCAGGAGGGAAGAGGCCCCATGATTCCTGACACCTCATCAGAATCGTAGAACGGGACCGACGATGACCGTCACGCAGCGCCGCGGACGCCGGATCATGATGACCCCGGCCGAACTGGACACCTTCCTGACCGAGCAGCGCACCTGCCGCGTCGCGACCGTATCGGCCGACGGCCGTCCGCATGTCGGCGCGCTCTGGTTCGTGTGGGACGGAACGTCGATCTGGCTCTACTCGATCACCCGGAGCCGGCGCTGGGCGGACCTGCGCGCCGACCCGCGGATCGCGGTGGTGGTCGACGACGGTGAGGAGTACGGAGAGCTGCGCGGCGCGGAACTGTCGGGCACCGCGGTCTTCGTCGGCGAGGCCCCGCGCACCGGCGAGCCCTGCCCCGAACTCGACGTGCCCGAGCGGCTCTTCGCCGCCAAGAACTTCGGCCTGGACTCGATGCCGCACGACGGCCGGCACGCCTGGCTGAAGCTCACGCCCGACGCCGTGGCGTCCTGGGACTTCCGCAAGCTGGCGACCCTCTGAGCGCCGGGTCCGCGCCGGCCCGGCCGTGACCCTCCGCGGCCCGCCCGCCCTTCCGCCGCGTCAGACGCCGATGGCCGCCCCCACGCCCTGAAGGGCCTCGACCGCCGCGCGGATCGACGGCCGGCGGTCGGCGTCGGTGCGCCAGGTCGCGTAGATGTGCCGGCGCATGCGCTGCCGCACGGGAGCGAAGGCGATCCCTTCCGGGGTGGGGCCACGGCCGAGGCGCGGCGTGACGCACACCCCGAATCCTGCTGCCACCAGGGCGAGTTGGGTGTGGTGCTCCCCCGCGAGATGGGCGATGCGCGGCTCGATGCCCTGCGAGCGCAGGGTGAACATGAGCCAGTCGTGGCAGAACTCGCCCTCCGGCCAGGAGACCCACTCCTCGTCGCCGAAGTCCACGAGATCCACCTCCTCGCGTGCGGCGAGCGGGTGGTCGGCCGGCATGGCGACGTCCGCCGCGTCGTCGAGGAGATGGGCCCGCTCGAGACCGCCCGGCACCGGCGCGCGCTTGTTGCTCCAGTCCAGGACGATCGCGAGATCGGCATCGCCGCGCAGCACCTCACGGATACCCCGCTCCGGCTCCAGCTCGGTGGTCCTCACCCGCAGCTCGGGGTGGGCGGTACGCAGTGCGCCGAGGGCGCCCGGCAGGAGTCCGCGCGCGGCGGTGGGGAAGGCCGCGATCCGGACCTCGCCCACGACCTGGCCGCGCTGCGCCTCGATGTCCGCCTGGGCGAGCTCGACCTGGGAGAGGATGCGCGCCGCGTGTTCGGCGAGGAGCAGCCCGGCGTCGGTGAGCCGTACGCCCCGGCCGTTCTTGGCGAGCAGCTGCTGGCCGATCTCCCGCTCCAGCTTGGACAGCTGCTGCGAGACGGCCGAGGTGGTGACGTGCAGCCCGTCGGCCGCTCCACTGACGGAGCCGTGGCGTGCGACGGCGTCCAGGGTGCGCAGGCGCTCCAGGTTCAACATGTAAGCGATCCTAAGGGAAGGGGTTCATTTAGTCTCGCTTGTTCTACGAGGTTGTGGCCGTCAGTCTTGTGCCCATGATGGTCGACTGGCGGATCCGCTTCGGTGTGCTGGCCCTTGTCTGGGGCTTCAGCTTCTTCTTCATCAAGGTCGGTACGGAAGGGTTCGCACCGTTTCAGGTGACCTTCGGGCGTCTGCTCTTCGGTACGGCGGTGCTGGCCGTCGCGATGGTGGTCAAGCGCGAGCGGCTGCCGCGCGGCCGCCGCACCTGGCTGCACCTGACGGTCGCCGCGTTCCTCCTCAACGCCCTGCCGTTCTCGCTGTTCTCGTACGCGGAGCTGACGATCCCCTCGACGCTGGCGGGGATCTGCAACGCCACGACGCCGCTGTGGGGCATGCTCCTCTCCCTGGTCGCGCTCTCCGAGGACCGCCCGACGCGGGTGCGCGCGGCGGGTCTGGGCATCGGCTTCATCGGGGTGCTGACCGTTCTCGGCGCCTGGCAGGGCTTCTCCGGGCTGGACGTCACCGGCACGCTGATGGCGCTGTTCGCCTCGTTCAGTTACGCGGTGGGCTGGATCTACGTCCGCCGCACGCTGGCCGGCACGGGCACCTCCAACCTCTCGCTCGCCGGCTCCCAGGTCGGCCTGGCGACGCTCCAACTGGCCGTGGTCACGCCGCTGTTCACCACGCTCCCGTCCTCGGTCGAGACCGGCCCGCTGCTGGCGGTGATCGCCCTGGGGGTGCTGGGCACGGGGTACGCGATGCTGCTGCAGTACGGCGTGGTCGCGGAGGTCGGCCCGACGACGGCGGCGATGGTCACGTACTTCATCCCGGTCATCGCCACGGCGGCGGGCGTCGCCCTTCTGGACGAACACCTCAGCTGGAACACCCCGGTCGGCGCCGTCATCGTCCTCGCGGGCGCGGCGCTCACGCAGACCCGGGGGCGGGGCGGCCGGCCGACGATCACCGTCCGCGTCTCCGGTTCCCCGGAGAACGCCACGGCTCCACAACCGGCGCCGGCGGTGGCCCGCCAACCGTAGGACACCCGCACCGGCCCGCCGCGCCCCGGGGACAGCCACTCCACCGGCCCGCCGCGCCCCGGGGGCGGGCACTCCACCGGCCGGCGCCCGAGGGACGGACACTCAGCCGGCTTACGCCCGAGGGGCGGGCACCCGCACCGGCCCGCCGTGCCCCGGGGGTGGACACCCGCACCGGCCCGCGCCCGAGGGACGGCCGGGCCGCCCCCAGGCCCTCCAGGGACCACCCGTCCCGTCCTCCCCGGTCAGCCGTAGCTCCGCGCCGGCGCCGGTCCCGCCGCGCCCGCGACCGCGTCGGCCAGGGCCTCGATGTCCGCGACCGTCAGCCCGGAGACGGTCAGCCGGACGGCCGGCCCCGTGTCCATCCGGAAGCGGGCACCGGGTGCCACCGCCCAGCCCGCGCCCAGCAGCCGGGCCACGGCGCCGGTCTCGTCGGAGACCGGCACCCATACGTTCATCCCGCTGCGGCCGTACGCCTCGACGCCCCGGCCCCGCAACGCGCGGACGAGCCCGTCGCGCCGCTGCCCGTAGGAGCGCGCGACCGCCGCCGCGTCCACCGCGCCCGTCGCCCACAGATGCGCCACCGCGCGCTGCAGCAGCCTGCTGACCCAGCCGGGCCCGAGCCGCTGACGGCCGAGGAACCGGTCGACGGTCTCGGCGTCGCCGGTGAGGACGGCGATCCGCAGATCGGGCCCGTATGCCTTGGCGGCTGAGCGTACGAGGGCCCAGCGGCGGGTCACTCCGGCCAGCGGATGCAGCGGCAGGTCGACGATGCCGTGCCCGTGGTCGTCCTCGATGAGCAGCACGTCCGGATGAGCGGAGAGGACCCGCCGCAGCGCGTCGGCGCGGGCCTCCCCGATGGCGGCGCCGGTCGGGTTCTGCGCCCGGTCGGTGACGATCACCGCCCGCGCGCCGTCCCGCAGCGCGCGGCCCACCGCCTCCGGCAGCGGCCCGTCGTCGTCGACCGCGACCGGCACCGGCCGCAGTCCGAGCGCCGGCACGAGGTCGAGCAGGCTCCCCCACCCCGGGTCCTCGACGGCGACCGCGTCCCCCGCCTTGAGGTGGAGGGCCAGCACCCGTTCGATGGCGTCGAGGGACCCCGACGCGACCGCGACCGGCCCGTCGGGTACCCCGTCGGCGCTGAGCGCGGCACGAGCGAGCCGGGCGAACTCCTCGTCCACGGGGGCCTCCCCGTACAGCCCCGGCCGCTCGGCGGCGCGCCGCGCGGCCTCGGCGAGCGCCTCGCCCAGCGAAGGCAGCAGGGCGGGGTCCGGATTGCCCTGGCCCACGTCCCGTACACCGGGCGGCGCCTCCACCTGGATCGACCCGCGGGCCGTCGTGGCGGGCCTGGGCCGCACCCGGCTGCCGCGCCGGCCGTCCGTCTCGATGACCCCGCGTTCCCGCAGGGTCCGGTACGCCGCCGCGACGGTGTTCGGGTTCACCCCCAGGGTGAGCGCCAACTCCCGCATGGGTGGCAGGAGTCGGCCGGGCTCGAGCGCCCCCGCGCCTACTCCGCGCTCCACGCTGGCGGCGATCTCCGATGCGCGACGACCTTCGATCCGATACTCTCCTAGCACAAACGAGATTATGCACTAGTGCAATGGAGAAGGCAATGACGGATTCCTACGAGCCGACCGAGCGGACCGTCCCCACCCGTTCCCGCCACCGCGCTTCGTACGACCGCGCGTTGGTGCACTCGATACTCGACGAGTCGTACGTCTGCCACCTCGGCTTCGTCCGCGACGGAGCGCCCGTCGTGCTGCCGACGCTCTACGGCCGGATCGAGGACCGCCTGTACGTCCACGGCTCCACCGGTTCACGCCCGCTGCGCATGGCGGGCGGCGGCGCCACCGATCCCGGACTGCGGGTCTGTCTGACGGTGACCCACGTCGACGGCCTCGTCCTGGCCCGCTCCGCCTTCCACCACTCGATCAACTACCGGTCGGTCGTGGTCCACGGCACCGCCCACCAGGTCACGGACGCCGAGGAGCTGCGCACCGCCCTCGACGCCCTGGTCGACCACGTCGTGCCGGGCCGCTCCTACGACTCGCGCCCGGCCGACGCCAAGGAGCTCGCGGCCACCGCCGTCCTGCGCCTCGACCTCGACGAGGTCTCCGCCAAGGTCCGCACCGGCGGCCCCAACGACGAGCCGGAGGACGCGTCCCTCCCGCACTGGAGCGGTGTGATCCCCGTACGGAAGTCCTACGGAACGCCGATCCCGGCCGACGACCAGGACCCGGCCGTCGCCCTGCCCGACTACCTCTCGGTCATCTGAGCCCGCCCTCTCCGCCGCCCCCCGCCGGCCCGCGCCCGCCCACCTACGCCATGGCCTCCCGCCGCCGCACCGCCGCCGACCGCGCCTCGCCGTACGCGAGGCCGGTCACCGCCGTGAGCAGCAGCAGCGTGCCCAGCACGGTGGCGACGGTGAGCCGCTCCCCCAGCACTCCGACCGCGATCACCGCCGCGCTCACCGGCTCGAGCAGCATGATCACGGACACGGTGGCCGCCCGAACCACCGCCGCCCCCGCGAAGTAGAGCGCGTAGGCGAGCGCGGTCGGCACCGCCGCCACGTACACCAGCAGCCCGAGCATCTCCCAGGGGCGGTCGGTGTGCGGGAAGAGGCCCTCGACGGCCGCCATCGGCAGCAGCCCCACCGCGCCGACGGCGAAGGCCCAGGTGGTCGTCGACAGAGCGTCGGAGCCGCCGCCGTCGCGGCCCAGCCACCGGGTGAGCAGGGTGACGACGGCGTACCCGGCCGCCGAGAGCACCGCCAGCGCCACGCCCAGCGGCCGGACCTCGCCGCTCGCGCCGCCCAGCATCCCGCCCAGGACGAGGACGAGGAGTCCGGTGAGCGCCCCGGCGACTGCCGCCAGGCCACCCCGGCCGAGCCGTTCGCCCAGGACGAGCCGGGCGCCGAGCGCGATGAGCACGGGGCCCGCGCCCAGCGTGACGACCGTGCCGACGGCCAACCCGGTGGCCTCGACGGCGGCGAAGTAGGCGCTCTGGAAGAGGGTCAGCCCGGCCCCCGTACCGAGGATGCGGATCAGTCGGCGCCGGCGCGGTTCCGTCACGTCGGCGGCGGGTCGCGCGGGCCGCAGGGCGAGCGCGCCGAGCAGCAGCGCCAGGCCGCCGACGCAGCGCCAGAAGGACATGGCCAGCGGGCCCATGTCGCTGACCTGGAACACCACCGAGGCCGCGGCCCCGGCCGTGCCCCAGGCGATGCCGGCGACGATCAGATAGAGGAGGCTCCGCCCGACGGCAGGCATGGCTGCCGCGGGCGCGGAGGAATTCGACACGTGCTTCTCCGTGTGAAGACGGGTGGTGTGGTCGCTGGACTCCGCACGCGGGCAGCGACGAACCGCTCGGGGACTGCCCGAGCCCGGTCTTCGTCAGGGAGAGTGCCGCCCGCGCCTAGACGGCGGGAGGCGGAAGGACGGTCGCATGCATGGTCAGCACCCTAGGGGGCGGTCCGGCCGCCGGACAACTCGGATGCGCGGGCGCTCGCCTCGGACCCGGCCACCGGCTCCGTCGAGGCCGGCTTGGGCGTGGACGACTGGGCGATGAACGCGCCGATCAGGACCACCGCGCCACCGATGATCTGCGGCGCCGCCAGGTGCTCGCCGAGCAGCACCCACGCCAGCACGGTCGCGATCACGGCCTCCAGGCAGGCGACGACACCGGCCACCTGCGGCGACAGCCTCCGCACCGAGACGATCCCGGTGACGTAGGCGAGCACCGTGGCGATCAGGATGATCCAGCCCAGGAGCAGCCAGGCGGCCACGCCCGTGCCGTTCATGTCCGCCTCGCCGCCGAGCACGGACCACTCCATGCCCCACGGACGCGCGACGACGGTGAGCACGAGGGCGCCGATGAGCAGCCCGTAGGCGATGACGCCCAGCGGGTCGACGGGGTCGGACTCGTCGCCGCCGTGGTCGGAGAGGACGAAGTACCCGACCTGGCAGCAGGCGGCGCCGAGCGCGAGCAGCAGCCCGATCAGGTCGAAGCTGAGCCCGGACCACACCTGCACCACGCACGCCAGGCCGCCGACGGCGAGGACGACGCCGAGCGCGGCGGCGCGGGTGACCGGCCGGCGCTGGACGAAGCGGACCCAGCCGAGGACGAGGGCGGGGGCGAGGTACTCGATGAGCAGCGCGACCCCGACGGGGATGCGGGAGATCGAGGCGAAATAGCAGGCTTGGACGCCCGCGACGGCGAGGAGCCCGAAGCCGGCGAGGAGCGCGGGCCGGCGGCGCAGGAGATCGCGGTGGCGCCAGGCCACCGGCAGCATGACGAGGGCGGCCCCGGCCACCCGGAGCCACACCACATGGAGCGGGTCGAGTCCCGCCTCGATGAGCGGCTTCGCCGCCACACCTGAACCACCGAAAGCGAAGGCCGAGGCCAGGGCGAGTCCCAGGCCGGCGCTTCTCCCCTGAGACGCGTGCATCGGGCCATGATGACAGGACGGCGTCAGGCGCGTAACCCCCGTTACACCTGTTGAGACAGCTCGCCGATACGGGTGGTCAGCGCGACCGGATCGACCCCGGCACGGCCGAGCACCTCGACGGCCCGGCACTCCGGATCCGCGGCGATCACGGCCAGCAGGTCGAGGCCGGTGGCGCGGGGATCGCCGCGCAGCGCGGCCCGCTCCCAGGCACGGCTCATCGCGGCGGCCGCCGCGGGCGACCAGCCGTCCGCCGCCGGATCTCCGTCCCGTACGACGGCCAGGGTGCCGGAGTTCTCGACGGAGCCCTGCCAGCGCAGGCCGTAGCCGATGGAGCGCTGGACGAGGTAGCCGAGCACCCGGGCGAGCTGCGGCCGGCCCTCGAAGGCGGCGCCGGCCGAGGGGTCGGACTCGATGAGCGAATGGAGCAGGTGGGCGGTGTCGATCTGCCGGTCCCCGTCGCGCAGCGCTCTGCGGCGCGCCGTCGCCACGACGGTCGCGAGTTCGGGGGTGAGGCGGCCGAGGTGGATCTCCGGGCGGCGGGCCGCAGGCTGCCGGGGCACGGGCTGATGGGCCACAGGCTGCGGGGGCACACGAGGGACGGGACTATGCACGCTTCCACCTCATCAGCCACGAGCGGCCGAAGCATCCCCGGCGAGAAGCATGTGCGCATCCCACCGGAGGTGGGCACGGGCGAGCGACCTCTCCTCCCTGCGGAGGAGATTTCCGGCCTTCTCCCCCTGGGGGCGCGCGCCGCCTTGCTTTGCGCCCCGAATGCAACCCAGGCGCCCTCCGGCTTCGTCCCCCCAGCATGTTCTGGATGGTCGCCCTCCTCGCGCTCGACGGGCGGCAGTACGTCTACCGCGTGTACGCACCGCGGGAGGCGCTGCCGGCCGATCTCTTCTGGGCCGCGTTCCACTGCCACGACGAGAGCGGCGGGCCGCGGGCCTCCGACCGGTTCGACTCCGCGCGGATCTGGTGGAGCGGCGACACCCAAAGAACTGACGGTTCATCAGTATTGAATGTTCACGGCCGCGCGGCTACGTTCCGTCGACACCAGGGACCGGCAGGAACACGAGAACACGGGAACCCGTGAAGGGGTGGTCGTATGGCCGAAGTCAGCGCGGAGGCACGCATCGAGGCGCCGGCCGAGAAGGTCTGGGCGCGACTGACGGACTTCACCTCGTACGGAGAGTGGAACGCCACCCACACCAGCTTCCCGAACGGGGGGCCGGCCTCGCTGGAGACAGGGGCCACCTTCGCGGAGAACATGAAACTGATGGGCTTCCCCGCCGAGGTGACCTGGACGGTCGAGGAGCTGGAGACGGCCCGGGTGCTGGCCATCCGGGGCAAGGGGCCGATGGGGGTCGAGGTCGGCACGCGGTACTCGCTCGCGGCGGTGGGTGACGCCACCGCCACCACGCTGCGGATCGACGGCCAGTTCACCGGCGCGGCCGTCTCGCTGATGGCGGGCAAGCTGAAGGACTCGGCCACCGCGGCCCTGAACGAGTCCCTTCGCAAGCTGGCCGCCCTGGTGGCCTGAGACGGACCTGAAGGAGGGGCCCGTCGGCGATCCGCCGCGGGCCCCCTCCTTTTCCCGTACTCGCCCCGTCCCGCCGCTCAGCCCTCGTCGGCCAGGATCAGGTACAGCTTCTTACGGGCCTCGTTGATGACTCCGACGGCCTTCTCCCGCTGCTCCGCACTGCCGGTCTTCCAGACCTGCCCGAACGCCTCCATCAGACCGAAGCCGGCCTGTCGGACCTCGTTCAGCGCCTCCCAGTCGACCCCGCGCCCGGCCTCTTCCCACGGGGCCTCCGGCCCCGACTCGGCCTCGGCGCGGCCGGCGTCGGTGAGCGTGAACAGCTTCTTGCCGCCGTCGCTCCGGCTGACGATCAGGCCCTCGTCCTCGAGGAGCTGGAGGGTCGGGTAGACGGAGCCGGGGCTGGGCTTCCACGCCCCGCCGCTGCGCTCGCCGATCTCCTGGATCATCTCGTACCCGTGCATCGGGCGATCCTTCAGCAACGCCAGGATCGAGGCGCGCACATCACCGCGCCGCGCCCTTCCCCTGCCGCCGCCGTGACCGCGCCCGCCGGGGAAGGGGCCTCCCCGGAACGGTCCGCCGCCGAAGCCCGGCCCGAAGGGGCCGAAGGCGGCACGCCGCCCCTCGAACTCACCGCGCGGTCCTCCCCCACCGCGAGGGCCGGGTCCGCAGTCTCCATGTCCGTGTGGGTGTCCATGTGAACGCATCGCAACGCTCCTTCCATCGGGTGTACATCGTTGAACTGTCGCGATGTCTCATCGATATATCGGAACAGTTCGTTTGCCAACACTCGTCCGGTCCAGTCGTCCCGGATTGGCCTTGGCCTGCGGCTTTACCGCGCCGGTACGGTCCGTGCCATGCGGATCCGAATCGTCGACGCCTTCACCGACCGCCCCTTCTCCGGAAACCCGGCAGGGGTCCTTCTCCTCGACTCGTTCCCCGACGACCACTGGCTCCAGAAGGTGGCCGCCGAGGTCAACCTCTCCGAGACCGCCTTCGCCCACCCGCTGCCGCCCGGCGGCGAGGCCGACTGGGCCCTGCGCTGGTTCACCCCCACCACCGAGGTCGACATGTGCGGCCACGCCACCCTCGCCACCGCCCACGTCCTGCACACGACCGGCGCCGCGACGGGCACCGTCCGGTTCGCGGCCCGCTGCGGCGTCCTCAGCGCCACCGCCGAGGAGGACGGCACCCTCACCATGGACTTCCCGACCTCCGCGCTGACCCCCGTGCCGGCCCCGGACGGCCTGGAGAAGGCGCTGGGCGCGGAAGTCGTCTCGGTCCACGACACCGCCGCCCACATCGGCGACCTGGTCGTCGAGCTCCGCGACGAGGCGGCCGTCCGGTCCCTGCTGCCGGACTTCGCGGCCCTGGCGCACCTCTCCGACCGGGGTGTCATCGCGACGGCCGCGGCCGAACAGCCCGAGCGCGGCTACGACTTCGTCTCGCGCGGCTTCTTCCCCCGCGTCGGGATCGACGAGGACCCGGTCACCGGCAGCGCCCACACCGCGCTCGCGCCGTTCTGGTCCGCGCGCTTCGGACGCGACGACCTGACCGGCTTCCAGGGCGGCGCCCGTACCGGCCTGGTCCGCACCCGGCTGCGCGGCGACCGCACCCTGCTGACCGGCCACGCGGTCACCGTCATCGACGGCGAACTGCACGCCTGACCCGCACACGACGAAGGGGCGTACGGCCGTCGCCGTACGCCCCTTCCGCTCGTTCCCCTGCCCTTCGTTCCCCGCCTACGCGGTCGGCAGCCAGCCCACCTTCCCCGCCAGCAGCCCGTAGCCGACGAAGGCCACGATGTCGAGCAGCGCGTGCGCCACCACGAGCGGCCCCACCCGCCCCCAGCGGCGGTAGAGCAGCACGAAGACGACGCCCATGACGACGTTCCCGACGAAGCCCCCAATCCCCTGGTACAGGTGGTACGAACCGCGCAGCACCGAGCTCGCCACCAGGGCCGCCATGGGCGTCCACCCCAACTGCCCGAGCCGGCGCAGCAGATAGCCGAGGACGATGACCTCCTCCAGCACGGAGTTCTGCACCGCCGACAGGATCAGGACGGGGTACTTCCACCACACGTCCGGCAGCGACTCGGGCACGACCGTCAGATTGAAGCCGGTCGCCCGCGCCACCAGGTAGAAGGCGAGACCGGCGCTCCCGATCCCGGCGGCCACCAGGGCGCCCCGCCCGAGATCCGGCCACGGCCGGGTCCGGTCGAAGCCGATCGCCCGCAGACCGGACCCCTCGCGCAGCAGCAGATGGGCGACGAGCAGGACCGGCACGAGCGCCGTCGCGATGCCGAAGAGCTGCCAGGCCAGATCGAGCCAGGGCCGCCCGGGGGCGTACGAACCGTTGAGCGTCGCCGCCTGCTCCTTCAGCCCGCCCGGCTTGGTCAGCGAGCCGATGAAGCTGATGAGGGACGACACCGCGCTCGCCCCGAGCGAGAGAGCCAGGACGATCAGGGTCTCGGACCGCAGGACCCTGCGCGGCAGGCCGTCGGGGGGAAGCGAACCGGCGACCACTCGTTGCTCCGACACCACACCTGTCTCCACTTCCCCATCGCGTTCCGCGTACGGAGATCATGCGCGACGGGCCGGGCCGGACGCCATTCCGGGCCCGTAGGCGACGCCTACCTGAGCCCCACCGGCCACCGGTGCACCGGTTCTCCGATGTGCATCAGCTCGGCGTACCGGCGGGTCGTGGCCGCCAGGGCGGCCTCGCGGTCGAGGCCGGACCGCCGCGCCCGGCGGAAGGTCTCGGCCTGCCAGGAGGCGCCGTTGACCCGTCCGCGACAGCGCTCCTCGATGACGCCGAGGTAGAAGTCCCGGTCGGCCGGCTCGACGTGCCAGGCGTCGAGCCCCGCGGCGGCCAGCGGCAGCAGCTCGTCGAGGACGAGACGGACCGCGGAGACGGGCGCGACCCCGCCCGAGCGCCCCGGCCGGGGCCAGCGCAGCTCCGCCTCGATCCCGTGGCGGCAGGCGGTGTCGAAGTTCGCGGCGGCGTCCTCGAACGCCAGCCGCTTCCACACGGGCCGGGTCTCCTCGGCCAGCGCCCGCACGAGTCCGTAGTAGAAGGCCGCGTTGGCGACGACGTCGGTGACCGTCGGTCCGGCCGGCAGCACCCGGTTCTCGACGCGCAGGTGCGGGACCCCGTCCACCCAGCCGTAGACCGGCCGGTTCCAGCGGTAGACCGTCCCGTTGTGCAGGACCAGCTCCTGCAGGCGTGGCACCCCGCCCTCGTCGAGGACGAGGAGCGGGTCCTCCTCGTCGCAGATCGGCAGCAGTGGGGGGAAGTACCGCAGGTTCTCCTCGAAGAGGTCGTACGCCGAGTCCACCCACCGCTCCCCGAACCAGGTGCGCGGCCGCACCCCCTGGGCCTGGAGCTCCGGCGGCCTGGTGTCGGTCGCCTGCTGGAACAGCGGGGGACGGGACTCGCGCCAGAGCTCCCGGCCGAAGAGGAACGGCGAGTTGGCACCGACCGCGATCTGCACCGCCGCGACCGCCTGGGCCGCGTTCCACACCGCCGCGAACCGGCCCGGGGTGACCTGGAGGTGCAGCTGCACGGAGGTGCAGGCCGCCTCGGGCACGATCGAGGAGGAGGTGCAGGTGAGCCGCTCCACGCCCTGGATGTCGAGGGCGAAGTCCTCGCCCCGGGCGGCGACGATCTGATCGTTGAGCAGGGAGTAGCGGTCGACGGCCGAGAGGTTCTCGAAGACGAGATCACGCTGGGCGAGCGTCGGCAGAATTCCGATCATGACGACGCCGGCGTCGACCTCACGGGCCTTGCGGTCGGCATACCCCAGACCGGTCGTGAGCTCCTCCGCGAGCCGGTCGAAAACGCGGCCGCCGAGACGGTGCGGAGCGATGTTCACTTCGAGGTTGAACATTCCGAGTTCGGTCTGGAAATCGGTGCTCGCAATGCGCTTGAGGACTTCGCCATTCACCATGCGGGGCATGCCGTCCGCGCCCGCGAGATTGAGTTCGATCTCGAGGCCCATCAGGTTCTGCGGACGATCGAACCTCTTCTCCGCCAACAGCCTCGCAAGCCCCGCAAGACACTGCTGGAGCTTCCTTCGGTATCTCTGCCGATCGGACAGGTCGAATCCGTCTGCCACGACCTTCTCCCCCATCGAAGCTTCCCTCCCCGATTGGGCGGCCACGGCGACGGCCGCGCGCGTCACGGACGATGATGCCCCGACGCGCTGATCCATAACGCCTGCGGACCGACTCGCTCGACGAGTAAGCTGGATTGAGCAATCCTCCGGCACGTCCCGGAGGCACGCGGCACATGACATATTCCGCGGCCATAATCGCGGAAAGCATGGGGTCGATATCTGGCCGTCCGAAGCGACCACGACGTCGCAGGCGGGCGAAGTGCCGCCCTCCCAAAAAGGAGCGAATCGCCGCGCGAACGAGACCGGATGAAGCCTTGCCCGCAATATCGGCGACAGCTAGCGGAAACACCGCGTGAACACGTCTCGTATAAACTCTGCGGACGAGGCAGAGTGTTGGCGCCCGGCCATGGCTTCATGGCCCCTTCCGGCCCGGCAGCCCACAGCGCCGTCGTACCTGCCCACGCATCACCGTGTCTCCTGAGCGAGAGGCGACCCACCATGCTCCGACCCTCCCCGGCCCCTGCGCCGGCCCTGCGCAGCGTCCTCGCGGCCCTCGGTTCCCCCACCGCCGTCCGCGAAGCGCGAACTCCCGCCCTGCGGGCCGCCCAGGGGCCGCTGAGCCCCGAGCTGCCCCTGCCCGTCCATGTCCTCGACGTACGGGACCAGGTCGTACCGTCCGCACAGGAACCGCGCACGCGGCTCGCCGGCTGGCGCTTCCTCATCCGGGGGACCGACCGGGCCGTCGCCGCCGCCGACACCATGCTCACGCCCGACGGCTGGTCCTTCTCGCACTTCTTCGAGGGCCCGTACGTCACCGCCACCGAACGCGCCCTGCTCCAGGCCGAAGCGCTGCCGGTGACGTACCAGCCCCGGCTGCTCTCCATACCGGAGCTGTACATGCTGACCCTGTGGCTCCACGGCGACACGGAGGCCGACGGCGCGTCCACCTCGCCCGCGCCCGCCGACCTCCTGATCCCGCTCGCCCCGGCGCCGCCGGGCATCGCCGCCCACCGCCCGCACCAGGTCGCCGACCTGCTGCCCGTCCTCACCCTGCGCCTGGCGCCGCCGCCGCTGTTCGGCACGCCGGCGCCGGCCTGAACCACCGCAAGCGGTACCGCACATGCCCCACACCCTCCGCGCACGCCCCGCGGCCGACCGGGCCGCGGGGCGCCGTGCTGCCCGAACGCCGAGGTCGAACACCCTGACCCGGACGGACTAGCCCACCAGGGCTACTGCGAACCACCCGAAGAGACCGCCCAGTTGAGCTGAACCGCCCGCGCGGGTGATACGTCTTCATGCAGTAGGAAGAGCTGCCGTGAAATACCTGCGGATCGACGTCCGTAGGGGAACACTGGACCAACCGAACCGACAACGGGGGGCGGCCATGAGCACCGCATCGAGCCGCAGGACGACAGACACCACGACGCAGCGAAAGAACCCACCCATGTGCCAGCACCAGCCAGCCTGTCCCACCGCCGACTCCGCCGACCGGGAGGCGGCCCGACTGATGGCGCACCACCCGGAGCAGGGGTGGAGCCTGCTGTGCAACGGGGTCCTGCTCTTCGAGGACACCGGTGAACTGCTGCCGGACGGACAGATCATCGCCCCGCACCGCCCGCTGACGGCGGGCCGGGTGACGACCGCCGCCTGACCGCGGGCGGCACATGACAAGGGCCGGCCCGGAGGAATCCTCCGAACCGGCCCTGAAACATGCCCGTCGCCGAGGGCACTCAGCTCATGCTCAGTTGTCGTACTCGTCCAGCGGCGGGCAGGAGCAGACCAGGTTGCGGTCACCGAACGCGCCGTCGATCCGACGGACCGGCGGCCAGTACTTGTCCGCGGCCGACACACCGGCCGGGAAGACCGCCTCGTCACGGCTGTACGCGTGGTTCCACTCGCCGCCCAGCGCGGCCGCGGTGTGCGGGGCGTTGCGCAGCGGGTTGTCCTCGGCGGGCCACTGGCCCGACGCGACCTTCTCGATCTCGCCGCGGATGGCGATCATCGTGTCGCAGAAGCGGTCGAGCTCGGTCAGGTCCTCGGACTCGGTCGGCTCGATCATCAGCGTGCCGGCCACCGGGAACGACATCGTCGGCGCGTGGAAGCCGTAGTCGATCAGCCGCTTGGCGATGTCGTCGACGCTGACGCCGGTCGCCTTGGAGAGCGGGCGCAGGTCGACGATGCACTCGTGGGCGACCAGACCGGCCGGACCGGTGTAGAGCACCGGGTAGTGCGGTTCCAGGCGCTTGGCGATGTAGTTCGCCGCGAGGACGGCCACCTGCGTGGCGCGCTTGAGGCCCTCGCCACCCATGAGACGCACGTACGACCAGGAGATCGGCAGGATGCCGGCCGAGCCCCAGGGGGCGGCCGAGATCGGGCCGACGCCCGTCTCCGGGCCCGCGGTGGGCTGGAGCGGGTGGTTCGGCAGGTAGGGGGCGAGGTGGGCGCGGACGCCGACCGGACCGACACCGGGACCGCCACCGCCGTGCGGGATGCAGAAGGTCTTGTGCAGGTTGAGGTGCGAGACGTCGCCGCCGAACTTGCCCGGCTTGGCGAGACCCACCAGCGCGTTGAGGTTGGCGCCGTCGACGTACACCTGGCCGCCGGCCTCGTGCACCTCGGCGCAGATGTCGGCGACGTGCTCCTCGAACACACCGTGCGTGGACGGGTAGGTGATCATCAGCACGGACAGCTCGTCGCGGTACTGCTCGATCTTGGCGCGCAGGTCCGCGACGTCGACCTCGCCGTCGTCGGCGGTCTTGACGACGACGACCTTCATACCGGCCATCACCGCGGAGGCGGCGTTGGTGCCGTGCGCGGAGGACGGGATGAGGCAGACGGTGCGCTGCAGGTCGCCGTTGGCACGGTGGTAGGCGCGGACGGCCAGCAGACCGGCCAGCTCGCCCTGCGAACCGGCGTTGGGCTGGATCGACACCTTGTCGTAGCCGGTGACCTCGGCGAGGCGCTCCTCCAGCTCGGTGATGAGCGTCAGGTAGCCCTGCGCCTGGTCGACCGGGGCGAAGGGGTGGATCTGGCCGAACTCCGGCCAGGTCACCGGCTCCATCTCGGTGGTCGCGTTCAGCTTCATGGTGCAGGAGCCGAGCGGGATCATGCCCCGGTCGAGCGCGTAGTCGCGGTCGGCGAGCTTGCGCAGGTAGCGCAGCATCGACGTCTCGGAGCGGTGCGCGTGGAAGACCGGGTGGGTGAGGTACGCGTCCGAGCGCAGCAGCCCGGCGGGCAGCGCGTCCTCGGTGGCGGCGTCCAGCGCCTCGATGTCGGCGTCGACACCGAAGGCGCTCCACACGGCGGCGACCTGGGCGCGGCCGGTGGTCTCGTCGCAGGAGACCGACACGTGGTCGGCGTCGACGAGGTACAGGTTGACGCCGGCCTCGCGGGCGGCGGCGACGGCCGCGGCGGCCTTGCCGGGCACACGGACGGTGAGGGTGTCGAAGTAGGAACCGTGCACCACCTCGACGCCACCGGCCGTGAGGCCCGCGGCGAGGACGGTGGCGTAGCGGTGGACGCGCTGGGCGATCTGCTTCAGACCGTCCGGGCCGTGGTAGACGGCGTACATGCCGGCCATGACGGCGAGCAGCACCTGCGCGGTGCAGATGTTGCTGGTGGCCTTCTCGCGACGGATGTGCTGCTCGCGCGTCTGCAGGGCCAGGCGGTACGCCCTGTTGCCGTCGGCGTCGACGGAGACGCCGACGAGGCGGCCGGGCAGGGAGCGGGCGTGCTTGTCCTGGACGGCCATGTAGCCGGCGTGCGGGCCGCCGAAGCCCATCGGGACACCGAAGCGCTGGGTGGTGCCGACGGCGATGTCCGCACCGAGCTCGCCGGGCGAGGTGAGCAGGGTCAGCGCGAGCAGGTCGGCGGCCACGGTGACGATCGCGCCGAGCTCGTGGGCGGCGTCGACGAGCGGCTTGATGTCGCGGACGGCGCCGGAGGCACCCGGGTACTGGACGAGCACGCCGAAGACGCCGCGCTCGGCGATCTCGGCGGGGATGCCCTCGGACAGGTCCGCGACGACGACCTCGACACCGGTCGGCTCGGCACGGGTCTCGATGACGGCGATGGTCTGCGGCAGGGCGTCGGCGTCGACGAGGAAGACGCCGTTCTTGACCTTGCCGACGCGCCGGGACAGCGCCATGGCCTCGGCGGCCGCGGTGCTCTCGTCGAGCAGCGAGGCGCCGGAGGTGGGCAGACCGGTGAGGTCGGCGACCATGGTCTGGAAGTTGAGCAGCGCCTCGAGACGGCCCTGGGAGATCTCCGGCTGGTACGGCGTGTAGGCCGTGTACCAGGCGGGGTTCTCCATCACGTTCCGCAGGATGACCGGCGGGGTGAAGGTGCCGTAGTAGCCGAGGCCGATCATGGGAGCGAGGACCTGGTTGCGGTCGGCGAGCGCGCGCAGCTCGGCGAGGACCTCGGCCTCGGTACGGGCGGCGGGCAGGGCCAGCGCCTCGGCGTTCTTGATCACGTCCGGCACGGCGGCGGCCGTGAGCTCGTCGAGGGAGCCGTAGCCGACCTGCGCGAGCATCTTGGCCCGTGCTTCGGCGTCGGGCCCGATGTGCCGCTGCTCGAACGGGATGCCCTGTTCGAGTTCGGAGAGCGGAGTGCGGTTGGCGGTCATGTACGGAGGCCTCCTGGTCGTCACGACCTGCGAGGGGCACCACGGCGCGGGTGCCCGGACGGCCTCCCCCTCTGTCATCTCAACCTGAGAGCTTCACCGGCACGCCGAAGGCACGCCGGTTTTCACCGTCGGTGAGAGCGGATGCCGTCGGACCTCCGCTCTGCTTTCCAGAGTGACCTCGTCCGTGCGGTACAGGGGCCTGAGAGATTCCGGGGAGGATTTGCTCCTTCGGCGCCTCCGAAAGGTTTCTCCGGAGGACTCTCCCGCACAGGGTCGACAGCCACAGCCAGCCTACCAGCGCGGTTCTCGGTCCCATCGCTCAAGTGGCCGACATCCCAGATGTGCACTTTCGTATTCTTTGTAGGTCTTCGTAGATGCAGTTGCGACCTGTTGGAGGGACCGTGCAGACCGACATCGATCCGCGCAGCCTGATCGGCCGCAAGGCGTACGACCGTGAGGGACACAAGATCGGGACCGTGGACGAGGTCTATCTGGACGACGCCACGGGCGTTCCCGAGTGGGCCGCGGTCCGCACGGGCCTCTTCGGCCGGGACGCGTTCGTCCCCCTGGAGCCGAGCGAGCTGGCCGACGACGGCCTTCACATCCCTTACGAGCGGTCTCTCATCAAGGACGCACCGGACTTCGGCGTGGGCCGGCATCTCTCCCCCGAGCAGGAACTCCAGCTCTACCGCCACTACAACATCGCGCTGCCCCCGCCCCCTCTGGACCGCGACTTCGGCCGCCTGGCGGGCCAGGAGGAGGGCTGACGGGCCCTCCCCGCGACGCCCCGCCGCACGGCCCCGGCCCCGTGGCGGCCGGGGCCGTCGGGGGCGGGGCTCGCGGCGTCGCCGGCGAGACCGTCCGTGCCGGGGCCCGGGCATGTGGCAAAGCCCCGCCTGGCCCGCGACACCCGGCACCCCCTAGGCGACCGCCGCCTCCCCGCCCGTACGCCCCACCAGCGGCAGCGGCTCCGCCACCTCCAGCTCGGGATCGTCCACCAGGAAGGTCCGCACCCGCCCGGGCGCCGACCCCGGCTCCTCGAAGCGCACGGTGACGCGCCCGACCCCGCTGCCCTGCACCCACCCGGCGCCGTAGACCGCGTGCCGTACGTCGTGTCCGGGCGACCAGCGCCGCTCCGCCGGTTCCTCCGGTGCGGGGACGTCCGGCTCGGGCACCTCCGCCTCCACGGCCGCGGAAGGCTCCGCCGCCTGCGCGAACAGGTCCTCCTGGGTGTAGTCCGCGAGTCCGCTCACCCCCACGCCCAGCAGCCGTACGCCGCCCGTGGTGTCCACCCCCTCCAGCAGCCGCCCGGCGGCCTCCCTTACCACCACCGGATCGTCGGTCGGCCCGCGCAGCGTCTCGGAACGCGTCAGCGTCGAGAAGTCGAACCGCCGCACCTTGAGCACGATCGTCCGTCCGGAGTGACCCGAGGCCCGCAGTCGCGTGACGCACCGCTCCGCGAGCCGCTCGACCTCGGTCCGGATCCGTACCCGGTCGTGCAGGTCCACGTCGAAGGTGTCCTCCACCGACACCGACTTCGCGTCGCGCTCGGCCACCACGGGCCGGTCGTCGTACCCCTGGGCCATCCTGTACAGGGACGCCCCGTGCGCCCGCCCGAGGAGCCGTACGAGCTCGTCCTCGCCCGCTTCCGCGAGGTCCGACACCGTCGTCATCCCGGCGCGCCGCAGATGCTCCCCAGTGGCCGGCCCCACGCCCGGCAGGATCCGCACCGACTTCGGCCCCAGCAGCTCCCGCTCGGTCCCCGGCTCTATCAGCACCAGACCGTCCGGCTTGGCCTCCTCCGAGGCGATCTTCGCCAGCATCTTCGACCCGGCGAGCCCCACCGACCCCGTCAGCCCCGTGGTGGCGAGAATGTCCCTGCGCAGCCGCTCACCGGCCTCGCGGGCGCCGGCGCTGTCGTCGGCCACACCCCCGGCCTCCAGGTCCACGAAGGCCTCGTCCAGGCTCAGCGGCTCCACCAGCGGCGACAAGCGCCCCAGCAGCTCCATGACGTGCTCACTGATCGCCCGGTAGAAGGCGAAGCGCGGCACGAGATAGGCGGCGTTGGGCGCCAGGCGACGGGCCTGCCCCATCGGCATCGCGGAGTGGACCCCGAAGCGGCGCGCCTCGTACGAGGCGGTGGCGACGACCCCTCGCGGGCCCAGCCCCCCGACGACCACCGGCTTTCCGCGCAGACTCGGCTTCGCCGCCTGCTCGGCGGCGGCGAAGAAGGCATCCATGTCCAGATGGAGGATCGTCGGCGCGGCTCTCACATGTCCGATGCTGCCCTACACCACTGACAATCGGCCCGCACTCACGTACGGACGCGCCAGGGACCGCTCCACACCGCTCCGGCCGCCGGGGTGCCGCCGGTCCGCGGTCAGACCGCCCGGTCGCGCCGTCGCCGCGCGAGCTCGTCGCCCGGGTTGTGGCCGATCAGCGTCTCACCGGTGTCGACGCGCTCCCCGTGCAGCTGCGAGAGCGCCGCCTCCACGTCGCGCCAGACCACACCGACCGCGATCCCGAAGACACCCTGCCCGCCCTGCAGCAGATCCACGACCTCGTCGGGCGAAGAGCACTCGTACACCGTGGCCCCGTCGCTCATCAGCGTCATCCGCTCCAGGTCCCGGAAGCCACGGGCCCGCAGATGCTGGACGGCCGCCCGGATGTTCTGCAGCGCCACTCCTGTGTCCAGGAAACGCTTGACGATCTTGAGGACGACGACATCGCGAAAGCTGTACAGCCGCTGCGTCCCGGATCCGTACGCGGGCCGTACGCTCGGCTCGACGAGCCCCGTACGCGCCCAGTAGTCCAGTTGGCGGTAGGTGATCCCGGCCGCCGCGCACGCCGTCGGACCGCGGTATCCCACCACGTCCGTACCGGATGCTCCGTCCGCGTCCACATCCGCGTCCGTACCGAAGTCGCCCACACTGCCGTGAAGCGGATACGGACCGCTCTCCCCGGGCGCCCGCCCGGGGGAGCCCCCTGCCGTACCGTCGCCGCTGCTCATCACGCCGACCCTCCGTCCTTGACCTGCCCACACGAAGGTAGGCAGTCACTCGGGGTGCGTCAACGATCGCCACACTCGGCACGCCGAGTGATAATCACCCTGAGAGTGGTTTCCCGTGACTCTCTTCGGGGAAAGGCTACTCGAATGCCCTGACGGCACCCGGCGCGGACGGCCTCACTGGCTGCTGGAACCGAAGTCCTCCGGGGAGATCTGGTCGAGGAACTCGCGGAACTTCTCCACCTCGTCCTCCTGCTCGTCCGGAATCGCGATACCGGCGTCGTCGAGCACACCGTCACTGCCGAAGATCGGCGTCCCGGTGCGCAGGGCCAGCGCTATCGCGTCGGACGGCCGGGCGCTCACCTCGACGCCGCTGGCGAAGACCAGCTCCGCGTAGAAGACACCTTCACGGAGATCCGTGATGCGGACCTCGGTGAGCTCCTGGCCCACGGCTTCAAGGACGTCCTTGAAGAGGTCGTGCGTCAGCGGCCTGGCAGGGGCCATGCCCTGCTGGGCGAAGGCGATCGCGGTCGCCTCACCCGGTCCGATCCAGATGGGGAGGTACCGATCGCCTCCCACTTCACGCAGGAGCACGATCGGCTGGTTGGAGGGCATTTCCACCCGGACACCCACAACGTCGAGCTCGTTCACACAGCAACCCTAGGACGTGCCCGACCGGTTTGGGTAGTCGGGCCCCCGCAAGATCACTGCAGCCGGAGCCCCAGAGCGGTCTGGACCAGTGCCGCGTGCAGCCGTACGGAGAGCCCGGCGAGCTCCTTGGCGGTGGCCTCCGCATGGGCTCTGGTCTGCGGATTACGGTGCCGGCGCAGCGGCGCGACCATCTGTTCGACCAGTCCCGCCTCCCGATCGGCGGCCGCTTTGACCGCCCGGAGATGCCTCGGTTCCAGACCGAATCTCCCCAGATCCGCGACAAGTCTCGCCACCGTGATCGCCTCGGCGTCGTAGCCACCCTCGGCTCCGGCGGCGATGAGCCCGTACGACTCCCACTCGGTCAGCTGTTCCTCGCTCACCTCTGCGGCGGCGAGCAGCTCGGCCCGGCCCACCCGGGCGGCGGTCGGGCGGTCGCTCTCCGGCTCCCAGGCCCCGTCGAGGAGATCTCGCTGCGGACTGGGCGACGGCAGCTTGATCTGCTCGCCCCTCGCGAGGGCGTCGAGATGCTCCCGGATGACCTTCAGCGGAAGGTAGTGGTCCCGCTGCATCCGCAGGATCTGAGCAAGCCGCTCCACGTCCTGCGGGCTGAACTTCCGGTAACCGGAGGCCGTGCGCCGGGGCTCGACAAGCCCCTCGGCCTCCAGGAACCGGATCTTGGAGATGGTCACTTCGGGAAACTCGTCACGCAGCTGGTTCAGCACCGTGCCGATGCTGACCAGGCGGTCGCCCGCGGTGGCGGCGCCGTGCCCGGCGCCGCCCGTCGGTGTTCGCAGCATGGACCTTCCCTGAAGGCTTCCCCGAGGCGTCACGCGCCCCGCTGGCTCGAGTAGAAGACCAGCCGGTACTTGCCGATCTGCACCTCGTCGCCGTTGGACAGAACGACCGAGTCGATCGGCTCACGGTTGACGTACGTGCCGTTGAGGCTGCCGACATCGGCCACGGTGAAGCTGCCGTCCTGCGCCCGCCGGAACTCCACATGGCGCCTCGACACGGTGAAGTCGTCGAGGAAGATGTCGCTCTGCGGGTGACGGCCGGCCGTGGTCAGCTCGCCGTCCAGCAGGAAACGGCTGCCCGAGTTCGGACCGCGCCGCACGACGAGCAGCGCCGATCCGGCCGGCAGCGACTCGACGGCCGCCAGCGCCTCCGGCGACAGGGACGGGACGGGGGTCTGACCGGTGACCTCGGCGTCGTACGCCTCGAGGCCGGAGATCGAGATCGTCGACGTCGTCTCGGACGCGCGCTCCACGGGCGCCCCGCCCCGCAGCGGCGTACCGCAGTGGGAGCAGAAACGACTGTCCGCGGCGTTGCTGTGACCGCACCTCGTACACACCGGCATGGACGCATCCTCCTGCCGCGGCTGACCCGCGGAGGTCTGGGTCGCATACGGATCGGGGGTGAACCCGCCACCCGTACCCGAGGTCGATGGCTCTCCGAAACCTATGCGGCCTGCACCGGCAGGGTCAACAGACGACGCGCCCTGGTCGTCGACCTCGTCACGGAACAGCGGACGCTCGCCCGCCTGCTCCTCGCTCTGGGCGTGGCGCGGCGCGCGGTGCTTGGCGTTGCCGCCGTCCTCGCGTGCGCTCTTGCCGAACAACTTCGCAAAAAAACTCACGGGCGATTCCCCTTGACCGAAACAGACCCGCCCGTGGGGCAGGACGAACCCTGAATGAACACACCTGCCGACCCGGACACCTTCACAACGTCCGTATCCTCCGGACAGTTTCCACCACGCACCACGCTTGTGGTGCGGCGACCCCCCGCAACCTCTTCCCCATGTCGCGCGACCGCCACGCCACCCCGCCTCACTGCGAGGACGACTGAGCGTAGTCAGGCCGCTTCGCAGGTCGCAAGGCGTCCACGACGATCTTCTCGGACCGGGCCACGGTCGCCGTGGCCTGCTCCTTCTCCAGTGTCTGGACGACTCCACCGGGGATGTTGAGCGCGGGCTCGAGATCCTCGGGCTTGCCGATGACCTTGAAGACGTACGGAGCGGTCACCTTCGTTCCATCGATCTCTATGTCACCGCCCTCGCCGGTGAAGTAGCTGTCCGCGACGACCCGGACGTCGTTGATCTGGATCGCCTCGGCGCCCGCGGCCCGCAGCTCCTGGATGGCGTCGAGCAGCATGTCCGACTCCACCGCCGCCGCGGCGCCCGCGACGGTCAGCGTGATGCCCGGGCCCTCGGCACCGACGGTGCCGGCCAGGATGCCGAGCTGACGCTCCTTCTCCTGCGTCTGCCTGCGCGCCTCCTCGGCCTGGTCCGAGCTGGACTCCAACTCGGAGCGCTGGGTCTCCAGGCGCGCCTTCTCGTCCTCCAGGCGCTGTGTACGGTCGTCGAGCTCGTCGAGGATGCGGACGAGGTCCTCCTGACGGGCGCCGCGCAGCGCACTGTTGTCACTGGTGGAGCGGACCTGGATGGCAAGGCCCAGACCGAGGACGAACAGCAGGAGCGCGACGATGAGTTGCGCCCGGCTCACCCGCGGCGGCCACAGCCCGGCCGCCAGCCGCTGACGCCCGGTCAGCTGCGGTTCGGAGGGCGCGGGCGCCGAAGGCGTGCCCTTGTCGCCGTCAGGGGTCTCCGGCGTCCCGGGGTGCGCGTCGTTGCTCATCGGCGTCACGCCCGGAACACGTGCCGCCGGATGGCGGCGGCGTTGGAGAAGATCCGGATGCCGAGCACGACGACGACACCGGTCGACAGCTGCGCGCCGACGCCCAGCTTGTCGCCGAGGAAGACGATCAGCGCCGCCACCACCACGTTCGACAGGAAGGAGACCACGAAGACCTTGTCGACGAAGATGCCGTCGAGCATGGCACGGAGGCCGCCGAAGACCGCGTCGAGAGCGGCGACCACGGCGATCGGGAGATAGGGCTCGACCACCGCCGGAACCTCGGGCCGGACCAACAGTCCGACCACCACTCCCACGATCAGGCCCAGTACGGCGATCAAGATGTGCCCTTCCCTGTGTCGGCCGTGGCCTGTCCGGTGGCCCTGGCCGCCCCGGCTCCCCTCGGCTGTGCTGTACGTACGGTCAGACTCGGCGCGGCCGGCAGCCGCACCTCGGCCTCGGCCGAGATGCTGGTGCGGATCCCGAAGTTCTCCTGCAGCGCGTGCAGGTACTGGCCGTCGGCGCTGTCCTGGAACGCGGTGCTCAAGCGCTGCCCGTCCCCCACCGCCAGCACCGTGTACGGCGGCACCAGCGGCTTGTTGTCGACCAGTATGGCGTCGCCCGCGGCACGGATCGCGGACAGCGACGTCAGCCTCTGTCCGTTGATCGCGACGGCCTCGGCACCCGACTGCCACAGACCGTTGACGACCCGCTGCATGTCACGGTCACGGACGCGGCCCGTATCGGAGAACCCACTGCTCTCACGGGGGCCGCCGCCACCCTGCTCGGTGCCCTTGGCGTCGTCGACCACGAGCTTCACGCCCGGGCCGTGCACCGGGGTCGCACCGGACAGGAGCGCCACCAGCTCGGCCTGGTCACCACCGTGCTGTTCGAGCGCCTTGCGCTGTCGCTCCCCCACCTCGGCGCGGATCTTCTCGACGTCCTGCTCCAGCCTGTCGGCCCCGGAGGTCTCCGCGTCGATCCGGTCGATCAGCTCCTGCCGCTCCTTGGCGACGACCGGCGCGGAGATCCGCGCCTCCGCGGCTCCCACGGTCACCACGGCCGCGGCGAGCACCAGGCCGGCCGCGAGGCCCAGCTTGGCCCGCAGCGTGCGCGGCAGACCGCCGCCCTCCGCCGCGCGCCGGGCGGTCGCCTCGGCGTAGCCGTCGTCGAGAGCGTGGTCGATCACGTTGTTCAGCAGCGACATGGACGCGTCCGGACGCGGGGGTGGTGATCCGGTGCTCCGAGCGGGGTGCTGCTGCGACATGCCGCACATCGTCGCACGTCGGCGGGGCTACCGCCGAATGGCCCCACCGAAGAACCGGGAGGCGTCCGCAGGACACCTCCCGGCTCACCCGTCCCAATCGTCAGTGACCTGCGCTGTCGACCACGTTCGACCACTCGTCGAGCAGGGCCTGCGCGGAGGTGTCGTCGGGCCCCTCCGCCCACAGATGGGTGACGGCCTCGGCCGGGTCGGGAAGCACCATCACCCAGCGGCCGTCCGCCTCCACGACCCGTACGCCGTCGGTGGTGTCCACCGACCGGTCGCCGGCCGCCTCCACGACCCGGCGCATCACGAGCCCCTTCACGGCCCACGGCGTCGCGACGTCCCGTCGCAGGACGTGGGCCCGCGGGATACGGGCGTCGATCTGGCTCAGCGTGAGCTGCGTACGCGCCACCAGCCCGATCAGCCGGACGAACGCGGCGGCGCCGTCGAAGACGCTGCTGAACTCGGGAATGATGAACCCGCCGCGCCCGTCGCCGCCGAAGATCGTGGACTCCTCCCGGCCGACCCTGGTCAGGTCGTCCGGAGACGTCGTCGTCCACTCGACCTGCGTGCCGTGGTACGCCGCTACCTGCTCGGCGATCCTCGTGGTCGTCACCGGCAGGGCCACCCGCCCCGAGCGCCGCTCGGCGGCGACCAGGTCGAGCATGACGAGGAGCGAGCGGTCGTCCTCGATGATCCGGCCCCGCTCGTCGACGAGCGACAGCCGCTCACCCACGGGGTCGAACCGCACCCCGAACGCGGCGCGCGCCGAAGCCACGATCTCACCGAGCCGTACGAGCCCGGCCCGCCTGGTCTCCACCGATTCGGTGGGCCGCGATTCGTCGAGTCCGGGGTTGATGGTCAGGGAGTCCACCTGGAGCCGGCCGAGGAGGCTCGGCAGCACGAGCCCCGCGCTGCCGTTCGAGGCGTCCACCACGACCTTCAGACCGGCCTCGGCGATCCCGGAGATGTCGACGTTCCGCAGCAGGGAGCCGGTGTACGAGTCGAAGACGCTCGCCGGGAAGGAGAGGTCGCCGATCTCGCCCGGGAACGCTCTCCGGTACTCCTGGCGGGCGAAGACCCGGTCCAGCTTGCGCTGCCCGGCCTGTGAGAGGTCCGCGCCGCGCTCGTCGAAGAACATGATGTCCACGGAGTCCGGCACACCGGGCGAGGTCCGCAGCATGATCCCGCCGGCGCTTCCGCGGGCGGTCTGCTGCCGTGCCACCGGCAGCGGCACGTTCTCCAGGTCGCGTACGTCGATGGCGCTGGCCTGGAGGGCCGAGATCACCGCGCGCTTCAGGGCACGCGCACCCCTGGAGTGGTCACGCGCGGTGGTGACGGTGGCGCCCTTCTTCAGCGTCGTGGCGTACGCCCCCGCGAGACGTACGGCCAGCTCGGGCGTGATCTCGACGTTGAGGATTCCGGAGACCCCGCGAGCCCCGAAGAGATGGGCCTGCCCGCGCGATTCCCAGATGACGGAGGTGTTGACGAAGGCGCCGGCCTCGATGGTCTTGAAGGGATAGACGCGGACGTTCCCCTGGACAATCGATTCCTCACCGATCAGGCATTCGTCGCCGATGACGGCGCCGTCCTCGATCCGGGCCGCCCGCATGACATCGGTGTTCTTGCCGATCACGCAGCCGCGCAGATTGCTCTGCTGCCCGATGTAGACGTTGTCGTGGATGACGGCCTTGTGGAGGAAGGCTCCGCTCTTGACGACCACGTTCGAGCCGATGACGCTGTGCTCGCGGATTTCCGCCCCGGCTTCGACCTTCGCGTAGTCGCCGATGTAGAGCGGCCCGCGGAGAACGGCGTCGGGCGAGACCTCGGCGCCTTCCGCGACCCATACGCCGGGCGAGATCTCGAAGCCGTCGAGTTCGACGTTGACCTTTCCTTCGAGCACGTCGGCCTGGGCCTTGACGTAGCTCTCGTGGGTGCCGACGTCCTCCCAGTAGCCCTCGGCGACGTAGCCGTAGATCGGCTTGCCTTCCTTCATGAGCTGCGGGAAGACGTCACCGGACCAGTCGACGGAGGTGTCGGCCGCGACATAGTCGAAGACCTCGGGCTCCATGACGTAGATGCCGGTGTTCACGGTGTCCGAGAAGACCTGCCCCCAGGTCGGCTTCTCGAGGAAGCGCTCGACCTTTCCTTCCTCGTCCACGATCGTGATGCCGAATTCCAGCGGATTCGGCACACGCGTCAGACAGACGGTGACGAGGGCGCCCTTCTCCTTGTGGAAGGCGATCAGATCGGTGAGGTCGAAATCGGTGAGCGCGTCGCCGGAGATGACGAGGAAGGCGTCGTCCTTCAGCGCCTCCTCGGCGTTCTTCACACTTCCCGCGGTACCGAGCGGTTTTTCTTCGTTGGCGTAGGTGAGCTCCATTCCGAGCTCCTCGCCGTCACCGAAGTAGTTCTTGACGAGCGAGGCGAGAAACTGCACGGTGACAACGGTCTCTGTGAGACCGTGCCTCTTGAGCAGTCGCAGGACATGCTCCATGATCGGCCGGTTGGCCACCGGCAGAAGAGGCTTGGGCATGCTTGAGGTCATCGGGCGAAGTCGGGTTCCTTCGCCACCGGCCATCACGACGGCCTTCATGTCGGAAGCGTCCTCCTTCAAGAGACAACGGTCCTGCCGACTTCACCTGTCCGCTCGGTGGCCCGGGGGCGTCCTCGTACATGCCGGCGACTCTGCACGGCACGGGACAGACGGGCTCAGTCGGCCGCGGTATCCGCCTTGACGAGTCGGCGGACCTGGACCACGTAGAGGATCCCTGCCCACCAATACAGAGTTGTACCCCATCCGGCGAAGGCCCACCCGAAAACTTCAGCGAGTGACGAAAGCCAGCCCGTTCCGTCACTGAGCAACAGCAAGGGGAAGGCGTACATCAGGTTGAATGTCGCAGCTTTCCCGAGGAAGTTCACCTGCGGCGGCGGATAGCCGTGTCGGCGGAGGATTCCCACCATGACCAGAAGCATCAGCTCGCGGGCGAAAAGGGCGGCGGTCAGCCACAGGGGCAGGACCTCGCGCCACGTCAGGCCGATGAGGGTGGAGACGATGTACAGCCGGTCGGCGGCCGGGTCGAGGAGCCGGCCGAGCTTGCTGATCTGGTTCCAGCGCCGGGCGAGCTTGCCGTCGAGATAGTCGCTGACGCCGCTGAGCATCAGTACCAGCAGGGCCCAGCCATCGCTGTTCGGACCGCCGAACACCGGTCGGAGAATCAGCCACAGGAAGAGCGGCACGCCCACCAGGCGAGCCATGCTCAGGATGTTGGGGATGGTGAGGACCCGGTCCGTCTGAACGCGAGTCTCCTGGACCTCCACCCGGGGGCCTCCTGTGGGAACGTGCCAATGATGCCCCCTGACCCTACCTTCAGCCACGTGGGGGGAGTGCACAGGGGTCACCTGTCCGACCGTGAACGCAAAAATGCCTCTACCCCCGGACGAAGTCCGGGGGTAGAGGCTAAAAATTGTTCGGCGGCGTCCTACTCTCCCACAGGGTCCCCCCTGCAGTACCATCGGCGCTGAAAGGCTTAGCTTCCGGGTTCGGAATGTAACCGGGCG
>NZ_JBVHWN010000023.1:0-45890 GCF_055564335.1 Streptomyces sp. NPDC029139 | reverse complement strand
TGCTACCACGGGGCCCGCGGCCAGTCCCAGCGCGATCAAGAACTCCGAGCGCGGGCGCTTCACGTCCGCTGCCAAGGTGTTCATCGTGAGCTCCTCAAGAAATGGAGTGGATGGGTTGAGGAGGGTGTTACGCCTCCGGCGGGACCTGCTCCAGGCCCTCGTTACTGCTCAACCCGTTCACCCGGAAGGATCTTGTCTACGGTTTGGGACGTTCGAAACACAGATCCAGACATCGGGCGGGAGTCCACAGTCTCGAGGGCGGGAAAGGAAAGGCCGGGAGGGGGCTTCGAAGCATGTGCAGAGCGGACGGGCAGGTCCGGATCTGAGGTGCTTGTGGCTGCGATGGTGGTGAACGTTCGCCGGGGCGTGGTGCTTGATATGAAAAGCCGCCTGCCAGCACCAAAGGACCAGCGACCGTGACGACCGACCATCTCGAGATTGCTCCTCGCCGCTTCGGAGGAGGCTCGCGCCCCACGGCGCTCTGGGCGTCGGAGCTGTTCGCCACCGCCACGTTGATGCTGTCCATGGGTGTGCTGTTCCGTTGGCTATTCCTCCCCGGCGCAGGGCTTCACGGGGTGTTTCCTAGCCCGGCGCAGCGCCTTGCTGTGGACGCAGGAATCAGTGGCCTCGTCGTGGCGTTGCTCATCGTCAGTCCGCTAGGTCGGATGAGCGGGGCGCACATGAACCCCGCGGTGACCATCCTGATGTGGGCGATGTACAAGGTTCCGGGTCGCTATGTCCTGCCGTACATCTCGGCGCAGCTGACCGGGTCAGTGCTTGGCGTACTTGCCGCTCGGCAACTGGCGGGGCCGGCCGTGGCTCACCCCGAGGTTGCTTACGCACTGCTGAGACCGCTGGCGACTTCCTCGCAGCTTTCTGTTGCGTTGGGTGAAGCCCTGGCGACGTTCATGCTCCTCTTCGCTGTGGCGGCCCTGTCCGCCGGGCCTCGCCCGGTGAGGTGGATGCCCTGGGGCATAGGTGCGACGCTTGCCATCCTGATTGGAGTGACTGCGCAGACTACTGGCGGCAGCCTCAACCCAGCTCGTCAATTTGGTCCCGCCCTCCTGGCCGGTGAACTGGCCAACCTGTGGCCGTACTTTGCGGGGCCTGCTGCAGCCGCACTGCTCCTTGGTCTTCTGATCCGGATGAGAGGTACCGAGTAGCTTGGCTGCTATGGGTCCTGTCCGGCGGATCATCGCGCCGGAGTCGTGGTTGCCTTGGCAGACCATGGTGGATGCCTTTCCAGCCCACCCCGCCTTCGACCGTCAGCACGTAATGCATCAACGTGCCGAGGAAACTGCCGCCCGGCCTGGCCGAACGGGCGTGGGGCCCAGGGCGACCGGTAATCATCGGGTGCCGAACGCGATCACCCCGGAGAAGCTCGGCTCGGACGTGGCGACGGGGGGTCGTCCGTCCTGCCGCGCTGGTCGGACCAACGAGCGCGCCAGGTATGCCGGGCATTGAGAGGAGTCGTGTGCGGTAATAGGCGTGAAGGGGGCAAGAGGCTGTAGAGGGTGAGGTTGGTTGTGAATGAACGTCGGGCTTCCTCCCCACGCCACCCCCAGGGCCATCCTGACCTGCCCAAAGGGCGCGTAGGTGAAGCTCTGCAGCAGATGGCGGATGGTCTTCTGCTGGTGGACAGTGAGTGGCGGATCTTCTACGCCAACGCCACCGCTGAACGGCTGCTCCGCGCTATCGGAGGCGCTCCCGAAAATACCCCAGTGGGGCACCTGCTTTGGGAGGCTGCGAAGGCGTTCCAGAGCGCTGGAGACGTGGAGCGCCACTGCCGAGATGCTGTCGCTTCCGGTCTGCCCAAGGGGGTCGACCTGCGGCGGCTCGCCGACGATCGTTGGTACCACCTGCGTCTGGCGCCAGCCTCCGACAGTATGAGTGTGCACATCAGTGACGTCACCGCGGCGAAAGACCGGGAAGCTGAAACCACCCTCGCTCACCGTAAGGCTGTGCAACAGGCAGAGCGAATCAAAGACCTCACCGTAGCGCTGTCAGGAGCCTTGACCGTCCAAGACGTGGTCTCAGCTGTGGCCGAGCGCGTTCTGCCCCCTTTTGGTGCCTCTGGCTTGACCATCGGCCTCCTGGAAGAAAGCAGGCCGAACCGCGTTCGCATCGTGGGGGCGGTCGGCTACCCCGCGAGCTTTACCGAGATGGTGGAAGCCGAACCCGTTCCTGCTCTATCGCCCGTCAGTGACGTCCTGAGCGCTGGCGCCCCACTCTTCGTCGATACGATCGAGGAACACATCCACCGCTATCCCCACATGGCCCACCGCGTAGCCGTATCCGGCAAGAAGTCGTGGGCTTTCCTCCCGCTCATTGCGTCCGGACGACCCATCGGCGCCTGCTCCATCTCCTTCTCCGAACAGCGCCGACTCGACGATGCAGAGCGGACCCTGCTGATAGCGCTCAGCGGTCTGATCGCCCAAGCCCTCGAGCGAGCCCGTCTCCACGACGTCGATCACTTCCGTGCCCGCGAACTGCAACGTGGACTGTTGCCGCGCGACCTGCCTGCCCTGCCCTCCCTCACCGCGGCCGCCCGCTACTTGCCGGCCGGAGAAGCCGTGGATGTCGGAGGTGACTGGTACGACGTCCTTCCTCTGTCAGCCGGCCGCGTCGCTCTCGTGATCGGCGACGTCATGGGACACGGTCTCTCGGAAGCTGCAACCATGGGACGCCTGAGAACTGCAGTGCGCACCCTCGCAGACCTAGAGCTAGCCCCAGACGATCTCCTGGCCCACTTGAACGACCTGGTGGCCGACATCGGAGAAGACTTCTACGCCACATGCCTCTACGCGGTCTACGATCCCACCGACTCCAGCTGCATCTTCACCACAGCCGGCCATCCGCCACCCGTGTTCGTGGATCCAGATGGCATCGCCAGACTCGTCGACCTCGAACCGAATTCCCCCTTGGGGGTCGCTGAACCTCCCTTTGAGACCACACAACTCCACATCCCCGACGGCAGCTTGCTGGTGTTCTATACGGATGGCCTTGCTGAGACCGCCACGCGCAGCCTGGACCGAGGCATGGCAATGATCACCCGCACCCTTAGCCATATGCTGAAGAACCCTGATGCCGACAGTCCGGTGGTTGCCTCCCGGGGCATGCCGACACCGCAGCCTCTAACGGAACGACTGTGCGACGCCCTGACCGATACCTTGCTGCCCTCGCCGTCTGACACAACTGACGATGCAGCACTTCTCATCGCTCAGCCTCACTCCCTGGCCCGATCCGATATGGCCAGCTGGACTCTGCCGCAAGAAGCAGTCGCGGCTGGACAGGCGCGATCCATGATTCGTGAACAACTGACGAGCTGGGATCTCGAAGACCTGGTCATGACCACAGAACTCATTGTCAGTGAGCTGGTCACCAACGCCGTCCGCTACGCCCGAGGCCCTATCCGACTCCGCCTCCTGCGCAGCGACTCCCTTGTCTGCGAGGTGGCTGACGGCAGTCTTACTACGCCGCATGTACGCCGGGCGGCCGAAACTGACGAAGGGGGCCGCGGTCTGCAACTCGTGACAGCTCTTTCCCATCGCTGGGGCGCCCGCTACGAGGCTTCAGGCAAGTATGTCTGGACGGAACAACAACTGCCGGAACCGCAAGCGTTGTAGTCACGTGGGTGACCGAGATTCTGGCCTGAGAGCAGTTTGGGAACACCCTCCGGTCGCTCTGAGTCCCCACGACATGCCATCGCCGCAGCCCCCTACTGGTGCGCACCTACGACGTTCGAGGGGCGCAGATGGTTCCGTCCTTAGGCATCTGCCCCTCCGCCAACCAGTCGGTAACAACGTTGTTGGCGCACGCATTTGGTGCCATGAACACCCCATGCCCCCCCTGGTTCACACTGACAAGGCGAGCACGCTGTCCCAGAGCTGACTTCATCCCGAAAGCTCCGGCAAGCCCCGTGGCAGGGTCGCGCTGATTGTTGACCATTAGAACGTTGTGAGGGCCGTCGCTGTTGACCTGCGGCGTCGGCTCCAGCGGCTGGTTCGCCCAGAAGGCGCAGGGGGTGATGTTGGCGGTCTCGCCACCAGCGACAGGGTAAGCACCAGACTGCTCACGTACATCCTTTACGTACGTACCAACCGATCGCGGCCAAGCGGTGTCTCCACACATGATCGCGAACTGGGCCGCGATGGTGTTCGCCATCGCAGCGTCCATGCTCGGCGTCAAGGCGCCGATCACCTCGGACACCTCACCTGCGGAGGGGGCTCCAGGGCGCCCCTCGATGTACTGGAGCACACCAGCCAGAGCTGGCATGACTGTGTCGTCGGCGTACATGGCCTGCAGAACAGTGGTACGCAAGGTGTCTCCGTCAACCTTCCGTCCGTTTACCTGGATTGGCGTCCCATCCAACCGCTCAGCCGCGGCCAGATACGCGGCCTGAACGGCGCTCGGTGTGGCACCCAGGTGTAGTTGAGCGTCATTCATGGCAGCAAACTTGGCAAACTCCTCGAAGCGTCGCTGAACACCTGCGCCAATGTCGACCTTCATGTCTCTCCAGATCGCCTTGGGGTCTGGAGAGCTGTCCAGGACGATCCGGTCGGTTCGTCCAGGGAACATAGAGGTGTAGACCGCCCCCAGGTACGAGCCGGCCGACAGGCCGTAGTAGGAGAACTTGTCGAAACTCAGCGCCTTGCGGATCTGCTCCATGTCGCGGGCAGTGTTCGCCGTGGTGATGTGGGGAAGAATGCTTCCCGAGTGAGCCTCACAGGCATGCGCAGCACTGCGAGCTGCTGTGATGTTGGCAGAGATTCCGTTGCGGTCCGGCCAGGGCCACCCCACTGCTGCCGTCTGTTCTGGCGTGAGCCCACATGAGATGGGACTACTCTGCCCCACCCCTCGGGGATCGAAGCCGATGAGGTCGTAGTGCCTGAGAAGGCGCTGCTGCCCTGCAGCCGTTGCTCCGTGCGCGAAAACCGAAGGGAACTCCAGGCCGGACGCTCCAGGCCCCCCTGGGTTCATCAGGAGCGCGCCGCGGCGCTCGGAGGACTGGGCTACTCGACGGGAGACCCTTATGCCGATTGTCGGACCCGCAGAGTCGCGATAGTCGAGTGGAACCTGCACCGTTGCACATTCCAACTCCGGATCGATGGCTCGCTCCCTGGAAGGAGCCGTGCAGGATCCCCACGAAACCTTGTCTGGCGTTGGGGGCATCAGGTCCTCCGTGGTGGCTGACTGGCCCACGCCCACTGTCGCTACAACTGTCGCTCCGGTGATGACTGCGGCCAGGGCGCGATGCTTCGGCTTCATCCGTAACGGCTCCTCTGGGTGCGGCTGGTCGTGTAGCCCTGCGGTACGACCTGGAATCTTCAACAGTCTCGGCGCAGGGCCAGCCGATGAAGGGGGCGGCAGGGAGGAGATCGGGCCTCGTCCCCACGGAGGAGAGGGAGTGCGCCATCCTCCGAGCGCGGGAGACCACCTCCTGGTGTGGAGATAAGCGCCTGCGTTCGGCGAGGGCGCCGCCCGCCCTCGTTGGCTGCTCTCCGTGCGCGGGGTGTCGCTATAGGTGTGAGAGCTACTGGATGTGTCGATGCTGCGCAGCGCGCCGGGAGCTGAGGCGAAAACCGGAATTTATGGTTTATTGTTCAACTAAACGTGCGGGACTATCCGCCGCCGAACGTTGAAGGAGTCATTGTGCCCGCACTGAATGTGGAAGATCTGCTGGTGCTTCCCCGCATCCCGCAGCCGGCTGCCGCTGCCCGCGGCCGTCCCGTGGGCCGCGTGGTCACCGCACACCAGCAGCGGGAGGGGGCGGGATTCATGGTGCGAAGGCCCTTCCCGAGCGCCACCATGGACCAGGCCGACCCGTTCCTCCTCCTGGATCATGTCGGGGAAACGCTCTACGCCCCCCACGAAGCGAAAGGCGCCCCCTGGCACCCTCACCGCGGGTTCGAAACCGTCACTTACGTCATCGACGGCACCGTCGTCCACCACGACTCCAACGGTGGCGGTGGGTTGATCTCCGACGGAGATACCCAGTGGATGACCGCTGGATCGGGAATTCTCCACGACGAAGTGCCCACAGAAGAGACCATCCTCAACGGTGGTCTCATCCACGGTGTCCAGCTCTGGGTCAACCTCCCCAGAAGCCTCAAGTGGGCCAAGCCCCGCTACCAGGACATCCGAGCAGACAGGCTGCGACTGCTCACCTCCCACGACGGTGGTGCGCTGGTCCGGCTGATCGCAGGAGAACTTGCAGGCCATCAGGGCCCCGGAGTGACCCATACTCCGATCACCTACGCCCACGCGAGTCTCGAGCCGCAGTCTCAGCTGCATACCGCATGGCCAAGGGAGTACAGCGCGATGGTCTACGTCCTGCAAGGCAGCGGATATGTGGGTGAGCACAAGCGGCCTCTGAGCGAAGGGCAGCTTGCCATCTTCGGAGCAGGCGACACTGTCACTGTCCAAGCAGGGCCCCACCAGAACGGCCGCACCGGACAGCTTGAGGTCCTGCTCCTCGGAGGCCTGCCGATCAACGAACCGGTAGCCCGGTATGGGCCTTTTGTGATGAACACGGCGCGCGAAATCCACGATGCCATTGATGACTTCAACAAGGGCCGCATGGGGCACATTCCGGCCACGCATGTCAGGCAAGATGAGTCTGGCGCCCAAGTAACAGGCCACTGAGGCCGCACCTCGTCAAGGTGGCTCCGAAGCCCGCTGAACCTGCAAGAGTGATGGATGGCTGGGCATCGCCAGAGCCTTTTGCAGGGTCCCATACAGCGCACGCCAGAACCCTGACGGCCTCAGCTGTGTCGCAGAGCAATACGCGGCAGGTACTGCTTTGCCTTCGCCCTGGACGCGACAGAGCCCCCACGGCGCGTTGAGACGTCACACCTGCCATCCACCACAGCGCCTACATGATGTAAGAACGCTCACCCTGCCTTCCTTGGCTGCCTGCAAATGACGGGCGACCTGGCTGCCGGGCACGTCCAGGACCTGCCACGAACCACTGCTGACCACAACCTTGCCGTGCTCAGGAACCACCGGGCACTGCGCTTTATGGACGGTCAGGCGAACTCGCCTCCCAGTGAAGCGAGTGAGCGTGGCGAGCCGGAACAGCCCCTCGGCGGGGGAGGGCAGGGCGGCGGCATTGTTAGGCACCGTTGCACCCTAATCGGACCCTCGCGGCGTGAAGTGCCTGCCTGCGAGGTGAGATGTACAAGCGGTGCCCTCAGCCCGCGCCCCGGAGCTTCAGCTGGTTGAGGTTCAGGCGGAAGCAGGCACAGGACACCCGACCTGAGTCGACAGTCGGCGCAGTGCTGCTTCGGCGAGTAGAGCCACGGACGTGAGGGCGGCCAGAGGCTGTAGGGGAGCCCAGTAACTGAGCGCGCCAGAGGCTCCGAGGAGCAATAGGACGACTTTGTTGCAGACCGGGCAGCTGATCGCCAGAAGGGACAGCAGCCCACCCGCCGAGCCCAGCCGGCCACCGGTCGGGGACTCTGGTGCGCTGGGCGTGGAAGGGAGGCGCACATAGGTGGTCAAGATGAGACCGGACAGCACGGCGGTGATGGCGAGGGCTGGATAGCTCCACCACTGCACGGCGACTGACCGGGAAAACAGCGGATTGGGCACCACATCTGTCGGCACGCCGACCAGCCCTGCGGTCAGTAGCGTGCAGATGCCGGCTGTGACCCATTGCTGAGGCTGCCAACCCCGCAACGCAGTAGCTGCCAGACGCATCGAGCGAGGGGCAGGGAACATGTTCAAGCACTCCATTCCAAGGGGTTCAAGGACACGACGCGGCGGTCGGCTTAAAACCTCAGAACGGAGAGGGCGGAAAGAGGAGGTGGCGCTAGCCCGCCAGTACGCACGCGGTGACAGTATGCGGCCGTTGATGTGAAGGACACATCCTGGACATCAGCCGCGGGCGCCAAGGAAGTCGCGGGCAGCTTGTTCAGGGGACGGGGGACACTCTGCTGGCCGATCGCCTTCTGCCCGCATGGCAGGGCAGAGCCATCGGCGTCTGTGACGAGTGAGGGAAGCTTATGGGCGTGCGAGTGCTCGAGGTTAAGGCGCGGCTGGTCCTGGACGGAACCGTTCTCCTGCCCATGACTCTGGGAAAACACACAGAAGACTGCAACAGCGGCAACGAGCAGACCCAGCACACCGCGCAAACTGGCGTGGTGTGCTCCGCATGCCGCTGGTCGACTCATCACGGCCAATCCATAGTTGTGCCAAGACGTCCCATTGATAGAGCCATCGAGGTATCCGGCCCGAGCGTGGGACCTTTGTGCGGCACGTCTCCTCTAGGTTCGGGAGACCGAATACGACACGTTTCAAGCTGGTCGGCTTCGGCACAGCCGAGCCGGCAGTCGCTGAGGTGCGGAAACCTCGGCACACTCGACTCGCTGTTCTCAGACAGCCGACCCTTAGCGGTCCCGACCACGCCCGCGACGGCCACCTCCGCGGGCACGCACTGGTCCGAGGAGCCCTTGCCCCTCCACGCATCCCGCGCTAAGCCCGGAGCTCATGGAGACTCTTCAAGGCTCGGGGATCGGCTGGGGGCGGCCTCACTAATGCGGTGCTCTGCGATAGTGACGGCAGCCTGTGCGGGGGTCTGGCCGAGGCGTTGAGCGGTGTCGAGCAGCTCGCCGACGGTGTCTTGGATGGCAAGGATCCTTGCGCGGCTTTCGTCGGCGCCCAGGTGATGGAGTTCGGTGCTTATCGCGTTGATAGCGCCGCCCGCGCTGGCGACGTAGTCGGGTACCCAGACGATCTGGCGGTGATGGAGTAGATCGGCGACATCAGGGGTGGCGAGCTGGTTGTTCGCCGGCCCGACAACGGCCTTGCAGCGGAGCCGGGGTACGACCCTTCTGGTGAGCGTTGAGCCGAGTGCTGCGGGGACGATGAAGTCCACGTCCGCAGTGATGATCTCATCGGGGTTGAGCCATTTTGCGCCAAGTGTGTCTGCTGTGTCCCGCTTACGTGGGTCGATGTCAGCCACTGTCAGCTCGGCTCCCTCAGCTACCAGCAGGTGGCCGAGGCTTTCACCGACCCTGCCCAGGCCGATCAAAGCGAGTCGGCGACCGTTCAGGTCAGTCGTACCGGAGAGCCTGTAGGCAACAGCACGCAATGCGGCGAGTGTGCCCAATGCAGTGTGTGGCGACGAGTCACCGCTTCCGCCAAGTTCCGCCGGCTTGCAGAACACATGAGGGGTGGTCTCGCCGATGACTGCCATGTCGGTGGGACCAGTTCCGACGTCCGGCCCGGTCGCATACGATCCGCCCAGCGACGCGATGGTGTTGGCGACATCATGAAGGACGTCACGCCGTTGGGTCGCATTCAGTTGCTTCCCTGCAGGGACGGCAACGACAGTCTTCCCCCCGCCGCTGGGCAGGCCAGCAACGGCCATCTTCATGGTCATGGCTGTAGAAAGGCGAAGAGCGTCGGTCAGGCCGTCACGCCAGTCGGGGTAGCACCAGAGCCGCAGGCCGCCGGCCGCCGGACCGAGCGTCGTGGAATGCAGAGCAATGATCACTGGCAGGCCTGAACGCCGCCCGACCTGGATGAGAACCTGTTCGTGGTGGAGCACAGATCCACTCTCCTTCAGCTCGTACGGCACCGGACGGTCCCAAGCGTGTGTTCGGGTGGGGTGAGGGATGCAGCCCAGCAAGCCAACCTCACTAATTCTGCGGTGACTTGGCGACAAGCCGAATTGGATCTTCCGACGAATACCGGGCCGGTATCTGGTTGAGCGCGACGAAGACCCGACAGGCCGGATGGCTGGAGGCTTCCCCCCAATCATCACCACATGGTGGGCTGTTGGAGGCCGAACATGAGACTGCACCTGACCGCGACGGCGTGCGCGATCGCACTTGCTGCCACAGGATGCTCGACAGGCACCGGTTCCGACAGCGCCAGCAAGCCTTCGTATGTCGGCAACGCAACGTTCACCGGCACCTTGCCCGTCGACCCCGGAAAGCTCGACCCGTACCACACGGTCGTCGGGGCGGCGAACATGCTACTGGTCTACGCCTACGACCCACTTGTCACCCTCGACGCCACGGGCAAGGTCGTCTCAGGTATTGCCACCAAGTGGGAAGTGAAGCCCAACTCGGTCACCCTCACCATCCGTGACGGCGTCACCTGCTCGGACGGCTCGGCGGTGACACCCAGCGTGATCGCAGAGGACATCGAGTACATCAAGGACCCGAAGAATGCCTCCCCCCTGATGGGCATCGCCATCCCCGGGCCCAACGTCACGGTGAAGCCCGACGACTCGGCGAAGACGGTCACCGTGACCAGCGCCGAACCGTTCGGCATGCTGCTCGAGTCGCTGTCCAACATCCTGGTGGTCTGCGGCAAAGGCCAGAAGGACCGTGACCTGCTCGCCAAGGCATCCAGCGGCTCCGGCCCGTACGAGCTGACGAAGGCCCAAAGTGGGGACAGCTACACGCTCACTCGCCGCAAGGAATACAAGTGGGGGCCGAACGGCGACTCCACCGATGTACCTGGTGCTCCGGAGAAGATCGTCATGAAGGTGGTCGGCAGCCCGAGCACAGCTGCCAACATGCTGGCGAGCGGCACTCTGAACGGAACCCCCGTCGCCGGCCCGGACATCGCACGCGTCAAGGCCACGGCCAAGGAATACCGCTACCAGCTGGGCACCTACCTGCAGCTGTTCAACCAGCGCCAGGGACGCCCCGGCGCCGACCCGATCGTGCGCAGAGCCCTCACTCACGCCCTCGATCGTGACCAGGTGGCATCCGTGCTGACTGATAGGGCCGGCAAGGCCGGCACGTCCCTCAACGGCCAGGACCCGCTGCTGTGCAATGACGAACCTGCCACGACCGCCATTCCCCGGTACGACATGGCCGCCGCCGAAAAGCTCCTCGACAAGGGCGGCTGGAGAAGGGGCACGGACGGGATCCGTACCAAGGACGGCAAGCGTCTGACCATGAGGCTCCTCTACCCGTCGGATACGCAGAACACCGCCGCCGCCGTCGAGCTCATCAGCGCGGCATGGAAGAAGATCGGCGTGGACGTCCGACATGATGGCCAGCGCACTTCCACTTTGATCTCCACCATCACCAAAAACAACGGCGGCGACTGGGATGTCCTGCCAGCCCTGAGCCTGGCAACCCAGCTGCCCTCCATGGTGGTGCCCTTCCTCTCCGGACCTGACGCTCCGCAGGGCAACAACTGGGCGAGCATCGACAACGCCGAGTATGAGAGGGCCGTGCAGGTGGCCATGAAGACCCCCGGCGCGGAGGGCTGCAAGCTCTGGATCGAGGCCGCCAAGAAGTTGTACGCCAACGCCGACGCGATCCCTGTTGCCCAGCGCATGCAGAGCTACTTCGGAGTCAAGGCGGACTTCGAGATGCTCGGCGGCGTGCCGATCCCGACCAGCATTCGCATGCGTGCCAACTGAGGAACGGACCCCTCATGACCCACCAGCCCTCACCGGTCCATGCGGCGGTCGCCACCGACAATGCTGGTTCAGACTCGGCGAAGTCGGGCACGGGCGAGCACCGAGGACACACGGCCGCTGGGCGCCCCTCACCCTGGATCGGTTTCCTCCTGCACCGCCTGCTGCGACTTGTGATCTCCCTCGCTGTCATTGCCACGGCTGCCTTCCTCCTGGTGCACCTTGTCCCGGGAGATCCGGTCCGTGACGCCCTCGGGCCCACGGCCGACCCCGCAGTGGTGGAGGCACGCAGGACACAACTGGGCCTGGACCGCCCGGTCACCGAGCAGTTCACCAGCTATCTGGGTGGCCTGCTCCACGGCCACCTCGGCACCTCCCTCGTTAGCGGTGAACCCGTCGCCGCGACCATCAGCGAACGGCTTCCAGCCACTGCCCAACTTGCAGGCATCGCCTTCGGACTGACCGCACTGCTGTCCGTCCCCTTGGGAATGGCGATCGCCGTTGCCACCCGCAACGGTCGCCGCCCTGGTACTGACATGGCCTTCACCAGTGTCACCGGGCTGTTCACGGCGGTACCTGAGTACCTGCTCGGCATCGCGATGATCGCATTGTTCACCGCGACGCTGCACTGGCTCCCGCCGGCCGGGGCCGATACCGCAGCCTCATACGTGATGCCGGTGCTCGCCCTGACCATCGGGCCGGTATGCGCACTGTCACGAATCATCCGTACCGAGACCGCCCGCGTCCTGGAGCTCGACTACCTGCGGGTGGCACGCAGCAAGCGCCTGCCGGCCCGGCTGGTCTACCTACGCCACGCTCTGCCGAATCTGGTCACCGCCGGCCTCACCCTGGGCGGACTGTTCCTCACCACGCTCGTCGGAGGCAGCGTCCTGGTCGAGTCGGTCTTCAACTGGCCCGGTCTGGGTTACACCGTGGTCGGCGCAATCCTGGCCAAGGACTACCCACTCGTCCAGGGTGTGGTCCTGGTGCTGGCCCTGATCGTCCTCGTGGTCAATCTGCTGGTCGACCTGACACTCGGCCTCCTCGACCCCCGTACGACCCTCGCGAGGAGCTGACGACCGTGACGAAACGACCAGTGCGCAGCGCCACCCTGACAAGCCCCATGGCGATCACTGCCACCACAGGAGTACTGCTGCTTCTCTTTCTCGCCGTCCTCGGGCCCCTGCTCTGGGCTGAGGACGCCGCCCGCACCGACGTGTCGGCGGCCCTGCAGGGCGCCTCCCTCAAGCACCCCTTCGGCACCGACCAACTCGGTCGCGACGTGATGGCCCGCGTGCTGACCGCCAGCCGCCTGTCCCTGCTGCTAGCCCTGCTTGCCACCGTGGTCGGAGCAGGGCTCGGAATCGTGCTCGGCGCAGTCTCGTCGGTCCTGACCGGACGGGTCCGCCGGGCCTGCGAGTCAGTGATCGAGACCGCGATCGCTTTCCCCGGTCTCCTGCTCGCTCTGTGCGTGGCAACCGTCGTCGGCGTCGGCGCCAAAGGTGCGGTCATCGCACTCGGCGTCGCCTCCGCGCCGCAGTACGCCCGACTGACCTACACCCTCGCCTCCTCGATCGCCGGATCGGACTACGTCTCTGCGTCCCGCATCCTCGGCGTAGGCCGGCGCCGCCTGGTATCCCGCCACATCCTGCCCAACATTGCCGAGCCCCTCATCATCACCATCACCATGAACATCGGCGGGATGCTGGTGGCGCTGTCCGCCCTCAGCTACCTAGGTCTGGGTGTCCAGCCCCCCTCTTATGACTGGGGGCGCCTGCTCGGAGACAACCTCAACCGCATCTACACCTCCCCGTCCGCCGCTCTCGGCGCCGCCGCCGTCATCGTCCTGGCTGGCGTGGTGTTCAACATGGTCGGCGAGGCCGCCTCGAGCCTCGCCCGGGGCGAACACACCCGCACAGCCCGACGAGCCCGGTTCGCCCTCCTCGGCCAGAGCCCACGCCGCTCCGGCGGCGCCCAGACCGCCAAGCCAGGCGCGCCCACCGTGACCGCAGACACCCTCACGGTCAGCGACAGCCCGCACGCCCTGCGAGTGCGCGGACTGTCCGTCGTCTTCCCGACGGTGGAGGGCGAGATACACACCATCCACGACCTGGACCTGGACGTGAGCCGCGGTGAAACCGTAGGCATCCTGGGCGAGTCAGGCAGCGGCAAGACGATGACAGCCATGGCCCTCGCCGGGATCCTGCCCCCACCAGGCAGATCCAGCGCCACAGTTGTCGAGATCGCCGGCCGCGATCTGGATAGCCTCACCGACGCCGAGCGGCGCACCTTCCTCGGCACCTCACTGGCAGTGGTCTTCCAGAACCCGATGAGCTCCTTCAACCCGGCCCTGCGCATGGGACGCCAGCTCACCGAAGCCACCGAAGCACACAGCGGACTCAGCCACGCAAGGGCCACCGCGCTGGCAGTGCGCCAACTGCGCGGCGTCCGGATTCCCAGCCCGGAGATCCGGATGGGCCAGTACCCGCACGAGCTGTCTGGCGGCATGCGTCAACGCGCCATGATCGCCATGGGGCTCATGGGGCAACCCAAACTGATCATCGCCGACGAGCCGACGACTGCCCTGGACGTCACCGTCCAAGAACAGATCATCCGCCTTCTGGGCACAGTCAACCAAGAGACCGGCGCCGCAATCCTGCTGATCTCCCACGACATCTCCGTAGTCACCTCGCTGTGCCGCCGCGTGGTCGTGATGTACGCCGGCCGGATCGTCGAAGACCTTGATACCCCGACCCTCCTTGAAGGCCCGGCTCACCCCTATACCCGCGCGCTGCTGGAAGCCGTCCCTCACATGGACAGCGACCGCGATCAGCCGCTCGCCACCATCCCAGGCCGCCCGCCGCAGCTGGCCGATCAACCCAGCGGTTGTCCCTTCGCCCCCCGCTGCCCGCTGGCGTCCGACCACTGCCGGCAGGAGCGGCCGCCGCTCACCATCCGCGACAACGGCAGCCGCGTCGCCTGCTGGCACCCCATGGAACCCTTCGCCGACAGCCCCCGATCGCAGCCCAGCGCCACCGGTGGCCAGAGCGACCTGACGAAGACGGCGGGATCCACATGACCGGACTCCAGATCGAGCAACTGACGGTGCGCTTCGGTCGGGGGCGTCGTGCCATGACCGCTGTCGACGGCGTGAACCTGACCGTCCCGCCAGGACGGATCGTCGGCTTGGTCGGCGAGTCCGGATCAGGAAAATCCACACTTGCCCGCTCCGTGGTGGGCTTGACCCCCATCGCCTCCGGCCGCATCCTCCTCGACGGGCAGGACCTCGCAGTGTCCCGCAGCGCCCGCCGCAAAACACAGATGATCTTCCAAGACCCGTACGCCTCGCTCAACCCCCGCATGACCATCGGCGCCGCGATCGAGGAAGCCCTCACCACCCGACCCGGTCCGCGGATGCCGCAACAGATCAGGCGCGCCGAGGTCGGACGACTCCTGCAGAGGGTGGCACTCTCCCCTGAACACGCCACGCTCAGGCCCAATCGGCTGTCCGGTGGACAGCGGCAACGCGTCGCCCTCGCTCGTACCCTGGCGGCCGAACCCCAACTCATCGTCGCGGACGAGATCACCAGCGCACTGGACGTATCTGTGCAAGGCGCGGTGCTCAACCTCATCCGCGAGATCCAGCAACGCTCAGGCACCTCCATGCTCTTCATCTCACACAACCTGGAGGTAGTCAGATACGTCAGCGATGACATCGCCGTGATGTACCTCGGGCGCATTGTCGAGACCGCACCCGCTCAACAACTGGTGTCCAACCCTCGCCACCCCTACACCCAGGCGCTCCTGGCCTCCCTACCCCGACTAGGCCGGACCTGGACTGACATCCCGGCGCCCACCGGCGACACGGAACCACCCGACCCGCACCATCCCCCGCGAGGCTGCCGCTTCCATCCGCGCTGCCCCATAGGGCCGGCCGCCCACACCGACCGTGCCATCTGCGCCACCCTCGACCCGCAGCTCGGCGCGGCCGGCCGGGCGCACCACGCCGCCTGCCACTTCACCCAGACGCAGGCAAACGCTGCTGCCATCCAGGCGCCTGAGTCCGCCACTTATTGAGGCGGCGGCCTCGCTCGAGCGCTGTCCAGTGAAGCCTTGCTGGTCTGACCGGCCAGGCCCTGTGACGTTGAGCGCCCCACCGGGCCGTCATCCCCTTCCGCGGAAACCACAACCGAGGAGAATCCATGACCGTCGACCGCGTGCTGCTCCAATCACGCTTGACCGAACTAGCCGAGCGCTACAAGGTCCCTGGGGCCTCGCTGGCCCTTTACACCGGCGCTGGGACGACGACCGCTGTGACCGGCCTGCTCAACCGCACCACAGGAGTCGAGGTCACCACCGACTCCCTCTTCCAGATCGGTTCCATCACCAAGGTCCTGACCACCAGTGTGGTGATGCGGCTTGTCGATGAGGGCCTGGTGGACCTCGACCGTCCCCTCGTCGAGATGCTCCCTGATTTCAAGGTCGCCGACGCCGACACCACCGCCTCTTTGACCATGCGGCACCTGCTCATCCACACCAGCGGCATCGAAGGCGACGTCTTCGATGACACAGGGCGCGGTGACGACGCCCTGGAGCGGTACACCGCACTGTGCGCGAATCTCGGACAGGTCCACCCCCTGGGCGCTATGCAGTCCTACTGCAACACCGGATTCACCCTGGCCGGCCGCCTCGTCGAGGTCATCACGGGCAAGACGTGGGACTCCGCCCTGCACGAGCTGCTCCTCCGCCCCCTGGGCATGAACCAATCGTTCACCTTCCCTGAGGACGTACTGCGGTTCCGTGCCGCCCTGGGCCACCCGGGACCAGGCACGGATGGGGCATACCCTAAGCCCGCCTCACGATGGGACATACCTCGATCGGCCGGCCCGGCGGGCAATGTCTGCTCGACAGCTGAGGACCTCATCACCTTTGCCCGCATGCACCTCGCCGACGGCCTTGCTGCCGACGGCACCCGCGTACTGTCCGCGGAGTCGACCCGAGCCATGCGATCGCCTCAGACCGAAGTGCCCGACCGGTGGACCCTGGCGACCCACTGGGGCCTGGGCTGGCTGCTGCCTACCTGGGACGGGCAGCGTATCTACGGCCACGACGGTGCCACGTTCGGCCAACACGCCTTCCTCCGGGTGCTCCCCGACCACAAGACCGCGCTCGTGCTCCTCACCAACGGTGGTCGCGCCAGGGAGATGTGGCACACCCTCGTCAACGAGCTCATCACCCCCCTGACCGGACTACGCGAACCCGACTGGCCGACGCCACCCGCCGAACCGCTCGAGCCTGACCTGGGGGACTGGTACGGCACCTACGAGGCATACGGCCTGCACGCCGAACTCGCCCCCGGCCGGGACGGCACCCCAACGCTGACAACGACCATCACTCAGGACCTCACTGGATCCGAGCAGCCCACGACGACCCAGCCCATCGTCGCCGTCGACTCCACGCAAGGCCTGTACCTGCTGCAACCGGAGCCCTCCACGCCCTGGGTGCCGATAGTGACAGTCGCCCTCGACGACGGCAGCCGCTACCTGCACTTCAGCGGACGGGCCATCCGCAAGACCGGCTGACGCGCCGCTCTGCCGCGTTCATCACCTCACGTGGCCGGACCGCACGTGACCAACCGCTCTCACCTCACAGGCACTGCAGAGCGTCGCTGACCGCGATCGGCCAGTATTTCGAAGATCAGTTTTCCGACCGGTACCCCAGAGGCGCACAAAGCTCCGGCCCTGCGCGCTGCGGCAGGAGGTCCCCGGACTGCAGCCCGGGGTACGGGCCGCGGCCTCACTGGTGCGCCACGACGAAAGCCTGCGGACGAAGGCTTTCCGCTTCCGTACCGCAGGCGCCAAACCGGCCCAGCTCAGCCCCCGGTGAGCAGCCGCTCGATCACGGCCGCCGTCAAAGCAGTGCGCTCCGGGAGAACGGACAGGTCTGCGAACTCACCCTCGGCATGGGCGTGGTCGCCCACTGCGCCCATGCCGTCCAGCGTGGGCACACCCAGTGCCGCGGTGATGTTCCCGTCCGAGCCGCCGCCGACCTTCACACCGCGCAGCGGCTCCAGGCCAAGGACCTCAGCCTCCTGGCAGGCCAGCGCGAACACCGATGCAGAGCTGCGCGCCTCCAGGGCGTACCGATTGATTCCACCGGACAGCTCCAGCGACGCCTGGTGCGTGTTCACCGTCAGTGCCCGCATTCCGGCGTCGACCCGTTCCAGTTCTGCAGCAGTCCAGCCGCGGACGTCGACCTGCACCCACGCGTGCGACGGGACGGTGTTCATGGTGCTGCCGCCGCCGACCACTGTCGGAGTGACAGTGGTGCCGGCCTCAGCATTCGCTAGCGCGGCGACGCGCAGGATCTGGGCTGCCAGCTCCACGGTGGCGTTGACGCCCTTCTCCGGCTCCAGCCCGGCGTGGGCCGCCCGGCCGTGGACCATAAGCCGGTAGGTGCCGATGCCCTTGCGGGCCGTTTTCAACGCACCGGACGCGCTCGGCTCAGTCACCAAGACCGCCCGGCAGTCCCGCGCCGTCTCCTGGATCAGCTTCTGCGACGACGGCGAGCCCAGTTCCTCGTCGGAGGTGAGCAGCACTGCGACGCGTTCGGTGGACTCCAGCAGCTTCACCGCCTCGAGCATCTGAACGATGCCGGTCTTCATGTCGAACACGCCCGGCCCGGTGGCGAGGTCACCGTCGATCGAGAACGGCCACCCCGCCAGCGTGCCGATCGGCCACACTGTGTCTAAATGCCCCAGCAGCAGGACGTCGCCGTCGCCGGAACCACGCCACAGCAGGTGGGGTCGGCCCTCCAGTTCGATGCGTTCCGGCGTGCGCCCCACAGCAGCGGTGCCCAGCTCGGCCACCAGGTCAGCGCACGCGTGCAGCGACGGCAGGTCGGAGGAGAACGACTCCTGGGACACTAGTCGGGCCAGGTTCTCCCGCATGCGGGGCGCCGCTGCGCGGGCTGCCTCCAGCAGTGCTCGACGATTCACGCGGACACGCCCGTAGCCTCGGCACGGGCCGGACGCTCGGCGTGGCCCGACCGCAGGACTCGCCCGAGTCGGCCCCCGGTGAATTCGCCCTGGTCGACTACGACATGCCCGGCCAACACCACGAACGAGATTCCGGTGGGCTGAACGTCCGGCACCGTATACGTACCGTCGTGTCCGACCGTCTCGGGATCGAACACGGTGATGTCGGCGATTGCACCGGCCCCGAGCCAACCGCGTCCGGTCAACCCGAACTGCGCAGCGGTGGCAGACGTGGCCTTCCGGATCGCCTCAGGCCAGCTCACCAGGCCCTCCTGCCGTACATAGCGGCCCAAGAAGTGCGGGAAGCAGCCCCAGGTCCGCGGATGGTCAAGCCCCATCGGCATTCCGTTGTCCGAGCCGATCCCGATCAGCGGGTCGGCCATGATCGTCCGCATGTCCTCCTCGGACATCATCGTCGGCACGATCATCGCGTTCCCGTCCTCAAGGAGAAGGTCGCACAGCGTCTCCCACGGATCGCGGTCGCCTGCGACGACGGCCAGATCTCGGCCGGTGACGCCCGGCCGTGCGTGCCGGATCACCAGCACGTCAGACGGCTCGACCTGCCGCCACAGACCCGACGCGACAGCGGCGTCCGGGGCCGTCGCCCGCGCCTTCAGCCGAGCCCGTTCGGTGACGCTCTTCAAACGCTGGCGCAGCGCGCCCATTCCGCCGACAAGCGCCTGCGGAGGAAGCAGCGCGTGCATCATCGTCCCGCCGGCAAGGTACGGGTACTGGTCACCGCGCACGTCCACGCCCGCCCTGCGCGCATCATGCAGCTTCCTGAGCAGCGCGGGCCCCTTGCCGTGATTGGCCAGCCCCGCCGCCTTGCAGTGCGACACCTGAAGCGGGATCCGGGAACGCAGGGAGACCTCGATCGCCTCGTCCAGGGCCTCCTCCAGCGCGTCACTCTCATCACGCATGTGGGTGGCGTACAGACGGCCCCACCGGTGAGCCACCCGTCCGATCGCCACCAGCTCCTCAATGCCGGCGTAAGAACCCGGCGTATAGATCAAGCCTGTGGAGAAGCCCACGGCGCCAGCGGCGAAAGCCTCCTCGGCCAACTCCACCATCTGCTCCAGCCCACCCGGCGCCAGGTCGCGCTCCATGCCGTTGGCTGTCAACCGCAGGGTGTGGTGGCCCACCAGCATCGCCATGTGATTCGTCGGCCCGGCGGTCTCCTGGGCGTCGAGAAAGTCGGCGAATGTGCTCGTCCCGTACCGAGAACCAGCCGATAGATCCCCGAAGAGCGCGGCGGCCTCCTCGGCGGCGGCAGCATCCATCGGGGCGGGGGAGTACCCGCAGTTGCCTGCGATCTCCGTCGTCACCCCCTGCAGGAGCTTGAACGGCTGAGGCTGATCCATCATCGGCACCATGTCCGAGTGGCTGTGCGGGTCCAAGAAGCCCGGAGCCACGACCAGCCCCTCGACATCGATCTCGCGACGGGCTGGACCCAGGTCCGAACCGACCGCCACCACCCGGTCGCCCATGACCGCGACATCGGCGCGGACCGCCGGTGAACCGAGACCATCGTGGACGGTTCCGCCACGAAACTTGAGGTCGTACACAGGCGCTCTCCCCACTGCGGATCGGTGAACCCTGGCCAGTCTGCGCCGATCTTGTACCGTGGGCGTCGTCCTCCCCGACGAAGAGCCCCGTCTCATCCTGTGCACCAGGACATACAGCTGACCAGGCCGCGGCACGAGTCTTGGGAGTGCGGACACGCACCTGTGGACCGCACGGAAGGATGCACGTGACGAACGAATACACCCGCCTCACCCTCGGCCAGGTCACCACCCTGCTGGGCGCCTCCGCCATGCACGTCCTCGTCGCGCCCGCCGGGCTCGACGTTCCGGTCACCGAGCAGGCGATCCTCGACGTCACCGAGGAGGACGAACCCATACGCGAGGGAGCCATGGTCCTGGCCATCGGCATGCGCCCCGATTCCCCCGGCCTGCTCGATGCCCTCCCGGCTCTGGGCAGAGCTGGCGCGGCTGCCCTCGCCGTAAAAACGCGGGGGACCGACTCCACCCGACTGGTGGAGACCGCCACCGCTGCGGGCGTCGCCGTCGTGGCCATTGCCGACACCATCCCGTGGCGCCACGTCGACTCCCTGCTCACCGCAGCCGCCGGCAGCCAAGGCCGCGACACCCAAGGATTCATCTCAACCGTGGCCGTCGGCGACCTGTTCGCCCTCGCCAACGCGGTGGCCGCCATGGTCGGTGGCGCGATCACCATCGAAGACCCGAGCCAGAAGGTCCTGGCCTACTCCAACCTTCCCGGCCAGTGCATCGACGACGCCCGCCGCGACAGCATCCTCGGCCGCCAGGTTCCCGACCACAACGCCTACCTGCGCGTCTACCGCAAAATGTGGCGTGTCGAGAGCGTGATCCGTGTCGAGGACGTCGCCCCACTGCCACGGCTGGCCGTCGCGGTCCGCGCCGGCGCGGAGGTACTCGGATCGATCTGGGCCGTCGAATCAGAAGCGCCCTTCGGCCCACAAGCCGAACAGGCCCTGGCCGATGCAGCCCGCGTCGCAGCCTTGCACCTGCTGCGCCTGCGCAGCGCCCAGGACCTGGAACGCCGCGCCCGCGGCGAACTGCTGCGAAACCTGCTCACCGGACAGACCGCCGAATCACCGGCCGCCCGTCTGGGTATCGACCCCGGACCCATGGCAGTCCTCGCCTTCCAGCTGCCTGCCGGACCCGATAACGCCCCCGCCGACATCGTCGGCCTGCAAGTGTGCGACCTCATCACCGCCTACGGCGAAACAACGGCCCGCTCCACGTCCTGCGTCCTGGACGGCCGAGTCGTCTACACCCTCCTGCCCCTGACCCAGGACACGCCCACCGCAAGGATCACCGCCCTGGCAGAAACCGTCCTGGACCGAGCTGAAGAATCCCTGCAGGTCCAGCTCACCGCAGGCATCGGCTCCCCAGTGATCGGCTTCGACAACGTGCGGCGCTCCCGTACCGAGGCCGACCGCGTGCTCAGCGTCCTGACGGCCGACCCCAACCGAGGCCGCATCGCCCGCATCGAAGACGTCCACTGTCAGGCCGTACTGCTCGACCTCTCTGACGCTATCGCCGACAACCCCCGAGCCCAACTACCCTCCGTGACCGCCATGCTGCGCCACGACGCCGACAAGCAAACCTGCTACGCCGCGACCCTGCTGGCCTACTTCGACTCCTTCGGGGACGTGGCCGCGGCCTCGGAGAACATGCACGTCCACCAGAACACCTTCCGGTACCGGATCCGGCGCACAGCCGAGCTGTTCGGCGTGGACCTGACCGATGCTGACCAACGCCTCGTCCTGTGGCTGCAACTACGCCTGCTCACCTGACACCGGCCCGCTCTCGCCGCCCCGCCTGTGGGCACTCGTTGCCGCCCACCAAACAGCTCCCGACGCTTGGGACAGGACGACGATGCCCCCGGCCGCGCACAGCCGCACAGTAGGGACGTGGCTACTACCCCTCCTCCCGCCCCGGCCTGTGTCCCTGCCGAGGCCAGCACCCTGAGCGCTGCGATTGCCGCGGCTGCCGCGATCGCAGACCGAGCGGGCGTCGAGGTACGAGAGCTCAGCGATGTGCCCGACCTGCGTCGGATCGCCGCGCTGTTCACAAAAGTCTGGCGTACCGCCCCCGATCGGCCGCCTCTGAGCTCCGACGTCATGCGAGCCCTGGCCCACGCCGGCAACTATGTGGTCGGAGCCTTCGACGGCAACGAACTGCTCGGCGCCTCCGTGGCGTTCTGTGGCATGCAAGACCGACCGACCCTGCACTCACACATCAGCGGGGTTGCCGCCGGCACCCAGGCACGCGGCATCGGCTACGCCCTGAAGATCCACCAGCGGGCATGGGCCATGCGCCGCGGCATCCGGACCGTGACCTGGACCTTTGACCCACTCGTGCGACGCAACGCCTACTTCAACCTCGCCAAACTAGGGGCCCAGGCCGTCACCTACCTACCCGATTTCTACGGCGAGATGACCGACGGCATCAACGCCGGCCAGGGAAGCGACCGGCTGTACCTGAGCTGGCCACTGTTCTCACCGGAGGTCGCAGCCCTGGCACGCGGCGCGACCCCAAAGGCGGCGGACGCCGTCACGGACGCTGTCCCCCATGCCCAGCCACGACTCGTCGAGTCACACACCGGCGAGCCCGCCCACGAGCCCGCCACCGCCGACCTCCAGACCTGCTTCATCCCCCCCGACATCGACGTGCTGCGACGCGACGATCCGGCCTTGGCGGCCCGGTGGCGGCTCGCCTTGCGCACCGCGCTCACCCACGCGGCGAAGGACGGCCTGCAGATCCGGACCATGACCCGGACCGGTCACTACCTGCTCACCCGGAGGGAACTTTCGTGAAGATCGACGGCTTCGAGCTGCGACGCGTGCAGCTCCCGCTCGTCTCTCCGTTCCGAACCTCGTTCGGCACCCAGGACACCCGCGACCTGCTCCTCGTACGAGCCGTCATCCCTGATGCCGAGGGGTGGGGAGAATGCGTCGCCATGACCGCTCCGGTGTACTCCGCTGAATACCTCGACGGCGCCGAACAGGTCATCAAAGACTTCCTCCTGCCACGTCTGGCGACAGCCCCAGACATATCCGCCGCGCGCATCGCCCCGCTGCTGGCCCCGGTCAAGGACCACCGCATGGCCAAGGCCGCAGTAGAAACGGCCGTCCTCGACGCCGAACTGCGAGCCTGCAACACCTCCCTCGCTACGCGCCTGGGCGCGGTGCACGACCGAGTGCCCGCCGGCGTCTCAGTCGGCATCATGGACTCCGTCGACGCACTGCTTGACGCGGTCGCCGACTATGTGGCCGAGGGATACGCGCGGATCAAGCTGAAGATCGAGCCCGGCTGGGACATCGAGCCCGTGCGCGCCGTGCGCAAGCAATTCGGCGAAGACCTGTTGCTCCAAGTGGACGCGAACACCGCGTATACCCTCGCCGACGCCAGCCACCTGGCACGTCTGGATCCCTTCGGCCTGCTGTTGATCGAACAGCCGCTTCCCGAGCACGACGTCCGCGGCCACGCCGAACTCGCCAAGCGGATCACCACGCCCGTGTGCCTTGACGAATCGATCACCTCCGCCCGGTCGGCAGCCGACGCCATCGCCATCGGCGCGTGCGCGGTGGTCAACATCAAGCCTGGCCGAGTCGGTGGCTACCTGGAAGCACGCCGCATCCACGACGTATGCGACGCCCTGGGCGTTCCAGTGTGGTGCGGAGGGATGCTGGAGACCGGACTGGGACGGGCCGCCAACGTGGCCCTGGCCGCCCTGCCCAACTTCGTCCTGCCCGGCGACGTCTCAGCCTCCAATCGCTTCTACACCCAGGACATCACCACCCCGTTCGTCCTGGACGACGGACACCTGACAGTGCCCACCGGCCCCGGCATCGGCGTAGATGTCGACGCCGACGCCCTCCAAGAGGTGACAGTCGCCAGCAGGTACATCGCCCTGGATCGCCTGCGGTAAGCAGCCAGTGCGCGCCAGACCGGCGCAACCCACCGCTCCCAGCGGTAGAGCATCACAGAACTGGTCACTGCCGGCCCCCCTTCCTCAGGAGGCGGGCCGGAACACCAACCCGCAGGGCTGTCACTCCACGCGGCAGGCCAGCCGCATGCCCCAGCGCAGCCAACGGACGCTCCCATCAGGAGCACGGAGGAAGTCGCCGACCTCTTCCCTTGGATCGGCCACCATAACCAGCCGATCCCGTGCGCCCACCAAGACATCAACAGGCGCAGGCGCGGCGATCCTGTCTGGCGAACCGGAGGGGAACACCATGGCGATGGTCAACCGGTCCTCCCCGCACCGGGTCACCTCGACCTTGCACAACGCCATCCGGTAACTGCCGACATACTCCTCCAGCACTGCCGGATCCGGTGCGCGAACGACAGCGCGAGCCGGGCCCGGCTCACCGAGAAAGTGCTCCAGCGCCCAGTCGGTCACCTCCCGGATCACCATCCGTCCACCGCTGGCATTGGTCAGCACAGTCGCCGCGAACCCGGCGTCAGGCACCATGTCGAACGACGACAACTGCTGGAAGGAGATGTTCCCGCCATGGCTGACCATCCGCAGTGACCCGCGGTCGCGCAGCATCCAGGAGATCCCCACCCGACGCGCGCCGCCTATGTCCACCCGGGCCTGTTGCATGTCCACGCGAGTGCGCTCGCCGACCGGCGAAGAACCGGCCGAAGTGCCGTCCAGGTGAAAACGGGCATAGCGGAGCTGGTCGCGCACCGAGCTCCACAAGCCACCCGCAGCATTGTGCGCCCGCCACATGGGCCATGCCTTGTACGCGATCTCCCGCCCGCCCTCGGGCATGTGGCCAACCGCGTGCCGGCGGTGTGCGACTTCGTGCGGCGCGAAACACGTCTCGCCCATCCCCAGCGGCTCCAGCACCATGTCGCGCACCGCCTGCTCGTAGGGCATCCCGGTGACCGTCTCGACCAGCCGTCCTGCCAGCAGGAAGGCGGCATTGTTGTAGGACGCCACCGTGCCTGGCTCGGTCAGCTGGGGGAGTGCGACCAGGCCATCGACAGCCAGCCGGGACAAGGCGTCGTCGCCCCATCCCCAGTTCTCTTCCACGTCGCCGTCCCATCCGGCCGTGTGCGTCAGCAGGTGACCCACGGTCACCCGCTCGCGGACCTGCGCGTCGGCCAGCCGAAGCCCCGGAAGGTAGTCGACCACTCGATCATCCAGGGACAGCCGACCGTCCTCCACGAGACGCATCACAGCGGTCGCCGTCACAGTCTTCGTAGTGGAGCCGATCATGAACAAGGTGTCGGCGTCCACCGGCAACGGATCGGCCGTGCTCGTCACCCCACACGTCGCCGCATACACGACGCGGTCGTGGACAACGCCCACCGCAACCCCAGGCACCCCGTGCCGCTCGGCGCTCCCACGCAGGAACTCCTCAAGCGCCCCATCGCCGCGAATCTCCTCGGATGCCACAAACACTCCTCGTCTCATCAAGCCGAGATCGCCGCGCACCCAGGCCACCGCGCCCGCCTCCTCCAGGGCACCGTGTGCGGGTCAACGCCTCCGCAGAGAATCAACTGCGATGCGCGCGACGGTCCCGATCACCTGGTCAGCGCTCGGCAGCCCGAAGTCACGGACGCGCTGCCGCACGAAGACCGACACCGCATACCGGCCTCCGTCGGGAAACTCCACAACCCCCACCTCGTTGCGAACGAAGGGCAAGCTGCCCGTCTTGCCCGCGATGCGGATCGCATCGCCAGGAAAGCCGCTGCGCAACCGGTGAGGCCACACCTGCAGACGCAGGATCCGACGAATCTCCTCGCACATCTCTGCGGGAGCCACCTCGTCATTCCAAATCGCCGACAGCAGGCGGCTGACAGCCCGAGGCGTCCCCCGTGTCGTGCGCAGCGGATTCAGGGCACGCGAAGCAAGGATGGCTTCGTCGCTCACCGCCTCCAGCCCCTCCTCCAACGGTCGCCCGATGTCCTGAGTGAGCGTGTCGAACAGAGTGCTACACGAACCGATGACGTGGATCTGCTCGAACCCCAGCCTCCCCATACGCGCATTGACCGACGCCGCGTCAGCCCACCGATCCATCAGCACATCCGTCGCCGCGTTATCACTGACGTTCATCATCGACAGCGCCAGATCACGCACCGACAGTTCGACCGCGTCACGCATCACCGACAAGCCGGTCGGACCCACAGTGCGCCCATCGGACGGGACCTCGATCCGCTCCGTCAGGTCGACCAGTCCCTCTGCCGCCATGGCGAAGAGATGGACCAGGACGGGCACCTTGAAGACGCTTGCCAGTACCACCGGCTCATCGGGCTGCAACCCCACCTCCGCGCCCGAATCGAGGTCGACCGCGTGGACGGCCCCCGCTACATCGATAGCCGCGAACGCCGCAGCCATCGCAGCTGCTGCACCCTTGTCACCGAGGGGCAACCGCCCGACGCCCACTGTCTCGAAAAGCTCCAACGCCAGACCCCTCTCGCCAAGACCGCTCTGTTCCGTCCAGGGCGCGTTTCCTCCAGTTCGACGAGCATGGACAGTGACTCGCTCCGGCGTCTTCATCCTGTCCGACAAAGCATGCTCGCCCGGCTGAGGCCCTCGGCCCAAGACAGCGACCCCGAATGATCGTTGACATGCTCTGTGTCCATCACAGGATCGAAACCGAGGCAGACGACGGGAGGGCCGGTACGGCAGGTGTTGCCGATCATGCTCTTCCGTTGCGTCCCTGCTCGAGGCCGCCGCCCAGGGCACAGGCCGCGCACAGCACATCGAACAGACCCTGCGCGCCTTCTTCACCTCCACCCCGGCACGCAACCGGCCCGCCGACATCACCGCCGCCTGCCCCCTGCGGGAAGGCGGCAGTACCGAGCGACCAGCAGCACCACACGGGGCCAGGACAGTGGCTGCCCGCGAGAGATGGTCCTGATCCACCCGAGCTGGCTTTCCGGCGGCGCGGGCACACACTGCGCCCGCATCTCCTGCGGCACCTGTCTGCGATTGCCGCCCGATGCCCCGTGGCTTACCTCAACCTCCGAGACGTGCTCGCTTTAGTGCTCGGGCTGGAACTTCCCGTCAGAGGGACCATGGTCGAATCCGAGCCAATTCAACCTCCTGCCGAATATCGATCAGGTATGCGAAGAAGCGGTCCACCCGGGTCTTGTCTGACAAAAGATAGGGGCGCGCCTGCGCCGGGGCCCCGACCCTACTGGCTGGTTCAACTGACGCAAAAGCCACCCCAGTTGTTCAACGCCATTTAATATGACGGCCTGTGCCTGTGGCACAGGTGCCTCATCAGCCTCCGCGCTTGCCGCACACCACGCCTCTGTCCGCTCTGGACGGGGAGATACGGAGCAGCTCCTCCCGTGTATCTCGACAGCTACTCCGCGCGCGGTTTCCGCTCCCTAGCTCAGGTCACGGACATCCCGGTCAGCCGGCCCACTGTCCTGGCCGGCCGCAACGACGGTGGCAAGAGTGCGGTGCTGGCCGCGCTGGCCTTCCTTCTCGGCGCCCACCGCCTGACCGACGAAGACCGCACCTACGTGCAGGACGAGGAGGGTTCCAAGGGGCGGCGGTGCGCCGAAACCTGGGTGGAGGGCCAGTTCCGGCTGGACGCCGAGGAACAGGCCCAGAGCGGGGTCGGCGAACGTGTGCGTATCCGCCGGCGCTCGCTGCTGGGGGAGGCGACCTGCCTGGAGTATTTCGGCAGCCAGCCCGCCGACCCGCGGTTGCGTGACCTGGGCCGGCTGCTCAAGCCGGCGCTGACGGCGCTTGTTGCCGAATACGGGCTGTCTCCAGCAGGAAACCTCAAGGAGGATCTGCTGGCAGAGCTGAGGGCGCACGCCAGGGGGCTGCCCCAGGACGAGGGGTGGCAGCTGCTCCCCAAGACACTCGAGGAACGACTCCCGCGGCTTTTGTCGTTCGGTGGGAAGGACGAGAGCCCCGATGACGCCGTGCGCACCGCTTTGAGCAGCAGCTACAAGACGCACTTGGAGGACGAGACCCTTCAGGGCCGCGTCCGGGAGATCGAGGGGGAGATCACCCAGCGGCTGGAGAAGGAAGCCGACTCCCTGTGTCATCACATCCGCCAGCACTGCGCCGAGTACGTCAGCGTAAACGTGAAGCCCATGGTCTCCTTCAAGGGAGGCTTCCAGGGTGCCCCGCTGCACGTCTCGAGAGCCGATGGTGAACCGGTCGACCTGACGCGCGCCGGTCAGGGAAGTACCCGCCGTATCGCCCTGGCCGTTTGGGAGTGGACCAGCAACCTTCTGGAGAACGCCGAACTGGCCGCATCAGGAGAACCCGCGGCCACCCAGCCCACGCAGACCATCGTCGTCTACGACGAGCCCGACACCCACCTTGACTACCGCCACCAGCGCACGGTCATGGACATCATCCGCAAGCAGTGCGCCCTGCCCCATGTCAGCGTCATGGTCGCCACCCACTCGATGAACCTCATCGACGGCGTCGACATTGCTGATGTCGTCCACCTGAGCCTTGGACGTGGCGGGCGCACCGTCGTCGAACGGCTCGATGACGACCAGCACGACGGGATTGACTTCCACCTGGGCCAGATCGCGGCATCGCTGGGTCTGCGCAACTCCGTCCTGCTCCACGAGCGCTGCTTCCTGGCCGTCGAGGGCGACACAGAGCAAAAGAGCCTGCCGCTGCTGTTCCGCCTGGCCCAGAACATGTCCCTCCAGGCAGCAGGTATCGCCCTGTGGGGCTGCGAGAACAACGAGGGAGCCCTGCACCTGGCCCGTTACCTCGTCAAACACCAACGCACAGTGATGCTGATGGTGGACGCCGACAGCCGCACCAACAAACTCTTCAAAGACGAACGCCTCCGGCGCGCCGGTCTCGACCTCGAAAAGCACGTCTCCTACGTCGGAGAAGCCGACGGCTACAACGAACTGGAAGAACTCTTCAGCGACGAGCAGTGGGCCACCGCCGCCAACACTCACTGGCCTCGCCCGGCCCCGCAGACCTGGCAAGCCCACGACTTCACGGCTCACCGCGACGGCAAGAAATTCAGCACCCGCATCCTCGACATGATCCAAAACCAAGCCGGAAACAACAGCCCCAACGGCAAACCCGCCATGGTCTACGGGCTGGCCAGCACCCTCACCACGGCCCAGGACGTGCCCCGGCAGCTACGGGACATCTTCTCCCACCTGCAAGAACTCGCTCACTGATCCGGCGCCGACCGCCGCGCACGACGCGCCCGCATACGCTCTTTGCGCTGCTCGTCGGTCGGCGTCTGCCACACATGCCAGCCAACCGGTTCCACCCATTGGCGAGCATGGATTCGAGCATCGATCCCACACCACCTGCACCCCCCCGGTGAGGGAACGCAGGCAGCACGAGCAGACCTTGGAGAGGGCATCTCTCCTCCTTCCCACGCTCTCCATCTTCCCTGCGAGCACTGACAATCACGCTGAGCGACAAAGCCGAGGTGTAAGCGCATGAGGTTTCTCCACACATCCGACTGGCATCTGGGCCGCCGGTTCCACACAGAAGACCTGATCCCCGCCCAGCGTGCCTTCCTCGACCACCTGGTCGCCACTGCCCGAGCCGAGGACGTCGACGCGATCCTCGTCGCAGGAGACATCTACGACCGGGCTATCCCCAGCCTGGACGCCGTGCGCCTGTTCAACCGCGCTCTGCACCAGCTCGCCGACCTCGGCGTGCCGATCATCATGATCAGCGGAAACCACGACTCCGCGCACCGCCTCGGCGTCGGATCCGGCCTCCTCGCCCGTGCCGGGATCCACTTGAGGACCGACCCGGACACCTGCGACATCCCGGTCCTCTTCGACGACGCCGACGGCCCCGTCGCCGTGTACGGCATCCCCTACCTCGAGCCGTCGATGGTCCGCGACCGCCTGGAAGCCGAAGCCACCTCCCACCGCGCAGTACTGACCGCAGCCCTGGACCGCATCCACGCCGACCTCACCAACAACCAGCCGGCCGGCACCCGGTCCGTGGTCCTTGCGCACGCCTTCGTCACCTCCGGCACCGGACAGCCTGAGGAACGCAATGACAGCGAAGAGGCCGACAGCGAACGCGAAATCGCCGTGGGCGGTGTCGCACACGTAGGCTCCGACGTCTTCCACGGGATCGACTACGTGGCCCTAGGCCACCTCCACGGCCCCCAGCGCGTCACCGACCGCATCCACTACAGCGGCTCCCCGCTGGCCTACTCCTTCTCCGAAGCCCGCCACACCAAGTCGATCACCCTTGTCGACCTCACCCCCAACACCGTTCCCGCCCTCGCCCGCCAGCCCTGCCCCGTGCCGCTCCGCCTGGAACGCGTGACCGGCTTCATGGAAGACCTCCTGACCAACCCCGACCACGAGCCGCTGAAGGATGCCTGGCTCGAGGTCACCCTCACCGATACGGCCCTGCCCTTCGAGGCCATGGCCCGCCTGCGCCGCCGCTTCCCCCACACCGCCAGCCTCAAGCACCAGCCCGCCCTCATCCCCGCCCAGGCCACAAACACCCCCACCTACAGTCAGCGCATCCGGGGCCGCAACGACCTCGACATCGCCGGCGATTTCATCAGCAGCATGCGCGGCACCGACCCCACCCCGGACGAACACGCCCTGCTGCAGCAGGCCGTCGAAGCCTCCCGCCTGAACGAGCAGCAGAAGGAAATCGTCTGACATGCGCCTGCACACCCTGCGCCTGCAGGCATTCGGACCCTTCGCCGGCACCCACACCATCGACTTCGACACACTGTCCGCCGACGGCCTGTTCCTCCTGCACGGCGATACCGGAGCAGGCAAGAGCACCATCTTCGCGGCCATCTGTTTCGCTCTCTACGGCAAACCACCGGGCGACCGCGACCTGCTGCTGCGCAGCCACCACGCTCCCGCCGGCCTCCTGACCGAAGTCACACTCGAGGTCACTCTTGCAGGGCGCCGCCTGCGCATCGACCGGATCCCTGCCCAGATGCGCCCCAAGCGATCCGGTGAAGGCGAGACCTCCCAGAAAGCGGAAACCCGGCTCAGCGAATGGGCCGTCGACGCCGATGGCCAGGGCCGCTGGGAACCTTCCAGTAAGTCCCACCAGGAGGCGGCCGCCGAGGTCACCGACCTGCTGGGCATGAGCCGGGATCAGTTCTGCCAGGTCGTCCTGCTGCCGCAGAACGAATTCACCAAGTTCCTCCACGCCGACGCCCACGGCCGACGAGAACTCCTCGGCAAACTCTTCCGCACCGGTCGCTTCTCCTTCATCGAGCGCTGGCTGAACGACTACAGCCGCACCACCGAGAAGAACCGCGACGCTGCCCGCGCCGACGTACTGCGCCTGACCGAACGCATCCACCAGGCCGCCGGACCCGACCTGGAAACCGAGTACACGGTGCCCACCCCCGACGATCCGCACACGCTCACCGAACCCGCCCGCGGCTGGGCCCAGGATCTCCTCCGCGCCAGTCACACCGACCACGCCAGGACACTCCAAGCAGCCACAACGGCCAAGGAGAGCCTGGTCAGACAGCAGACCTTCGAAGCCGCGGCCCGCGAACTCCACCAGCAGCAAACCACCTATACCAGCGCCCGGCAGCAACTCGACCTGCTCCAGGAACAGACACCGCACCAGGACGCACTCATCCAGCGCCGCGACCAGGCCCGCCGTGCCCAACAGGCAGCACCGCTGCTGCACGCCGCGGAAACCGCCGCAGACGACCACGCCCGTGCCCACAGTGCCGAACGGACCGCCCGCGAGCACCTGTTGCCCGAACACAGGGGTCTGGACGCCGGTCAGCTGGAAACCGCCGAGCAGCGTCTTCGCGCCGAAGCTGCCGTCCTGACCGCCCTCATCCCCGAAGAAGACACCATCCACCGGCTGACCACTGAGCTGGAGCGCATCGACGCCGAACGGCAGGACTTCGCCACCCAGCAACGCACAGCCCAGGACTGGCTCGAAGCCGAGCCCGCCCGGCGCGGCACTCTCGAAGCCCGGCGAGAAGCCGCCCGCCAGGCCGAAGAAAAAAGCCGCCGCCACCAGACCGCCCTGGACGGCCTCAAAACCCGCCTCGAAGCCGCCAGGCGCCGCGACACCCATCTCGCCAAGGTCACCAAGGCCGAACAGCAGCTGGCCGATGCAGAAGCGGTCACCGGCCAGACCGGCCAGGACTATCTCACCATCCGCCGTCGGCGCACCGAAGGCATGGCCGCTGAACTCGCGGCCACCCTCACCGACGGCACCCCCTGCCCTGTCTGTGGATCCTGTACCCACCCGGCGCCCGCCGCTGCCCAGGACGGGCAGCCCACACGCCAGGACGAGCAGGACGCGGAAGCCCTCCACGAGCAGGCCAAGACCACCCAGAAAGCCGCCGCGGCCGTGCTGCACGGGCTCCGCGAACAGGCTGCCACCGCCACCGGTGAAGCCGGCGACACCCCCCTGACCGACCTCCAGACCCAGCACACCACGCTCACCACGAAGTTGACCGACGCCCTGGACCGCGCTGCAGACCAGGGCACCGTCCAAGAAGAACTCCTCACACTCGACGGCGAGCACACGGCCCAGACCCAGCAACACAGCACCGCCACGGCCGGCCTGTCCGCCCGCAACGCCCACTACGACACCCTCACTCAGCAGCTCACCGAGCTGACGGCCAAGCTCACCGCAGCCCGCGGTACCTATCCCACCGTCGCCGCCCACGCCGACGACCTCACCCGCACCGCCGACCGCCTCAAAGAGACCGCCGAGGCCTCCCGCACCCTCGCCGCCTTCGCCCAGACCCTCACGCACCGCACCGACCAGGCCACCCTCGCCGCCAAGGACCAGGGCTTCGACACCCTGGCACTCGCCCAGCAGGCCCTGCTCAGCGACAAAGACCTGCGCGCCATCGAAGAAGAGATCACTCAGTGGCGCGAGGCCTGTGCCGCGCACACCGCAGTTCTGGACAACCCGGCCCTGCAGCAGGCCGCCGCGCAGCCTTCCGCCGACCTCGACGCCGCCACGGCTGCAAGGGCCGCCGCGGATGACCAGCACGCCGAGGCCACCGCCGCCGCCAGCGCCGCCCACACCCGCAGCCAGGCCCTCACCGCCCTTGCCGCCGACCTCGGCGCCGCCATCCAGCGCCTGCAACCGCTTGAGCAGGCTCACCTCACCGCCCGCCACCTGGCCGAACTCGTCACCGGCAACTCACCCAGCGCCCGGGTGCGCATGCAGCTGGAGGCCTACGTCCTGGCAGCCCGCCTTGAAGAAGTCGTCACCGCCGCTAACACCCGCCTGCACATCATGTCCGAAGGCCGCTACACCCTCTCCCACTCCGACCACCAAGCCGCCCGCGGCGCCCGCTCCGGCCTCGGCCTGGAGATCACCGACTCCTGGACCGGCCGCCCCCGCAAGACCGACACCCTCTCCGGCGGCGAATCCTTCTTCGCCTCCCTGTCCCTCGCCCTCGGCCTGGCCGACGTCGTCACCCACGAAGCCGGCGGCAACCCCCTGGACACTCTCTTCATCGATGAAGGCTTCGGCACTCTCGACGAAGACACCCTCCACAAGGTCCTCGACGTCCTGGACTCCCTGCGTGCCCACGACCGCACCGTCGGCGTCATCAGCCATGTCCCCGAACTGCGCCGCCGCATCACTCACCGCCTGCACGTCCGTAAAAGCCCCGCCGGATCCACCCTCGCCCACCTGACCGAAGCAGCCGAATAGCCTGCACACTGACAGGGCGGGGCGCCTTGCCCTGCCCTCGATGTCCAGCCGACCTCTACGGAGCAGCACACCTTCATGGCTTCCGAAATCGAGCTGCGGCCCCACCAGAAGGAAGCCGTCGCCGCCGCGGCCGCCACGCTCCGCGATCACGCCCGCGCGAGCGTGATTGCGGCCTGCGGCACCGGCAAGACCCTCATTGCCGCCCGTACAACCGCCCGCATTGCCCCCCGTGGCCGTGTGCTGGTGCTGCTGCCGACACTGGACCTGCTGTCGCAGACGATCCGTTCCTGGCGTCTGGCCGGCCGCAAGGGCACCACCATGGCGGTGTGCTCGGCCCGCCAGGCCCTCGACCACGAACCGGTCGGCACCGACATCCCGCTGACCACCGACCCCGCCGAACTGTCCGCACTGGTCGGACAGCCCAATTCCGGCCCGATCACCGTTTACGCCACCTACGCCTCCCTGCCCGCCGTCATCGCCGCCCACTGCGACCACCGGCTGCCCCCGTGGAACCTGGTGGTCGTCGACGAGGCCCACCGCACAGCCGGCCGTCTCGGCAAGGCCTGGGCGGCCGTCCACCACGACGACCAGGTCCCCGCCGCCCGTCGCCTCTACCTGACCGCCACCCCCCGCATCTGGGACCCCGACGACGGCCAGGACGACGCCACCGAGGCAGTGGCCTCGATGGACGACGAAGACCTCTTCGGTCCCGTCGCCTACCACCTCAACCTCTCCGACGCCATCGATCTCGGGCTGCTCGCCGACTACCAGATCCTCGTCCCCGTCGTCACCGACGCAGACCTGCGCGACTGGCTCGCCACCGGAGCCGGCGCCGGCGTCGACGGACTGCACCTGGCCGGCCGCCAGGTCGCCGCCCTGCGCGCCATCTACGACCACAAGCTGCGCCGCATCCTGACCTTCCACCACCGCGTCGCCGACGCCCGAGCCTTCGCCACCACCCTGACGGAGACAGCCGCCGCCCTTCCCGAACACTTTCGCCCTCAAGGGCTGTGGGCGGACTGGGTCAGCGGCAGCCACACCCCGCAGATCCGCCGCCGCCTCCTGCTCGAATTCACCTCCCACACCAGCCCCGACACACCGGCCGTCCTATCCAACGCCCGCGTACTGGGTGAGGGCATCGACGTGCCCGACATCGACGCGGTGGTCTTCGTCGACCCTAAGAACAGCCCCGTCGACACCGTCCAGGCCGTCGGCCGCGCTCTGCGTCAGCACCCCGGCGCCGGCAAGAAGGCAACCCTTGTCGTACCCGTCTACCTCACTCCCGACGAAGACCCCGACGACCTCCTCGGCGCCGACGCCTACACCCCCCTATGGCGCACCATCCAGGCCCTGCGCGCCCATGACGACCGCCTCGACGCCCGTCTGTCCGACCCGCGCACCCACCGTCCCACCATGCCCCCCGAGGACCCCGAAGCCTGGCTGCGTTTCGACCGTCCCACCCAGGCAGACGAGATCGCCCTCGCTCTGTCCCTGCGCGTCCTGGCCCCCAAGAGCGCCGAGTGGCGCCGCGGCCTCGCCGCGGCCCGCCGCTTCCGCCACATCCACCACCACCTCGACGTCCTCCAGAACTACGAGGACCCCACGGGCTATCCCCTGGGACGCTGGCTGACCTGGCAACGCCACCTGCACACCAAAGGGACGCTCGACGCCGCACGCGTGCAGGCCCTCGAACGCCTCGGCATCATCTGGGACCCCCGCCAGCAGGCCTTCGACCGCGCACTGGCCCACGCCGCCGTGTACGCCGCCCGCCACGGCCACCTCGCCGCACCCGTCGACGAGATCCACGACGGCTTCCCCCTCGGCCGCTGGCTAGCCACCCAGCGCAAGCGCGCCGAGACCCTCACCAAGCAGCGCGCCACCGCCCTCACCGCCCTGGACCAATGGTGGAATCCGCCCTGGCCGATCACCTGGCAACGGGCCTACCACGCCGCCCGTCACAGCCGGACAGCCAACAAGACTGCCACCGAGGCAGAGCGCTGGCTTGAGTCACAGCGCGCCCGTTCCGATCGCCTGCACCCTGAGCAGAGGTCGCTGCTCGCGGAGTTGGGGCTGGTCGAACTGCCCGACACATCCGCCTCCCCGGTGGGGGAGAGCCGCCTGCCGGCGCGCGAGCGTGCCTTTCAGCGCGGGCTGGCCGCCGCACGCGCCTTCCGCGCGCGCGAAGGCCATCTCGACGTCCCGCAGCGGCATATCGAGAAGATCGAAGGCGACCCCGTGCGCCTAGGTCAGTGGTTGAGCAACCTGCGCCGCCGCAGCTCCGGCCTCAGTCCGCAGAGGCAAGCAGCCCTGGCCGAACTCGGCCTGTAAACAAGTAAATACACCTCCTCGAGTCACGCTGGAAGCAGACCTACTCCAAGTGACCTCATACCGGGCCCGTGAGCGACGAGACGGAAAGTCCGAGCGAGGAGCCGGATGGCCGCCCGAGGCCCGCGGCCCATCCAACCTCACAGTCGCTGCTTGCCAGCACTACGTCCTCGCGGAACTCTTCCGGACAAGGCTCGGCCACAGCGACATCCTTCCCACCCGCCCCGCAGGACAAGCCGGTTCAGACATCACCCGATCGTGCAGCAGACCCGTTGTCAGAGGCGGCGTGTAGCGTCCGGCCGTGACTTACGGATTGATGCGCCTGCTGCGTACCGAAGACGACTGGTCGGACTTGCTGTGTTTCCTTGCCGAGCTTGATCCCGAGCCGCTCAGGTCGGCCTTGCGCCTAGCTCCGGGCACGATCACCGTCCGACGCGAGGTTCGGGTGAAGGCACGCAAAGGTGCGCCTACCGGTCGAGTCGACTTCGTCGTCCTGCTGGACGGCGTCGAGCGCGCATTGATGGAGATGAAGCTCGGCGCCGGTGCTCACGGCGAACAGTTCGCGGCGTACGACGCCTGGGCGGAGGCGAAGGGCATACCGGCAGCTGACCGCTACCTGGTGGGCCCGAATGCCGATCCGATCCCGGACGGCCCGGGTACATGGTCCCGGCGGCTCACTTTCGACGGTCTCCTAGGCGGCTGGAACAGTTCATCGGACGACCTCGCCCGGCTGCTGGCCATCCGGGCGCATCAGCAGCTCGTGGTGCTGGAGGCCGAGGCGACTGGCCCGGCGGACCAGGCCTCGATTGCGCTCAGCGACGCACTGCGGCTGCGGCGACTGGCGCGCCTCGCGCAGGCTGCCGCCCCGGAGGGCACGGTGTTCAACTTGCGGCAGAGCTCCCAGATGGGAGCTCCGAACATCTGCGCTTGGCGGGAGACGAAAGACGGCTATGTCGTCGCCGAGATCCAGCGTCTGCAGCCCAGACGCGGAACGGACAGCCCCTTCGAGATCCGCATCATGGTGCAGACGCCGGAGGCCACTTCCGTCGCCAACGGATCCCTCGCGGACCGCCATCAGAAATGGCTCGCCCGCAAAAGCTTCGTCCAGCACGCAGGTCCCAGCGTGCAGGCACTTGTGATGGATCCGCAGGGCGACGGATTCAAGAAGAAGCCAGGAGCGAAGGGCCATCCCCGGTACTACGGATACGAGGGTGGCGGGCACGGAAGTTCTGCCGTGCTCCAGGATGAGGTCGACCTGAACGACATGGTCACGGCGTTCTCTGCCCTCCTGGAGTACCTCGTCACCTACCCAAAGCAGTAGACCCAGCCAGAGCGCGCTCCCGACGGCGGCCCGCCCGCCGCCGATCAAGACCACATCAGCCCCCAGAAGGAAGATGGCCATGCCCCCGTCGATTCCGGCTAGCGTCGCGGCCGCTGACATGCGCCGGCTGGGCAACGCCGAGCCCCTGGAGCCCTACCCAGGCCGGGCCCGCGACCCCTGGATGTGCCGTCACATCCCGTGCAAGCAGGTTATCTATCCGAACCGCAACAACGTGATGAGCGGGCAGGGGGCTTGCATCTGGTGCGCGCCGAACGCCCCGAAGAACCCGGAAGAAGCTGCGGCGGCGATGCTGGAACACGGCTTCATCGTGCTGGTGGACTTCCTCGGGACCGGTAAGCCGTGGCTGTCGCAGTGCGTCGCGGCCGGGCACATCGTGGCGCCACGGTACGACAACGTCACCAGCCGTGCCGGCGGCTGCCGGTTCTGCAAGCGGTACGGCCCCGGAGACCCGCACGAGGCGGTTGCCGACATGCGGGCCGTCGGCTTCCGCCCGCTGGAGCCGTTCAAGAACATCTCCTCGCCCTGGCTTTCGCTATGCGAGCGGTGCCAGAAGATCTCAGCCCCTCGACTGAACAACGTCCGGAACAGGGGCGAATGCTGCCAGCACTGCGCGCGTTACGGGCTGGACCCGGGCGCCCCGGCCCGCCTGTACGTCCTCTCCCACGCCGAGTACGGCGCTGTGAAGATCGGGATCACTGGACTGCGGACCCGCGAGGACCGCGTCGTCCGGTTCCAGAGCCACGGCTGGATGCCGTTCGCTCAGATCCAGTTCGCCACGGGCGCGGACGCCTACCGCGTGGAGCAGAGGGTGATCAAGCTGCTCAGGGCTGAGGGGCACCCGGTATTCCTCAGCGACGCGCAGATGCCGATCGGCGGCTACAAGGAGACGTTTGACGCGGCGCGGGTCTCCGTCGGACGGCTGCTCGTGCTTGCGGAAGAAACGGTAGGGGGCGGCGTCGTCAGGCCGCGGTCCGCGGGGCTCCGGTGACGCGAGCGAGCCCCCGCACTGCCGCGAGGTGCTCCGGCAGCAGCCCGCGACGCCATACGCACTACCCGCCGAACCCGTCTTGATCGACGAAGCTGGGATGCTTCTCATCAGCGCTCTTGGCCAGATGCAGCGGCGCAGGAAGGTTGGTGCGCCCGTCCCACATGGCGGCCTGCTCCGAGACCCGCGCGGCAAGACCGACCAACTGCTCCTCACGCCAGCCACCACGGCGGGCAACCACGTATTCGGTGCGGGTCATGGCGTGGAAAGGAGCGCCCATTTGGGCCAGCTGCCCGCCGGGCAGGGTGCGGCGCGTGTACTGGGTACCGGTGCGCTGGCCGCCGGCGTGCTGGCGGGACTGTCCGGAAAACAGCCAGGACACCGCGTCCTCGTAGTCGTGGCGGTAGAGGATTTTCTCCGGCATGACCGGCTGCAGCGGGTTGGCCGGCAGCTTGCCTCCACCGCCGGTGCGCCGTGACGGCTGGGGTGTGCCCTGCCCGTTTCCGACCCGCACGATCGCCACATCCCACCCTTGGGCGATCAAGCTCCGCCCAGGGACACTGCCGTCCCCGAGCCGGTCGTTGCACAGCCCGGGCCAGATCCGTTCACGCTCCTCGGCGAAGACGATGATCGGAAACCGGTTGCTCAGCGCGGCCAACGCCCGATCCACATAGGTGCGCACGTTTTCCGGCCCCCCGTGGTCCTCCCGCAGGTGATGCCCCTTCTTTCCGATGGGACCGGCATGATGCAGGGCCCGGGCCTGAGCCAGCGGAAGCCAGCCCTGATCGCTGTACATGAGAGTGGGCCAGTACGCGTCCTCGCCGAGCGGGATCCGCATGGCGACCAGCGTGATAGCCAGCACGGCCGGTTTCCGGGGACGGCCGGGACGTTCGTCGAAGCGGTGGTAGCGCGTCCACAGCCCCACCGCCACGGCCTCCCGGTCCAAGGCGGTGTCCTTGGCGTTGCGGTGGAAGGCGGTGGCGGCCAGACGGTTGTCGATAATGCCGGAGTCGGAGTGCAAGCTGCCGAGCGCGATCTGCACCGCATGGTCGTTCTTGTAGGCGACGTCCGGCTCCGGCAGACCGGCGTTACGGGCCCTGGCCCGCGCGACCTTCTCGGGCGTGTTCAGCCGGAAAGGATCGCCGGGATCGGAGTCCATGGTGATGAACTGCGAGGGGATGCCGCGCTCGGCGAAAAGCCCTTTCAGCGCGTGCTTGGCGTCCGCCAGCCCGGCCTCCTTCTCCCGCTCGCTGGGATAGCGCGTCTCGCACAGGGCCGCGATCAGGGACCGCCCAGTACCGGGCTTGAACCAGGGCAGCGTGTTCAGAATCAGACTGCGGTCGTGGCTTCCGTGGCGGACCAGCTCGGGCAGCCGCACCGCCACGAGCTCATACCCGGGCGCCAGCACCACTGGCTGCTCGTCGGGCAGATCGGCCAGCTCGGGCCGCGCGTAGTCGCGGGCCAGCTGCCCCACCACCCGCGTGCGCCACGGCGCCGACTCATACAACACGACGGTGCGCACCGTATCGAGGCGGGCACTGGCCATGGCGTCGGCCATCTTGCCAGCTGGTACGTAGGGCGGCAGGCTCCCGCCCGGCTTGCTGATCTTGATCGATGTTCCGGAGTACACGACGGGCTCCTGCCCGAGAACCTCCCCGGCGTGTTCCTCGAGCCGGGCGTGGAACATCGCCCCCGCACCCTTGTCGATCGGATGCTTGCCCGTGCGGTGCACCCCGCGCACCTCTGCCAGCTCGTCCAGCCCTGTCAGGGGCGGCTGGGGCAGGCGGCCGACACCGCAAGCCTCGACGATCTGTGCCGCCGCCCCGCGGTAGAGGACGGCCGCGGGCTGCATGAATCCGTCCGGGCCCTTCTCCCACCGGGTGGTGATCGGAGCCTTGAGGATGATGTCCGGGTTGACGGGATGGCGCAGCAGGACGTTGCGGATGCCCTTGTAATGGGTGGCGATGCGCGAGATACGCGCCGACAGATGCGCGATGAGAGTCTTTCCGCCGGGGGCCGGTTCGACCTCGACGTGGATGCGCTCCATGGCGTAGCCGGCGATGCGCCGGCGTTTGCCGCTCTCCTCGTCGATCCACGTCCGCTCGTGGACCAGCGGGGCCTGCCACGCCAGCAGGTCGCCCTCACTGTCGAGGTGGAACCGCAGCGCAGGCAGCGACTCGTCGAGCGGGAGCGGCTGGGCGGCCAGCATGCTCGCCAGCCGCCACCCGGCCACCCTGAACGCCCAGCGGGGACCGGTGATCCGCCCCATGGCGTCGCGGTGCAGCAGCGAACTGAGTGGCTGGGGCCCGTCGTCGGACAGCTGCAGCAGGGCGGCGAGGGTGTCACGGCCGTCATGCCCCTCCAGCCGCGTCTCCCACTCCCGCATCAGAGTGCGCACCACGGCCCCGTCCAGCGCCCCGGGCGTGACGATCACGCTCCGCCCGGCCCACCGGCCCGTCCTGGCGGGCCGGTCAGGGTTGGTGAACACCAGCCGCTCCCCGGTCACGGCACGCGCCGCCGTCTGCAGGGACGCGATCGGCTGCACGGCGTCCTTGCCCCGCGGCTTCGGTAGCCGCCGCCAGGCCGGCGCGAACGCCTCGTCCTGCGGATAGACGTGCACCGTGCCCAGCAGCCGGTCCTCCAGCGCGAAGGACAGGGTGAACAGACGGCCACGCTCGTCACTCACCATTCACTCATCGCCTCTTCCTCATATCCAGTGGGGGAGTGCTCCGTCAGCCCCAGCAGGGCATCGGTCATGGTGGTGCGGTAGACGGCGTCGATCAGCGGCACGTGGTCCTCCGCCTGCCATTTCCCGCGCAACTGCTCAAGAAGGGCAGGCAGTGTGGAGTCGGCGGCGGTCTGGGTGAAGGCGGCATCCAGCAGCCGCAGCCGCCCGTGATCCCCGCCACGGCGGGTGCGCCCGCCCAGCTGGATCAGCCGGGTCAGGATCTCCGCGACCACGGCGAGCTTGACGTCCTCGCCCAGCGACTTGAAGTAGCCCTGCCCGCTGCGGATGTCATCGAAGATCTGGCCCGCCACGATCCGCAACCGCTCCAGCTCCGCCGCGGGCTCCGGACCGGGCCGCCGCCGTCGGTAGGCCAGAGAGTTGACTAGGGACAGCAGCACCGGGGGATCTTCCATCACCGGAATGGGCCGGTTGACGAGGCAGGCCACATGCAGCAGGGAGCGCCCGTCACGGTCAACAATGTTCAGACCACGCTCGACCCGCGCCATGGGGGCGATCAGGTACCGGCACCGGCCGCGACCCACGGCGTGGGGGAACTCCTCGAGCCGGTTGCTGGGGATGGGCACCCAGCCGGGCGGCATCCGCTCCAGCGAGGCCATCTCCTGCGGCCGCACCGCCACACAGATTTCCGATGCCGCGACTCCCGCGTCGATCATGCCGCGGGCGAGCGCGGGACCGGCGTCGTAGGCGGTCGGCGCGAGCAGCGCATACGCACGATGCGCGGTGGCAGGGTCGGCGGCCACCGCGTCGAGCTGCGGGGGAAGGTCCTGGCCGACGCTGCGCCCCATCGCCGTATAGGCGCGCTCCCGGTTTACCCCGTCGGTGCCGGACACCACGATGCCTGCCCCGTTGTCTTGGCCGGCCTGCAGTTCGACGGTGAGGCTTCCATTGACGTCGTCCGGCACGTACCAGGCCGGCTCCGGCAGGAGGTGATGCCGCGGCGCATACGGCATGAACGCTGTGGCCGACATCCCGATCACCGCCCGGCGGGTGCCAGTATGGGCGAGCGCGGTCACCTCGCCCAGGTAGGCCAGGTGAGCGTGCGGGTCCCCGACATAGGACTTCAGCCGCAGCGCCGTCTGGTGCCGGTCGCCAGGATCGAACGTCTCGGAGAACGCGAACAGCGCACGCCCCAAAGGACCATAGGGGGCAGCTCGCCACGGCACGTGCGAGGCCAGCGCGTCCACCAGGCCGTTGCCGGCGGAGATCCCCGCCCCCTGCAACGGTGCAGCGACACCGACGATGCGGTGCAGGATACTGCGCATCTCCTCCAGATACGCGCGCCGGGCCGCCAGCAGCGCCAGCGAAGACAGCCGCTTCTCGTCCGTCTCACCAGTGATCGCCGAAAACGCTTCCCCGATGCGCTTCAAGGTGGCGTGGGTGAGCCGGTCTGACCCGCCAGCCAGATCCGTGACCGAGGACAACAGCTCCCTCAGCTCGGCCAGCCCCTCGACCTCATCGGCAAACTCCAGCGGCCCCTCCCGCTTGTAGAGCTGGTTGACCGCCTCCATCTGCTGCTCCGTAGGCCGCTCCCCATCCTCCAGCCCGAAGATCCGAGAGGCGAACATCCCATCCCAGCGACGCGGCACCACCATGCTGCGCCGTTCCCGGTCGGGATGGATGACCCCGCCGACGAGGTGCGACACGTAGGACTCGGCCAACCACACCAGGTGGTTGATCAGCGGCCGCAGATACTGCTCAAGGCTCATCGGCAGCCGGTGGCAGTGCCGCCGGAACTGGCTGTCGAGCTCGCGGACCGGGGTGCGCTCCGCACCGTCCTGCGCCAGCAGCACCTGACGGGCCGCCTGGTCGAAAGCCTGCGCCTGCAGCGCATCGGCTTCGTCGATGATGACCAGATGACTGCGGTGCAACAGGAGCTGCTCGGTGGTCATGCGTCGCCCCGGAGCAGGCCGGCCCACCACCGGCGCGTGGATGTGCCCGGTCAGGAAGTTCGCATGGTTGGTAACGAGGATGTCCGCCGACGCCGCGGCCCGGTGGTGGCGGAACTTTCCGCAGCCGCCCCGCCACGGACAGGCCAGGGCCTTGTCCGCTTTCGGACCGTTGGGCTTGAGCTGGTCACACGGCTCCTGACCCGGCCTCCAGGCATCCACCGCTTCGGAGGAAGTGGTGGCATGCCCGGTCAGGGGGCAGCTGTAAGACATCTCCCGGTACACCCAGGTCCTGAAGTCCGCATCGTCGTGCGGATTGCCGGCCGTCTGCTCGGCCAGATCCATCATGGAGGCGGGGGAGACGACCGGTGTGACCTGCGCGGATACCTTCAGATCCGCCAGATCCTGCCGCAGCCGGTACACCGTGGCCAGGACCTGCGCGCTCTGCGGAACGATCAGCGAGATCACCCGGCCCTGCTGAGCGCACCACACCGCCACGAGTTCACTCAGGACGTTCTTGCCCATGCCGGTGGGGGCGTGGAAGACCCGCAGCGGCCCGGCCTGGACGCGCAGGAGCTCGCCCACGTCCGTTCCGTCGCGGCCGCGGGCGTGGCGCCTGATGTCCGCGACCGCTTTGCGCCGGTAGTTCTGCCCGCGCAGCTCATCGAGTCGGCCCGCGATCTCGCCCAGGTCGGCGAAGGGGATCACCACCTCGTCCGTGACCGGGGCATCACCCAGTTCCTGTACGACGCTGGGAGCAGGCGACCCTTGGTAGTCGAGGTCGTAGAAGACGTCCACCACCCGGCCGGACGGGCTGAGCGGATCCTTGATCCGCAGGTCGCTGACGTAGTAGCCGGGTGGCGCAGGCTTGGGCAGCAACTGCCCCTTGGCCGCGTTGTCCTCAAGCTCGTCCAGTAAGGCGTCAATGAGGGCTTCCTCGTCGCCGGCGGGAAATATCAGCACCTGCTCCTTCCCGCCGGCCGGGGCGAACTCGACCGCCTCACCGCTGTCCAGGACCGCTGCCGTCTCCGTGACAAACACCGAATGGTGGGCAAGGACAGCCGGCCGCTGCCGCAGCATCCGCGTGATCCGCACCTGATCGGGCAGAGCCAGAGCAGGCCAGCCGTCCCACAGATGCATCTGCCCCGTAGCCAGGAAGTGCGCATCAGCAAGATCCACCACACGCCGCCACGCCGCCTGCTCCTCCAGCGCACGGTTGGGGAACACCCGAGCGGCCAGCAGGACCGCAGCCCGCAGCGTCAGCGGCACGCTGACGGAGTACCTCGCGTTCTTCGGCGACGTCATGCGCCCACCCTCTTCAACCGTCGGGTCACGGCAGCCTTGAAACGGCTGACCGTGAACACGCTGTAGCGCTGCCCGTCAGCAGTCCGCAGCGCATCGAGCCCGGACTGCAGCTGATTGACCTGGCTGCGCCGGTAGTTGGGCACAACCACCGTCTCCCCGGCAGGCGGCCGGTCGATGATCGTCTGCGCGTCCTGGTGGTCCTTGACGTCCACCCGCCAGCGATGCCCGTCCGTCAGGTAGACGCCGACATCCCACTCGTCCAGGTTTTCCCAGCGCTCGATCCGCACCCCCTCCTGCTTCTCCAGCCACTGCATCAGGTTCACCTCACTCAGCCCGGGACAGGTGATGTACCGCCACACCCCCCAGTCCAGGCACAACACGCCCTCCGCCGGCTCCGCAGCCGTCGCCAACCGGCCTCGCCCACCGGTCAGTACAGGCGGCCCACCCCGAGTGCCGCCGCCCGGGACGAGGCCGAATCGGCTCTGATGCGGCGGGTACTCACACCGCAACTGCCCGCCCCGCAGCACCATCGGATACCGGCACTGCGGGCACGGCCACAACCATGACGCCGCCCCCGCCCACACTCGGTCCGAGGGAACAGGCCGATACACGTCCATCCGTGCCGCGCCACGCCGCGAGTACTCCTCGACCAACGCTCGCTCCGTGCCGTACGGCACCTCGGTCAGCATGGTTCGCGCGGTCACATAGCCAGCCTGTCCATCGGAGCGGATGTGCCGAAAGGCAGCCCGCTCCGTCTGTTCAGCCGTCTGCCGAACCCACGCCGGAAGCCACATCCCACCGAGATCGAAGTACCCGTCGTCCCCGTACAAGGCCTCCAGGTAGTTCATCCCCGCCTCGAAGGCATCCTCGGTCAGCTCACCTTTGTCCGTCAGGACAACCAAATCACCCATGACAGAAGGCAGCTCGTCCCACGCCAACGGCACCCACTCCCGCAAGCGCACCGGCAGCAAGTCGATCATCTCGGCAGGGGTCGAAGGGCCTGCCCCAACCGGCAGACTCGACAAGAGCACCCCGTGCATACGAGACAGCTCCCGCCAGGCACGAGGCTCCTCAACCCGGTTGATCCACGCCGCACCGGCCCGCAGAGCAGCGGTAATGATCCTCCGAGCGGCAACATGTTGACTTACAGGCATAGCTCACAACCCCTCCACGCCCCACCAGTGGTATTCGGGGCTCATTCCAGACGGGCCAACAGCTTCCAGAACATACAGGCCGAGTCTGACAGTGCACTCCAAAACCGGCGAAGACGTGCCCCGCGACAGCGGGGCGCTATAGGAAACTGGACACGCCGGCAGGCGTGTCTCATGGGCCCCGTTCTGTTGGCCCGTCAGGGCCCAAAGCCCACAGTCCGGGTACACCAGGGGGGAGAGGAACCGGATAACTGTCTAAAAAACCCTTACGACATCACGGCGCCGTAGGCGCCGAAACGCACAGAACCCCTGCCCGGCAGGGCAGGGAACCTGAATTTACTCAGCACCCCACAGTCATGCCGCCAGGCATGACACCTGAACATGCAACAGCGGGGCCGCCAGGCCCCGCTTCCTTTCCCTGTTGGCCCGTCAGGGCCAACCCAGTCAACACACAGTCATGCCGCCAGGCATGACGGCGCGTCACCTTACGGGCCGTCAGGCCCGTAGTTGGCCGTCAGGCCAACTGAAGAGCCGTCAGGCTCTCCGCCCCC
>NZ_JBVHWN010000022.1:0-64209 GCF_055564335.1 Streptomyces sp. NPDC029139 | reverse complement strand
AGCGGCTCGATCCGGTCCCACATCGCATCAGTGATCACTAACCGGACAGACACATCCGATCAACTGATCAACCCATCAAAGAGACACGGCCTAGGCGGCCTTCTCCAGGGTCACCAGGGTGAGGCGGGGCCCGATCTCGTGGGTCGCCACCTGCTCGTAGCCCTTGCGGCGGTAGAGGCGCAGGTTGCCCTCGCTGCGGTGGCCGGTGAAGAGCTGGAAGCGCTTGGCGCCGGGGTCCGGGTCACCGGCGAAGTGACTCTCGATGGCGTCGAGCAGCCGGCCGCCGAGACCGTGGCGCCGCATCCGCGGGTGGACGATGAGTTTGGCGATCCGTACGGTGCCGGTCTCGTCGACCCGGCCGCGTACGGAGGCGACGACCTCGTCGCCGAGCCGCGCCACCAGGCAGTGGCCCTCGGCGAGTTCGGTCCGCAGGGAGTCCAGGGTCTGGGTGAGCGGCTCGATGGAGTAGTCGCCGTAGAGCTCGGCCTCGCTCTGGTAACAGAGGTACTGCAGCTTGAGTATGTGCTCCGCGTCCTGCGCGGCTGCCGCTGAGATGGTCACGCTCATGCCCATGTGCGCATGCCTCCCGCTCGCCTGGTCCACCGGTCGGTCTACCGCACCCTTCCCCTCGGGATCGATGCGGGAACCTCTGCAGCCAGCATTCTGCGCAGGCATCCCAGGCATCGGGAACGCATCGGCCCCAGACTGCCTTGTGAGATACCCAACTCCCCTGCGATTTCCCGGTAGGTGGGGTCGGCCGGGTCGAGCATCGCGGTGAGCAGGCGCGGGCAGTGGCCGGGGGTGCGGCGGACGGCGGCGCGTACGGTGCGGCGGCGTTCGGCCACCAGGGCCGAGCTCTCGGGGGAGTCGTGCGGGGCCGCGGCCTCGTCGGCGCCGTAGGGGCGTTCGCGCAGGGCGGCGCGGCGGGCGCGGCGGGCCTCGGCGCGGACGGCACGGCGCAGCCAGTCGGCGGGGCGGGTGGGGACGTCGTCGTCCTGGAGCCGTTCGAGGAGTTTGAGCCAGACGGCCTGTTCGAGATCGCCCGCGTCGACACCGGCGCCGGGGGCCTCGGCGTTCGACTCGGCGGTGAGGAGGGGGGCGAGGGTGCGCAGGAGTGTGGGGTCGGGGAGGGTCATGTCCGGCACGACGGGCCGGGGCGGCGGGTGGTTGCGAGCCTGTGCGTAAACCACTCGCGCGGGTGCGGTCGCCGTGGCCCTGACCCCACCACCCGACCGCACGGACCACGGTGCGGAGCCGCCCCCCTCGTGCTTCGCCGCGGGCCGCGTGCGGACCACGTGCGGAGGGGAGCGGCGGCGCGCGCCCGCGACGGGATCAGGCCGTCCGGAAGTCCTCCGCAGCGAGCAGGGCCGTGTCCGGGTTGTCGGAGAAGATGCCGTCGATACCGGTCGCCAGGTAGGTCTTCAGGGCGCCGAAGGAGTCCCCGTACGCCGCCGGGTCCGTGCCGCGGCGGAAGTCGGCGGGCAGGAAGCTGTTCTCGTTCCGGTGGGTGTACGGGTGGAGGATCAGGCCCTCCGCGTGCGCGTCGCGGACCAGGGTGGTCGGGTCCCCGAGGCGGCCGCTCGCGTCGCGCGGGATCACCAGGTCGAGGACCGGACCGATGCCCTGGGCGTACGAGGCGATCCACCGCAGCCCCTCGGGCGTGACCAGATCCGCGACCGTGCGCGGGTCGCCCGCCTGGACGAAGTCCCACGGCCGGTCGTCCGCGGTCCACAGCAGTACCACGCGCGGGGAGTTCACCAGCTTCGCCATCCGCTGCATGCTGCTCGGCTCGAAGGACTGCAGGAAGACCGCGGAGTCGGCGCGGTGACGCCCGTACCGGCGCAGCAGCTTGGCGAGGCGCTCCTCCAGGCCGAGGCCGAGGGAGCGGAAGTAGGTGGGGTGCTTGGTCTCGACGTGCAGCCAGACCTCGTGGCCCCGGCGGCGGCCCTCCCGGTCGGCCCAGCGCAGCACCTCCTCGAAGGTGGGGATCTGCCAGCGGCCGTCGTAGAGGGTGTTCTCCTGGCGGGTGCCGGGGATGCGCTCCTTGGCGCGCAGCGTCTTGAGCTCGGCCAGGGTGAAGTCCTCGGTGAACCAGCCGGTGAGGGAGACCCCGTCGACGGACTTGGTGGTCCTGCGGGAGGCGAACTCCGGGTGGTCGGCGACATCGGTGGTGCCGGTGATGTCGTTCTCGTGCCGGCAGACCAGGTGGCCGTCCTTGGTGGGGACGAGGTCCTGCTCGATCACATGGGCGCCGAGGTCGAGGGCGAGCTGGTAGGAGCCGAGGGTGTGCTCGGGGCGGTAGCCGCTGGCGCCGCGGTGGGCGATGACGGTGGGGGCGGGCAGGGAGCGGAAGCCGCGCCGGCGCCCGCCCGCGTCGGCGGCCTGCGCGGTGCCCGCCGGGAGGACCGTGGAGGCTCCCAGTACGGCCGCGCCGGCCGCGCCGAGGACCGTCCGCCGGGCCGGGCTCCGGTGCTCACCCTGTGTCATGAAGGCTCCTTCGATGTGATGTCCCGCACCTGTCAACGGCTGTCCCGACCGTATGCATTCACCCCTTACCTGGGGCAGACCCTGGCCGAACATGGCGGAAACACACGTCAACACTGCGTATCGACTCGGTGAACCCGATGTGCGCAGGGCGGTGACCCGCGAGTATCGTCCTCACCTGCACACTCCCCACACACCGACGCCGTCCGTTCCCGACACCGGAGGAACCGTTGTCCCGTCTCGCACTCATCAAGGCAGTGCTCGGACCGATCCTGCGCCTGATGTTCCGCCCCCGTGTGGAGGGCGCGGAGAACATCCCGGGGACCGGTCCGGTGATTCTCGCGGGCAACCACCTCACCTTCATCGACTCGATGATCATGCCGATCTGCACGGACCGTCCGGTCTTCTTCATCGGCAAGGACGAATACGTCACGGGCAAGGGCCTCAAGGGCCGGCTGATGGCCTGGTTCTTCACCAGCGTCGGCATGATCCCGGTGGACCGCGACGGCGGCCGTGGCGGTGTCGCGGCGCTGATGACGGGCCGCCGGGTGCTTGAGGAGGGCAAGATCTTCTCCATCTACCCGGAGGGCACCCGCTCCCCCGACGGCCGGCTGTACCGGGGCCGTACCGGCATCGCGCGTCTCACGCTGATGACCGGCGCGCCGGTGGTGCCGTTCGCGATGATCGGCACCGACAAGATCCAGCCGGGCGGGGCGGGTCTGCCGCGGCCGGGCCGGGTGACGGTGCGCTTCGGCGAGCCGATGGAGTTCTCGCGGTACGAGGGCATGGACCGGGACCGCTATGTGCTGCGGGCGGTGACGGACTCGGTGATGTCCGAGGTGATGCGGCTGTCCGGCCAGGAGTACGTGGACATGTACGCCACCAAGGCCAAGGCCGCGTAACGGCGGTGAGCGGATAGGCCCACGGGGCCGGGGTCCTTGAGGACCCCGGCCCCGTGGCGTCGGACCGGACGGGTCACGGGTGCTCCGGCCCGTCCTCCAGCTTCTGGCCCTTCAGCAGGAACCAGGCCGCCACCGACGTGGCGAGCAGGACCGCCGCGCCGACACCCGCCGCGATGTTCAGGCCGTCGACGAAGGCGTCCTGGGCGGCGGAGACCAGGGCGGTCGCCGTGTCCGGGGCGAGGGCCGAGGATGCCTCGACCGCGCCGCCGAGCGACTCGTGGGCCGCCGCGGCGGCGCCCGAGGGGACGCCCGCCGGGGTGGTGAAGCCCTGGTAGACACCGGTGACGATCGAGCCGAGGAGCGCGATGCCGAGCGCCGCGCCCAGTTCGTACGCGGTCTCGGAGACGGCCGAGGCCGAACCCGCCTGCTCCTTGGGCACGCTGGAGAGGATCACGTCGGCGGTGACGGTGAACGAGAACCCGGCGCCGAGGCCGACGACGAGCAGGGCGGCGCCGAGCAGCGGGTAGCCCGTCTCCCGGTGCACCAGGGTGATGACGGCGAGCGCGAGACCGATGGCGGCGAGACCGCCGGCCACGATGCCCCGTACCGAGAACCGCCGGGCGTACCGGCCCGCGATCAGACCGGTGACCACCGCGCCGATGGCGGCGGGCAGTTCGGCCAGGCCGGCCTCCAGCGGCTCACGGCCCTGGACGAGCTGGAGGAACTGGGAGAGGAAGAAGACCAGTCCGGACAGTCCGAAGACGGTGAGCAGGTCGGCCAGGACCGCGCCCGAGAAGCCGCGGTGCTTGAACAGCCGCATGTCGAGCAGCGGCGTGGCCAGCGCGTACTGACGGCGGACGAAGGCGTACAGGGCGGCGGCGCCGACGGCGAGGGCGCCCGCGACCTCCGCGGACAGGCCGTGGGAGGCGAGCTCCTTCACCGCGTAGACGACGCCGATGATGCCGATGAGCGAGAGGCCGACGCTGATCAGGTCCCAGGGGCCGGTGACCGGGTTCTTCGACTCGGGCAGCAGCTTGATGCCGACCAGGACCAGGACGGCCATGACGGGCAGGTTGATGAGGAAGACCGAGCCCCAGTAGAAGTGCTGGAGCAGCGCTCCGCCGACGACCGGTCCGATGGCCGCGCCGGCCGAGGCCGTGGCGCCCCAGATGCCGATGGCGAGGCTGCGCTCCTTGGGGTCGTGGAAGATGTTCCGGATCAGCGCCAGGGTCGACGGCATCAGCGTCGCGCCGGCGACACCGAGCAGCGCGCGGGCCACGATCATCATCTCGGGGCTGGTCGCGTACGCGTTGAGCACGGAGACGGCGCCGAAGGCGGTCGCGCCGATCAGGAGCAGCTTCTTGCGGCCGATCCGGTCGCCGAGGGAGCCCATGGAGACGAGCAGGCCGGCGATGACGAAGGAGTAGATGTCGCCGATCCAGAGCAGCTGCGTGCCGGACGGCTCGAGGTCCTCGCTGAGCGCGGGAGTCGCGAGGCCGAGGACGGTGGCGTCGACCGCGACCAGCAGGACGGCCAGGACCAGCACCGCGAGCGCGAGCCAGCGGCCGGGGTTCTTCACCTCCACGCTCTGGGTCGGGGTCAGTTGCCGGGTGCCGCTCATTGCTCCACGCTCCGTCGTGCGCCACCGAGCAGCAGCTCGGTGATCATGTAGTGAAAGTCCTTGCCCGCGACCCGTCCGTCCATGACGGACCAGGCGCAGGAGGAGATGAGGCCGTAGAGGGCCTCGGTGAGCCAGGCGGGGCTCAGGTCGATCCGGAAGGCGCCTTCCTCCTGGCCGCGCCGGAACAGGGCGCTGACTCTTCCGTCGAGCCGGGCCCAGCCCTCGTTGACCTGGTCGCCCTCGAAGAGCTGGTTCTCCGTGACGAGGAAGGCCAGCAGCTGCGCGCACGGCTCCGACGCGGCGACCAGGCGCCGCAGCGCGTCGTCGGCCGGGCCCTCGTCGAGGCGGGCCGCGTCGAGCGCGGCCTCGAACTCCTCGATCCCCATCGCCTCCAGCGCCCTGACGAGCGCGTCCCGCCCGGCGAAGTGCCGGTGCAGGGTGGCGCGGCCGATGCCGGCGGCTCGGGCGACCTCGTCCATGGTGGCGGTCGATTTCCGGGCGAGCAGCGCGGCGGCGGTGCGGAGCACGAGGGTGCGGTCGACTGACATGAGACGACCATACACCGAATGAGACGTTCATGTCTCATTCGATAAGTCGGCGCCTCACCTTTCGGTGGGCATGGGAAGGCTCGGCGTGCCCCGGCCGCCCGGAGGCCCGGCGTGCCCCGGCCTCCCGGGGGCTCGGTCGTCGACCGGCGAAAACACGGCGCCGCCGCCCTCTCGAGGAGTGGGCGGCGGCGCTGGGAGTCGTACGGGTTACTGCTTGGCGGTGGCCCAGGCGTGCTGGATCACCAGGTCGGCCTTGACCTCGACCAGCTGGGCGGCCACGGCCGAGGGGGCCGTCCCGCCGCGGCCGTCGCGGGAGGCCAGGGCGCCCGGGACGTTGAGGACCGTGCGGACCTCGGGGGTCAGGTGCTCGGAGATCTTGGCGAACTGCTCGTCCGTGAGCTCGTCGAGCTCCTTGCCCTCCGCCTCGGCGACCTTCACGCACTCGCCGGCGACCTCGTGCGCCACCCGGAACGGCACACCCTGCTTGACCAGCCACTCGGCGATGTCGGTGGCGAGCGAGAAGCCGGCCGGGGCCAGCTCCTCCATCCGCTCCCGGTTGACGGTGAGCGTGGCCATCATGCCGGTGAAGGCGGGCAGCAGGACCTCCAGCTGGTCGCAGGAGTCGAAGACGGGCTCCTTGTCCTCCTGGAGGTCGCGGTTGTACGCGAGCGGCAGCGCCTTCAGCGTGGCGAGCAGGCCCGTGAGGTTGCCGATCAGACGGCCGGACTTGCCCCGGGCCAGCTCGGCGATGTCCGGGTTCTTCTTCTGCGGCATGATCGACGAGCCGGTCGAGAACGCGTCGTGCAGGGTCACGAAGGAGAACTCCTTCGTGTTCCAGATGATGATCTCCTCCGCGATGCGCGAGAGGTTCACGCCGATCATCGCCGTGATGAAGGCGAACTCGGCGACGAAGTCGCGCGAGGCCGTGCCGTCGATCGAGTTGCCGACCGAGCCCCGCTCGAAGCCGAGGTCCTTGGCGACCGCCTCCGGGTCGAGCCCGAGCGAGGAGCCGGCCAGGGCACCGGAGCCGTACGGGGAGACGGCGGTCCGGGTGTCCCACTGACGCAGCCGCTCGGCGTCCCGGGAGAGGGACTGAACGTGCGCGAGCACATGGTGGGCGAAGAGCACCGGCTGGGCGTGCTGGAGGTGCGTACGGCCCGGCATGGCGACGTCCGCGTGGGCCTCGGCGAGACCCACGAGCGCGTCCTGGAGCTCGGCGATCAGCCCGCCGATGATCCGGGCGTGGTCGCGCAGGTACATCCGGAAGAGGGTGGCGACCTGGTCGTTGCGGGACCGGCCTGCGCGCAGCTTGCCGCCGAGGTCCGGGCCGAGGCGCTCCAGGAGGCCCCGCTCCAGGGCGGTGTGGACGTCCTCGTCGGCGATGGTGCCGACGAAGGAGCCGTCCGACACGTCGGCCTCGAGCTGGTCGAGGCCGGCCAGCATGCGCGTCAGCTCGTCCTCGGTGAGCAGGCCCGCCTGGTGGAGCACGCGCGCGTGGGCGCGGGAACCGGCGATGTCGTACGGCGCGAGGCGCCAGTCGAAGTGGACCGACGCGGACAGCTTCGCCAGGGCCTCGGCCGGACCGTCGGCGAAACGGCCGCCCCAGAGCCGGACGTCACCGTTGTTGCTGCTCACAGCTACTGCTCCTCAAGGGGTGGGTACAAGGCCGCCTCCCCGCCGGTGAACCGATGGGGAACCGTCGGGGGAGGCGGCTGTGGAACGACGACGACTTACGCGAGGTCACGCCGTGCGGCGATCTTCGCCGAGAGGGCGAAGATGTCGATGAAGCCCTGCGCCTTGGACTGGTCGAAGGTGTCGCCCGAGTCGTAGGTGGCGAGGTTGAAGTCGTACAGCGACTCCTCGGACCTCCGGCCGGTGACGACGGCGCGGCCGCCGTGCAGGGTCATCCGGATGTCACCGGTGACGTGCTGGTTGGCCTCGTGGATGAAGCCGTCCAGGGCGCGCTTGAGCGGGGAGAACCAGAGACCGTCGTAGACCAGCTCGCCCCAGCGCTGCTCGACCTGCCGCTTGTAGCGGGCCAGCTCGCGCTCGACGGTGACGTTCTCCAGCTCCTGGTGGGCGGTGATCAGGGCGATCGCGCCGGGTGCCTCGTAGACCTCGCGGGACTTGATGCCCACGAGCCGGTCCTCGACCATGTCGATCCGGCCGACGCCCTGGGCACCGGCGCGCTCGTTGAGCTGCTGGATCGCCTGCAGGACGGTGACGGGCCTGCCGTCGAGGGCGACCGGGACGCCCTTCTCGAAGGAGATGACGACCTCGTCGGCCTCACGGGCGACCGCCGGGTTCTGGGTGTACTCGTAGATGTCCTCGATCGGCGCGTTCCAGATGTCCTCGAGGAATCCGGTCTCGACGGCGCGGCCGAAGACGTTCTGGTCGATGGAGTACGGGGACTTCTTGCTGGTCGCGATGGGCAGGTTCGCCTTCTCGGCGAAGGCGATGGCCTTGTCGCGGGTCATGGCGTAGTCGCGGACCGGGGCGATGCACTTCAGGTCGGGGCCGAGGGCCTGGATACCGGCCTCGAACCGGACCTGGTCGTTGCCCTTGCCGGTGCAGCCGTGGGCGACGATGCCGGCGCCGTGCTTCCGTGCGGCGGCGACGAGGTGCTTGACGATGGCGGGCCGGGAGAGGGCGGAGACCAGAGGGTAGCGGTCCATGTAGAGGGCGTTGGCCTTGATCGCCGGGAGACAGTACTCGTCGGCGAACTCGTCCTTGGCATCCGCGACCTCGGCCTCGACCGCCCCGCAGGCGAGCGCGCGCTTGCGGATGACGTCCAGGTCCTCGCCGCCCTGGCCGACGTCCACCGCGACGGCGATGACCTCGGCGCCCGTCTCCTCGGCGATCCAGCCGATGGCGACGGAGGTGTCCAGACCGCCCGAATAGGCGAGTACGACGCGCTCGGTCACGGGGTTCTCCTTACCTTGCAAGCACCAACATGCATGAGTATGCATTCCTCTGCATGATTCGTCAAAGGTGTCTCGCCGCCTCCCGATATTCGGGCGGGGAACGAGGGCCGACGGCGCTGGAGTCCCCCGGCCGGCGGAGAGACGGAGGCTCCATGCACCACGACGATCAGGACACGAGCCCTCGGGGGCCGGACGGGCCACGGCGATGGCTGGAGTACGACCGCGCCGTCCGCGCGCGCAGCCGGTACGAGCCGCCGTCGACGCGGCCCGGGCAAGGCGGAGGGTGGGGTGAGATGTCCGCTGCCGACCTCGCGCCGGCCCTCTGTCATGGCTCGGGGCACGTGCGCGAGGCGGCCGTGGGACAGCTCTCCGGAGCGCCGCCGGAACTGCTCGGGGAGATGCTGCCCCTGGTGGCGGTCCGCTGTGCGGACTGGGTGGAGCCCGTACGGGAGCGAGCCCTGGAGATCCTGGCGGAGGGACTGCGGCGGCCGGTCTCCCCCGAGGCCCTGCCCCTCACCGTCGGTGTGGTCCTGGAGGCCGCCGGGCGGCGGCGCGGCGGCAGAGCGCTCGCACTGGTCGAGGACGCCGCGGACACGGCGGCCCCGAAGGTCATGGAGGCGCTGCTCGGCGCCCCGCACCCCCCGACGCGCCGGTTCGCGTACCGAAGGGCCCTCGCGGGCGGGCGGCTCCCCGTGGCGCGGAACGTGCAAGCGGCCGTGTCCGACCCCGACCCGGTGGTACGGGAGGAGTGCACGGAGACGGTGCGGGCCGCCGTACGCGGCGGCGCGGATCCCGCGCTCCTCGATCCCCTGCTGAAGGCCCGGTGGCCCGGCGTCCGGTCGGCCGGGGTGACGGCCCTGCACCGGGCCGGGCGCCACGGGGACGCGTGGGTCTTCCTCGCCGACCGTTCGGGGACGGTACGAGCCTGCGCGCGGTGGGTGGTGCGGCAGGTCGGCGGAGAGCCGGCCGACTGGTGCCGGGCACGGTGCGAGGAGGACGCGCCGCTGCCGTACGCGCCGCTGGGTCTCGCGGAGTGCCGGGAGCGGAAGGACGAGGACACCGGTCTGCTGCGGACGCTGACGCGCCATCGGGACGCGCGGGTGCGGGCGTCGGCGGTGGCGGGGCTGCGGGTGCTGGAGCCGGAGGACTGGCGCGGGGTGCTGCCGCTGCTCGACGACCCGTCGGCGGCCGTGGTCCGCGAGACCGCGCGGACGCTGGCCCCGCACGCGTCCCGGGTGCCGGAGGAGGGACTGTTGGACATGGCCGCGCCCCACCGGCCGTACGCGCAGCGGGCAGCGGCCCTGCGGGTGACCTCGGAGCGCCGTGACGGCGCACGGCTGCTGTGCGCGCTGCGCATGATGGACGACCCGGATCCGCGCCTGCGCGCGCGTGCCGCGCCGGCGGCCAACCGTGCCTGGTGGAACACCGACCACCGGTCCCGCGAGGAGGCCGAGGAGATGCTGGGTCTGCTGGAACGGCACCGGAACGCCTTGGCCGAGTCGACCCGCTCGACGATCCGCTCGCATCTGCTGCGCGCCGCCCCGCCCGGGGCGTCCGGGAGACAATGACCGTCATGGGAAAGACGCATGAACGCATAGACGGACGACTCCGCGACTTCATCGAGGCCCAGCCGGTGTTCTTCACCGCGACCGCGCCGCTCGACGGCGAGGGCACCATCAACCTCTCCCCCAAAGGACTGACCGGCTCCTTCGCCGTCATCGACGAACTGACCGTGGCCTACCTGGACTTCGCCGGCAGCAACGCCGAGACCGTGGCCCATCTGCGGGAGAACGGGCGCATCACCCTCATGTGGTGCGCCTTCCAGGGGCCGCCCAACATCGTGCGCGTCCACGGGCGCGGCGAGCCGGTGTTCCGTGACGACGAGCGGTGGGAGTCGCTCATGGCGCACTTCCCCTCGATCGACGTGACCCAGCACGGGCTGCGCGCCATCATCGTCGTCACCGCGGAGCTGGTACGGGACACCTGCGGGTACGCGGTGCCGTTGATGACGTACGGCGAGGACCGCGATCTGCACGGGAAGCGGTTCGCGCGCGAGGACGACGCCTCGCTGAGCGCCTACTTCACGAAGAAGGACCACATCGCGTCGAGCATGGACGGCCTCCCGGGACTGCCCCTTCCGCTGCCGCCGCTCCCCCGCCCGGCCCACTGACCTGGCGACCGTACGGGGGTGCGCCTAGCGTCGCGCCATGCGCACCCTTCTCGCCGTGGGGGCCGCCCTGGCCTCCCTCGCCACGCCTTTCCTGACCATGCCTTCCCCCGCCGCGGCCGCTCCGGCCGCGGCGGGACCGGGATCCCAGCTGATCACCGCCGAGGCGGCCACCGCGCGGTCCACCACCGGGACCGTCACCTGGTGGGACCGGCGGGGCGGGCGGGGGGTGAAGGCGGGATCCGCTCCCGCCCGCTTCGGAACCGGGGGGCTGGTGGAGGGCGCGAAGCGCCGCCAGGGTACGAACACCACGCCGACGGGCCTCTACTCGCTCCCGTACGCCTTCGGGGTCAAGAAGGCGCCCCCGGGCACCGCGTACCGGTACGCCCGGGTGACCGGCCGGTCCTGGTGGTGTCAAGACGGCGACTCCCGGGCGTACAACCGCTGGGTCGAGGGTCTTCCGCGCGATTGCCGGGCCGCCGAGGCCGAGCGCCTCGCCGCGTACAGGACGCAGTACGCGCACGCGCTCGTCATCGGTTTCAACTACGACCGGCCCGTGCGCGGACGCGGCGCCGGAATCTTCCTGCACGTCGACGGGCGGGCGGCGACGGCCGGTTGTGTGTCCGTACCGGCCGGTGCCATGCGCCGGATCCTCGACTGGGCGGATCCGGCGCGCCACCCGCGGATCGCCATCGGCACGCGGGGCGGACCGACGGCGATCAGCCGGTACACCCCCTGAGGCGCGCCCCGTGTCTACGAGCGGTCGTTCTGGGCGAGCCGCAGCAGGTGGTCGGCGAGAGCCTGGCCGCCCGCCGGGTCGCGGGAGATCAGCAGCAGCGTGTCGTCACCCGCGATCGTGCCGAGGATCGCGTGGAGTTCGGCCTGGTCGATGGCCGACGCGAGGAACTGGGCGGCCCCCGGCGGGGTCCGCAGGACCACCAGGTTGGCGGACGCCTCGGCGGAGATGAGCAGTTCGCCGGAGAGGCGCCGCATCCGCTCCTCCTTGGCGGATTCGCCGAGCGGCGCCTGCGGGGTGCGGAAACCGCCCTCGCTGGGCACCGCGTAGATCAACTCGCCGCCCGTGTTGCGGATCTTCACCGCGCCGAGCTCGTCGAGGTCGCGGGAGAGCGTCGCCTGCGTGACGCTCAGCCCGTCGTCCGCGAGGAGCTTGGCGAGCTGGCTCTGCGAGCGCACCGGCTGCCGGTTGAGGATGTCCACGATCCTGCGGTGGCGGGCGGTGCGGGTCTGCGGAACGGACGGCCCTCCGTGCTCGGATTCCTGCGCGTCGGTCATCGTCGTCTCATTCTCCGGTTCGTCCTTCCCCGTTCACCGCTTCGTCGAGGACACCGGGCAGCGCTGCCAGGAACGCATCCACCTCGGCGTCTCCGATGGTCAGTGCCGGCATGAGCCGTACGACATCGGGGGCGGGCGCGTTCACCAGAAGACCGGCGTCCTGAGCCGCTTGCTGCACCTGGGGCGCAAGGGACTCGGTGAGCACGATACCCAGCAAGAGGCCCGCACCACGGACGTGGGAGACCAGCGGGTGGCCCAGACCCTCGATTCCGCCGCGCAGTTTCTCGCCGAGCCGCTTGACCTCGTCGAGCGTTCCGCCGGTCGCGAGAGTGTCGATGACGGCGAGGCCGGCGGCGCAGGCGACCGGGTTCCCGCCGAAGGTCGTGCCGTGGTGGCCGGGCTGGAACAGCTCGGCGACCTCGCCGAAGGCGATGGTCGCGCCGAGCGGCAGCCCGCCCCCGAGGCCCTTGGCGAGGGTCACGATGTCCGGGTCGACCCCGTCGTGGCCCTGGTGCTCGAACCAGTGGCCGGTCCGGCCGATGCCCGTCTGTACCTCGTCGAGGACGAGGAGCGTGCCGGTGGCGCGGGTGATCTCACGGGCGGCCCGGAGGTAGCCGACGGGCGGGACGACGACGCCGTTCTCGCCCTGGATCGGCTCGATGACCACAAGGGCGGTGCTCTCCGTCACGGCGGCGCGCAACGCCTCGACGTCTCCGTACGGGACGTGCGTGACGTCGCCGGGGAGCGGCAGGAACGGGGTCTGCTTGCCGGGCTGGCCGGTGAGCGCGAGCGCGCCCATGGTCCGGCCGTGGAAGCCGCCCTGGGTGGCGACCATGTGACTCCGGCCCGTCAGCCGGCCGATCTTGAAGGCGCCTTCGTTGGCCTCGGCACCGGAATTGCAGAAGAAGACCCGTCCGGGCCGACCGAAGAGCTGGAGCAGCCGCTCGGCGAGGGCGACGGGCGGCTCGGCGACGAAGAGGTTGGAGACATGGCCGAGGGAGGCGATCTGCCGCGACACGGCCTCGACGATCGCCGGGTGCGCGTGGCCGAGGGCGTTGACGGCGATGCCGCCGACGAAGTCGAGGTACTCGGTGCCGTCGGCGTCCCAGACCTTGGCGCCCTCGCCGCGGACGAGGGACAGCTTCGGCGTGCCGTAGTTGTCCATCAGCGAGGACTGCCAGCGCTGCCTCAGTTCCGCGTTGCTCATGACTCCCCCTGCGCCGTGTTCTCGTCGGGCACGACCATCGTGCCGATGCCCTCGTCGGTGAAGATCTCCAGCAGGATCGAGTGCTGGACCCGGCCGTCGATCACGCGGGCCGTGGTGACCCCGTTGCGCACGGCGTGCAGGCAGCCCTCCATCTTGGGGACCATTCCGCTGGAGAGCTCGGGCAGAAGCTTCTCCAGCTGGCTCGCGCTGAGCCGGCTGATGACCTCGTCGCTGTGCGGCCAGTCCTCGTAGAGGCCCTCGACGTCGGTCAGGACCATCAGGGTCTCGGCGCCCAGCGCCGCAGCGAGAGCCGCAGCCGCCGTATCAGCATTGACGTTGTAGACATGTCCGTCGTCCTCGGAGCGGGCGATGGAGGAGATGACCGGGATCCGGCCGTCCTCCAGGAGCGCCTCGATGGCGCCGGTGTCGATGGCGGTGATCTCGCCGACCCGGCCGATGTCGACCTGTTCGCCCTCGATGACCGGCTGGTGCTTGGTGGCCGTGATGGTGTGCGCGTCCTCGCCGGTCATACCGACGGCGAACGGGCCGTGCTGGTTGAGCAGGCCGACGAGCTCACGCTGGACCTGGCCGGCGAGCACCATCCGTACGACGTCCATCGCGTCCTCGGTGGTGACGCGCAGTCCGGCCTTGAACTCGCTCACGATGCCGTGCCGGTCGAGCGCGGCGCTGATCTGCGGCCCGCCGCCGTGCACGACGACCGGCTTGAGGCCGGCGTGGCGCAGGAAGACGACGTCCTGGGCGAAAGCGGCCTTGAGGTCGTCGTCGATCATGGCGTTGCCGCCGAACTTGATGACGACCGTCTTGCCGTTGTGGCGGGTCAGCCAGGGCAGGGCCTCGATGAGGATCTGCGCCTTGGGCAGGGCCTTGTGCTTGCGCGTCTGGTTCGTCGCGTCGTTCATCGGGTCGCTCGTCGAATCGCTCATGAGGAGTACGCGCTGTTCTCGTGGACGTAGTCGGCGGTGAGGTCGTTGGCCCAGATGACGGCGGACTCGGCGCCGGCGGCGAGGTCGGCGGTGATGGTGACCTCCCGGAAGCGCATGTCGACCAGGTCCCGGTCCTCGCCGACCGAGCCGTTCCTGCAGACCCACACGCCGTTGATGGCGACGTTCAGCCGGTCGGGCTCGAAGGCGGCCCCGGTCGTGCCGATGGCGGAGAGCACCCGGCCCCAGTTGGGGTCCTCGCCGTGGATGGCGCACTTGAGGAGGTTGTTGCGGGCGATGGAGCGGCCCACCTCGACGGCGTCGTCCTCGGTCGCGGCGTTGATCACCTCGATACGGATGTCCTTGCTGGCGCCCTCGGCGTCGCCGATGAGCTGGCGGGCGAGGTCCTGGCAGACGTCGGTCACCGCCTCGGCGAACTCCTCGTACGCCGGGGTGACGCCCGAGGCGCCGGAGGCGAGGAGGAGGACGGTGTCGTTGGTGGACATGCAGCCGTCGGAGTCGACCCGGTCGAAGGTGACCTTGGTGGCCTGCCGGAGCGCCGAGTCCAGGTCCTTGGAGGCGACGTCGGCGTCCGTGGTGACGACGACGAGCATGGTGGCCAGGCCGGGGGCGAGCATGCCCGCGCCCTTGGCCATGCCGCCGACGGTCCAGCCGTCCTTCGTGACCACGGAGGTCTTGTGGACGGTGTCGGTGGTCTTGATGGCGATGGCGGCCTTCTCGCCGCCGTGCTCGGAGAGCTCGCCGACGGCCTTCTCGACGCCGGAGAGGACCCTGTCCATGGGGAGCAGCAGGCCGATGAGGCCGGTGGAGGCGACGGCGACCTCGCCGGCGCCGACGTCCAGGAGCTCCGCGACCTTCTCGGCGGTGGCGTGGGTGTCCTGGAAGCCCCGCGGGCCCGTACAGGCATTGGCGCCGCCGGAGTTGAGAACCACGGCCGCCAGCTCGCCGGTGGTCAGGACCTGCTGGGACCACAGCACGGGCGCGGCCTTGACACGGTTGGAGGTGAAGACGCCGGCGGCGGCGTGGCGGGGCCCGTTGTTGACCACCAGGGCCAGGTCCGGGTTGCCGTTCTCCTTGATCCCGGCGGCGATACCCGCCGCCGTGAATCCCTTCGCTGCGGTGACGCTCACTGTGCTTCTCCGTTCGCTTCTCCGCCCGCGCGGCGCAGAGGTGCGGGCTTCGTCATCATCTGCAGACCGGCGGCTGCGCGCGCGTCGCTCACAGTGCTTCTCCGTTCGCTTCTCCGCCCGCGCAGCGCAGAGGTGCGGGCTTCGTCATCATCTGCAGACCGGCGGCTGCGCGCGCGTCGCTCATGGAGCGACTCCCATCGTGGAAAGTCCGGTGTTCTCGGGGAGCCCGAGAGCGATGTTCATGCTCTGCACCGCGCCGCCGGCGGTGCCCTTCGTGAGGTTGTCGATGGCGCTGATCGCGATGATCCGGTTCGCGGCCGCGTCGTACGTGACCTGGACCTGAACGGCGTTGGAACCCTGGACGGACGCCGTGGCCGGCCACTGCCCCTCGGGCAGCAGATGGACGAACGGCTCGTCCGCGAACGCCTTCTCGTACGCGGCGCGCACGGCCCCGGCCGTCACCCCGGGCTTCGCCGAGGCGGAGCAGGTCGCGAGGATGCCGCGGGACATGGGGGCGAGAGTCGGCGTGAAGGACACGGTGACCCGCTCACCGGCCGCGCCGCTGAGGTTCTGGATCATCTCGGGAGTGTGGCGGTGACCGCCGCCGACGCCGTACGGGGACATGGAGCCCATCACCTCGCTGCCGAGCAGGTGGGGCTTGAGGGCCTTGCCCGCGCCGGAGGTGCCCGTGGCGGCGACGATCACGGCCTCGGGCTCCGCGAGCCCGTTCTCGTACGCGGGGAAGAGCGCGAGGGAGACGGCCGTGGGGTAGCAGCCCGGCACGGCGATGCGCTTGGACCCCTCCAGCGCGACACGGGCGCCCGGCAGCTCCGGAAGGCCGTAGGGCCAGGTGCCGGCGTGCGGGGACCCGTAGAACGTCTCCCAGTCGGCGGAGTCCTTCAGCCGGAAGTCGGCGCCCATGTCGACGACGAGGACGTCGGGGCCGAGCTGTTCGGCGACGGCGGCGGACTGGCCGTGCGGCAGCGCGAGGAAAACGACGTCGTGTCCGGCCAGCTCCTCGGCGGTGGTCGGCGCCAGGACACGGTCGGCGAGGGGCAGGAGATGGGGCTGGAGCGCCCCGAGCCGCTGGCCGGCGTTGGAGTGGCCGGTGAGCGTGCCGATCTCCACCTGGGGGTGGCCGAGAAGAAGACGCAGGAGCTCACCTCCCGCGTATCCGCTCGCGCCTGCCACTGCTGCTCGTACCGTCATCAGAACCCTCCTCCTGGATGGCATGACTATACGCAGCACCGCAGTTTTATGCAAAGCCTGATCATCGGCTGCCGTCCTCGGCCGTGCGGGGAAAACCGCTTGGGGGCGCCGGGTGGGCGTGGCAGGCTTGCGCGGTCATCGTCGAGTTGTCTCCTGCCTTCCTGACCTGGGAGGACGTGGACCCGGCCCGCCATGCCTTCGACGGCGCGTCCGTAGCGCGGACGGTGCGCTCGCTCGGCCCGGCCCGCAGTGTGCCTGTCCGCCCGGACGTCCCGTTCGGGGACCCTGCGATGACGACCTGGAGCCATGGCGAGGCCCGGTCCTGGGCCGACGCCATGTCCTACGCCCTCGTCCAGCACTACGGCCGGTGGACCGTCGGGTGGCGCTGGGCGCACGTCGAGGGGGATTTCGGCGGCGGACCGGGGGGGCGAGACTGGTGCTGCCCACGGGACTCGATCACGACGCATCGCAGGGCGGGTGCGCCTCAGGACGGGGCGAGCACGCAGAACTCGTGGTCGTCCGGGTCGGTCAGGCACGTCCACGGGACGTCGCCCTGGCCGAGGTCGAGGTCGGTGGCCCCGAGGGAGCGCAGTCGGGCCACCTCCGCCGCTCGGTCGTCACCGGGACACGGCAGCAGGTCGAGATGGACGCGGTCCGGTGCGGTCTTCACGTCGGACTTGCGGAGGAACTCGAGATACGGGCCGACCCCCTGGGCGGAGCGCAGCAGCGCATGGTCGTCGGTCACCTCGTGCAGGGTCCAGTCCGTCGCCTCGCCCCAGAAGCGGGCCATCGCCCGGGGATCCGTGCAGTCGACGACCACCGTGGCGATCGGCCCGGTGTCGCGGTGGATGTCCCGGGGCTCCAGCACGCAGAACTCGTTGCCCTCGGGGTCGGCCAGGACCGTCCACGGCACATCGCCCTGGCCCACGTCGACGGGCGCCGCCCCGAGAGCGAGGAGGCGCCCGACCAACTCCGCCTGGTGAGCCGTGGAGGTGGTGGCGAGGTCGAGATGGACACGGTTCTTCGTGGGCGTCTTGGGTTCGGGGACGGGAACGACGTCGACGCCCAGGACGACCGGGTCCGGCCACACGAGGCCGCCGGGGGGCCCGACGTAGGTGGTCACCCCGGGGCTGTACGCGCTCCAGCCGAGTGCCTCCGCCCAGAACCGGCCGACCGCCGAGGCGTCGAGAGCCTTGATGTTGACGTGAACAGGTCGCAGAGCCATGTCGGCGATCCTATGTACGTCGTCGCGGGACCCGAAGGAGCTGCCGGGCCGCCGTCACATCCCGTCCCGGAGCCGTCATCACACGACGGAAGCGACGAGGGCTCCAGGTGGCGTTCACGATCAGGGGCGAGCGGATCACCGCGCTCGGCCTCACGTCCGACCGGGACCGGTCGCGCGCACTCGGCCTGGTCTTCCCCGATTCCTGACCGGCGGCGGCAGATCACCGCGCCCACGCCGTGGGGTGACTACGCTCCGGGCCATGATCATCCATGCGCAGACGCCCGTCCGTGTCGCCCGCCCCTCGCGGGATCTCGTCGCCGCCGAACGCTTCTACGTCGAGGGGCTCGGCCTCGACGTGCTGTGGCGGAGCCCGGAGCGGGTCCACGGCGAGCACGATCTGCTGATGGTCGGCCCCGCGGGCGGCACCTGGCACTTCGAGCTCACCCAGGACCCGGACAGCCCGCTGGAGCCGACGCCGACCGTCGACGACCTGTTCGTGGTCTATCTGGGCGCGCCCGTCGAGGAGGCCCAGGTGGCGCGGCTGCTCGCCGCGGGCGGGACGCGGGTGGCGGCGCACAACCCGTACTGGGACGAGTTCGGGGTGACGGTCGCCGACCCCGACGGCTATCGGATCGTCCTCTGCTCCCGCGCCTGGAAGAACCAGGGGACCTCTACCGGGCCCGCCCGCCTGCCTGCTTGACCGCCCGCAGGACCACGAACTTCGGGTCGCTCGCGACCAGGTCGCAGGAGCCGAAGATGCGGCGCAGCGTGACGTGGTAGCCGAGGTGCCGGTTCCCGACGACCCACAGCTCTCCGCCCGGCCGCAGGGCGCGCCGCGCGTCGGTGAACATCCGGCGCGCGGTGCGGTCGGTGGTGGCCTGGTGGCTGTGGAACGGCGGGTTGTTGAGGACGAGGTCGACGGAGCCGGGGGCGAGGTCCGCCAGCCCGTCCCCGACCACGAACTCGGCCGTGCGGCCGGGGGCGGCGTGGGCGCGGAAGTTCTCCTCGGCCGAGGCGACGGCCTGGTACGACTCGTCGGCGAAGACCAGCTCGGCCTCGGGCTCGGTCAGCGCGACGGCCAGACCGACGACCCCGTTTCCGCAGCCCAGGTCGGCGACCCGGGCACGGCCGAGGCCGGTCGGCAGGTGGCGCAGGAAGAAGCGGGTGCCGATGTCGAGGCGGTCGGCGCAGAAGATCCCGGCCTGGTTGGTGACGGTCCGCCCGGCGACGGTCGCGGCGTCGGCGGGGAGCGCGTACCGGTACGGCCAGGGGTTGGCCGCCCGCTGCAGCCCCGGGTCCGGGGTGCAGAAGATGAGCCGGGCCTTCTTCGCGGCGAGCGAGGTCCGGGTGGGGCCGAGGATCTTCTCGAAGAGCTGGAGGGTGGAGGTGTGGATCTCCTTGACCATGCCGGTTCCCACCACCACGGTCCCCTCGTGCACGGCGGGCGCGAGCCGGTGGAGCTGGTCCTCCAGGAGCGCGAGGTTCCTGGGGACGCGGACGAGCAGGACGTCGACGCGTGCGGGCGGCGGCTCCTGGGTGGTGAGCAGCGTGACCGCGTCCGGCGCGGCCCCGGACCGCGCCAGGTTCTCCTCGGTCGCCCGGCGGCCGAGGTAGGAGTCGGAGATCTGTGTGAGTACGGCGGGGTGCCGGGCGGCGAGCGCGGTGGTCAGCGCGCCCCAGCGGTCGCCGACGACGGCCACCGCCCCGGACAGGTCGGTGTCCGTCTCGGCCAGGTGCCGCAGCAGGTACTCGTCGGACGCGTCCCACGCTCGGAGGGAGTCGCGCGGGTCCTCGGGAAAGCGGGTGAGCGGGAACTCGCCCCATGACGTGCTCAAACGGTTCATCGTGGTCCCAGGCTAGCCGGTCGAGGGGGCGCCTCCGCGAGCCCGGCCGCCGGGAGACGCGAGCCCGGCCTGACCCACAGGCCCCCTGGGCCGTGTCCGGAAAGCAGCGCCGTCTGCCCGCAGGGCAGGGTCCGCGGCGTCCGGTGCGTGCGCTCACAAGGTGGAGGGTCGTCCTCGTACTGGGTGTACTTGGGCGATCCGACAACGCGGCGTGGGGCCACCTCCCGTGCCCGTGGGGCTACGGGGGAGCGTGCCGGGCGTCGTGGGCCAGGCGGGACTTTCCGGACACGGCCTAGCCTCCGACGGCCGCCTGGAGGTGGAGGTGCCACAGGCCGGGGCGGCCGGTGAGGGTGACCGTGGAGAGCGGGCGGACGTCGACGTTCCAGAACGTGGCGGGTGGCGCCTTGAGCGCGTACACCAGGGCGGCGCGTACGACGGCTGGTTCGGCGACGGCCACGATGGAGCCGTCCTCGGCGGGCCGGGTGTCGAGCCAACCCCCTATGCGCGAGATGAACGCGAGGAGGGTCTCGCCGCCGTGCGGGGCGGTCCGCGGGTCGGTCAGCCAGGCGTCGACGGCGGCCGGGTCGAGGGCGGCGACCTCGGCGAGGGTCAGGCCCCGCCAGCGGCCCATGTCGCAGTCGCGGAGGGCGGGCTGGGCGAGGGGTGCGTAGCCGAGCGCCGTGCCGGTGGCGCGGCTGCGGGGCGTCGGCGAGCAGTAGCGCAGCTCGGCCGCGCCGAGCGGGACCAGTGTGTGCGCGGCGAGCTGCACCTCGTACCAGCCGGCCTCGTCGAGCGGCCGGTCGTCGTCGAACCGCTCGGCGAGCAGGGAGGAGCTGCGCGCCGCTGCGACGAGCGTGACCCGAAGACCCATGGCCGCGATCGTGAGGCCGGAAGCCTGACAGGTCAAGAGGCATATGCGCGGACTCCGCGCGCGGCCGTGGGCGGGGCGGCCGGTCAGTGGAGTCCGAGAGCCATCCACTTGTCCAGGTTCCGCAGGGACTCAAAACCGACCTTCTCGTACAGACCGTGCGCGTCGGCCGTGGCCAGAAGGATGCGGCGCAGTCCGTACGGCGCCAGGTGGTCGCGCACCGCGGTCACCAGCGCGGTGCCGAGCCCCGTGCCGCGGGCCGGCCGGTCGACGTAGACGTCGCAGAGCCAGGCGAAGGTGGCGCGGTCGGTGACGATCCGGGCGTAGGCGGCGATCTCCCCCGTCTCACGGTGGTAAGCGCCGAAGTTGAGGGAGCCGTCGATGGCCCGGTCCTGTGTGTCGCGGGGGCGGTCCAGGGCCCAGTACGCGTCGGTGGAGAGCCAGTGGTGCACCCGGGTGCGGTCGAGGCGGGCCGGGTCGGTGGAGATCTCGTACGCGCCGTACGTCAGGAGCGGTGCGGGGTTCGTGGTGCTCATGACGGGCAGCGTTCCAGGCCGCGGCGGCCGTTGTCAGGTGATTTCCGCGGCCGTCCCGGCGGTGGGCGGGTGAACGGGCGGGCCCTGGCCGGCCGTCCCGGCGGTGGGCGGGTGAGCGGGCGGGCACTGGCCGGCCGTCCCGGCGGCGGGCTGAGCGGGCGGGCCCTGGCCGGCCGGCTCAGGGCGTGAGCTCGTCGACGGCCGATCGCAGCCGGCGTACCCCTTCGGCGATCTCGGCGGGTCCGGCCACGCCCGCGAAGCTCAGCCGGATGTGGCCGGCGGGAGGTTCGGCGCAGAAGTAGGGGCGTCCGGGGGCGACGGCGACGCCGGCCCGCAGGGCGCCCGCGACGAGCGCGGGCTCGGGGATGGCGTCGGGGAGCCGGAGCCAGAGCTGGTAGCCGCCGGAGGGGAGGTGGGGCAGGGCGAGTTCGGGGAGGTGAAGGGCGAGGGCTCCGGCCATGACGTCGCGTCGGTTCCGCAACTCCTGGGAGACGGCGCGCAGATGGCGGCTCCAGGCGGGCGATCCGACGAGTTCGAGGGCGGCCTCCTGGAGGGGACGGGCGACGAAGAAGCTGTCGACGACCTGGATGGCGCGCAGCCGTTCGAGGACCGGGCCGCGGGCGGCGAGGGCGCCGACGCGCAGGCTCGGGGAGGTCGGCTTGGTGAGGGAACGGACGTGGACGACCACGCCGTCCGGGTCGTCGGCGGCGAGGGGGGCGGGGAGCGGTGCGGAGCCCTCGTGGACGAGCCGGCGGGCGAAGTCGTCCTCGACGACGAAGGCGCCGGCCGCGCGGGCGATCCGGACGACGTCCCGCCGCCGCTGGGCGGCGAGGACGGCGCCGGTCGGGTTCTGGAAGAGCGGCTGGCAGACGAGGACGCGGGCTCCGGTGGCCCGGAGGGCGGCTTCCAGCAGATCGGGGCGGACTCCGTCGGCGTCGGCGGGGACGGGGACCGGGCGCAGGCCGGCAGCGCGGGCGATCGCGAGCATCCCGGGGTAGGTCGGCGATTCGACGAGGACGTGCGTACCGGGCGGGGCGAGGGCGCGCAGGGCGGTGGTGATGGCGGACTGGCCGCCTGCGGTGATCAGGACGTCGGCGGCGGTGACGGTGCCGCCGATCTCGCGGGCGAACCATTCGCGCAGCTCGGGCAGCCCGTCGGTGGGCGGTCGGCCCCATGCCCCGGGGCGGCGGCCCGCGCGGGCGAGCGCGGCGGCCATGGCACGTTCAGGCTGGAGCGAGGGGTGCAGATAGCCGCCGTTGAACTCGACGACGCCCGCCGGAGGTGCCGACAGGGTCACGAGCACGCCGGAGGCGTCGACGGCGCGCGGGACCAGCTCGGTCGCGCTGTCGGCGCTCAGGGTCACCTCCTGCCAGGAGGTGTCCCCGACGACGGGCGTGCGCGTGCGGGACTCGGCGCGGAACGCCCCGGCTCCCGGGCGCGTGACGACGAGACCCTCGGCCGCGAGCTGGGCGAGGGCCCTGGTGACCGTCACGGGGGAGACGCGGTAGCGCTCGACGAGGGCGCGGCTCGACGGCAGCTTTCCACCGGGAGAGTAGCGGTCGAGCTCGGCCCTCAGGGATGTGGCCAGTTCCGCGACGCTGCTACGCTCATGCATGACAGCACAGAATAGCGCTACTCCCCGATCGGCGATAGCGGTCGGCGGTCCCGCCACCGCCTCCACCGCCTCCCCCGAGGGACGCGGAACGCTTCTCGCCGCGTTGGGCGTGGTCTCGTTCTCGCTCACCTTCCCCTCCACCGCCTGGGGACTGGAGAGCTTCGGCCCCTGGTCGCTGGTCGCCCTGCGCTCGACGCTCGCCGCGCTCATCGCGGGCGTCTTCCTGCTCGCCCTGCGCGTACCGCTGCCCGAGCGCCGCCACTGGGCCGGGCTCGCCGTCGTCGCCGGCGGTGTCGTGGTCGGCTTCCCGCTCCTGACGACCCTGGCCCTGCAGACCTCCACGACCTCGCACGCCGCCGTGGTCGTCGGCCTGCTGCCGCTCACCACGGCGGCCCTCGCGGCGATCCGCACGGGCCGTCGCCCCTCGCGTACGTTCTGGCTCGCCGCCCTCTCCGGCGCGGCGGTCGTCATCGCCTTCACGCTCCAGCAGAGCGGCGGCGCCCTCTCCTCCGGCGACCTGTACCTCTTCGGCGCGCTCCTGGTCTGCGCGGCCGGCTACACCGAGGGCGGCAGGCTCGCCGGGCAGATGCCGGGCTGGCAGGTCATCGGCTGGGCGCTGATCCTCTGCCTGCCGCTGATGGTCGCCGGCTCGGCCGTCGCGCTCTCCTTCGAGCCCGTCAGCCTCGGCGCGCACGGCGTCGTCGGCCTGGTCTGGGTCGCGGCCGGGTCCACCTTCCTCGGCCTGTACGTCTGGTACCGGGGCATGGCGGCGATCGGCATCCCCAGGGCGAGCCAGCTCCAGCTCGCGCAGCCGTTGCTGACCCTCGTCTGGTCGGTCTCGCTGCTCGGCGAGTCCCTGTCCCCCGCCGCGCCGCTCGCCGCCGTCGCCGTACTGGTCTGCATCGCGGTGACGCAGCGCGCGAAGAGCTGAGCGCGCGCACGGGAGTGAGGCGGGTCACAATGGCGGACATAGGCTCCGAAGTAGGGCAAGCGCGGTCGCGAGGAGGTCACCCCCGATGCAAGCGACAGTGGGCGACAAGCTGCTGGTGCACGGCCGGACCGTCGGTCAGCACGACCGTACGGCCGAGGTCCTGCAGGTGCTGGGCGAGAACGGCAATCCGCCGTACCGCGTCAAGTTCGACGACGACGGTCACGAGGCCCTGATGTCACCGGGCCCCGACACCGTCGTACGTCACCACGACAAGAGGTGAACGGGATCTCCTAGCCCGGTGGGCGGACCCGGGTCGGGTAGTGGTCGGCGACGACGGCGGCCAGCGCCCCGATCCGGTCCGATGCGACTTCCCGTGCCGAGAAGTAGCAGTGGCCGCCCACCGCGGGATGGCGACCGGCGAGCGTCAGATGCCGGGAGAGCTCCTTCGGGTCCTGCCAGGCGGCCGGCTGGGCGGAGTCACCGCATTTGTACAGCGCCTCGCCGATGTACAGGCGGACGCCCGTGCCCCGCACCGTCTTGTCCCACCAGGGCACGAGCTTGGCGTAGTCGGCCGCGGCGAAGCCGATGTTCCAGTACAGCTGCGGCATCACGTAGTCGATCCAGCCCTCCCTGATCCACTTCCTCGTGTCGGCGTACAGGTCGTCGTAGGTCTGCGCCGACTGGGTGTCCGACCCCTCCGGATCGGTGCCGGCGTTGCGCCAGACCCCGAAGGGGCTGATCCCGAACCGGGGGCGCCTGTCGGTCTCCTTGATCCGGGCGGCCGTCTCGGAGACCAGCAGGTCGATGTTGTTCCGCCGCCAGGACGCCCGGTCCCGGAAGCCCCCGCCGTGCCGCGCGTACGCCTCGTCGTCGTCGAAGGCCTCCCCGGCGACCGGGTAGGGGTAGAAGTAGTCGTCCCAGTGCACCCCGTCGAGGTCGTAGCGGTGGACGGCGTCGAGCATCGCGTCCTGGACGAAGCGGCGGACCTCGGGCAGTCCGGGGTTGTAGTACAGCTGCCCGCCGTACGGGACGATCCAGTCGGGGTGACGCCGGCCCGGGTGGCCGGCGGACAGCCGGCCGGGATCGGTGTGGCGTGCCACGCGGTACGGGTTGAACCAGGCGTGCAGCTCCAGGCTCCGCGCATGGGCCTCCGCCACGGCCGTGCCCAGCGGGTCCCAGCCGGGATCGCGGCCCTGCACCCCGGTGAGGCATTCGGACCACGGCTCATGCGGGGACGGCCAGAGGGCGTCGGCGCTCGGCCGCACCTGCAGGATCACGGTGTTCAGCCGCCGCTCGACGGCCTTGTCCAGATGGGCGAGGAGTTCGGTCCGCTGCTGCGCGGGCGTCAGGCCCGGGCGGGAGGGCCAGTCGCGGTTGGCGACCGTCGCCAGCCACATGCCGCGGAACTCGGGCACCGCCCGCGCCTCCTCCCCCACCGGATCCGGCTCGGACTGTCCGCCGGGTGGCGAAGCCGACGCCTGTGACGAAGCCGACGCCCGCGCCGACTCCGACGCCCGCGCCGACGCGGACGCGCTCGCACCCGCCGCGGCGGCGGAAAGTGCCGTCAGCGCGGTGCCCGCCACGAACCCTCTTCTACCGATCAGTCCCATACGTCACCCCTCAGCTGTTGGATACGTCACACGCATGAGCAGATGATGCCCGGCCCGGGCGATCGATCATCGGTTAATGAGCGGTAACGTCGTGGGGTCGAGGCGGACGCACCGGAATCACACGGGCCCGCCGCCAGAGAAAAGCGAAAGGCACGAGGTGACGGACTCCATGGCCGACATTGAGCGCGTCGGAGTGGTGGGCTGCGGCCAGATGGGCGCGGGCATCGCGGAGGTGTGTGCCCGCAGCGGCCTCGAGGTGAAGGTCGCCGAGACCACCGGCGAGGCGCTGGAGATCGGCCGCACCCGGCTCTACAACTCGCTGTCCAAGGCCGCCGAACGCGGCAAGATCAGCGACGAGGAGCGCGACGCGACGCTGGCGCGCCTCAGCTTCACCACCGACCTGGGCGAGTTCGCCGACCGTGACCTCGTCATCGAGGCCGTCGTGGAGAACGAGCAGGTCAAGACCGAGATCTTCCAGGTGCTCGACCAGGTGGTCACCCGGCAGGACGCCATCCTCGCCTCCAACACCTCCTCGATCCCCCTCGTGAAGCTCGCCGTGGCGACCTCGCGCCCCGACCAGGTCATCGGCATCCACTTCTTCAACCCGGCCCCGGTGCAGAAGCTCGTCGAGCTGATCCCGGCCCTCACCACCTCCGAGGGCACGATCAGCCGCGCGCAGGTCTTCGCCGAGAAGGTGCTGGGCAAGCACGCCATCCGCGCCCAGGACCGGTCCGGCTTCGTGGTCAACGCCCTGCTGGTCCCGTACCTGCTCTCCGCGATCCGTATGTTCGAGTCGGGCATCGCGAGCCGTGAGGACATCGACAACGGCATGGAGTTCGGCTGCGCCCACCCGATGGGCCCGCTGAAGCTCGCGGACCTGATCGGCCTGGACACGATCGCCTCGATCGCCGACTCGATGTACACCGAGTACAAGGAGCCGCTGTACGCCGCTCCCCCGCTGCTCCAGCGGATGGTCGACGCCGGCCGGCTCGGCCGCAAGACCGGCTCGGGCTTCTACCCGTACGCCTGAGCCCCCCGCCGTCCGAACGGCCCGTACACCCGCACAGGTACGGGCCGTTCGGCGTTCTCCCCGCGGCTCAGCCGAGCCGCAGATGGTGCAGCATCAGCAGACCGGCGGCCATGTTGGCCGCCGGGATCACACCCCCGGCGATCATGTCGGGGATCAGCTTGAGCGGTATCCACTCCCGCCGCGAGGACTCGAAGTCGTCCTCGGGCGGGCCGATGTAGGTGGCCTCCTCCGCCCAGTACAGGTGATGCCGGGCGTCGGTGAGGCCGTTGGAGGGCTCGACGGTGAGCAGATGCCGTAAGGGCCCCGGGCGCCAGCCCGTCTCCTCCTCCATCTCGCGGGCCGCGGCCGTCTCCAGGTCCTCGCCGTCCTCCACGACACCGGCGGCCAGCTCCCAGCCCCAGCTGTCGGTGATGAAGCGGTGCCGCCAGAGCATGAGGACTTCGTTGGCCTCGTTGACGACCGTCGCGACGGCGACCGGGCGGAGCCGGATCAGATAGTGGTCGAGATGGCGGCCGTCCGGGAGTTCGACGTCCGCGAGGTTCACCCGGAACCAGCGGTTCTCATATACGGGCTGTTCGCTTACTTTCGTCCACTGCACGTTTCTGCCACCTTCCGATTGGTCGGTGGCAATATGGCAGCAGTTTGGGGCTCACAGGGGAACGCGCAGCGCCCCGTCGATGAGCTCGGCAGCCTCGCGCGCGTCACCGCAGTCGCTCGCCAGGAGGTGTTCCCGTACGAGCCGCAGCCGGTCGCGCAGGCGTTGCGACTCCATGCCGCGCGCCCGCTCCGTCATCTCCACGGCCGTCCGCGCCGCCTCGTCGGCCTCCCCCTGCCGCAGCTCGATCTGGCACAGCATCGCCAGCCGGTGCACCCTGCCCCTGTCGTGCGCCGGCGTGTCCACGGCCGCCCGGGCGTGCTCCCGTGCCGCCGGGAGATCCCCCAGACTCAGCAGCGCCTCTGCCACCTGCACATTGACGAGGCCCGGCTGCACATAGCCGGTCTCGGCCGGTTCGTGTCCGGGGCTGATCCGCTCCGCCTCCGCCTCCGCCCGCCGGATGCAGGCCAGGGCCGCCGTCCCGTCGCCGAGGTGGGCGTACGCCTTCGCCTGCATCGCGGAGAGATCCGCGGCGAGCGCGGGGGTGATCTGCCGCCCGGCCGCCCGCAGCGCCGCCTCGGCGAAGGCGACCGCCTGCCGGTACTGCCCCATGAACAGCGACTGGTTGACGAGCAGAGCGATCACATAGGCGCCCAGGCCCCGGTCGCCGCTCGCCTTCGCGAGGCGCAGCGCCTGATGGAAGTACCGCTGGGCCAGTCCGTGCGCGTCGGAGTCGTACGCGCAGATCCCGGCCACCGCCACCAGACCGCCCGTGGCGCGGTGCAACTGCCGGCCGAGGTCGTCGCTGTACGCGCCCCGCAGCAGCGGCGCGGTCTCGGCGTTGAGGAAGCCCACGACCCGTGCGCGGGTCGCGATGCCACCGGCCTTGCGGTACATCTGCTCGTAGTGCGCCCGGGCCGCGCGGAGCATCGTGATGTCGGCCATCGACACCCGGGTCCGGCCGTCGCGGGACACGTCGGAGTCCTCCGGCGGGTTCTCCCACTCCCAGACCGGCATCACGGCGGGGGTGCCGGTGACGGCCTGCGCGGCGAGGACGTGCGGCCGCTGCTGTTCGTCGGAGCGCCACAGGGCGGTGGCCCGCTCGACGAACCCCGAGAGCGGCGAGCCGTGCGCGCCGATGTCGTCACCCGCCACGCCCAGGCCGATGTCGTCGAGGGTGACCGGCCGGCGCAGCCGCGCGGCCAGCACCTCGCAGATCAGGTCGGGGACCTGCCCCCTCGGCCGCTGGCCCTTCAACCAGCGGGCGACGGCCGTGTGTTCGTAGCGCAGGGTCAGACCCCGGGGGCGGCCCGCCCGGTTCACCTGGGCGGCCAGGCCGGCGTGCGAGAAGCCCGCCTCGTCGAGCAGGGCGTCAAGCAGGGTGTTGGGCTGCTGCACGGGCCCCTCCGGGGTCGCTCGCTCCGTGGGCGCCACCAGCGTAGCCGCGGGTGGATTCGCACGGGGTGTGAATGAAGTGCCCGCACTCGCGGCCCGCGCGCTCTGCCGCGGTCTCCCGCGGGCCGGTTGACTGAGCGCCTCGCCGCAAGGCGACCGGGCCGCCCGCTCCCCCTCAACAGTACGGCGGCCCTCGCCGCCCGCCCTGCCGACCTGCCCGGCACTCCATGGCAGGGCGGGCGGCACGACCGTCCCACCCTCACTCACCGGTGAGGGGAGGGTGCCGGTCGGGTACGGCGCAGCCCGGGTTCGGCGGGCTGCGCCGGAACCCGCACCCGGTCGTTGCGGACGACCAACAGGGCGACGTCGTCGGCGAGTCGGCCACGGGTGTGGCGCAGGAGCGCGGTGTGCACCTGGCGGACGAGCGCGGCGGGTGAGACGGGTGGCACGTCACGGGCGGCCTCGGCGAGGACCGATTCGAGCGCGAAGAAGCGGCCCGCCCGGTCGCGGGCGTCCTCTGCGCCGTCGGTGTGCAGGAAGAGGACCTCCCCCGGCAGGAGCCGGGCGCAGGCGTACGGGGAGAGGTCGGCCGGGAGCGGGAAGGCGCCGAGCGGCGGCAAGGGGTCGCCGACCGGGACGCTCTCCACCCGGTGGCGGCCGATCCGGTACGGGCCGGGGTGCCCGCAGTCGAGCGCGTACACCTCCCCGTCCGGACGGATCTCCAGGAGCAGGACGGTGACGAACTCCTCGGCCGCGGGGTGTTCCGGTTCGCGTCCGTCGCAGACCGCCGGATGCTCGTCCCGGGCCCGGTCCCGCAGATGCCTGGCGAGTGCCCGGTCCAGGCGCCGCAGGACGCCGTCGAGTGCCGGTTCGTCGTGGGCGGCCTCGCGGAAGCTGCCGAGCACGGCGACGACGGCACCGAGAGCGGCGAGACCGTGGCCGCGGACGTCGCCGATGACGATCCGTACGCCATGGGGCGTGGCCACCGCCTCGTACAGGTCGCCGCCGACGGCCGCGCCCCGGGAGGCGGAGAGCTGGCCGGCGGCGACGGACAGACCGTCGAGCCGGGGCGGCGGCGGGCGCAGCAGCACGCGCTGGGTGGCGTGCGCGATGGCCCGCATCCGCTTCAGCTCGCGCGAGAGGCCGTGGCGGATGCCGAGGATCAGCCCGGTGCCGACGGTGAAGAACACCACGCTGGTCGCGATGCGCATGGGCAGGCCCGGCTGCTGGGCCAGGGGACAGCCGAGTTTCCAGGTCACGGCGACGGCACCCCAGAGGGTGGGAAGGGCGAGGGGAGCCAGCCGGCGCAGCCGGGACTCGTCGGAGAGCAACGTCCTGGTACGGATCATGCACGGCCCTTCCTGAGGCCCTGCAGCGCCCGAAGGCCCTGCGGCTCACAGGCCCGCCCCTGTGGCCGCGTCGATTCTCCCGACCGCGCCCGGCGCGGGGGAACACCGACCGGGCATCTCACCCGAAGGAGTGAGCGCCCCCTCCCCGCCGCCGCAGGCCACCCGTCCGCCACCCGCACAGGCGCGGGACTCCCGCACGGGTGCGCAGGGTCCGTCGGCGGGACGGGAACGCCGAAGGGGGCCGGCCCGGGGTGTCCGGGGCGGCCCCCTTGGGGGGTTTCGCGGTCAGGCGCCGCGCAGGACGGCGCCCGTGCGCTCGGACGCGAGGGACACCGCCGCGTCACGCGCGGCGCTCGCCTCGTCGACCGTGAGGGTGCGGTCCGTGGCACGGAACTTCAGCGCGTACGCCAGGGACTTGCGGCCCTCGCCGAGCTGGTCGCCGGTGTACACGTCGAACAGCCGGATGGACTCGAGGAGTTCACCGGCGCCGTCGCGCAGCGCGGACTCGACCGTGGCGGCCGGGACCGACGCGTCGACGACCAGGGCGACGTCCTGCGTGGCCACCGGGAAGGAGGAGATGGACGGGGCCTTCAGGGGGCCTTCGTTCGCCTGCTCCACCAGGTCCAGGTCCAGCTCCATCGCGCAGGTGCGGTCCGGCAGTCCGAGCGCCTTCACGACGCGCGGGTGCAGCTCACCGCCGTGTCCGACGAGGACCTTCTCGCCGTTCACCACGACATGGAACGCGGCGCAGCGGCCGGGGTGCCAGGGGGCGTGCTGGTCGGCGCTGATGAGCAGCTCGACACCGGCCTCGGCGGCCACCGTGCGCGCCGCCTGGATGGCGTCGGCCCAGTCGGACGGGCGGCCCTTGCCCCACCAGCCGGCCTGCTCGCGGGCGCCGGCGAGGACGACGGCGACCCGGCGCGGCTGCGCGGGCAGCGCGGCGTTGACGCCGGCGATCTCCTCGTCGGTGGGACGGCGGTCGACGGGCAGCCGGACGGCGACGCCCGGCCGCTCGCCCGGCCGGAAGACCAGACCGGTCTCGAAGAGCGCCAGGTCGTGGCTGCCCCGGCCGTCGTTGCGGCGCAGCGCGCCGAGCAGGCCCGGCAGCAGCGTCGTGCGGAGCGCCGGCTCCTCGTCGGAGAGCGGGTTGACCAGCGCGACCGTGCGGCGGCGGGTGTCGTCCGCGTCCAGACCGAGCTGGTCGAAGACCTGCTCGCCGATGAACGGGTAGTTAAGCGCCTCGACGTAGCCGGCGCCGGCCAGCGCGCGGCCGACCCGGCGGTGGGTGCGCTGGCGCTCGGTGAGGCCACGTCCGGCCGGCGGCTTGGGCAGCGTGGAGGGCAGGTTCTCGTACCCCTCCAGCCGGATGACCTCTTCGGCCAGGTCGTTCGGCACGTTGAGGTCGGGCCGCCACGACGGGACGGTGACGACGAGCTCGTCCTGGCCGTAGACGTCGCAGCCGATCTCCTGGAGACGGCGGACGACGGTCTCGCGGCCGTAGTCGACGCCTGCGACCTTGTCCGGGTGGTTCGCCGGCATGACGACCGTGCGGGGCGCGGACGGCGCGATGACCTCGGTGACACCGGCCTCGGCGGTGCCGCCCGCGAGGAGCACGAGCAGGTCGACGGTCCGCTGCGCGGCGGCCGCCGCGGCCTGCGGGTCGACGCCGCGCTCGAAGCGCTTGGACGCCTCGGAGGACAGCTTGTGCCGACGGGCGGTGCGGGCGATCGAGATCGGGTCGAAGTGCGCGGCCTCGATGACGACCTCGGTGCTGCCGCCGTCGGTGTCGGTGTGGTCGGCGATCTCGGTGTTGGCGCCGCCCATGACGCCCGCGATGCCGATCGGGCCGCGGTCGTCGGTGATCACCAGGTCGGCGGCGTCCAGGACGCGGACGGTGCCGTCGAGGGTGGTGATCTTCTCACCGGCCGCGGCGCGACGGACGCCGATGGCGCCCACGAGCCGGGAGCGGTCGTAGGCGTGCAGCGGCTGCCCCAGCTCCAGCATCACGTAGTTCGTGACGTCGACGGCGAGCGAGATCGGGCGCATCCCGGCCTTCTGGAGGCGGCGGCGCAGCCAGATCGGCGAGCGGGCCTCGGGCTCCAGGCCGACGACCGTACGGGCGGTGAAGCGGTCGCAGCCGATCGGGTCGGCGATCTGGACCGGGTAGCCGTACGAGTTCGGCGCGGGCACGTCCAGGAGCGCCGGGTCGCGCAGCGGCAGGCCGTACGCGATGGCGGTCTCACGGGCGACACCGCGCATCGACAGGCAGTAGCCGCGGTCGGGCGTGACGGCGATGTCGAGGACCTCGTCGTACAGCTCGAGCAGCTTGGTGGCGTCGATGCCGACCTCGTGCTCCGGCGGCAGCACGATGATGCCGTGCGTGCCGTCGTCGCCCATGCCCAGCTCGTCGCCGGAGCAGATCATGCCGCGGGAGACCCGGCCGTACGTCTTGCGCTCGGCGATCCGGAAGTCACCGGGGAGCACGGCGCCGGGCAGCGCCACGACGACCTTGTCGCCCTCGGCGAAGTTCCGGGCGCCACAGATGATCTCCTGGGGCTCGCCGGTGCCGTTGGCCTGGCCGACGTCGACGGTGCAGAAGCGGATGGGCTTCTTGAACTCCGTCAGCTCCTCGATGGTGAGGACCTTGCCGACCACCAGCGGGCCGGTCAGCCCGGCACCGAGCTGCTCGACGGTCTCGACCTCGAGTCCTGCCGAAATGAGCTTGGCCTGGACGTCGCGTCCGGTCTCCGTCGCCGGCAGGTCGACGTACTCCCGCAGCCAAGAAAGCGGGACCCGCATCAGATCTCCATCCCGAACGGCCGGGTGAAACGGACGTCACCCTCGACCATGTCTCGCATGTCATCGACGTTGTGGCGGAACATCAGCATCCGCTCGATGCCGAAGCCGAAGGCGAATCCGCTGTACTTCTCGGGGTCGACACCGCAGGCGACGAGCACCTTGGGGTTGACCATGCCGCAGCCGCCCAGCTCGATCCAGCCCTCGCTGCCGCAGGTGCGGCAGGGCCGGTCCGCGTTGCCGACGGACTCGCCGCGGCAGACGTAGCAGAGCATGTCCATCTCGGCGGACGGCTCGGTGAACGGGAAGAAGTTCGGGCGGAGCCGGGTCTTCATGTCGGCGCCGAAGAGCGCCTGGACCATGTGGTCGAGGGTGCCCTTGAGGTCGGCCATCGTCAGGCCCTCGTCGACGGCGAGGAGCTCGATCTGGTGGAAGACCGGGGTGTGCGTGGCGTCGAGCTCGTCGGTGCGGTAGACGCGGCCGGGGCACACCACGTAGACCGGGGGCTCCCGGTCGATGAGCGTGCGGGCCTGCACCGGGGAGGTGTGCGTCCGCAGCACGACACCGGACTCGTCACCGGTGGTGCCCTCGGGGCCCTGGACGAAGAAGGTGTCCTGCATCTGGCGGGCCGGGTGGTCCGGCACGAAGTTGAGGGCGTCGAAGTTGAACCACTCCGCCTCGACCTCGGGGCCCTCGGCGACCTCGTAGCCCATGGAGACGAAGACGTCGGCGACCCGCTCCATGAGCGTGGTCAGCGGGTGGCGGGCACCGGCCGGGACGCGGTCGTACGGCAGGGTGACGTCCACCGCCTCCTCGACCAGGACGCGGGCGTCACGCTCGGCCTCCAGCTCGGTCTGCCGGGCGGCGAGGGCCTTGGAGACGGCGCCGCGGGCCTGGCCGACGAGCTTGCCCGCCGCGGCCTTGGCCTGCGGCGGCAGCGCGCCGATCTCCCGGTTGGCCAGCGCGAGCGGCGAGGTGCCACCGGTGTGCGCGACCTTCGCGTGCGCGAGCGCGTCGAGGTCACCCGCGGCGGCGAAGGCGGCGAGCGCCTCGTCCCGCATGCGCTCGATCTCTTCCGGTTTCAAGGCCTCGACCTCGACCGGGTCGTACGACTTATTGGGTGCGGACATCTCTTCCCGTGCTTCCGTTCGGCTGGCTGGGCGGCCCCGCTCGACGACAAGGGCGCAAACGTGCCAAAGGTCGAGTCTAACGGGGCGCGGGGACGCGAATGAGCCCGTGGGCGGGCCGGGCGGCTGGTGATCTCGTCAGGCGAGATAGGCCGGGGCGCCGACGGGCAGGATAAATCGGAACTCGGCGCCGCCGCGGGGGCCCCTGCCGACGGTGATGGTGCCGCCGTGGGCCTCGACGATGCCCTTGACGATGTAGAGGCCGAGTCCGGTGCCGCCGCGCTTGCTTCCCCGCCAGAAGCGGGTGAAGACGCGTCCCATCGACTCCTCGGGGATGCCGGGGCCTTCGTCGCTCACGGTGACCGCCGTTCCCTTCTCTCCGTCGGTGGTGGCGCAGGTGGGTGCCACCTCGATGGTGACGGTTCCCTCGCCGTGGCGCACCGCATTTTCCAGCAGGTTGCCGAGGATCTGGTCGACCTTGTCCGGGTCGGCCCACAGATCGGGCAGCCCGGGCCGGACGCGGACGAAGAAGCGGTCAGGGGACTGGCCGCCGGCGGTGTGGGCCTGGATGTGGCGGCCGACGGCGGCGGCGATGTCGACGGGCTGACGGCGCACCTCCAGCCGGCCTGAGTCGATCCGGGAGATGTCGAGGAGCTCGGCGATGAGCCGCGTGATGCGGTTGGCGTCGGCGTCGACGGTCTCCAGCATCAGCCGCTTCTGGTCGTCGGTGAACCGTTCCCACTTGGCGAGCAGCGTCGCGGTGAAGCCCTTGACGGAGGTGAGGGGGGAGCGCAGCTCGTGGGCGACGGTGGCGATGAGTTCGGCGTGGCTGCGTTCCGTACGGCGCCGGGCCTCGGTGCCGCGCAGCGAGACGACGACACGGCGGACGGGCCCGGTGGGGTGTTCGCGGACGTAGCGGGCGGAGACGAGGACCTCGCGGCCGCCGGGCAGCAGCAGATTGCGTTCCGGCTGGCCGCGGCGGGTGGCGAGGCCGCCGTACGGGTCGGTGAGGCTCCACCAGCGCCGGCCCTTGAGGTCCTCCAGGGGCAGGGCCTGCTCCAGCGGGAGGCCGAGGGCCTGCTCGGGGGGCACGGAGGTGATGCGGCCGGCGGCGGCGTTGAAGCACACGACCCGGCCGGCGGCGTCCGCGACGACGATTCCGTCGGGCAGCTCGTCGGGATCGATCCCGGGGCTCCCCGGCGCCGGGGAGGCGGGCTCCCCGGGCTCCGCCGGCTCCTTCGGAGCAGGCGGTTCGGCACTCCGTGCGTGTGTGGGACTGTCCGTGCCGACCGTCATCCCCGTTCCCCACCCCTCCGTGTAGCGCAGTGGGCCCCCGAGCCCGTCACCCTACTAGGTGGAGGTGGCGGAATGGACCCCTCAGGCGGAGGTTCGGGGGCGCTGGGCCCGCGCGGAGGCGTACAGGCACACGGCGGCGGCCGTCGCGAGGTTGAGGCTCTCGGCCTTGCCGTGGATCGGCACGCGGACCACCGCGTCGGCCAGGGCGCGGGTCTCCTCCGGGAGCCCCCATGCCTCGTTGCCGAAGACCCATGCGGTCGGCCCGCCCATGGTGCCGGCGTCCAGTTCGTCGTCGAGGTCGTTCTGTCCGGCCCCGTCGGCCGCCAGGATCCGTACGCCCGCGCTCTTGAGGCCGGCGACGGCCTGCTCGACCGGGACGCCGACGACGACCGGGAGGTGGAAGAGGGAACCGACGGAGGCGCGGACCGACTTGGGGTTGTAGAGGTCGACGGAGGCGTCGGTGAGGACGACGGCGTCGGCACCGGCCGCGTCGGCGCAGCGCAGGACGGTGCCGGCGTTCCCGGGGTCGCGGACGTGGGCGAGGACGGCGACCAGCTTGGGCCGGGCGGCGAGGACCTCCTCGAACGGCGAGTCGAGGAAGCGGCAGACGCCGACGAGACCCTGCGGGGTGACGGTCTGGGAGACCTCGGCGAGGACGGCGTCGGAGGCGTGGTGGACCCGGGCCCCGGCCGACCGGGCGGCGTCGACGATCCCGGCGTACCGCTCGGCCGCCTCGACGGTGGTGAAGAGCTCGACGAGGGTGGGCTCACCTGTTCCGCTGCGGTGCTGGACGGCCTCGCGCACGGCCTGCGGGCCCTCGGCGATGAAGAGGCGGTCCTTGCCCCGGAAGTTGCGCTTGGCGAGCCGCTTGGCGGCGACGACGCGCGGGGAACGCGGGGAGATCAGCTCGGGGGTGCCCATGGGGTCGGCGGCTCTTTTCGGGGATCCGGGCGGGTGAGGGGCAGGCGGCCGTCCGGCGGAGCGGGCCCGGACGGGGCGGGCGCGCTCCGCACACGACCGGACCCGCAGGCCCGAGGGCCTGCGGGTCCGGTGCGGAAGATCTGCGGCCTGAAGATCAGGCAGCGGCCTTCGGCGCGTTGACGTCGGCCGGAAGGGCCTTCTGCGCGACCTCGACGAGCGCGGCGAACGCGTTCGAGTCGTTGACGGCCAGCTCGGCGAGGATCTTGCGGTCCACCTCGATGTTGGCGGCCTTCAGACCCTGGATGAGGCGGTTGTACGTCATGCCGTTCTGGCGGGCAGCGGCGTTGATGCGCTGGATCCACAGCTGACGGAAGTCGCCCTTGCGCTTCTTGCGGTCGTTGTAGTTGTAGACCAGGGAGTGGGTGACCTGCTCCTTGGCCTTGCGGTACAGGCGCGAACGCTGACCGCGGTAGCCGGAGGCCGCCTCGAGGATCGCCCGGCGCTTCTTGTGGGCGTTGACTGCCCGCTTGACGCGTGCCACTTCTTAACTCCTTGTAGCGGGGCCGTGGGGGTACTCACACGACCCGGAAATCGGATGGGTCCCGGACTTGGCCGGATGCCCTCGTCGCCGAGAGCGGGAGATCAAGCTCAGATGCCCAGCATCTTCTTGATCTTGGCCGCGTCGCCCGGGGCCATCTCGGCGTTGCCGGTGAGGCGACGCGTCAGCTTGGACGACTTGTGCTCGAGCAGGTGGCGCTTGCCGGCGCGCTCGCGCAGCACCTTGCCGGAGCCGGTGATCTTGAAGCGCTTCTTGGCACCGGAGTGCGTCTTGTTCTTCGGCATCGCGCCGTATCTCCTCGTCAGTGGCGCTCCCGCCCGGTGCGGACACCGGGCATCCGGGAGCGTCAGATCTTCGTTTGGTGGTCCGGGCGGGCCCGGGGCTGCCTGGGTGGCAGCCCCTCGGATCACGCCTCGGGGTTCTCGGCCTCGGCGACAGCCTCGGTCGAAGTGTCCTCGGCCGGAGCCTCGGCGGTGTCGTCGGACGAGACGCCCTGACGCTCCGCCTTGCGCGCGGCCTGGGCCTCACGCGCCTCGGCCATGGCCTCGGTCTTCTTCTTGTGCGGGCCGAGAACCATGATCATGTTCCGGCCGTCCTGCTTCGGGTTGGACTCGATGAAGCCAAGCTCCTCGACGTCCGACGCCAGCCGTTGCAGCAGCCGGAATCCAAGCTCGGGGCGGGACTGCTCACGACCACGGAACATGATCGTGATCTTGACCTTGTCGCCCTGCTTGAGGAACCGGACGACGTGACCCTTCTTGGTGTCGTAGTCGTGCGGGTCGATCTTCGGCCGGAGCTTCATCTCCTTGATGACCGTGTGCGCCTGGTTCTTGCGCGCCTCACGGGCCTTCATGGCCGACTCGTACTTGAACTTCCCGTAGTCCATGAGCTTGCACACGGGCGGACGGGCGTTCGCCGCCACCTCGACAAGGTCGAGGTCGTACTCCTGTGCGAGCTCCAGGGCCTTGGCAAGCGGAACAATCCCGACCTGCTCGCCGCTGGGTCCGACAAGTCGCACCTCGGGAACGCGAATCCTGTCGTTGATGCGGGGCTCGGCGCTGATGGATCCTCCTCGGTAGCACCACGCGACCGCCTGGCGGACGGACGCGTATGTCTGTGACAGTGAGACCAACCGCGCCGGTACATCAAAAATGCCCCGGACGGGACACAGGCGGGGCTCCACGGAAATACCGGAGCACCGCCGCGGTCAACCGCGGGGCGCACATCGGGTGGCTCCATCGTCCGTACGGAACGATGGGCGCCACCTGACCGGTGACCCGCCGCCCGCGAGGGCGGCCAGGTGGGAGATCGGAGCCTCCACTTGTGGGCCGGGCACACACGTGTCCGGCCGGTCGTTACACAAGGTTAGCACCGACCGCGCCGGTTCGCTAACGGAGGCCCGCACCGCTCCTCGCGCCGTCGCCGCTTATCGTGTGGGGCATGAGCGAAACGCCCCACACCGAGTCCGCGGACTCCCCCGACTTCGACGCCATGACCCGCGACATCGCGGAGGTCCCGGCGGTCGAGGTGATCGTGACGGTCGCCGTCAACCTGATGAGCGCCGCCGCGGTGAAGCTCGGACTCACCGAGGAGGGCGACGAGCACAAGGACCTCGACGAGGCCCGCAAGCTGATCCACGCGCTGGCGGGTCTGCTGGACGCCGGCGCGACGGAGATCAGCTCCTTCCACGCCGCCCCGCTGCGGGACGGCCTGAAGTCCCTGCAGCTGGCCTTCCGTGAGGCATCCTTCGTCCCGGACGAGCCGGGCCAGGGCCCGGGCGAGAAGTACACGGGTCCGGTGTACGGATAAGGCCGCACGGGGGTACGGGAGTACGGGAGTACGGGGGTCGCCCCCCGGGAGACCGCACGTTCCCCCGGCCCCCGCTCATCGCTTGACGTAGAAGGGCTCGCCGGGTGGCGTGGCCGAGGCCGGCAGGAGTGCCAGGTCGAGGCCGCGCACCAGGCGGGCCCTCAGTGTTTCGTCGGCCGCGAGCGAGCGGGCCACCCGCTGGGCCGCCTCGGCGGGCGCCGCGTCTCCGGCCAGGACGAGCGCGAGGGTGCCGTCCGCGCTGCCGGGGCCGAGATGGGCGCGCAGGACCGCGGGCTCGGACGCGACCGCGTTGCGTACCGCCTCCCGTACCGCCGGGTCGTCCAGCGGGTCCGTGCTCGTGCGGCCCTCGGCGAGGGCCAGCAGGGCGGGGCCGCTCAGCTGGTACGGGACGGGGCCGGCCAGGTCGAGGACGACGGTGTCGGCCTTCTCGTGCGCGGCGGCCTGGAGCGCCTGGTGCAGGGGGACGGCGACGGGCCGGGCCGCCGGGTCCCAGAGCGCGAGCGAGGCGATCGAGGTGAACGCGGGGAGCGCCCGCCGGTCGCCCGCGGTCAGCGTGGGCACGGCCATGTCGCTGGTCTTCTCGCGGCGCAGACCCGTCTCGGGGTCCTCCTCGACCTCGCCGAGGACGGCGACGACGGGGACGAGCAGGCGCGCGTCCCGCAGGGCCGCCAGGACCGGGCCGTGGGCGGTTCTGTCCTCCGCCCAGGCCGCGAGGGCCGCGGCGAGCCGCGGGTCGGCGGTGCCGTCGTCGTCGGAGAAACCGGGGTCAGGGATGTTCTTGAGCGCCACGCCCCGAGCCTAACCGCCGCTCCGGGGCCGCCCGCCCGGCGGGTGGCCCGCGGGCTGCGGACGGCCCGCGGAAGTCACCGAGGCGGGCGTGGCCGGGTGGCGCGGCCGCCGCGCCAGAGGACCACCGCCACGGCGAGCAGCACCGCCCCCAGGCCGCCGGCGACGGGGGCCAGCACACCGACCGGTTCGCTGTCCTCGGGGGCGGCCTGCGGTCCGGGGCCGAAGTACCGGCCGGTGTAGCCGGAGGAGGCGCTCTTGGGGTCGGCGCCCTTGAGCCGGTGCCCGGCCTCGATCGCGGCGGCCGGGTCGACGGTGCCGTACCCCTTGGCGTCGCTGCGGCCGTTCTTGGGCCGGTTGCGGGCGGTGTCGATCAGGAGCCGCTTGACCTGGGCGGGGGTCAGGTCGGGGTGGGCGGCGCGGACCAGGGCGACGGCCCCGGAGACGAAGGCGGCGGCGGCGCTGGTGCCCCAGCCCTCGTAGTAGCGGCGGTCGGGGTCGGCGATGACGATGTCGACGCCGGGGGCGCTGACGGTGGCGTACCAGCGGCGGGTGGAGAAGGAGGCCCGCGTGCCGTAGCGGTCGACGGCGGTGACGGCGACGACGCCGGGATAGGCGGCGGGGTACGAGATGTGGTCGCCCTTCTCGCCGCCGTTGCCGGCCGAGGCGACGACGGAGACGCCCTTCGCGAGGGCGTACTGGACGGCGGCGTCCTCGCCGGCGTCGGGGTGGGCGGACTTGGAGTCGTCGCCGAGGGAGAGGTTGATGACGTCGGCGCCGTGGTCGGTGGCCCAGCGGATGCCCTCGGCGAGGGCGGTGCCCCGGGTCTTGCGGGCCTTGTCCCGGGCCTTGTCGGTGCCTTCGAGGATGACGCGGACGGGCAGGATCTTGACCTTGGGCGCCACACCGAGGACGCCGTCCTGGCGGCCGGGGCCGTGGCCGTGGCCGGCGATGATGCCGGCCATGGCGGTGCCGTGCCGGGCCCAGGCGCGCTCGCCCCGTTCGGCGCCGAAGCCGACGAGGTCCTTGCCGGTGAGGACGGATCCCGCGAGGTCGGGGTGGTCGGCGTCGACCCCGGTGTCGAGGACGGCGACGGTGATGCCCTCTCCCTCGGTGGTGCGCCATGCCTGCGTGGTGTGCAGGGCTTCGAGGCCCCATTGGCGGGCGCGGATGGTGTCGGCGTACGCGGGGGTGGTGAGGGCCGGGAGGACCGCGAAGGAGGCGGCGAGGAGGGCCGCGAGCGCACGGGGGCGGGTCACACGTCACCGTCCTTCGCGGCCGCGGTGACGGCTGTGCGCAGCCCGCGTTCGATGCGGTCGGCGACGCCCTTCGCCTCGTGGCCGAGACCGGCCTGCGCCGGGGCACTGGTCTGGCCTGCGGCCATGGCGCGTGCGGCGGGCTCGGGGCGGTCGACGGGGCGGCCGTCGGCGAATCCGGCGACGGAGGTGACGACGACGGGGAGGTCGGTGAGGGGGCGCGTGAACCAGCTGGCGCGCTGCGCGGCGCCGAAGCGGGCGGCCACGGTGCCGGGGGCGGCGAGCGCCGGGGGGACGTCGGTGGCGATCCGGGCGGCTCCTTCGCCGGCCAGGGAGCGGGTGGCCTCGGGGTCGGCCTGGGTGAAGACGAGGCCGACGGTGACGACGCTGCTGGCCGTGGCGTCGGTGTACGTGGCCCGCAGGACGCGGGCGCAGCCGACGGTCCGCACGGCGGTGAGGAGGCTCTTCTGGAGGACGGCGGCGGAGCAGGGGGCGTCGGGGGCGACGACGATCCGGGTCCAGGTGCGGTCGGCCGCGCCGGGGCCGGTGCCCGGGCCGGCGAGGGTGCGGGGAAAGAGGGTGTCGACGGGCACGTCGTGCCAGAGGGTCCCGGCCTCCTCGTACCCCGGAGGCTGGGCCGGTTCGCCGGCGTCCGTGGCGGCGAGTACGGCTCCGGCGACGGCCCCGCCGATGAGGCCGAGCCCCAGGACGAGGCAGGCTCCGGCCGCGACGAGACGCCCGGTGCGGCGCTCGCGGACGGGGCGCAGCCGGGTGGTGGTCTCGGCGGGGGTCTCGGGCGGGACGGTGTAGGGCCGGTACGCGCCGTGGTCCGCCGGAGGACGTGCCGGCGGGAGGGGCCCCGGTGCCGCAGCGGGGCGGGGTGTTGCGGGGCGCGGTGCCGGGGGGCGCGGTGCCGGGGGGCGCGCGGGCTCGGTGCCGCGGATGGGTCGCAGGCGGGTGGTCGTCTCGACCGCGGGCACGTCGGAGCCGTGCGGGGGCCGGACGTTCGCCGTGCGGGGCGCGGGCGCGGCAGGGGCGGCCGGGGCCGGGGTGGCGACCGGCATGCGGGGCGCGGGCGCGGCAGGCGTGCGGGGCGCGGGCGCGGCCGGCGTGCGGGGCGCCTCGGGCGGACTCGGGGGGACGCCGTGCGGGGGCCGGGCGTGGGGGGCCTGGGCAGGCGGGGACGCGGGAGGCCGGGGCGGTGCCACGCTCGGGCGGGCAGCGGTCTTTCCGCCCGGCCGGCCGGCCGGCGGAGGCGGTGCGGCGGGCTTGGTGTCCCGGCCGGGTGCGGCCGCTGTCGGACGGTCCTGGCCGCCCTCCGGCGAGGCGTCCGAGGGCGCGGGGGCGCTCGCGGCGCGGGGGCCGGCGGGGGCGGCGGCCTCGCTCCTCGGTGCCGGGGGCGGGAGCAGCGCGTCGGTGATGCGGGACGTGGGGTGGTGCGCGTCGGTGCTCATCCCCGTCCCCCTGGTCGTCCCGACCGGTTGTTCCGTCGTGCCGCCGGTCCCGGCAATGCCCGCCACTCTACGGGCTGTTCCCCGTGGCGCGGGAACTCAGGGGCTACCCACCCGTAAACCCGTCTGGCAAGCTCGGGCCATGACTCCCCGCGCCGCCGACCGGGCCCGGTACGACCGGGCCACCGCCCATCTCGACGCGCCCGTGGCAATCGTCGATCTGGAGGCGTTCGACGCCAACGCCGACGATCTCGTGCGCCGCGCGGGCGGCAAGCCGATCCGGGTGGCGAGCAAGTCCGTGCGGTGCCGTGCGCTCCTGGAGCGGGTGCTGGCGCGCGAGGGCTTCGCGGGGATCATGTCGTTCACGCTCGACGAGTCGCTGTGGCTGGCCCGGGCCGGGTTCGAGGACGTCCTGCTGGCCTACCCGTCCGCCGACCGTACGGCCTTCGGCGAGCTGGCGAACGACCCGAAGCTCGCCGCCGCCGTGACCGTCATGGTCGACGACCCTGCGCAGCTGGACCTGATCGACGGGGCCCGCGCCGGCGGCGCCGAGGAGATCCGGGTCTGTCTGGAGCTGGACACCTCGCTGCGGCTGCTCGGCGGTCGGGTACGGATCGGCGCCCTGCGTTCGCCGCTGCGCGAGCCCGCCCAGCTTGCCGAGGTGGCCCGCTCGGTGGCCCGCAGGCCGGGCTTCCGGCTCGTCGGGATCATGGCGTACGAGGGGCATGTCGCCGGTGTGGGAGACGCGGTGGCCGGGCGGCCGCTGCGGTCCCGGGCGATCCGGCTGATGCAGTCGGCGGCGCGCAAGGAGCTGGAGACCCGGCGCGCGGCGGTGGTCCGTGCCGTACGGGCGGTGGCGCCGGACCTGGAGTTCGTCAACGGCGGCGGCACGGGCAGCGTGCAGCACACGGCGGCCGAGGAGGCGGTGACCGAGATCGCGGCCGGTTCGGGTCTCTACGTGCCGCGTCTCTTCGACAACTACACGTCCTTCACCGGTCGCCCCGCCGCCCTCTTCGCCCAGCCCGTCGTGCGGCGGCCGGGGGTCGGTGTGGTGACCGTGCTCGGTGGCGGCTATCCCGCGTCCGGTGCGGCGGGCGTGGACCGGCTGCCCGTTCCCTACCTCCCGGAAGGGCTGCGGTACGACCCGCAGGAGGGTCCGGGCGAGGTGCAGACGCCGTTGCTCGGGTCGCCCGCCGACGATCTGCTCATCGGGGACAAGGTGTGGTTCCGGCACGCGAAGGCCGGGGAGCTGTGCGAGCGGTTCGACAGCCTCCGGCTGATCGAGGGCGACCGGATCACGGCGACCGTCCCGACGTACCGGGGTGAGGGCCGCACCTTCCTGTGACCGCCGGTCAGGAACCGGGGCCCGGGGTGAGCGAGCTGCCCACTCCCCCGCCCGTCGCGCTGCCGATGGGGAGGATGCCCTTCGTGATCTCGTCCATCGCGGTGAGCGGCGGGCCCGCGGGGCCGGCGTCGAAGGCGAAGCGCACGACGACCGGCGACTCGCTGCCGGTGGGGGACGGGAAGGCGAGCGACTGGACGTAGGCGCCGGGGCCCTTGGCGGTGGTGACCTGCCACCGGACCAGATAGCCGGTGCGGCCGGCGACGACGGTGGGGCGGGCGGCGATCTCCTTGTGGGAGAGGATGCCGCCGTACAGCTGGGTTCCGAGGACGTCGTCCTCGTAGAAGGCGTCGGCGGCCCGGGCGATGTCCTCCTTGGCGAGGGCCTCGGGCGAGGTGGCGTCCGTGCTCGATGCCGTGCGGGACTCCACCGTGCCGTGCCGGCAGTCCTGGTTGGTGGCGCCGGGGCAGGGATATTCGCCGACGGTCGTGACCGTCGGCACGCCGCCCGAGCGGTACGTCGGCCTCTCCCAGCCCTGGATGACCGGGAGCGTGATGCCGTTGAGCTGGTCGACGACCTTCGTGGGGTCCTCGGCGGGCGGGCTGCCGGTGGTGGCGGACGACGTCGGCGCCGAGGTGCTGGTGGTCGCGGCGGCCGGACCGGCCGTGTCCGTGCCGTCCTCCTCGTCCCCGCCGCCGACGACCAGGACACCGGCGACGATCGCCGCGACGACGGCCACCGCGCCCGCGCCGATCACGACGGCCCGGCTCCGCCCGCCGGTGGCGGGAGCGGCGAAGGCCGTGGTGGCGGGAGGAGCGGCGAAGGCAGTGGTGGGCGCCGTCACCGGCCGGGTGTGCGCGGTCCAGTTCGTACCGTCCCACCAGCGTTCGACGGTGGGGGTGGCCGGGTCCGGGTACCAGCCGGCCGGGGTCGTCATGCTCATTCCGCAAGCCTAGAGGGCGGGTTCAGGAGCCGGACACGGAGTCCCACTGGTCGGGCACGACGCTGCCGTCGGCCCGCCGGACGGGCTGCCGCGTGCCGTCGGCGGCGGTGTACCCCGTCGTGGCGCAGGGGTACGGGCTCGGCTTCCGCTGCTTCGGCTCGACGAACATGGGGTTCACGATCCACCGGCCGTCGCTGTTGTCGTACGCCCGGCACATCAGCTCGTTCTTGTTGCGGTTGAGGACCAGGCGCAGACCGGTCGCGTCGCGCAGGAAGGAGATGTCGGTGTCGGAGTCGCCGGCCGCGAACACCTGCCGCTGGGAGGCGGGTCGGACGCGCTCGGCGTCGGGCCCGCGCACGCCGAAGACCTCCTGGTTGATCCAGCAGCGCTTGCCGTCGATGTACGTGATCATCGTGTCCTCGCCGTCCCGGACACCGCCGCAGCCCCTCAGCCGGGCGGTGAGCCGGCCGTGTTCGGTGGTGTTGCGGATGCCGAGGGTGTGCGAGGGCGCGATGCCGACGCCCCGGGCCCAGACGTCGACGACCGGTTCGGGCGAGGCCGAGACGATCCAGACGTCGAAGCCGACCTGCCGGAGGGTACGGAGCAGGTCGCGCTGTTGCTCGTAGTACCGGACCCAGGCGGTGACCTCCCTGGTGCCGACCCGCTGGGTGGCGCCGACGGGCGCGGCGAGGTTCTCGGTGCGGGCGGCCGCTGCGAAGGACTCGACCTGGCGCGTGGTCCAGCCGCGCAGGAGCTGGGCGAGCCAGGCGTACTGCGGTTCCATGCGGCGGTGGTCGAAGCCCGTGAACGCCTCGCCGCCGGTGGTGGTGGCGCCCTCCGCGTACACGGAGAGGATCTCGTCGGCGCAGCGGGTGTCGGTGGCCGTGGGCAGGGTACGGACGCCGGTGGGGCAGGCGGCGCGCAGGGCGGCGGCCGCGTGCGGGGTCAGATGACGGCTGGTGGTGCTCCAGTCGTCGTTCTCGGGCGGGCGTATGCCGTTGTTGCGCAGGAGCCAGAAGAAGGTGGCGTCGCCGACGTCGTTCTTGATGACGGTGTTGTCCCAGTCGAAGACGGCGACGGGCCGGTCGGCGCCCCGGTCGCCGCAGTGGGCGTCGATGAGCCGCTGCAGTCGGGCGCGGTTGTCGCCGTACCAGCCCTCGGAGATCCTCAACGTGGGGCACTTCTCTGGCTTCGCCTGGGCGGGAGAAGCGGTGACCAGGCCGGCGAGGGCGAGGACCGCGGCGGCGGTGGCCGCGATCCGGCGGAGTCGGGGGTTCATGGGCGCGCTCCTGACGGGGAAGGTCCGGACGTTCGGATGCGCGACAGCCGGGCGCCTTGCGACGCCCGGCTGCCGGGTGGGGGGTGAGGCGGAGTCCTAGGCCGTGTCCGGAAAGTCCCGCCTGGCACGCGACGCCTGGCACGCCCTCCCCCGTAGCCCTTCGGGCACGGGAGGTGCCCCCACGCCGCGTTGTCGGATCGCCCCAGTACGCCCAGTACGAGGGCAGCCCTCCGCCTTGCGATCGCACGCACCAGACGCCGCGGGCCCTGCCCTGCGGGCAGACGGCGCTACTTTCCGGACACGGCCTAGAGCGGGGTCACGTACGCGCCCGCGATGCCGCCGTCGACCAGGAAGTCGGTGGCGTTGATGAAGGAGGAGTCGTCGCTGGCGAGGAACGCCACGGCGGCGGCGATCTCGTCGGCCTCGGCGAACCGGCCGACCGGAATGTGCACGAGCCGGCGCGCGGCCCGCTCCGGGTCCTTGGCGAACAGCTCCCGCAGGAGCGGGGTGTTCACGGGGCCCGGGCAGAGCGCGTTGACGCGGATGCCCTCGCGGGCGAACTGGACGCCGAGCTCGCGGGACATGGCGAGCACGCCGCCCTTGGAGGCGGTGTAGGAGATCTGGCTGGTGGCCGCGCCCATGACGGCCACGAAGGAGGCGGTGTTGATGATGGAGCCGCGGCCCTGTCGCCGCATGTAGGGCAGGGCGGCCTTGCAGCACAGGTAGACCGAGGTGAGGTTGACGTCCTGGACGCGCTTCCACGCCTCCAGGCCCGTGGTGAGGATGGAGTCGTCGTCGGGCGGGGAGATGCCCGCGTTGTTGAAGGCGATGTCGACGGAACCGTAGGTGTCGAAGGCGACCTTGAAGAGGTTCTCGACCTCCTCCGGGTCCGTGACGTCCACCTTCACGAAGGTCCCGCCGACCTCCTCGGCGGCGGCCTTGCCCGCGGTCTCGTCGATGTCGCCGCAGACGACGTTCGCGCCCTCGGAGGCGAGGCGACGGGCGGTGGCGAGGCCGATGCCGCTGCCGGCCCCGGTGATGACGGCGGTGCGGCCGACCAGACGGCGGCAGACGATCTCTTCGGTGCTCATGCGGTTCAGGCCTCCGTGCTTTCCGTGCTGATGAAGACGTTCTTGGTCTCGGTGAAGGCGGTGAGTGCGTCGGGGCCGAGCTCCCGGCCGAGGCCGGACTGCTGGTAGCCGCCGAACGGGGTCCAGTAGCGGACGCTGGAGTGCGAGTTGACGGAGAGATTGCCGGCCCGGACGGCGCGCGAGACGCGCAGGGCGCGGCCCACGTCGCGGGTCCAGATGGAGCCGGACAGGCCGTACTCGGTGGCGTTGGCGAGGCGGACGGCGTCGGCCTCGTCCTCGAAGGGCAGGACGACGGCGACGGGTCCGAAGACCTCCTCGACGGCGCAGGGCGCGTCCTCGGCGATGTCGGTGAGGACGGTCGGCGGGAACCAGAAGCCGGGGCCTTCGGGAGCCTTGCCCCGGATGCCGGGGAGGGCGTCGGGGACGTAGGCCCGTACGCGCTCCAGCTGGGCCTTCGAGATCAGCGGGCCCATCTGGGTCGTCTCGGCGGCCGGGTCGCCGACGACGATCTCCTCGATGGCGGGGGTGAGCAGCTCCAGGAAGCGGTCGTACACGGAGCGCTGGACGAGGATGCGGGTGCGGGCGCAGCAGTCCTGGCCGCTGTTGTCGAGGAAGGACATCGGTGCGGCGGCCGCGGCGGCCGCCACGTCCGCGTCGGCGAAGACGATGTTCGGGCTCTTGCCGCCGAGTTCGAGGGTCACCCGCTTCACCTGGTCGGCGCACTTCGCCATGATGCTCTTGCCGACCCGCGTCGAGCCGGTGAAGACGATCTTGGCGATGCCGGGGTGCTCGACGAGCGCGTCGCCCGCGACGGCGCCCTCGCCCGGGAGGACCTGGAACAGGCCCTCGGGGAGTCCGGCCTCCAGGGCGAGTTCGGCGAGCCGGAGGGCGGTGAGCGGGGTGGTCTCGGCGGGCTTGAGGAGGACGGCGTTGCCGGCGGCGAGGGCCGGGGCGGTGGCCCAGGCGGCGATCGGCATGGGGAAGTTCCACGGCGCGATCACGCCGACGACGCCGAGCGGTTCGAGGATGGTGACGTCGAGGCCGCCGGCGACGGGGATCTGGCGGCCGCTCAGCCGCTCCACTCCCCCGGCCGCGTAGTCGAGCAGGTCGCGGACGTTGCCCGCCTCCCAGCGGGCGTTGCCGAGGGTGTGGCCGGCCTCGCGCACTTCGAGGAGGGCGAGCTCCTCGAGGTGGGTGTCGACGACAGTGGCGAAGCGGCGCAGCAGCCGGGCCCGGTCGGCGGGCGCGGCGGCGGCCCAGTGCCGCTGGGCGACGGTGGCCCGTACGACGGCGGCGTCGACGTCGGCCCGCGTGGTGGCGGGGACGGTCGCGACGACCTCTTCGGTCGCCGGGTTGAGTACCTGGAGTTCCTGGAGCAACTCTTTCCTCACATGCGTTCGAAGGAGCGGCGCAGCTCCCAGTCGGTCACCGCGGCGTCGTACGCGTCCAGTTCGACGCGGGCCATGTTGCGGTAGTGGGAGACGACCTCGTCGCCGAAGGCGGCCTTGGCGATTTCGCTGGTCTCCCAGAGCTCGGCGGCCTCGCGCAGGGTGGTGGGGACGTGGGCGTACTCGGCGGTGTAGGCGTTTCCGTCGCAGGCCGGAGGCAGTTCGAGCCGCTGCTCGATGCCGTACAGGCCGGCGGCGACGAGGCCCGCGACGGCGAGGTGGGGGTTGACGTCTCCGCCGGGGAGGCGGTTCTCGAAGCGCATCGAGCGGCCGTGGCCGACGACGCGCAGGGAGCAGGTGCGGTTGTCGACGCCCCAGGCGACGGCGGTGGGGGCGAAGGAGCCGGGCTGGAAGCGCTTGTAGGAGTTGATGTTGGGGGCGTAGAGGAGCGAGAACTCGCGCAGGGCGGCGAGCTGGCCGGCCAGGAAGTGGCGCATGACGTCCGACATGCCGCCGGGTCCGTCGCCGGCCATGACGTTGGTGCCCGGGTCGTCGAGGGACTGGAGCGAGAGGTGGATGTGGCAGGAGTTGCCCTCGCGCTCGTTGTACTTCGCCATGAAGGTGAGCGAGACGCCTTCCTGGGCGGCGATCTCCTTGGCGCCCGTCTTGTAGACGGCGTGCTGGTCGCAGGTGACGAGGGCCTCGTCGTACTTGAAGGCGATCTCGTGCTGGCCGGGGTTGCACTCGCCCTTGGCGGACTCGACCGTCAGCCCGGCGCCGGCCATCTCGTTGCGGATGCGGCGCAGGAGGGGCTCGACGCGGCCGGTGCCGAGGACGGAGTAGTCGACGTTGTACTGGTTGACGGGGGTCAGGCCCCGGTAGTTCGCGTCCCAGGCCTGTTCGTAGGTGTCCTTGAAGACGATGAACTCCAGCTCCGTGCCGACGTGGGCGGTGAAGCCGTGTTCGGCGAGCCGTTCCAGCTGGCGGCGGAGGATCTGGCGGGGCGCGGCGACGACGGGCGAGCCGTCGCTCCAGGCGAGGTCGGCGATGAGCATCGCCGTACCCTCGTTCCAGGGGACGCGGCGCAGGGTGGAGAGGTCGGGGAGCATGGCGAAGTCGCCGTAGCCGCGGTCCCAGGAGGACATCTCGTATCCGTCGACCGTGTTCATCTCGGCGTCGACGGCCAGGAGATAGTTGCAGCCCTCGGTGCCGTGGTCGAGGACGTCGTCGAGGAAGAACGGTGCGGCGAACCGCTTGCCCTGGAGCCGTCCCTGCATGTCGGGGAAGGCCAGGACGACTGTGTCGATCTCACCGCTCGCGACGAGGGCACGGAGCTCCTCGACGGAGAGCGGGGCTTGGCGGTCTGCCACGGGATTACTCCTCCTTCGGCCAGCCGGGAGCCATAAGGTATTGCGGAAGACCATTGCTTGGGAAGGGGAAACGAGAACGTGTCCAGGACGAGTGAACCGGCGGACCGGCTGACGCCCGTGCTGCGGCCGGTCCGCGCGGGCAACGGCTTCGAGGAGGCGCTGCAGCAGATCCTGCAGGTGGTGCGGCTCGGACTCGTCCCCGGCGGGGAGAGACTGCCCGCGGAGCGGGAGCTCGCCGACCGGATGGGGATCAGCCGGGTCACCCTGCGCGAGGTCCTCAAGGTGCTCCAGGAGCAGGGGCTCGTGGAGAGCCGGCGCGGCCGGTACGGCGGAACGTTCGTGCTCCACCGCCCCCAGACGGCGGACGAGGACGAGCTGCGCCGCCGGATCGCCACGATCGACGTCGAGGACACCCTGCGCTTCCGTGAGGTCCTGGAGGTCGGCGCGGCGGGGCTCTGCGCGGCGCACGGGCTGACGGAGGAGGGCGCGGAGCGGCTGCGGGCGGCGCTCACGGCCACGCACGACGCCCCGTTGGCCGACTACCGCCGCCAGGACACGCTGCTCCACCTCACCCTGGCCCAGCTCTCGGGCTCCCCCACGCTGACCGCCCAGTACGCCGCCGTACGGGCGACGGTCAACGACCTCCTGGACTGCATCCCGCTGCTCGTACGGAACCTGGAGCACTCCCAGCACCAGCACACCGCGCTGGTGGAGGCCGTCCTCGACGGCGACGCGGACGCGGCCCGCGAGGTCATGCGCGAACACTGCGGCGGCACCGCGGCGCTGCTGCGGGGCTTCCTGACGTAGGGCTCCGTCGCAGGCCGTCCACGCCGAGCACGGGAGGGGACCCCGAGCCCGGAGAGAAGGGGCCGCCGTAACGCGAAAGTAACGCACGGGGGTTGCGTTACAGCCGACCCGGCGCAAAGGTATGGGGCCAATCCATTGGGCCCGACGCGGGAGCTGACGCTGCCATGACGCTCGAAGACACCACCGGGGACAAGACCGCGCCCGACGACTATCTCGAACGCCGGGCCCTGCGCCGCGGCAGCGCCGGCTGGCTGCTGCTCACCGGACTCGGCGTCGCCTATGTCGTCTCCGGCGACTTCTCCGGCTGGAACATCGGCCTGTCCAAGGGCGGATTCGGCGGGCTCGCCGTGGCGACGGTCCTGATGGGCGCGATGTACGCCTGTCTCGTCTTCGCGCTCGCCGAGCTCTCCGCGATCCTGCCCACCGCGGGCGGCGGCTACGGCTTCGCGCGCCGGGCGCTCGGCACCTGGGGCGGCTTCCTCACCGGCACCGCCATCCTGATCGAGTACATCCTCGCGCCCGCCGCGATCTCCATCTTCATCGGCGACTACGTCGAGTCGCTCGGTCTCTTCGGCCTGGAGTCGGGCTGGCCCGTCTATCTCGCCTGCTTCGTGATCTTCATCGGGATCCATCTGTACGGCGTGGGCGAGGCGCTGCGCTTCAGCCTGATCGTGACCGCGATCGCGGTCGCCGCGCTCGTGATCTTCGCGCTCGGCGCGCTCAGCGACTTCCACGTCGACGGCCTGAACGACATCCCGGTCGACGGCGAGGCCCTCGGTGCCAACTCCTGGCTGCCCTACGGTCTCCTCGGCATCTGGGCGGCCTTCCCCTTCGGCATGTGGTTCTTCCTCGGGGTCGAGGGCGTGCCGCTCGCCGCGGAGGAGGCCAAGGACCCGGTCCGCTCGATGCCGAAGGCGCTCGCGATCTCGATGGGCATCCTGGTGCTGCTCGCCGTGATGACCTTCCTGGCCTCGACCGGGGCGCGCGGCTCGGCGGCCCTCCAGGAGGCGGGAAACCCGCTGGTCGTGGCGCTGCAGGGCGACGGGGAGCCGACCACCCTGAGCCGCTTCGTGAACTACGCGGGGCTCGCCGGCCTGGTGGCCTCCTTCTTCTCGCTCATCTACGCCGGATCGCGCCAGCTCTTCGCCCTGTCCCGGGCCGGCTATCTGCCCCGGTTCCTCTCCCTGACCAGCCGCCGCAAGTCCCCGTACCTGGGGCTGCTGATCCCGGGCGCGATCGGCTTCGCGCTCGCCGCGGGAACCGGGAACGGCGCGCGGATGCTGAACATCGCGGTGTTCGGCGCGACCATCTCGTACGCGCTGATGGCGCTCTCCCACATCGTGCTGCGCCGCCGCGAGCCGGAGCTGCACCGCCCGTACCGGACGCCGGGCGGTGTGGTGACCTCGTCCGTCGCCTTCGTGCTCGCGCTGTCGGCGCTGGTGGCGACCTTCCTGGTCGACAAGGACGCGGCGTTCATCGCGCTGGGTGTCTATGTGATCGCCCTCGCCTACTTCGCGTTCTACAGTCGGCACCATCTGGTGGCCAAGGCGCCGGAGGAGGAGTTCGCGGCGCTGGCGGCGGCCGAGGCCGAACTCGAACGCGACTGACCACACCCGTCCTGCAGGAGGAGTGCTCCGTGTCCAAGCCGCTCATCGGCGTGACGACCTACCTGGACCAGGCCCGGTGGGGGGTGTGGGACATGCCCGCGGCCCTGCTGCCCGCGCAGTACCCGCGCCTGGTCCAGGCGAGCGGGGGGCTCGCGGCGATGCTCCCGCCGGACGAGCCGTCCGCCGCGACCGCGGTGGTGGCCCGGCTCGACGGTCTGGTGGTCGCGGGCGGCGCGGATGTCGAGCCCGTACGGTACGGGGCCGCGCCCGACCCCCGGACCGGTCCGCCCGCCCGCGCCAGGGACGCGTGGGAGCTGGCGCTGATCGAGGCGGCGCTGGCGTCCGGCACCCCGGTGCTCGGGATCTGCCGGGGCATGCAGCTGCTCAACGTGGCGCTCGGCGGCACGCTGGTCCAGCACCTGGACGGCCACGTGGAGGAGATCGGCGTGATCGGCCGCCACGCGGTGAAGCCGGTCCCGGGCACGCGGTACGCCTCCCTGGTCCCCGAGCTGACCTCGGTGCCGACCTATCACCACCAGGCCGTGGACCGTCTGGGCGCGGGCCTGACGGCCTCGGCGTACGCGGAGGACGGGACGGTCGAGGCGATCGAGCTGACCGAGCCCGACTGGGTGCTGGGCGTGCAGTGGCACCCGGAGATGGGCGAGGACCTGCGGGTGATGCGGGGCCTGGTCACGGCGGCGATGCCTGAGGCCCCGTAGGGGCGCCGGGCGGCGGCGTAGGCGCGACGGACCCGCCGGACATCAGGGCCGGACACTGCCACGACGCGCGCGCGGAACTCGCCGCACCGGCCCGCCCGGCCCGCCCCTCACCCCGTCGGCCTCGCCCTCGTCAGCGACAGCAGGTCGCGGGCGGGACCCGTGGGGCGGTGGCCGGTGGGCCAGACCGCGCGGAGGTCGCGGCGGAGCAGGACTCCCTCGACGGGGATCTCGACCAGGCGGCGCGAGGCCAGTTCCTCCGCGATGGCGAGCTCGCTCAGGACGGCGGGGCCCGCACCGCTGACCGCCGCCGCCTTCACGGCGGTGGTGGAGGCGAGTTCCAGGAGCGGCTGGGCGAGGCCGCCGTGGGCGGAGAGCGCGGAGTCGAGGACCTGACGCGTGCCCGAACCGCGTTCGCGCAGGATCAGCGGGGTCGCCGCCAGTTCGCCCGGGTCCAGCGGCCGCCGGCGCCGGGCCCACGGGTGGGACGGCGCCGCGACCACGACGAGCCGGTCCCGGGCGACGACCGCGCCGTCCAGTCCGTCGGGCACGGCCAGGCCCTCCACGAATCCCAGGTCCGCCTCGTCGGCGAGAAGCCGCTCCGCCACCGCGGCCGAGTTTCCCGCCATCAGCGACACGGCCGTGTCCTGCCGCTCCGCGCGCAGGGCGATGAGCCAGCCCGGCAGCAGGTACTCGGCGATGGTCATCGACGCGGCCACCCGCAGCCGCGAGTCCCGCCGGCCCCGCAGCGCCTGCGCCCCGGCGTCGAACGCCTCCGCCGCCTCCACGATCCTCCGCGCCCAGTCGGTCACGAGCGCCCCCGCGTCGGTGAGGCGCGAGCCGCGCGGCGAGCGGTCCACCAGGGCGACTCCGAGCTGCCGTTCCATCGACCGGATCCGGCTGCTGGCGGCGGGCTGCGTGATGCCCACCTCGCGGGCGGCCCGGCCCAGGCTGCCGTGCCGGGCGACGGCCAGGAGCAGTTCGAGCGCGCCGAGGTCGGGGACCCGGTGGGACAGGGGTGAGGATTCCGTCGGCTCGCTGCTCATAAAGTCAGCTTATGACGTCATAGCGCCAAGATCCCTGGTCGAGGCGACCGATCCGCACGACGGTGGAACCATGGCAACCCTCGCTCCTCCCCGTCCGGCCCCCCTCGCCACCACCCCCGGCGTCCGGGCGGCCGCGGTCCGTCATCTCGGCCCGAACTGGTACGCCCCGGTCATGGGCACCGCCATCGTCGCCAACGCGGGAGCGACCCTCCCCGGCGCCCTCTCCGTGCACGTTCCGGGGCTGCGGACCGCCTGCGCGGCGCTCTGGGCACTCTCCTTCGCGATGCTGCTCGCCGTGCTCACCGCCCGCTCCCTGCACTGGATCCACCACCGCGACCGGGCCAGGGAGCACCTCATGGACCCGGCCGTGGCCCCGTTCTACGGCTGTCTGTCGATGGCGCTGCTCGCGGTCGGCGGGGGCACCCTGCTCGTCGGCCGGGACTGGATCGGGCTGCCGGCCGCGGTGGTGGTCGACACCGTCCTGTTCGCCGCCGGTACGGTCGTCGGTCTGGCCGCCGCGGTGGCGATCCCGTACCTCATGGTGGTGCACCACAGGATCGAGAGCGCGTCGCCGGTCTGGCTCCTGCCGGTCGTCGCCCCGATGGTCTCCGCCGCGCTCGGCCCGCTGCTGGTGCCCCATCTGCCGGCCGGGCAGGCGCAGCAGACGCTGCTGATCACCTGCTACGCGATGTTCGGCGTCAGCCTGCTCGCGACCCTCGTGATGCTGCCCCTGGTCTTCGGCCGGCTCGTCACCGGCGGACCTCTGCCGCTCGCGCTCACCCCCACCCTCTTCCTGGTCCTCGGCCCGCTGGGCCAGTCGACCACCGCCGCGAACGCGTTCGCCGACGCCGCCCCCGGCGTGCTCCCCGCCCCGTACGCGCACGGCTTCGCCGCCTTCGCGGTCCTCTACGGCGTGCCGGTCATGGGCTTCGCCCTGCTGTGGCTGGCGCTCGCCGGGGCGCTGATCCTGCGGGCGCGGCGGCGGGGCATGGGCTTCACCATGACCTGGTGGGCCCTCACCTTCCCCGTCGGAACCTGTGTGACCGGCGCGGAGGGGCTCGCCCGGCACACGGGCGTGGCCGCCTTCGGCGGGCTCGCGATCGCGCTGTACGGGTTCCTGCTCGCGGCCTGGCTGGTGGCCGGCTTCCACACCGTGCGCGGGCTGTTCAGCGGCGCGCTGCTCGCAGCGCCCGGGACAGCACCGGCGGGGCCTCGGCCAGCGACGGCCCGTACCAGGTGAGATGACGCCCGCTGACGAGTGCGGCGGCGGTCCCGGGGAACGCCTCGGGGCCGTCGTCGGGCGTGAAGCGGTACGGCTCGTCGGGCAGGACGACCAGGTCGGCTCCGGCGGCCCGGAGCTCGTCGAGCGGCACGCGCGGATAGCGCTCGACGTGGCCGTCGTACAGGTGCCGTACGCCGAGACGGGCCAGCAGGTCACCGGCGAAGGTGTCACGGCCGAGGACCATCCAGGGCCGGCGCCAGATCGGTACGACGGCGGTCAGCGGCGGGCCCGGCGTCTCGACGGCGGCCCATGCGCGCTCCGCCTCGTCCAGCCAGCGCGGCCGGCCGGGGACGCCGCAGGCCCGGAGCGTCCTGTCCAGCTCGTGGAACGCCTGGTCGAGGGTACGGACCTCGGTGACCAGGACCTCGATCCCGGCGGCCCGCAGCGCGGCCAGGTCGGGGGCGCGGTTCTCCTCCTCGTTGGCGATCACGAGGTCGGGTCGCAGGGCGATGATCGCGGCCACGTCGGGATTCTTGGTGCCGCCGATCCGTACGACGTCGAGATCCGCCGGACGGTCGCACCAGTCGGTGGCGCCGACGAGCAGGCCGGGGGCGGTGACGGCGACCGCCTCGGTCAGCGAGGGGACGAGGGAGACGACCCGGAGCGCCGCACTCATGTGCCGGTCTCCCTCACGTGTCGCCGGCCGCTCTCCGTCACGTGTCGTCGGCCTCGATGTGCTCGGCGACGGCCACGACGAGCAGGCGGGTGCCGGACTCCGTGGCGCGCCACCGGTGCCGTACCCCCCCGGAGAGGTACAGCGTGTCCCCGCGTTCCAGGCGGTACGCCCGGCCTTCGGCCTCGACCTCGGCGGCGCCGTCGGCGACGAACAGCAACTCGTCGTTGCGGTGCTGGAATTCGCGGCCCGCGTCGCGCTCGCCGGTGAACTCGAGCGCGTGCAGCTGCTGCCGGCCGCGGACCAGGGGGCGTACCCCGGTGGGCATCTCGTGCACCTGCTCGTCGGCCCGTACGACGTCGACGGTACGGGCCGCCTCCGCCGCGGCCAGCAGTTCGGCGGCCGTGGTCTCCAGGGCTCCGGCGACGAGCTGCAGGGAACGCGTGCTGGGGCGGGCCCGCTCGTTCTCGATCTGGCTGAGGAAGGGCACGGACAGGCCGCAGCGCGAGGCGACGACGGCCAGGGTGAGCTTGAGCGCTCTGCGGCGCCTCTTGACGGCCGCGCCCACGCGCAGTGATTCCTTGTCGTCCATGTCGGCTCCCTCCCTCGTGCCTCGTCCCTGTGTACTGGTCGGTTACCTGAACCTTACGCAGCTTTCGGCCGGGGTTTCGCGTCGTGGCGAAAAGGGGTGGCCGCCGAACACGCTCGGCGACCACCCCTTTTCGGACAGGAGTCGGGATTCCCTTTGTTCGCGCGCCCTACTGCGGAGCCAGCTTCTCGGCGAGGCCGGGGTTCTCGTCCAGCCAGCCGCGGACCGCCTCCTGCTCCTTGCCCTTGCCGGTGGCCTGGATGGCCGCTTCGAGATCGGTGAGCTGCTTCTCGGTCAGCTCGAAGTTCTTCAGCCAGGCGCCGACCTCGGGGTTGTCGGCGGTGAAGCCCTTGCGGGCGAGGGTGTGGACGCCGTCGCCGGTGCCCCAGCTGCCCTTGGGGTCCTTGAGCTTCTTCAGGTCGTAGGTGGCGTAGGCCCAGTGCGGCGACCAGAGGGTGACGACGACCGGTTCCTTCTTGTCGTAGGCGCGCTTCAGCTCGGCGAGCATGCCGGGCGTCGAGCCGTCGACGACCTTGTACTCACCCTTGAGGCCGTAGTCGTTCAGGACCTTGTCCTTGAGGATGCCCATCATTCCGGCGCTCGGCTCGATGCCGATGATCCGGCCCTTGAACGTGTCGCTCCGGCCCTTGAGGTCGTCGAGCGAGTCGATGTCCTTCATGTAGGAGGGCACGGACAGCTCCAGGGAGGTGGGGCCGTACCAGGACCCGAGGTCCTCGAGCTTGTTCCGGTACTTCTCCCAGTACTGGGCGTGGGTGACGGGGAGCCAGGAGTCGGTCTGGAAGTCGATCTGGCCGCCCGCGAGACCGGTGTAGAGCGCGCCGGCCTCCAGCTGCTTGGTGTCGACCTCGTAGCCGCGCCGCTCGAGCAGTTCCTTCCACAGGAAGGTGGAGGCGATGCCCTCGTCCCAGGGGATGTAGCCGAGGCTGATCTTCTTGCCGTGGCCGATGTCCTTGCCGTCCGCGGCCGTCGACGCCTTGCCGCCGCCGAGGAAGCCCATGCCGCCCGCGACGAGCGCGAGGACGACCACGCCGACGAGCGCGGTGACGGGCTGCGGGCGGTGGCCCCAGAGCTTCGCCCCGGCGCGTGCCGCGAGGGCGGCCCGCGCCTTGGCGAGCGCCCGGCGGCCGAGCGGCGAGACCTGGTGGCCGAGCGCGCCGGTCATCCGGTCCAGGTACATGGCGAGGATGACGATGGAGATGCCGGCCTCGAAGCCGAGGCCGATGTCGACGTTGCCGATGGCGCGGTAGACGGCGCCGCCGAGTCCGCCGCCGCCGACCATGCCGGCGATGACGACCATGGACAGGCCCAGCATGATGACCTGGTTGATGCCGGCCATGATCGTGGGCAGGGCGAGCGGCAGCTGGACGCGCAGCAGTGTGGCGCGCGGGGTGGTGCCGAACGCCTCGGCCGCCTCGACCAGTTCGCCGTCGACCTGGCGGATGCCGAGCTCGGTCATCCGGACGCCGGGCGGCAGGGCGAAGACGATCGTGGCGATGATGCCGGGGACCACGCCGACGCCGAAGAAGATGATGCCGGGGATCAGATAGACCATGGCGGGCATGGTCTGCATGAAGTCCAGTACGGGGCGCAGCACGGCGCTGACCGGCTTGGAGCGGGCCGCCCAGATGCCGAGCGGGACCGCGATCGCCAGCGTCACCAGGGTGGCGACGAGCACCAGGGAGAGGGTCGACATGGCGTCGTCCCACAGCTCGATGGAGTCGACGAGCGCGAATCCGGCGAAGGCGAGGACACCGGCGGTCAGGCCGCGCAGCCACCAGGCGACGACGGCGAGGATGCCGGCGAAGAGCAGCGGCTCGGGCGCGGCGAGGACCGCGTCGATGCCGTCGTACAGACCGGTGACGGCGGCGCTGATGGCGTCGAAGAGCCAGGAGAGCTGTGCCTGGAGCCAGTCGACGGAGCTGTCGACCCACTGGCCGAGAGGAAGCCTAGGCATGGGTGGCCACCTCCTCGGTGCCGGTGGTGCAGGCAAGGGGCGGGCGCTGCTCGTCCCCGATGAAGCCGATCAGCCGGGACTGCGGTACGACTCCGAGGACGGCGCCGTCGGTGTCCTTGACGGCCACCGGGTGCGGGACGCGGGCGCTGACCGCGCACAGGTCGGCGACGAGGGTGTCGGGGCCGACGGTCTCGCAGTCGCAGGCGTCGGGCGCGGGATGCTCGGGGGTGGTCATCACGGCGGCGGCCGTGAGCACGCGGGAGCGGTCGACGTCCTGGATGAAGGAGGCGACGTAGTCGTTGGCGGGACGCACCAGGATGTCCTCGGCGCTGCCGAGCTGGACGATCCGGCCGTCGCGCATCACCGCGATGCGGTCGCCGAGGCGCATGGCCTCGTTGAGGTCGTGGGTGATGAAGACGATGGTCTTCTTCAGGCGCTTCTGCAGTTCGAGGAGCTGGTCCTGCATGTCGCGGCGGATCAGCGGGTCGAGGGCGCTGAACGACTCGTCCATGAGCAGCAGGTCGGCGTCGGTGGCGAGGGCGCGGGCGAGGCCCACGCGCTGCTGCATGCCGCCGGAGAGCTCGTCGGGCCAGGACTTCTCCCAGCCGGCGAGTCCGCACATCTCCAGGGCCTCGGCGGCCCGCGTCTCGCGCTCGGCGCGCGGGACGCCCTGGACCTCCAGGCCGTACGCCGCGTTCTCGAGGACGCTGCGGTGCGGGAAGAGCGCGAAGTGCTGGAAGACCATGCTGATCTTCGTGGACCGCACGGTGCGCAGATCGCGGGGGCTGAGCGCGGTGAGGTCCTTGCCGTCGAAGAGGACGCGGCCCGCGGTGGGCTCGAGCAGGCCGTTGAGCATCCGCAGCAGGGTGGACTTGCCGGATCCGGACAGCCCCATCACGACGAAGATCTGACCGGGCTCGACGACGAAGGACGCGTCGATCACGGCGGCCGTCGTGCCGTCGGCGCGCAGTTCGTCGCGGTCCGCGCCGTCGGCGAGCTTCTTCACGGCCTCGTCGGGTCGTCTGCCGAACACCTTGTAGAGATGGTCGGCCTGGAGCCTGGACACATATACCTCACGTGTTGGAACGAGAACGGCCCACGCCCCAGGACGTCGTCCTGGGGACACCCACCCCGCAGCCGGGCCGTGGAGCGGGGCGGATTCGGCCCGCGACTCCCGTTGACGTACGACGATTCATTGTTGAATCCCGTACCGGGTCCGCTCCGGGCCCGCGCCTGCCCTTGGCCTCCCGGCGCAAACCGAAAGGTGACGGGGGTCACCACCGATCGCGTGCGTTGTCGGGGGGGTGCGGCATGATCGGGGGTGTGACGCGACGCCTGATGCTCCTCGACACCGCCTCCCTCTACTTCCGCGCGTACTTCGGTGTGCCGGACTCGGTCCGCGCGCCCGACGGCACGCCGGTGAACGCCGTGCGCGGGCTGCTCGACTTCATCACCCGGCTCGTCCAGGACCACCACCCCGACGACCTCGTCGCCTGCATGGACGCCGACTGGCGGCCGCAGTGGCGGGTGGACCTGATCCCCTCCTACAAGGCGCACCGGGTCGCCGTGGAGACCGTGACCGGGCCGGACGAGGAGGAGATCCCCGACACGCTCGCCCCTCAGGTGCCGGTGATCGAGGCCGTCCTTGACGCCCTCGGTATCGCCCGGGTCGGTGTGGCGGGCTACGAGGCGGACGATGTCATCGGCACGCTGGCCGGGCAGGCGAAGGGGCCGGTCGACATCGTCACGGGCGACCGGGACCTCTTCCAGCTGGTGGACGACGAGCGCGGCGTGCGGGTGCTCTATCCGCGCAAGGGCGTCGGCGACTGCGATCTGGTCGACGGCGAGCTGATCCGTACGAAGTACGGGGTGCGGGCCGACCAGTACGCCGACTTCGCCGCCCTGCGGGGCGACGCCAGCGACGGACTGCCCGGGGTGAAGGGCATCGGCGAGAAGACGGCCGCGCAGCTGATCACGGAGTACGGCGATCTGGCGGGCGTGCGCGCGGCCGCCGTGGACCGGACGTCGAAGCTGACCCCGGCCAAGCGGCGCGGGATCGTGGAGGCGGCGGAGTACCTGGACGTGGCGCCGAAGGTCGTCCGGGTCGCCGGGGACGTACCGCTGCCGGACTTCGACCCGGCACTGCCGAGCGGGCCGCGGGACCGGGAGATGCTGGCGGCGCTCGTGACGCGGTGGGGCCTGGGCGGCGCGGTCGGCCGGCTGCTGCCGGTACTGGAGCGCTGAGCCGTTCCGGAGCTCTGCCCCGTTCTGGGTCGCGGAGGGGTTCGGGTCGCGGAGGGGTTCGGGTCGCGGAGGGGTTCGGGTCGCGGAGGGGTTCGGGTCGCGGAGGGTTTGGGTCCGGGAGGCGTTCGGGACCGCGAAGGCGTTCCGCGTCGCCGAGCCGTTCCGGGCAGCCTCGCCGAGCCGTTCCGGGTCGCCGAGGCTGCCCGGGCCACTGAGAGCGTCATGGGCCCTGGACGCGCCGGGATGCTAGCTTAGGCATACCTAAGTTCGCAGAGTCAGGGGAGACCGTCGTGGCAGAGCAGCCGGCGCGCAAGGCACCGAAGGCCCACGAGGCGCGGGTGTTGCACACGGAGCGGATCACGCCGCACATGGTGCGGGTCGTGCTGGGCGGGGACGGCCTCGGTGCGTTCGAGCTGGGCGAGTACACCGACCACTACGTGAAGCTGCTGTTCGCGCCGGAGGGCGTGAGCTATCCGGAGCCGTTCGACATGGACCGGATCCGCGAGGAGTTCCCGCGCGAGCAGTGGCCCACCACGCGGACGTACACGGTGCGGGACTGGAACCCGGAGCAGCGCGAGCTGACCGTCGACTTCGTGGTCCACGGCGACGAGGGCCTGGCGGGGCCGTGGGCGGCGCGGGCCCAGGCGGGCGACACGATCCACCTGCTCGGCCCGGGCGGCGGTTACGCGCCGGACCCGGCGGCGGACTGGCACCTGCTGGTGGGCGACGAGAGCGCGCTGCCGGCGATCGCGGTGGCCCTGGAGCGGCTGGCGGAGGGCACGACGGTGCATGCGTTCCTGGAGGTCGCGGACGCGACGGAGGAGCAGAAGTTCGCGACGGCCGCGGGCGTCGAGGTGACCTGGCTCCACCGGGGCGACCGTCCGACCGGCGAGGCTCTGCTGGACGCGGTGAAGGGCCTGGAGTTCCCGGCGGGCGACGTCCACGCCTTCGTCCACGGCGAGGCGGGCTTCGTGAAGGACCTCCGCCGCCATCTGCGCCTGGAGCGCGGGGTGCCGCGCGAGCGCCTGTCGATCTCGGGCTACTGGCGCCTGGGCAAGACGGACGAGGCATGGCGCGCGATCAAGCGCGAGTGGAACGACCAGGTGGAACGCGAACAGGAGAAGTGAGCGCTCGTCGGGTGGGAGCCGCCGCAGGGCGCCTCCCACCCGACGATCGAGGTCACTCGCCGGTGCCGAAGATCCGCTCCGAGGCGTCCACGTGCGCCAGCCTCCTCAGCGCCCCGAAGACCGCGTCCCCCAGCACCGTCCCCACCACCACGCCCTCGACCAGGTCCTCGCGCTCCACCTTCCGCGCCACGTACTCCAGATCCGCTCCCGCCACCTGCTCCGCCGCCGCCGCGTACGCGTCGAGCACCTCGGCGAAGCCCCCGTGCCCCACGGCCTCCAGCGCCGCCAGGGCCACCGCTAGCGCTTCCCCGGCCGGGTTGCCCGGGTGTACGTGCCAGCCGCGCCGCGCGATCAGCTCGGTCACCGTCTTCCGCGCCTCGACGACGCCCTCCCCCGGCTCCTCGGTGTAGCGCGGCACCACCCGGTTCGCGGCCGTGCCGAGCATCGTGTGCACCGACCGCTCCTGGTCGTCGATCGCGCCGATCACCTCGCCGATCGCGGCGACCGAGAGCCCCCCGACATCCAGCAGCGCCCGGATCAGCCGCAGGCGCCGCTCGTGCGTCTCGTCGTACGAGGCCTGGTTCGGGCTGGTCAACTGCCCGGCCGGCAGCAGCCCTTCCCGTACGTAGTACTTGATCGTCGCCACGGACACTCCGGTCCGGCGACTCAACTCTCCGATGCGCACTCCGCGTTCACCTTCCCGATCCTGCTTCGGTCTTGCCGACCGGCCCCTCCATCATAGATAGTGGCGCTATCAGATAGCAGCAAGCGCCACTATCTATTTCAAACGGGGGTACCCATGTCCTCAACGTTTCCGCGGGTCCGTGACCTGCACCGCCCACTGGTCTGGTTCTCCGCCTCCATGGCGTTACTCGCCCTGGTCTCGGTCGGCGGCCTGATCTTCGACGACCGGATGCTGGTCGGCGTACCGATCTGGACGAAGCCGTTCAAGTTCGCGGTCTCCTTCGTCGCGTACTGCATGACGCTCGCCTGGATGCTCACCCTGCTGCCCCGCGGCCGGCGCGCCGGCTGGTGGGCGGGCACCGTACTGGCCGCGGCCAGTGCCGTGGAGATGGTGCTGATCACCACTCAGGTCGTCCGCGGCAGGCAGAGCCACTTCAACAACGAGACCCCCTTCGACAGCGCCCTCTTCCAGGCGATGGGCATCACGGTCGTCGTCCTGTGGCTGGCCGCCCTGGTCATCGCGGTCCTGCTGCTGCGCGCCAGGATCCTGGACCGCGCCACCGCCTGGTCCGTACGCCTCGGCTCGCTGATCGCCCTCGCGGGAGCCGCCGTCGGCTTCCTGATGGTCCAGCCCACCCCCGAGCAGCGGGCGTCCGGGGACGACGCGGGGATCGTCGGCGCGCACAGCGTCGGCGTGCCCGACGGCGGACCGTCCATGCCCGTGACGGGCTGGTCCACCACCGGCGGCGACCTGCGCATCGCCCACTTCTTCGGCATGCACGCCCTGCAGGTGATCCCGCTCCTGCTGCTGGCGCTGGTCGCCCTCGCTCCGAGGTTCGCCCGGCTGGGCGACGAGCGGGTGCGACTGCGGCTGACGCTCGTGGCCTCCGGGACGTACGCGGCGGTGTTCGCCCTGACCACCTGGCAGGCGCTGCGCGGGCAGGCGCTGCTCGACCCCGACGGCACGACGCTCGCCGCGGCCGGCGCGACCGTGCTCTTCTCCGCGGCGGCGACCTGGGCGGCCCTGCGCAGCCCGGGCCCGTCCCCCTCCACGACCTCGGCTCACACCGAAACCCGCCTCCGCGACAAGGAGTTCACCGCATGACCGGCTTCCTCTTCGAGCTCAGCTTCATCCTCGCCGCACCCGTCTGGCTCCTGATGATCTTCGCGCCGAGGTGGCGGGGAACGGAGCGGCTCGCGGCCTCGCCGCTGACCGTCGTACCCATCCTGGCGGTCTACCTGGTCATGGCAGTCCCCGTCGTCCCCGAGCTGTGGGCGGCGGTGAGCAGCCCCGACATCGACACGTTCCGCGACCTCACGGCGCTGGCGAACGGCGCGGGAGCGATCTGGGCGCAGGTCATCGCCTGGGACCTGCTGCTCGGCCAGTGGATGTACCGGGAGGCGCGCAGGCTGGGCGTCTCGCCGCTGGTGATGGGCCCGCTGCTGATCCTGACGATCCTGCTGTCCCCGCTCGGGCTGCTCGTCTTCCTGGCGCTACGGGCCACGAGGAAGCCGGTTCCGGTGCCGGCGTGAGATCCGGCCGCCCTGCCCCGGCATGCGAGCCCGGCAAGATCGTCAAGATCGTCAAGATCGACATGAGACCCTAGGGTGTCGGGATGCGAACGATCGACCGCGCCGTCGGCGCCGTGCTGGGCTCCGCCGTGGGCGACGCGCTGGGCGCTCCCTTCGAGTTCGGGCTGCCGGGTGTCTTCCGGGAGCGCTTTCCCGACGGCGTCGGCGTGATGTGCGGGGGCGGCGGCTGGGACCCGGGTGAGGCCACCGACGACACGCAGATGGCCGTTCTGGTCGGGGAGTCGCTGCTCGACCGGGGCGGCCTGGACCTGCCGGACGTCTTCGACCGCTTCCGTCGCTGGGCGGTGTCGGAGCCGAAGGACATCGGCCTGCAGACCGAGGACGTCCTGACGAGCGGCGACCCCTGGGACAGGGCGGCCGCCCTCCACTTTCAGGTCAACAACCGCGCGGCGGGCAACGGTTCCTTGATGCGGGCGTCCACCTCGGCGGTGTACTTCGCGGCGGCCGGGCGCGAGGCCACCATGGAGGCCGCCCGCCGCATCGCGGCCCTCACCCACGGCGACGCCGCGGCGTGGGAGGGTACGGCCGTCCTCCACGACCTCGTCCGGGTCGCCCTCCTCGGCGACGACCCGCTCGCGGCCGTACCGGCCGCGCTCGCCGCCGTCGCCGCGCCCCACCGTGAGCGCTGGTCGACGGTCCTCTCCCCCGACTGGCACCCGGACGACGCCACGGAGTTCAACGGCGCTGTCTGGCCCTGCCTGGGCTCCGCGGTCTGGGCCCTGCGGACGACGGACTCGTTCGAGGACGCCGTCGGCGTGGCGATCGACCTGGGCGGCGACACGGACACCGTCGCCGCGGTCACCGGCATGCTCGCCGGCGCGGTGTACGGCGGCTGCGCCATCCCCACACGCTGGACGGATTCCCTCCACGTCCCCCTGCCGGGCTTCGACGACCGCGTCCTGCGCTCCGAGGACCTGCGGGACCTGGCAACCGGCCTGAACGCCCCCGCCTCCTAGGCCGTGTCTCTTTGATGGGTTGATCAGTTGATCGGATGTGTCTGTCCGGTTAGTGATCACTGATGCGATGTGGGACCGGATCGAGCCGCT
>NZ_JBVHWN010000021.1:0-75965 GCF_055564335.1 Streptomyces sp. NPDC029139 | reverse complement strand
CCCCCCCCCCCCCCCCCCCCCCCCCCCCCCCCCCCCCCCCCCCCCCCCCCCCCCCCCCCCCCCCCCCCCCCCCCCCCCCCCCCCCCCCCCCCCCGCCCCGGCCACACCCTCGTCCGGGTGGCGGCGGCCACCGTCGCCCATCTGGACCTGAACGTCCTCGACGGCCGGTTCGGCATCCTGCCCGGGCTGCCCTTCGTCCCCGGCACCCAGGGCAGCGGCCACGTCATCGCCTCGGACACGCACCCCGAGGGCGCCCTGGTCCGACTGCGCGGCGAAGGGCTGGGCCTCAGTCGCGACGGCTCCTGGGCCGAGCACGCGCTCGTACCGGACGCCGCCGTCGAGCTCATGCCCGAGGGCACCGACCCTGCTCTGGCCTGCGTGTACTTCTCGCCCGTCGGCACCGCCTGGGCGACCGTCCACTCCATCGCCCAGGTACGACCGGGGGAGCGGGTGCTGGTCACCGGCGCGTCCGGCGCGGTCGGCGCCATGGCCGTGCAGCTCGCGGCGCGCGCCGGCGCGGAGGTCGTCGGTGCCGTCGGCCGCCCGGCGAAGCTGCCGCACGTCCCCGGAGTGGCCAGGGCGCTGCTGGCCTCCGACCTCTCCGAGGAAGCCATCGGCGGCAAGGCCGACGTACTGATCGACACGGTCGGCGGCAAGATCCTGCGGAACGCCCTCGCCCTGGTCCGCCCGCGGGGCCGGGCCGCACTTCTCGGCTACACGGCCGGACGTGAACTCATTCTGGACCTGGCGGACTTCTTCCTCGCCGACGTCTCGCTCCTGCCCGTGAACATGATCTCCCGCGGTGCTGAGGTCGCCCCCGACGTGCTGCGCCTGCTGCCCGACCTGTCGTCGGGCGCTCTGTCTCTGCCGTACGAGCGGTACGCGATGGACGCCCTCGGCGAAGCGGTGGAGCGGCTGCGCACGGGCGCGGCGGTCGGAAAGATCGTGCTCGACATGGGGAGCACCGGAAACTGAACCCACCCTCCCGCGCATGCTCATGACCATGGGCCCCCTCCCGCAGGAGGGGGCCCATGGGGCGTCCGGTGTCAGGACTGGGAAACGCCGGCCTGCGCGGCGAGTTGGTCCGGGTTGACGGGAAGCCAGTCGTAGTCGAGGGACTTCCAGAAGGCGCACTGGCGACGCGCCTCGAACACCTCGGTGCTCAGCGCCCGGCTCTCACCACCCGGCAGCAGGGACATGTACTTCCCGGCCCGGTAGGACGGCCAGGCGGCGAGTCCCGGGGCCGCGGGATTCCCGTGCTTCACGAACGAACCCCAGTAGCGCACCATCTCCCTCGACAGCTGCTGCTGCCCCGGGGACAGCAGCTTCGAGGCCGCCGAGGGAAGCAGGTACGGCATCTCGCTGGCATGCGAGGCCCCGGGGTCGAAGCCGGGCGGCAGGGAGCCGAGGACGGGCGGGCGCGGGTCGTCGAACTGGTAGAAGTACGTCCGCGGCTGCCGGCTCGCGAACTGGCCCGTGAGATTCTGGTACTGGCACCCGCCGAGCCCGTAGAAGACGCTGCTGTCACCCCACAGCGCGGCGAAGGCGTACGTCCCGGTGTACGAGTCACCGTAGGCGTCGAACGGATAGTGCGCGAGTACGGCGTCGGCGTTCGGCCCGAACTCGATGCGGACCGCCCGTTCGTACTGCGCCTTCGTCGCGCGCGCGAACGGAAGTGACCACGGCCGCACTTCGTCACGCGTGCTGCCGATGAGGAGGGGGACGTTCGCGGCTCGGCCGGTGCGCACGGCCTCGCTCGGCGGTACAGGTAGCTCGGGCCCTCCGGACACGGGCAGCGGCCCGCTCAGGACGCCCCCGACGAAACCCCCGCTGGTGGCCAACAGCTCACCGGCCGGCTTGGACCGCAGGCAGGAGAGAACGGCCGGGGAGGTGGAACAGCCCGCCGCCGTGGCGTACTTCTCGCCACGGACGGCCGCCTGCTCGGCCGTGTGGCTGGGGCACCCGGCGCTCTGGATGATCGCCCCGGAGAAGAGACCGCGGGCCGGCGGCGAGGCCATGAGGGCGCAGACGGAATGGCCGCCGGCCGATTCACCCGCGATGGTCACGCGGCTCGCGTCCCCGCCGAAGGCGCCGATGTTGCGTTGGGTCCAGCGCAGCGCCGCCTGCTGGTCGAGCAGACCGTAGTTCCCCGTGCCCTGCCTGCTCAGCCCGGGCAGGCCGAGGAAGCCGAACACGCCGAGGCGGTAGTTGATCGTGACGACCACGACGTCGTTGGCCTCGGCGATCCGTGAGCCGTCCTCGGAGTTTCCCGAACCGAAGGAGAAGCCCCCGCCGTGGATCCAGAACATCACCGGCAGCGGACGGTTCGTCCGCTGGGCCGGGGTGTACACGTTCAGGTACAGGCAGTCCTCGCTCATCCCCGGACCGCCGTCGCCGCCGAACTGCAGGCAGCGCGGGCCGGGGGCCGTCGCCTGCCGGGTGCCCGTCCAGGCGGAGGCGGGAGCGGGAGGCTGCCAGCGTCCGGGTCCGACCGGTGGTGCCGCGTAGGGGATGCCGAGGAATCGGTCGACCGCCTCCGCCGATGTTCCCGCGACCGGGCCTTTGTCGGTGAAGATCGTCAAGGAGCGTGGGACGGCTGACGCGGGCACAGCCGCCATGAGGGTCAGGAGGACGAACAGGCTTGTCAGGCCGGCAAGTCCCCTTCGGACAGTAGGTCGCACGGAGTCTCCTCAGAGGCCGGAGCAATGGGGGAGCCATGATGTGTCCCGTGCGCCAAGTGGGCGACCTTTCAGGTCCGTTGAACGGACCCGCGGCAGCAGTCGCCGGTGTTTCTGTCAGTGGGGAGTCCCAGGGCGTCCTGGAGCACCTCCTCGGTCTGCTTCAACAGCTCTCCTTCACGGTGTGCGAGAGCGGTTCGCGATCGGGTTGGACCGTACGGAAGGGAGGAGCGGCGCGCGCAAGTGCGCAGGTGCGCGGGACCTGGGCTTCGGCCCGGGCGGGCCGGCGTCGGCGCCTTGGCCCCGCCTCGCTCGCCAGTTCCACGCTGCCGAGGGGCCTCGGGCGGGCGGCGGGCAGCGAGCCGGCTTCCAGGGCGGCCTAGCGTCGACCGGCTGATGGCCAAAGGGACCGTGTTCCATGAACCGGAGGGATGTCGGTGCCCGACAGGTCGGTGCGACGCACGTTGTCCGTGCGTGTAGAGGGGTCTCCCTTACGTCTGATGCTCATCAGGTAAGTCAGCATTCGGTCAGCATGAGTCCCCGAATGTCCGGGGCAGTGGTTCCCGACCGGCGCCGGTGCTTAGGGAAAGCCCAGGTAGGAGGCCGTCCAGTCCGACCGGAGCGATGTTCCTCACAAACATCGGACGGGGCTGTCGGTGTAAGCTCGGGACTGCCTTTGACCTGCAGAAAGCAGGCAGGGAGCCGTCTTAGAGGAGTCCAAAGTGCTGCGCACTCTGTTCAAGTCCAAGATCCACCGGGCCACCGTGACCGAGGCCGATCTGCACTACGTCGGCTCCGTCACCGTCGACGCCGAGCTCATGGAGGCGGCCGATCTGCTGCCCGGGGAGCTCGTGCACATCGTCGACATCGACAACGGCGCCCGGCTGGAGACCTACGTCATCGAGGGCGAGCGGGGCTCCGGGGTGATCGGGATCAACGGTGCCGCCGCCCATCTGGTGCACCCCGGTGATCTGGTGATCCTCATCAGTTACGCGCAGGTCGACGACGCCGAGGCCCGTTCGTTCGTGCCGCGTGTCGTCCATGTGGACGCCGACAACCGGATCGTCGAGCTCGGGGCCGACGCCTCCGCGCCGGTGCCCGGGAGCGACACCGTGCGCAGCCCGCACGCCGTGCCCGCTCCCGCGACCGCCTGAACCGCACCGGTGACCCTCGCCCTGCTGCACACCTCGCCCGTCCACGTTCCCGTCTTCGACGGCCTGCGGGATGAGCACCACCCGGGGCTGGTCCTGCGGCACCTCGTCGCCGAGGAGCTGCTCGACCGGGCCAGGGCCGAGGGGCCGGAAGCCGTGGCCGGTGCCGTCCGTGACGCCCTCGACCGGGCCGTCGCGGACGGCGCCCGTGCCGTGCTCTGCACCTGCTCCACGATCGGCGGTGTCGCCGAGCGGAGCGCCGCCGCGCTGGGCGTGCCCGTCCTGCGCGTGGACCGGCCGATGGCGGCCGAGGCGGCCAGGGCGGACCGGATCGTCGTGGTCGCGGCCGTGGAGTCCACCGTCGCACCCACCGTCGAGCTGCTCCGCGAGGAGTCGGTGGGCACCGCCGCGAGCGTCACCACGCTGCTCGTGGACGGCGCCTGGGAGCGGTTCGAGGCCGGCGACCGCGACGGCTATCTCGACACGGTCGCGGCGGCCGTGGACCGGGTCGACGCCACCGGTGGCGGTGTCGTCGTCCTCGCCCAGGCATCCATGGCCGGCGCCGCCGAGCGGACCCGCACCCCGCTGCCCGTCCTCTCCAGCCCCCGCCTCGGCCTCGCCGCCGCGGCGGACGCCGTGCGCCGACACGAATGAATGGCCCCGGCGGGCGCGGGCACACGCTCCGGGAGAGCCTGGAGCCGTACGTGCCCCGCCGACCGAGAGGTCCGTCATGACCCACCCGTCGCCCTACCCGGCGCCTCCCTCGCCGACCCCGCCCCCGGGGCCGGTACCGCCCACGCCGGGTCCGGTGCCCCAGCCCGAGCCGGCCCCCGTGCCGCCGCCGAACCCGGTTCCGGAGCCTCCGGGCCCCGCCCCCGTACCGGAACCGGAGCCTCAGCCGCAGCCGGGTCCCGCAGGGCCCTGATCGCCGGATGACACAAGGGACTTGGGGTTTTCCCCCGAGCCCTTGTCACGGCCTGTGACCTTCCCTTACCTTGGGCGACTGCCGATGCGCTTCTGCTGACGCGCGCTCAAGGGGGGCCCACATGGCCGCAAGGGGACGACACCGCCGGTACCAGCCGAGCCGGATCAACCGCGCCTCGCTCACCGTCACGGCGGGCGGCGCGGGAATGGCCCTGCCGCTGATCGGCGCCGGGACGGCGCAGGCCGCGTCCCTCGACGTCTGGGAGAAGGTCGCCGCCTGCGAGTCCTCCTCCAACTGGCGGATCAACACGGGCAACGGCTATTTCGGCGGGCTGCAGTTCAGCCAGGCGACCTGGGAGCGGTACGGCGGCACGCACTACGCGCCGCGCGCCGACCTCGCCTCCAAGGACCAGCAGATCGCCGTCGCGGAGAAGGTCCTCGACGGGCAGGGCCCGGAAGCCTGGCCGACCTGCTCGTCCCGCGCGGGGCTCGGTGGGCGGAAGGCGGGGGCCACCCCGGTCTCCTTACCGGCGCAGCGCACCGCTCCGGACCAGCGGACCCCGACGGCCGAGCCACCTGCCGTGACCCCGACCACCGTGCCCACGGTCCGCGAGATGTACACGGTCACCCCGGGCGACTCGCTGTCCAGGATCGCCCGCGAGGAGCGGGTCCACGGCGGCTGGCAGCGGCTGTACGAGGCGAACCGCGCCGTGGTCGGCAGCGACCCCGACCTGATCCATCCGGGCCAGAAGCTGACCCTCCGGATCGCCGTCCCCGCCAAGCCGCCCACCACGGCGCCCCCGGTCGCCAAGCCCGCCCCGACGACGAAGCCGGCCGCGAAGGCTCCCGCCACGAAGGCCCCGGCGAAGGCTCCGGCCGCGACGAAGCCGGCCGCGAAGGCTCCCGCCACGAAGGCCCCGGCGGCCAAGGCCCCCGCGAAGCAGGCCGCCAAGCCCGTCACCAAGCCCAGGCCCGCCGCGAAGCCGGCGGCGGCAAGGCCCGCACCGAGGCCCGCGCCCCAGGCCGACCGCTTCAGCGCCCCCGTCTCCGCGTCCGTCGGCACCCGCTACCGCGTCTCCGGCTCCTCCTGGTCCAGCGGCTACCACACCGGCGTGGACTTCCCCGTGCCCACCGGCACCTCCGTGACGGCCGTCGCCACCGGCAAGGTCGTCTCCGCGGGGTGGGGCGGCGCCTACGGCTACGAGATCGTCGTTCGGCACGACGACGGCCGCTACAGCCAGTACGCGCACCTCTCCGCGCTCACCGTCCGTGAAGGCCAGCGGGTCAACGCCGGGCAGCGCATCGCCCGTTCAGGATCGACCGGCAACAGCTCGGGGCCGCATCTCCACTTCGAGGTGCGGACGGGTCCCGGGTACGGCTCCGACATCGACCCCCTGGCCTACCTCAGGGCGCGGGGCGTCTCGATCTGAGACGGTCCGGTCCTCTGACACCGACAGGGCGTCCCGGCCCGCCGTCAGCCGGTCCGTCGTCAGCTGGATCAGACCGCCCGCCGCCACCGCGCCGCAGATCAGCGCGGCGACGGTGCCGGCCGTGCCGTACCGGAAGGTCTCGCCGAACAGCGTGAGACCGACCGCGGCGGCGATCACCGGATTGACGACCGTGACCGTCGCCAGCGGAGCCGCGAGGCCGGCGCCCCGGTAGGAAGCCTGGGAGAGCAGCAGTCCGGTCACCGCGAGCGCCGAGAGGATCAGCAGACTCGTCCACTGCGCGAGCGGCGCGGCCGGCGACCACTCCACGGCCACGGTCTTGGTGAAGACCGAGGCGATGCCGAACGACACACCCGCCGCGGCCGCCAGGACGATGCTGCGCAGCACCGAGCGGCCCATGAGGTGCGCGACGACGAACAGCAGGCCCACCGCGGCGAAGGTCCCCGCCGCGAGCAGCCAGCGTTCGGTGCCGCCCAGCGCCTGGGACTCGGCGCCGCCCGTCAGGCTGAGCAGCCCGGCGAGGCCGACCGTGGCCATGAGAGCGCCGCGCCAGGCCGTGTGCCCCGCCCGGCGGCCCACGAAGAGGGCCGCCATGGGCAGGGCGAAGACGATCGTGAGGGCGCCCAGCGGCTGGACCAGGCTGAGCGGGCCGTAGGCGAGCGCCGCGACGTGCAGGGCGGCACCGAGGCCGTTGAGCAGGACGGAGCCCCACCAGGCCGGGCTGCGCAGCGGCGCGTAGGTGGGGCCGCCGGCGGCGGCCGCGACCCGCTCCTGCACGATCGCCGCGGCCGCGTAGGCGACCGCGGAGACCAGCGACAGAAGCACGGACAGCAGGAGGGGGCTCATACATACAACGATCTCTCTTCCGAGCGTTCACGTCGTCGTACCTGGGAACGCATTCGGACGTACTGCCGTCGTAGTACGGGACCGTCACGTACGCCTGAGGATGTACACCCGCGCAGGTCAGGACGGGTGGAAAGCCACTTTTCCGGTATCCAGGTCGAAGCGGGCGCCGACGATCCGGGCTTCGGCGAACACCTCATCCCGAGCCAGTCGGCGCTGTATGCGGACCACATTGGCCCGCACCGTGTTCTCCACCCAGTCGCCCGGGAGATCCCTGGTGGCGCGCGCCGCGGGGGCGATGTCCTCCACGACCCGGGCGAGGTGTCCCTCGACCGGCCTGCCCGTCCGTACGTACTCCACGGCGGCGGTCGCCGCGCCGCACCGCTCGTGCCCGAGCACGACGACCAGCGGAACGCCCAGCTCCTCGACGCCGAACTGGATCGACCCGAGCACCGCCTCGTCCAGGGCCTGGCCGGCCGACCGTATGCCGAGCAGGTCGCCGAGTCCCTGGTCGAAGACGAGCTCGGGCGGCACCCGGGAGTCGACACAGCCGAGGACCAGGGCGAAGGGGTGCTGGGAGACGGCCACGGCGGCGCGCCGGGCGGCGTCCTCGTGCGGATGGATCTGCCGGAGGGCGGCGTAACGAGCGTTCCCCGCCCGGAGTGCGGCGAGCGCCCGGGCGGCCGTGAGCGGCCCTTCCGCAAGGGGGCGCGGGAGCGGAGGGGTGGCGGCCCGGGCGGCGGGGACGCCCGCGGTCACGGCAGCCGCGGCGGTCAGCGCGAGCACCGCGCGCCGGCCGGGAGTCGCGGACGCGAGGGGGTTCGTCGGAGGTGTCATGCGCAGGAGCGTTACGGTGATCGGCGGTCGTGGAGCCGCACTTGGGGCGAGCATGACCCGAAGATGACCATGCATGACCCGAACAGGACCGGGGCTTTGCCCGGACGGCCGTGCCAGGTGCCGCTTCGCCCGTGGGCGAGCGCTTCCTCGGCCCGGGCGGCAGACGGCCAGGAGGCAGGACGGTGGATCTCGGCGCGAGCGGAGCGAGCGGGGAACGCCCTCGGCCGGACACCGGGGGAGCGGCGGTCGGGGGCTTCTTCGTGCTCCGGACCGCCCCGCCGGAGACGGGCGGAGCGCATGTGCCGCTCGCACGCCTCTACGCGGGGGAGACCGGCCCCGTCTCCGCCCGCGTCGACCACGTCGGCGCCCGCCTGCGCACCCCCGAGCGCCGCGTCGCCGCGTCGGTCGCCCATCTCGGGCTCGCCGCCCGGCTGTGGTCGACCGCCCTCGGCCCGGCCGCCCTCCACGGCCGGTTCCCGGCTCTCGATCCGGCGGACCTGTTCTGGGACGGGGCCCTGACCTCGCCCGACGACCTGTGGTGGGCGGGCACGGAGAGCCGCCCCGCGACCGTGGCGGACCTCCGCGAGGCCGTCCAGCTCGCGCATCTCGTCCCGCTCCACGAGGTCCTCCGCCGCGACGGGCGGATCTCGCCCCGGCTGCTGTGGGGGAACGCCGGCTCCGCTCTCGCCGGAGCCCTGCGCGAGCTGATCCGCTGGGCCCGCGCCCAGGGCCGGCCCGAGGTCGCCCGCCGTGCCGGCGAACTCGTGACCGGGCTCCTCGACCACCCCGACCTCGCCCGCACCGTCCAGGGGTCCGCCCTGCGGCGCACCAGTTGCTGCCTCTACTACCGCAGCCCCGGAGGGGGACTCTGCGGCGACTGTGTGTTCGACCACGCTCCCGCCACGGGTTTGGAGACACGGCCTCCCGCTCCGTAAAGTTCCTCTTTTGAGACGGTGGGCGCGCGCGAGCGTACGAGTGATCGAGGAACGGCAGAGGCCATGACGGTGACCGAAGAAACCCAGGAGTACGGGCCGGGTATCGACCCCGAGCGCCTGGCCGTCTGCCTGAGCGTGCTCGACGAGCTCGACGAGCTGGATGTCGACCACCCGGACGCGATCGCCGTGCGGCGCGCCACGGCCGGTATCTACCGGACGGTGAAGCAGCGCCGCCGCCAGGAGCGCCGGGCCGCGAAGACCGCGCACGACAAGGCGGTCACCGAGGCCACCGCCACCGGCTCCGCGCAGCGGATCGACGACGAGACCGAGGGCATCCTGCCCTCCTCCGTGACCGAGGCCGGCCGGATCGCCGGGATACTCCAGCGCCCCCGGTCCTGCTACACCTGCAAGACGCGGTACGTCGAGGTCGACTACTTCTACCACCAGCTCTGCCAGGACTGCGCCGCGCTGAACCGCCGCAAGCGGGACGCCCGCGCCGACCTCGCCGGCAAGCGCGCGCTGCTCACCGGCGGCCGCGCCAAGATCGGCATGTACATCGCGCTGCGGCTGCTGCGCGACGGTGCCCACACCACCATCACGACCCGCTTCCCCAAGGACGCCATCCGCCGCTTCAAGGCGATGGAGGACTCGGCCGACTGGATGCACCGCCTCGAGGTCGTCGGCATCGACCTCCGCGACCCCGCGCAGGCGGTCTCCCTGGCCGAGCGCGTCGCGGCGGACGGCCCGCTGGACATCCTCATCAACAACGCGACGCAGACCGTGCGCCGTCTGCCCTCCGCCTACGCCGCCCTCGTCGACGGCGAGAGCGCTCCGCTGCCCGCCGGGGAGCTCCCGGCCCACCATGTGATCGGCGCCTTCAACTCCGGCGCCGTCGGTGAGGTCGGCGGTCCGTCCGCGCTGCCCGCCGGCGTGAGCCACCTGGACGCGCAGAAGGTCGCCGATCTCGCCCTGGTCGCGGGCAACGCCAGCGTCGAGCGGCACCGCGACGGCAGCGCCATCGACGCGGGCGGCCTGCTGCCGGACGTCGTCGAGACCAACACCTGGGTGCAGACCATCGAGCAGATCTCCCCGGTGGAGCTGCTCGAGACCCAGCTGTGCAACTACACGGCGCCGTTCATCCTCATCAGCATGCTCCGGCCGGCGATGGCCGAGGCGGCCAAGAAGGCGGCCAGCGGGCGCGCCTACATCGTCAACGTCTCGGCCATGGAGGGCGTCTTCGGCCGTGGCTACAAGGGGGCCGGGCACCCCAACACCAACGCCGCGAAGGCCGCGATGAACATGGTCACGCGGACCAGCGCCCAGGAGATGTTCCAGACCGACGGCATCCTCATGACCTCCGTCGACACCGGCTGGATCACCGACGAGCGCCCCCACTTCGACAAGCTGCGTCTCGCCGAGGAGGGCTTCCACGCCCCGCTCGACCTCGTCGACGGCGCCGCCCGCGTCTACGACCCGGTCGTGCGCGGCGAGGCGGGCGAGGACCTGTACGGCTGCTTCCTCAAGGACTACGCGCCGGGCAACTGGTAAACCGCCCAGATGTCCTAAAGTCACTCGATCGCGTCACACTTCCGAGCCCCATAGAGCGCCGACGCGCTCATTTGGTTACTCTGATGTCCACGGTCGGCCACCGGGGTTTCACAAAACCCTTACGGCTTGCCTGGGGACTGGCCTGCCACCAAGGCCGCGGTCCCGCCCCAAGAACGGCGCCACCGCGACCGAACGGCCATGTCCTCATAGGTACGCGACACAAGGGAGTGCGCGGTGACACCAGAACTGACGAAGCAGGACCAGCGACCGGCCGAACGGCCGGAGCGGCCCCACCGTTCCGGCGAGCTGGGGAGCCTGGACGTGTGGGCCCACGCCGCCCCGATCCGGCTGGCGGGCTACGAGGACGACCTCGCGGAGCCGCACATCCTGCCCGGTATCGACTGAGTCGTAACTGTCGCTTCGCCCCGTGCCCCGGTCGCCCCGTGACCGGGGCACCGGTGCGTCCGGCTCCGCCCCGGGCCGGCCCGTGGCGAAGGGTCACCGCCGCGCGGGCGGCCGCAGCTCGACCGGCGGCAGATACTCCCGTACGAGCGTGCGGTGCCACCACGCCCCGGTCTCGCGCAGCTCCCGCCACGTCGTGTAGCGGTAGCGGTAGAGACGCGCCCTGATGCGGACCGGCGGCGCGTCGGGGAAGGGGTTGTGCCGTAGCAGCCGCAGGGTGTCCCGGTCCCCGTCCAGAAGCCGTTCGACGAACGGTCCGAACCAGTCTCGGGCGTACGCGGGGGAGAGCGCCGCGAACCACATCAGCCAGTCGAGCCGCAGATGGTACGGAGCGAACTGGCGCGGCAGCCGGCGCGGATCGCCGGGCTTGCCTTTGAACCCGTACTCCTTCCACACCGCGTCCGCGCTCCGCGCCGGGTCGTCCGTGCCCTCGATGACGATCTCGTCCCGGATCCGGCCGACCGTCCCGAACGCGCCGTACGTGTTGACCAGGTGGAACGGATCGTACGAGCGGTTCATCGCCTGCCGCCGGGAGAGCAGGTTGCGGACCGGGCGGTAGCTGCGGAAGAGGACCAGCGCGGTCACGGCGACCACCACGACCACGTACCAGAGCGGCGGGGCGGGCTGCGGGTGCTCGCCCACCAGGAGGGAGCCGTCCACGGCGGAGAGCGCGAGGACGATCGTGAGCCAGTTCAGCCACGCGAAGTTTCCCGAGAGCACCAACCAGAGCTGGGTCGCCACCATCAGACCGGCCGCCACCGTCGCGACCGGCTGCGGCGTGAAGAGCAGCACCGGGACCAGCAGCTGGACGCCGTGGTTGGCGGCCGCCTCGACCCGGTGCAGCGGGCGGGGCAGATGGTGGAAGAACCAGCTGAGCGGGCCGGGCATCGGCTGGGTCTCATGATGGAAGTACAGGCAGGTCAGATCCCGCCAGCAGCGGTCACCGCGGATCTTGATGAGCCCCGCGCCGAACTCGACGCGGAAGAGCAGCCAGCGCAGCAGCCACAGGACGAGCACGGGCGGCCCGGTGTCGTCGTTGCCGAGGAAGATCGCCAGGAAGCCGGTCTCCAGGAGCAGCGACTCCCAGCCGAAGCTGTACCAGGTCTGGCCGACGTTGACGATGGAGAGGTACAGCGCCCAGAGCACCGACCACAGCAGCATCGCGACGGGCAGCGGTACCGCGTCGCCGGCGCCCGCCACCAGGGCGAGCGCCAAAGCCGCGCCGGTCCACGCGACCGCCGCGAACAGCCGGTCGGAGTAGTGCCAGTGGAAGAGGCTGGGGGTCCGACGCGGCTCCACCCGGCGCAGATACTCCGGTACGGGGAGCATGCCGCGCTCGCCGATCAGGGCCCGGAACTGGAGAGCGGCCGAGAGGAAGGCCACGAGGTAGAGCCCGGCGAGCCCCCGCTGGAAGACGATCCGGCTCAGCCAGTAGTCCGGTGCCGTGAACCACTCCATCCCCTCCAGTATCGGCCTGGAGGGTCGCACCCGGAGGGTGAGGGCCCGGGGAGGGGTGACGCCCGGGGGCCGGGGCGCTCAGGACTTCTTCTTCTCGTCCTCGTCGGCCTGCCGCTGACCCTCCGCCTGCGAAGGCGTGGTGCGCAGTGTCTGGGGATGCCGCTCCATCCGCTGCTTCGAGTCCATGTCCTCGTCGAGCCGCTCGCCCTCGGCCTGCGAGGGGGTGGTGTACTCGTCGTACTGGCTCACGGCCGCCTCCTGGGTCGGTACGTACGCCGCCTGTTGCCCGGTGCGTATGCCTACAAAGGGAGCGTACGCCCGGCGTCACTCCGCCACGACGCGTCGGAGCACGCGGCCCAGCCGGCGGGCGTAGGCCAGCTGCAGGACCGGGACGAGCGGCCCGGCGAGACGGGTGTACCAGCAGGCGGGACGGCTGAAGGCGGTGACCGTGAACCAGACCGAGCCGTCGGCGTGCAGGTCGACGACGAAGGACTCCTCGCCGCTCTCGGGGTGCCCGGTGAGGGTCCCGTACGCGAAGCCGGTGCGGTCCTTCTCGTACGCGGTCCAGATCACCTCGCAGGGCACGCCGAGCCGGGCGGGGCCGAGGCCCATCGAGATCTCGACGAGAACGCCGGGCTCGGCGCGAACGGCCTCGCTGCGGACCCCGGCGCCCGAGGCGCGGTGCATCCGCCAGGAGGTGACGGCGGCCCCGGCGGCCTCGAAGGCGTCCTGGCCCCGGCCGACGCGAACGGTGTGGTGGAGGTGGTGGTAGCCGGCCGGAAGACGGTCCTGCCCGGTGGCACCCACCTCCCGGTAGGTGAGGGCCGCGGGGGCGGCGGACGTGGCGAGGTCGCGGATCAGACGGGCCATGATGCGGTCTCCTTGGAAGGGGCGGTCGCCCGCAGGCGACGCCAGGCGAGCAGCGAGCAGAGCGCGAAACCGAGGGCGTTGCCGAGGCCGTGGGTGGCGGCCATCCAGGTCAGGCTCGGACGGGGCAGGCCGGTGGCCTCGCCGAGCGCCCAGCTCAGGGCGAGCAGCATCGTCGCCACCAGGACCGTCGCCGAGACGGCCAGGAGGCCGCGGGTGACCGGGTCGCGGGCGCCGGGCCGCAGCTCCCGCCAGGTCGGCAGGGCCACCGCCCACATGCCGGCGGTGAGAACGAGTGCCCCGACGAGCTCGGCCCAGTCGTCGACGAAGTAGCCGACCAGCACGAGCAGGGTGCCGAGCGGAACGCTGAGCGCGGCGAAGCGGGTGGCGGGCCCGGGCGCCGCCCGGCAGACCAGGCCGGCCACCAGGGCGGCCGCGAATCCGGCGAAGTGGAAGTGGGGCACGGTCAGGGCCAGGATGTCCAGGTCGAAGCCGAGAAGCTCGTGCCCGGCACGCTCGGCGACCAGGGCGAGACCCGCCACCGACGGGGTCACCAGCGCGGTCAGCACGGCGATCTCGGCGGGCGCGGCGGTGCCGGTCCAGGGCCGGGGGAGCGCGGCGATCCGGGCCGGTGCGCACAGGGCGAGCGCGAGCGTGGCCAGGGCGTAGACCGCGGCGAGCGCGGCGGCGGTGGGGGAGCGGGGGAGCCACAGGGCGAGTGCGCCGGGCGCCGCGAGCAGGGGCCAGGCGCGCCGGAGCCGGCGCAGTCCGGGAGGGGCGGGGCCGTCGATCAGGCCCAGGCCCACCGGAACGATGACGAACATGCCGAGCATCACGACGAGACCGACCAGCACCGACATCCCGTTCACCTCTGGTTGAACGCGTTCAAACCTTACGTGCGGGAGCCTACGGTCTTTCTTGAACGTGTTCAAGTGTGTCGTCCGGTCGGCGGCACTCCGCTTGCGGCCGGGCCGGCGGTGCGACAGACATGAAGGAATGTCCCCGGGTGGAAAGGGCGGGAGATCCACGTGCGCTCACCCATACGCCGGCCGCGACGGCCCCACGTCACCGCACTCACGGCGCTGGCCTCGGCGCTGCTGCTCGCGAGCTGCTCGCCCGGCGGCGACAGCGGCGGCGCGGGGACGGCCGCCGCCTCCCCGCAGGAGGTCTTCCTCCAGCCGGTCGCCGCTCAGGGGCCCGACCCCTTCACCCCGTCCACGGCGAAGGCGCCCCCCGCGACCGGCCCGAGCACCGCCCCGCCGGCCACTCCTTCACCCACCCGGCCGCCCGGCGCGGCCGCGACGCCGCCCCCCGCCGGCCCGACCGCGACCGCGACCGCGCAGACGGTCCGTGAGATCACCGGGTCCACCCCCGGTCTCTACGGCGGGACCCGCTCCGTCGCCAGCTGCGACGTCGAGCAGCAGGTCGCCTTCCTCGCCGGCGACAAGGGCAAGGCCCGCGCGTTCGCCGAGGCCGCGGGCATCCCCGAGGTGAACCTGGCCGGCTGGCTGCGCGGCCTCACCCCCGTCGTCCTGCGCGCCGACACCCGCGTCACCAGCCACGGCTACCGGGACGCGGACGCCACCGCGTTCCAGTCCGTCCTCCAGGCCGGCACGGCGGTCCTCGTGGACGCGTACGGCACGCCCCGCGTCCGCTGCGCCTGCGGCAACCCGCTGCGCGCGCCGGCCGTCGCCCAGGGCGCCAAGCACACCGGACGGCCCTGGAGCGGGTACCGCCCCGACCGGGTCGTCGTCATCAGACCGACCGCGGCGGTCGTCACCGGCGTCGTCGTCGTGAACGTCGCCGACAACACCTGGTTCGAGCGCGGAACGGGCACCGACGGCGAGCGCGACACCCAGCCGTCGGTGATCCCGCCCTGCGAGCCCGCCGCCTGCGACCTCACCGGTTCAGCCGCCCCGGTGCCGCCCCCGCCCGCCACGGAGACCTCACCCGGCCCCAGCGCGCCGGCGAGCCCCGACGGCTCGACGAGCCCGGGCGGACCCACCCCGCCGGAGCACAGCTCCCCGCCCCGGTCCGAGCCGGCCCTTCCGCCCGCCCCGGAGCCGCCGGCCGAGACCGAGCCGGAACCCGATGCCGAGCTGCCACCGTTCGAGGACCTGTTCCCCAGCGACCCCGGCGCCCAGCAGCCGGAGACCTTCGAGGGCTGAGGCGTGGCCTCCGTCGTGCGAGCGGCCTGGCCTGCGCCTAGCGTGGCCCCATGAGTGCCGGCAGAGGGGGTGGCGAGGCGACGGATCCCTGCCGCTGCGTACCAGGGACAGGGGGCGTCGCCTGCTGCTTCCTGCGGGACTACGGCGGCGCGTTCCGGATGGGCAGTTTCGACTGGGACCTGGTCACCGGCTCGATGACCATGGACGCGGGCGCCCTGCGGGTCTTCGACATGAGCGCCGAGGAGTACGACGGCGACCCCGCCACCCTCTCCGCCCGCGTGATGCCCGACGAGGGCAGGCGCCTCGACACCATGGTCACGCACGCGCTCAAGGACGGCAGCGACCACTACGGGGCGTACTTCCGCGTCCGGCTGCGCGGCGGCTCCGCTCGCTGGACGCACACCGAGGGCCACATCCAGCGCGACGAGACCGGCCGCCCCCGCCGTATCGTCGGCATCGTCCGGGACGCCTCGGAGGAGGTGACCGAGCACGCGGCCCGGCTCGGCCTGGACGAGGGGCGGCGCAAGCGCACCAGCGTCGTGGAGGGCACCACCGCCGCTCTCGCGCACGCCCGGACCGTGCAGGACGTCATCGAACTCCTCAACGACTCGCACGGCCTCGAATACTTCGGCGCCACCAGCCTGGTGGTGGGACTTCTGGAGTCCGGCCGGATCCATCTCGTCGCGGAGGGACCCGAAGGCGCCTTCGTGCCCGGCACGCGCTTCACCCGGGTGGACGAGCCGTACCCGATGGGCGAGGTGATCCGGACGCTGCGACCCCGGTTCATCGACTCCCCGCAGGACTTCGCCGCCTCGTACCCCGTCCTGTGGCCGCACATCAGCGGACTCGGCATCACCTCCGCCGCCTATCTGCCGCTCATCGCCCAGGCGCGGCCGATCGGCGCGCTCGGACTGCTCTACAGCGACAAGACCGGCTTCAGCGCCGACGAGCGCAACCTGCTCGTGGCGCTCGGCAGCAGCATCGCCCAGAGCCTCCAGCGGGCCATGCTCTACGAGCAGGAGCACGACCTGGCCGAAGGGCTCCAGCAGGCGATGCTGCCGCGCCGCATCCCCGACGTGTCCGGCGCCCAGATAGCGGTCCGCTACCGCTCGGCCCGCCTCGGCCGGGACGTCGGCGGCGACTGGTACGACATCATCCCGCTGCCCGGCGGCCGGGTCGGCGCCGTCATCGGGGACGTCCAGGGGCACGACACCCACGCGGCGGCCGTGATGGGCCAGCTGCGGATCGTGCTGCGCGCCTACGCCGCCGAGGGGCACAGCCCGGCGACCGTGATGGCCCGCGCCTCCGTCTTCCTCCATGAACTGGACACCGACCGCTTCGCCACCTGCACCTATGTCGAGGCGGACCTCGCCACCGGCGTCGTCCGCGTCGTTCGGGCCGGGCATGTCGACCCGCTTCTCCAGGACAGCGACGGCAGCTGCCGTCGGCTGCCCGTGGAGGGCGGACTGCCGCTGGGCCTCTCGGCCGAGTTCGGCCGCCTCGACCATCCCGTGACCACCCTGGAGCTGTCCCCGGGGCAGACGCTGCTGCTCTACACCGACGGTCTGGTGGAGAAGCCGGGCGTGGACCTCGACGAGGGCATGCGCTGGCTCTCCTCACTGGTACGGAACGGGCCGCGGGACCTTCAGCAGCTGGCCGACCACCTCTGCGAGGTCGTGGACGACCGGGGCGGCGAGGACGACGTGGCGATCCTGCTGCTGCGCCGTCAGGGGGCGTACTTCCCCCAGTCCGGCGGCCGGCTCCAGCAGCACGTGGCGCAGAGCGACCCGGAGGCGCTGAGCTCCGCCCGCCACATGATCCGGGCGGCGGTACGGGCCTGGGGCGCCGGAGAGCGCTCGGACGAGATCGAGCTGGTCGCCGACGAACTGATCACCAACGCGCTGATGCACACCGACGGCGGGGCGATCGTCACCCTGCGGATGCTCTCGGGGCCCGAGCGGCGGCTGCGGGTGGAGGTCGAGGACCGCTCCAGCGCGCTGCCGCGCCGCAGGGAGGCGGGGGAGGCCGGTGTCTCGGGCCGAGGGCTGCTGCTCGTGGACCGGATCTCGGACGTGTGGGGCGTCGAATCGCGCGGCAGCGGCAAGTGCGTCTGGTGCGAGTTCATTGTTAACCCTGTGTACACAGATCGTACTTGACCGTAACAGATTGTACGCGATTGACTTCGGTCTCTGCCGCCCTCCGAGGACATGAGGAACTCTTGAGCAGTGAGCTGCTGGCCCCTCTCGATCTGGCCTTCTGGCACCTCGAATCCCCCGCCCACCCGCTGCATCTCGGTGCCCTCGCCCACTTCGGCCCCCTGCCCGGCGACGGGGACTCCGCCACCGTCCTCGATCTGCTCGCGCGTCGGGCCGCCGCCATCCCCCGGCTGCGCATGCGCGTCCGCGACGTCCTGCTGCCCGTCGGCGGAGCCGCCTGGACCACGGACCAGCGGTTCGACGTACGACGGCACGTACGGGAGATCGGACTGCCCGGCGCCGACTTCGCCGCCGAGGCCGCCCGGCTCGCGGGCGAGCTGATGGAACGGCCGGTCGAACGGGGACTTCCGCCCTGGGAGATGTACCTCCTCACCGGCGCCCCCGACGGCTCCTTCGCCGTGCTCGTCAAACTCCACCACGCCCTCGCCGACGGCATGCGGGCCGTCGCCATCGGCGCCGGAATCTTCGACGAGATCGCCGCCGCCCGCAGGCCGCGCGGGAGCCGCGCCCGCGCCGTCCCCCCGCGCTCCTGGCTCCCCGGCCCCGGCCGGATCATGGGCCTTGCCCGGGGCCGTATCGAGGACCTCGGCCGGGCCGTCGAGGTGGGCGCTTCGGTGCTCGGCGCCTCCGTCGCCCGCGCCGGCCTGCTCGACGGCGGCGTCCCCTCCGCCCTCGCCGCCCACTCCAGCGGGACGCGCCGCGTCGCGACCGCCGTACTGGACCTCGAGCGCGTCCACCGGGTGCGCCGCCTCTCGGGCGGCACCGCCAACGACGTCCTCCTCGCCGTCGTCGCCGGAGCCCTGCGCCGATGGCTCGACGGACGCGGCGAAGCGCTCCCCGGCGCCGATCCCCGCGCCCTCGTCCCCGTCTCCCGCCGACGGCCCGGCGCACCCGCCGGAACCGGCAACAGCCTCTCCGCCTATCTGCTCACCCTGCCCGTCACCGAACCCGACCCCACGACCCGGCTGACCGCCGTCCGGCGGGCCATGGACCGCAACAAGGCCGACGGACCGCTCAGGGGCGCCGGAGCCGTCGCCGTACTCGCCGACCACCTGCCCTCGCTCGCCCACCGCTTCGGCGCGCCGCTGGCCTCCGGAGCCGCGCGGCTCCTCTTCGACCTCCTGGTCACCAACGTTCCGCTGCCCCGCTCGGCCCTCTCCCTCGGCGGCGCCCCGCTGCGCGCCCTCTTCCCGATGGCCCCGCTCGCCCGCGGCCAGTCCCTGGCCGTCGCCATGTCCCCGTACGGCGGCCGCGTCCACATCGGCCTGGTCGCCGACGGCAAGGCCGTCCCCGACCTCGACGTGCTGGCCGCCGCGCTCACCGAGGAACTGGACCTGCTCGAACGCCTCGACCCCTTCGACGGGGGCCGCTGAAGAGGTCGCCGCGCACGGCCGCTGAAGGGACCGCCGGCGGGGGCGCTGAGCGCGCGGCGCGACGGCGGTCCTGGCAGGGTGGAGCCATGCCCGAACTGCCCGAGGTCGAAGCGCTGCGAGAGTTCCTCGACGAGCATCTCGTGGGCAAGGAGATCGCCCGCGTCCTGCCCGTCGCGATCAGCGTGCTCAAGACGTACGACCCACCTCTGGGCGCCCTCGAGGGCGCCCAGGTCGTCGGCGTCGCCCGGCACGGCAAGTTCCTCGACATCGAGAGCGCGGGCACGACCGGCGAACTGCTCCACCTCCTGATCCATCTGGCCCGCGCCGGGTGGCTCCAGTGGAAGGACCCCCTGCCCTCAGGGCCGCCGCGCCCCGGAAAGGGACCGCTCGCCCTGCGGACCGCGCTCACCGAGGGCGACGGCTTCGACCTCACCGAGGCGGGCACCACCAAACGACTCGCCGTCCACCTCGTCCGCGACCCGCGGGACGTGCCCGGCGTCGCCCGCCTCGGCCCCGATCCCCTCGCCGACGACTTCGACCTCGCCGCCTTCACCGCCCTGCTCGCCTCGGAACGGCGTCAGATCAAGGGCGCCCTGCGGGACCAGAGCCTGATCGCGGGCATCGGCAACGCGTACAGCGACGAGATCCTCCACGTGGCGAAGATGTCCCCCTTCAAACCCACCCAGAACCTCACCGAGGAGGAGACCGCCGGCCTGTACGAGGCGATGCGCACCACCCTGCGCGAGGCCGTCGAGCGCTCCCACGGACTGGCCGCCGGCAGGCTCAAGGCCGAGAAGAAGAGCGGCCTGCGCGTCCACGGCCGGACCGGCGAACCCTGCCCGGTCTGCGGGGACACCATCCGCGAGGTGTCGTACCGGGACTCCTCCCTGCAGTACTGCCCCACCTGCCAGACCGGCGGCAGACCGCTCGCCGACCGACGCCTCTCCAAGCTCCTGAAGTAGCGCCGCCGCCCCTCTCGTAGACTCCGCCGCATGGTGCGCGTACTGGCCGTCGACGACGAAGAACCCGCCCTCGGCGAACTGCTGTACCTCCTGCGAGCCGATCCGCGGGTCCGCAGCGCCGAGGGCGCCACCGACGCGACCGAGGCGCTGCGCAGGATCGGACGGGCCCTCGACGCCGGACCCGACGGCGACGACGCCATCGACGTCGTCTTCCTCGACATCCACATGGCCGGCCTCACCGGCCTCGACCTCGCCCGGCTGCTCGCCGGCTTCGCCCGGCCGCCACTGATCGTCTTCGTCACCGCGCACGAGGGCTTCGCCGTCCAGGCCTTCGACCTCAAGGCCGTGGACTACGTCCTGAAGCCGGTGCGCCGTGAGCGGCTCGCCGAGGCCGTCCGCCGCGTCCGCGAGCTGGTCCACGCCTCCGCCGCGCCCACGGCCCCGCTCACGGCGCCCGAGCAGATACCCGTCGAACTCGGTGGGGTGACCCGCTTCGTGGCCGTCGACGACATCGCCTACGTCGAGGCCCAGGGCGACTACGCCCGTCTGCACACCGACGAGGGCAGCCACCTCGTCCGCATCCCGCTCTCCACGCTGGAGGAGCGGTGGGCCGACCGCGGCTTCGTCCGCATCCACCGCAGCCACCTCGTCGCACTCGGCCGCATCGACGAACTGCGGCTCGACGGCGGCGCCACCTCCGTCCGGGTCGGCAGTACCGAACTGGCGGTCAGCCGCCGCCACGCCCGCCAGCTGAGAGACCTGCTCATGCGCCGCGCGGGCGGCTGACCGGCGCCGGGAGCGGCGGACCGCCTCCCGTACGACCGGGGCACCGCGCCCCTACCCCAGGTCAGCGCCGCTGCGTAGACTCCGTGGCCTCCCCAGCCCCCTGCGAGGTCGACAGATGACGGAGCGGACACCGACGTCCGAGCAGCCACCGCCGCGCCGGCCGCGGCGCGAGACCGTCACGCGCGCCTCCGCCCTCCGCGACGCCGGCGGCCCGCCGCCACGCATCCCCGGCGCACGTCCGCCCGGCCCTCCACCGGCCCGCTCCGAGATCAGCGAACAGACCACCCTCGGCCACACCTACGTGCGCTCCCTCATGCGCAGCCAGCTGAAGGCCGCCCTCACCGCGCTCGCCGCCCTCGCGCTCCTCGTCGGCCCGCTGCCGCTGCTCCTCGCGCTGCCCGCCCCCGAGGCCGTCGTCTGGGCCACCCTCGGTGTCGGCGTGTATCCCGTCATCTGGGCCGTCGCCCGCTGGTACGTACGCCGCGCCGAACGCAACGAACGCGACTTCACCGGCCTCGTCGAGGGCCGCTGAGCGCGGGAGCCGGACGTGAACCACACCTACGCGGTGACCGCCGTCACCGCCGTCGTCCTGGCGACCGTGCTCATCGGCGCCCTCGGTCTGCGCATATCCCGCACCACCTCCGACTTCTACGTCGCCTCCCGCACCGTCCGGCCCGGCCTCAACGCCGCCGCCATCAGCGGCGAGTACCTCTCCGCCGCCTCCTTCCTCGGCATCGCCGGACTCGTCCTCGTCCAGGGCCCCGACATGCTCTGGTACCCCGTCGGCTACACCGCCGGGTATCTGGTCCTGCTCGTCCTCGTCGCCGCCCCGCTGCGCCGCTCGGGGGCGTACACCCTCTCCGACTTCGCCGAGGCCCGGCTCGAGTCCCCGCCCGCCCGCCGGCTCGCCAGCCTCCTCGTCGTCGGCATCGGCTGGCTCTACCTCCTGCCGCAGCTCCAGGGCGCCGGGCTCACCCTGGAGATCCTCACCGGCGCCCCCGACTGGGTCGGCGGCCTGCTCGTCGCCCTCGTCGTCACCGGGATCGTCGCCGCGGGCGGCATGCGCAGCATCACCTTCGTCCAGGCCTTCCAGTACTGGCTCAAGCTCACGGCCCTGCTCGTGCCCGCCCTCTTCCTGGCCGCGGCCTGGTACGGCGACGACGCGCCCCGCGTCCGCTTCGACGCCCCGGCGGTCTTCCGCGAGCACACCGTCGTCCGCGTCGCCGACACCGTACGGATCGAGGTCGACGCCCCCCTCACACTCACCGTGACCGGACGCGTCGACTCGACCACGTACGAGCGACGGACCGTCACCCTCGGCGAGGGCGCCCACCGTGTCGAGGGCGGCACCGAACTCACCTTCCCCGAAGGCGCGCCCGTCCCCGCGCGCGCCTCCACCGGGGCCGACCCCCTCGGCTGGTCCCAGCCCCTGGCCGGCGGGCGCGACGGCCACCAGCTGTACGCCACGTACGGGCTGATCCTCGCCACCTTCCTCGGCACCATGGGGCTGCCGCATGTCGCCGTCCGCTTCTACACCAGCCCGCACGGCCGCGCCGCCCGCCGTACGACGCTGGTCGTCCTCGGCCTCGTCGGCGTGTTCTATCTGCTGCCTCCGGTGTACGGAGCCCTCGGCCGGATCTACGCGCCCGAACTGGCGCTCACCGGGGCCGCCGACGCCGCCGTGCTCGTCCTGCCGGACCGGATGCTCGGCGGAGTGCTCGGCGACCTCCTGGGCGCGCTCCTCGCCGGCGGGGCCTTCGCCGCGTTCCTCTCCACCGCCTCGGGACTCACGATGTCGGTCGCCGGTGTCCTCACCCAGGACGTCCTCCCCTCCCGTGGCGTGCGGCACTTCCGGCTCGCGACCCTGCTCGCCACCGCCGTACCGCTGACCGCGGGGATCCTCGCCTCGAAGGTCCCGGTCGCGGACGCCGTCGGCCTCGCCTTCGCCGTCTCCGCCTCGTCCTTCTGCCCGTTGCTCGTCCTCGGCATCTGGTGGCGCCGGCTCACCCCGCCCGGCGCCATGGCCGGACTGCTGCTCGGCGGCGGCTCCGCGCTGGCGGCGGTGATGGCGACCCGGGCTGGACTGCCGGACCAGGGCTGGCCGCACACCCTGATGGCCTGGCCGGCGGTCTGGTCGGTGCCGCTGGGCTTCCTCACGATGATCCTGGTGTCCCTGGCCACCCCTCGCCACATCCCGGCCGGCACCCCGGCCCTGCTCGCCCGGCTGCACCTGCCGGAGGAGATCGGGGGCCGGACCGCGGCCCCGCGGGAAGGAGCGGAACGATGACCGGGATCGCCCTCGCGGCGGCGGCCGCGGTGGGGGCCGTCCTGCTGGTCGCCGGCTTCGTCCTCGGCCGGCTCACCGCCCGCCGCGGCGCCGCCGACCTCGACCTCGGCACCCCCGTCGAACGGGCCACCTTCCACACCCTGCACGCCGCCTCCCTCGCCGCGCCGCCCCTGCGCGGCGGGCTCACCGAGGACACCGCCCGCAAGGCCGTCCGGCGGCTGCGCCCGCTGCTCGGGACGGAGGCGCTCTGCCTCACCGACCGGTCCGCCGTCCTGGCCTGGGACGGGCCGGGCGAGGGGCACCACCGCGAGCACGTCATGAACCAGGTCGCCGCGATCCTCGACTCCGGCCGCAGCAGGGCGGAGCACACGGTCTGCGCCGATGACGCCTGCCCGCTGCGGTGGGCGGTGATCGCCCCGCTCACCGGTGAGGACGGGGTACTCGGCGCCCTCGTCGCCTACGGCTCGCGGGAGTCCGCCGTGCTCGTGCGGGCCGCGACCGAGGTCGCCCGCTGGGTCTCCGTCCAGCTGGAACTGGCCGAGCTGGACCGCTCACGGACCAGGATCGTGGAGGCGGAGATCCGGGCCCTGCGCGCCCAGATATCACCGCACTTCATCTTCAACTCCCTGGCCGCCATCGCCTCGTTCGTCCGCACCGACCCCGAACGCGCCCGGGAGCTGCTGCTCGAGTTCGCGGACTTCACCCGCTACTCCTTCCGCCGACACGGCGAGTTCGCCCAGCTCGCCGACGAACTGCGCTCCATCGAGCAGTACCTGGCGCTCGCCGGGGCCCGCTTCGGTGACCGCCTGAAGGTCACGCTGCAGATCGCGCCCGAGGTGCTGCCGGTCACCCTGCCCTTCCTCTGTCTCCAGCCGCTGGTGGAGAACGCCGTCAAGCACGGCCTGGAGGACAGCGTGAACGTCTGCCGGGTCACGATCTCCGCCCGGGACGCGGGCGCGGAGGCCGTGGTCGTGATCGAGGACGACGGCGTGGGCATGGACCCGGCCGTGCTGCGCGCGATCCTGCTGGGGGAGCGGCCCACCGGCTCCGGGATCGGCCTCTCCAACGTCGACGAGCGGCTGCGCCAGGTGTACGGGGCGGAGCACGGCCTCGTCATCGAGACCGGGGTCGACGCGGGGATGAAGGTGACGGTACGGATCCCCAAGTACCGCTCAGGAGTGCACCGTACGACCCCTCAGCCACCCGCGCCGTAGAGGTGCAGGGCCAGATGGCCGAGAGGAAGCCCCAGCTTCCACGCGGGCAGCCACACTTGCTCCGACTCGTCCACGGGAGACGCCGCCCCGGTCGACGGCAGCCCGCACAGATCCGCCGCGCGCACCTGTGTCGCCTCCAGCAGCCGCCAGGTCTCGCGCGCCATGGCGAGGTCGGGGCTCTCCCGGTCCGCGCGCTCCCGGGCGGCGAGCCGCTCGCGGACCCACTTGGGCCAGGGGTGGTCGTAGGCGGTGCGGGACATCCACTCCTCGATGAGGCCCGCGGTCCACGCCCCGGAGGAGGTGTCCGCGTCGGCGCAGAGGTGGATGGTGAGGGCCAGCGTCTGCCGGCCGGCCCGGAACTCCAGCGTGCCGGGCGCGACCAGGCATCCCGCACGCAGCAGATCGTCCGCGGTGAACTCGGCGCGCAGCCAGTCCATCGGGACCGCGAGCCCGCCTCCGCTGGTGCCGTTCGTACTCTCGGGCAGCAACGCTCCCACCTTCTCCCGGACATGTCGGTCGACGAACCCCGACCACGAGCCTCCACCGAGGAAGACGGATGCGGGGCCCTCTTTGCTCAACTCGCCCGTGTGGTTTCGGATACGTTCCCCCGCCGGAAAGGTGCCGGTGGGAAAGGCGAGAGCACGAGAGGCGCCCGGGGTCGGCGGGGCGGATGGGACGGCCGGATCCGGGGGTCTCAGCCGAGGAGCGCGTACACCGCCGTGGCGTGGGCCGCCGTCTCGTCCGAGCCCTCGGCCGTCATCGTGATGTCGGCGAAGGCCATCCGCTTGCCCGCCTTGGTCAGCCGGGCCCGCACGAGAACGTCCGCGGCGAGCACCGCCCGCTGGAAGCTGATGGACTGCTGCACCGTCGTCATCGGCACGAAGCCGCCGCGGGCGGCGGCGACCGCGATCACGGTCGCCGTGTCGGCGGCGGCCATCAGCGCCTGACCCGACAGGCCCCCGCCCTCCCGGGCGAGCCGGTTGGACCAGGGGAGGCGCAGGACCGCCTCCTGCCCGTCGATCGAGACCACCGACAGCCCCAGATCGAGCACCCAGGGGGCGAAGTTGTCGGCGAGTACCTTTTCCGCGGCGGCGAGAGTCAGCGTCACGCGGTCATTGTGCGGCCGTGGGCGGCCGGCGGGCAACGGCGCGGCGGCCCGGCCGGTAGCCGGGCAGGCGGTGCCCGAGCTGCCGCAGCGCGTAGTGGGACCGGGACTTCACGGTCCCGGCCGGGATGCCGAGGTCGGCGGCCGCCTCGTTGACGGTCAGGCCGTGGAAGTAGAGCCGGACCAGGACCGCCCGGTGCTCCGGGCTCAGGCACCGTACGGCCGCCCGCACGTCCACCGCCGCGACCGCGGACTCCGTGGCGTCGGCCGGGTCGGGGGTGGCGGCGAGCATCCCGTCACCGATCTCGGCGGGGCGCGCGAGCCGGGAGCGCCGGGCGTCGATGGCCAGGCGCCGGGCCACCGTGAACAGCCAGGGCCGCATCGACTCGTAGGGGCCGTCGAACGCCTCCGGGTGGAGCCAGGCGCGGACCAGGGTCTCCTGCACCAGATCCTCCGCGCGCTGGCGGTCGCCGTAGGTCAGGCCGAGCAGGAAGCCGAACAGTGCCTGACCGTGGTCACGCTGCAGCTCCGCGAGGGCCCGCTCGTCCGTCGTCGCCGTCGTCGTGGCCGTTGCCATGCTCCACACCTCTCCTGTCGGCTCCTCGTCCCGGGGCGTATACGAGCGCATGGCGGCGGCCAGGGACAGGGAGCGGGCAGCTGTCTGCGACGAGCGGTCGCAACGAGCGGCGAATGGTGCGGCGAGCGGTCAGCCGGAGGGTATTCGTCCGTTTCGGCAGGTTTTGCAGAACACTGCGGCTTTGACTCTTGACTGTGGCTTATATGACCTGTGGATTCATCTGGACATATGTTCATCCGACGAATCAGGCGGAGCCGGTCATGACCCAGCGAAAGAGACAGGGGGCGGTGGCCCTCGCCGCCGTCCTGCTGACGGCGGCGACCGGTTGCGCCGGCGGCGCCCGCACGTCCGCGGGCGATTCCGAGCGACAGGGGCCGGCGAGCCCCGCCGCCCCCTCGGCCGTCGGTGGCGCGGCCTCCGCGCGGACCGGCTTCACCCTCGTCGCCTCCGGCGACGTCCTGCCGCACGCCTCGATCATCCGCCAGGCGGCCGCGGACGCGAACGGCCAGGGGTACGACTTCCGCCCGATGCTGTCCGGCGTGAAGAGCGTGGTCTCCGCGGCCGATCTGGCGATCTGCCACATGGAGACCGTGTACGGGCAGGAGGGCGGGCCCTACACCGGCTACCCCGCCTTCAAGTCCCCGCCCGAGATCGCCCCCGCCCTCAAGGAGACCGGCTACGACTCCTGTTCCACCGCCTCCAACCACACCCTGGACGACGGTGCCGCCGGCCTCGGCCGCACCCTCGACGCCCTCGACAAGGCGGGCGTCCGGCACGCCGGTTCGGCGCGCACCGCCGAGGAGGCGGCCCGCCCCACCCTGCTGAAGGCGGGAGACGCGACCGTCGCCCAGCTCGCGTACACCTACGACACCAACGGCTTCCCGTTGCCCGAGGGGCAGCCCTGGGCGGTCAACCTCATCGACGAGCAGAAGATCATCGCCGACGCGCGGGCCGCCCGCGCGGCCGGCGCCGATGTCGTCGTGGTCAGCATCCACTGGGGAACCGAGTGGCAGACGGCCCCCGACACGCGCCAGCTCACCCTCGGCAGGTCCCTCACCGCCTCGCGGACCGGCGGCCGGCCGGACATCGACCTGATCCTCGGCACCCACGCCCATGTCCCGCAGGCGTACGAGAAGGTCAACGGCACCTGGGTCGTCTACGGCATGGGCGACCAGATCGCCGGTGACATGATCAACCACCAGGGCGCCCACGATCCGCGGGGCAACCAGGGCACCCTCGGCCGCTTCACCTTCGTGCCTCCCAGGGAGCCCGGCGCACGCTGGGAGGTCGCCAAGGCCGAGTTCCTTCCGCAGTGGTTCGACACCGGCCGGGGGCGGGTGATCGACGTCAACGCCGCCATCAGGAAGGGCGAACCCCTCACCGCCGTACGCGACACCATCCACGACGTCGTCCTCTCCAGGGGGGCCGCGAACGACGGTCTGGTGATGGGCGAGTAGGCCGCCCATCGGCTCAACGGGTGTTTTCGGGCGAACGGCCGGTGTGGATGAGGCGCACCGGCCTTCGTCCATGCGAGCCATTAGTCATGAAAAAGGATCAGATGCCCACGGGGCGTCGGACGGTGCTGCGCATCGCCGCCGCCCTCGGGGCCACAGCCACGGTCGGAGCCCTCACGGCGGACCGTTTCGGCACGGCGCCGAGCGCGCCACCGAACGCCCTGCCGGGCACCCCCCGGGGCACCACCCCCGGGGGTGCGCCCGCGGCGGGCCCCCCGGCCGGCAGCCGGCTCAGGCCCTCCGCGTACCGGCTCCAGCCGATGACGGCCGACGCGCCCCCGGCCTTCCGCCAGGCGGTCCCGCCGATCCGGCAGCGGCCCTTCCTGCGGATGTCCGGGGTCGGCCGCTCGATGGTGCTCACCTTCGACGACGGGCCGGACCCCCGGTACACCCCGGACATCCTCGCGGTCCTGCGCCGCTACGGCTGCCGGGCGATGTTCTTCGTCTGCGGCGAGATGGCCGTCGAGAACCAGGACCTGGTGCGGGAGATGGCCGCGGACGGGCACGTGGTCGGGAACCACTCATGGTCCCATCCGCTCATGCCCAAGCTCCGTCCCTCCCGGATCCGGGACGAGTTGGGCTCCACCAGTGACCTCGTCGAGAAGGTCCTCGGCTCGGCCCCGCTGTGGTACCGCGCACCGTTCGGCGCCTGGAACCGGCACTCCTTCGAGATCGGCGCCGAACTGGGCATGGAGCCGCTCGCCTGGACCGTCGACACCCTCGACTGGAAGGAGCCCGGCGCCGACAGCATCGTCCGCCGCGTGCTGGACGGAGCCGCTCCCGGTGTCGTCGTGCTCTCGCACGACGCGGGAGGCAACCGCTCGCAGAGCGTGGCGGCCCTCAGGCGCTATCTGCCCGAACTCCTCGACGCGGGCTACAGCATCACCGTCCCGCGCCGCTGAGCCGCACCGCACGCGCGGAGGAGGCCCCCGGACTCCGGGGGCCTCCTCCACGCGTCCTCGGGCGGCGTGCCGCGGGAGGTCAGCGCGAGCCGACCATGCGGGCGTAGACGACGACATTGCCGTCGTACCCGGTGGCCCGTGAGTATCCGCCGCCGCAGGTGATGACCCGGAGCTCGGGCTGCCCGGTGTCGCCGTAGACCTGGACGCCGGGGAAGTTGTTCTTGGCGTACACCTCGACGCCGTAGATCTCGAAGACGGCGACCCGGCCGTCGTACCGCTCCACCTCGATGTGCTGGCCCTTGTCCAGCGAGCCGAGGCCGTAGAAGACCGCCGGGCCCGACGCGTTGTCGACATGACCGACGAGGACGGCCGTGCCGCGCTGGCCGGGCGCGATGCCGTTCTGGTACCAGCCGGCCAGGTTGGGGTCCTCCGGCGGCGGCGCCGCGATCCAGCCGTTCTCGTCCAGGCCCACGTCCATGACGGGCGCCGCGACCCTGATCGAAGGGATCCTCACCCGGGAGGCGGGAGCGTGCGGCAACGGTTCCAGGCCGGGGTCGGCGGCGGGGGGAGTGCCGACCGGGCGGGTGTCGGGACGGGCCGCCGCCGCCGGCTGCGGCGGGCCGTGTTCGACGTCGACTCCGTTGCGCATCATCGCCAGGCCGGACAGCATGACAAGGGCGAGCACGCCCCACGGACGGCGTCTCCTCGGCTCAAGGACGCTGAAGTCCTTGGGGCTCATGGTTCTCCCTTCGTGGCGTGTCAGAACGGTAAGGGCGACCGGGCGAACCGGCGATCAGGGCAGGGCGAACGGGTGGCGGGCGGCCGGCGGGCGGCCGGTGGGCGGGCGGGGAGCGCCCGGGCCCTTCGTACCCGACAGGCGGCCGGGTGACGGGGACGATCGGCCATCCGAGTATTCGTCAGATAACCATCCTGACGGTCTGTGACCTGCGACTCCGTCAGACGGCACGCCGTCCGCCCGGCGTGTCGCCTCACCGGGGTGGACCAGTGCCGAGATGCGGTGATCGTCAGCATTGGTGATGGTTCGTCATGGAAGCCGTACTCGTCGAATTTCCCGGGGCACCGCTTCGGGGCGTCTTCCACTGGAGGTTCAACCATGCGTGCTGCACGCACTCTGGCGGTGGCCGCCACCGCGATCGCGGCGGTCGGGCTGTCGGCCCCCCTCGCTGCCGCCACCACCGGTCCCAGCAGCGTCACCGTCGGCTCCTCCGAGGTCCAGAGGGGAGGCGACGGCTCCCACAACGTCACCGTCACCCCCTCCGCGGTCCACCAGGGGTCGACCCTCACCATCACCGTCAAGGGCTGCACCGGGGGCACCGTCACCTCCGCCGCCTTCCCGACGGTCAACCTCTCCGCGCCCTTCGGCGGGGTCTCCAGCGCTGTCGCCCGCATCCACAACAACGCCACGCTCGGCGAGCACACGCTGACCGTCCACTGCACCAGCCCCAACCGGACGTTCACCCAGCGGTTCCGTGTGCTGGCCGGCCCGCCCGCTGGGGGCGGCATCGGCGGCTCGCTCGCCCCCAGCTCCACGGAGATGGCGATCGGCGGTTCGCTCGTCGCGGCGGCCGCGCTGGGCGGTGGTCTCTTCATCGCCCGCCGGCGCCGCATGGGTGGCGCGAGCGCCTGACCGGTCGAACCTCCCCGGCCGGCCGTCCCGCACCTCCCGAACCCGACAAGCCCGTCGCCCCCGAATCCTGCGGATCAGGACTCGGGGGCGACGGGCTTGTCGTGTGGGGGCGGGGCGGACACCGTCCCCACCCCGTCAGTGACGACGGCCCCGGTCGAGGTTCGACCGGCGGCGTACGACGAAGACGGTTCCGGCGGCCGCTGCGACGACCAGGCCCGCGCCGGCCGCCAGCGTCCCGGTGTCGATCCCGCCGACCGAACCGCCGACCCCGCCCCGCACACCGCGCGGGGTGGTGAGGACCGTGGAGCTGATCGTCGGGCTCGCGGTGGTGCCGCTGATGGTCAGGTTGACGGTGTCCGTGATGCCGCCGGTGCAGTTGAACGTGATCGTGTAGACGGCACCCCGCTTGGCGTCCATGTCCACCAGGGCGGTGGCCGAGGATCCGGGGGCGATGGTCACCGTGTCGAAGATGCCCGACGAGGCGATCGCCGTACTGGAGCAACCGGGAGCGCTGAGCGTCACCCGGCCGCCCGGCGCGACCAGCGAGGGCGAGACGACGAAGTCGCCCGGGGCCTTCGCCCGTGGCGCCTGCCGGTTCGGTGCGGGTGCGCCGTCCGCCGCGGCGGCGACGGGAGCGGCCAGGGCGAGGACAGCCGCCCCCAGCACGGCGGTGGACGCGATGCGTATCGCGCGCATGGTGAATCCTCCGGGTCCCCGAGGAGCAGCTGCGGAAGCGGTTTCCACAATGGGCCAGACATGCACCTCGATGCCCGAAACGCTAGAAGCGCACTATCACAGCCGCGATTCCAGACGGGCGAATGGGGCACGCGTGTCCCCCGTGCGGCCCAGTCCGCGTGTCGCCCCGGCCCGGTCCGGAAGGCCCCCGCTCCCGCGTCGCTAGCTCATGACGTGCGGGAACAGGTCGGTGAACGGCGTGGCCGTCGCCGAGATCCCGCGCCCGAAGGGCGCGTCGAAGTCCCAGATCAGGAAGAGCAGGAAGGCGATGAGCACACTGAACAGCCCCGCGAGGAGCAGTTCCCGGCCGGTACGCCGGATCTGCAGGGTGAAGATCAGGCCGACCGTCACCAGCGCCCCGACGATCAGGCCGAACCACACCACCCCCGGCATGGTCGCCCCCGCGTTCTGCCCCCGGGCGCCCCGCGCGTCGTCCACCACCGCCACCTGGTCCACCAGCGGCTGGTACGCCTGGCCCTCGTGGTCGTCGGCCGGCCGGTAGTCGGTCACGCTCCGGCGCACCTGCTCCAGGAGCCGCGTTCCCTTCTCGCTGAGCTCGCCGTGTTCGGACATGTGGCCCCACTCCTCGTCGACCACGAACGAGACGTACGCGTCCACGTCGGCGCGGATCCGGGCCCGGACGTCGGCCGGGTACACCTCCACCCGCGCCGAGATCTCGTGCAGCGCCTGGGCCTCCTGACGCACGGTCTCCTGGGCCGCTCCGCGCGCCTCCCACACACCGGCGATCGCGAGGCCGAGCACGATCGCGTAGATCACGCCGATCATCATGGTCATGTACTCCATGACGTCGGGCGTCTCGCTCGGATCGTCGTCGTCGGGAACCCTGCGGTTGTTGATGACGACGATGGTGAGGACGACGGCGCAGGCGGCGGCCATCGCGATGGTCAGGACAAGCCATTCGGACATGTGAATCCTCTGTCGGGGCTCAGCGGGAGCGGGGGCGCAGCGTCACGGCGGCCAGCACCGCGGGGACGGTGACGAGCAGCGTCATGGACACGAGCGAGCCTCCGCCCGTGGGTTCGGACCGCTGGGCGCGGCGGTAGGCGGGCAGGGCGACGGGAGTCGGCGCCGGCGGCCGGATGCTCAACGAGGGACTCGGGGGCGGCGGTGCGGGCAGCGCGGGCACCTCGGGAGCGCCGGGCGCCGGGGCGGGCTTTGGCGGGGCCGAAACCGCGGGCGGCCGCACCGGCGGGGGCGGCGGGTCGGCCCGTACGGGAGGAGGCGGCGCCGGGGACGGCGGCGGGGGCTTCGGGGTGGGGGTGGGGGCCGGTCGCGGGGGTTGCGGCGACGGCGGGGCCGGGGTGGGCGAGCACGCGCCGGGCCCGATGACCGAGACCGAGGTGTGCGAACCACCCGGCCCGGTCGTGGCATAGGCGCAGGCATCGGCGGCGGCGGGCGCCGGTGTGGCGAGGAGCCACAGCAGCGCGGCGGCCGCCAGGGGCCGCGCGAGAGACGATCCGTACGGAGACACGCCGAAGATCATGATCGCAAGCCCGGCGCGTAAGGGCGGGAACGGCCCGGATTCGCCGGATGGAGGGGTTCTCGAAGGGCGCTGGTTTGACGTTTCCGCGAAAACTCCTTCGCGTCCCCTTGAGTGTCCGGCCCCCGCGCTCCGTATTCATTGCCGGGAACGGCGTCCAGCGCCGCGCCGACACCATCATTGAGCACTGGGAGTTGACATGAAGTCCTGGGGGAACGCGGCAATCGCTCTGACGGCGGTGGCCGTCCTCGCGCTGACGACGGCGTGCGGTCAGGAGAAGGGCGAGTCACCGCTGGACGGGCAGCCCGCGGGAGCGGCGAGCCCGGCCGGCGCACCGGCCGACAACGGCTACGGCTCCGGCGGGTACGCCTCCGGGGGTTATGGATCCGACGCCGGCGGCGGAGGCGGCGAGGCGGAGCCGGCCGGGCAGTTGGCGGTGGCCGACACCAAGCAACTGGGCAAGGTGGTCACGGACAGCGAGGGCTTCACCCTCTACCGCTTCGACAAGGACTCCTCCTCCCCGCCCCGCGCCACCTGTGAGGGCGACTGCGCCAAGGCGTGGCCGGTCGTGAGCGCCGCGGGCGCCAAGCCTCCGGCCGGCGTGGACGCGGCGCTGCTCGGCGAGGTGGCCCGCGCCGACGGCAGCAAGCAACTCACCCTCGACGGCTGGCCGATGTACCGGTACGCCAAGGACACCAAGCCCGGAGACATCAACGGCCAGGGCGTCGGCGGCACCTGGTTCGCCGCCGCCCCCGACGGGAAGAAGGCCGCCGCCCCCGCCGCGGGCGCCGGAGCGGACATCGGCGGAGGGGCGGACGCGGGCGATGCGGAGGATTCCGATGCGCCCGCCGCCGGCCTCTCCGTGCGCAAGGACCCCGAGCTCGGTGACATCGTGGTCGATTCGCGAGGAATGACGGTTTACCGATTCAAGAAGGATTCCGCCTGGCCCATGAAGACGGCCTGCACGGGCGCCTGCCTGGAGAAGTGGCCGGTTGTCGCCCCTGTCGACAAGAACGACATCGAGGGGATCACCAAGAAGGGCTTCGTGACCTTCAACCGCCCGGACGGCATCAAGCAGCAGACGATCGACTGCTGGCCCCTCTACACCTTCGCCGGCGACGAGGCTCCCGGAGACACCAACGGCCAAGGTGTGGGCGGCACCTGGTACGCCGTGTCCCCGGAGGGAAAGCTGGTCGGAGCGCCCAAGTAGGTCCCCCGCGCCGCGCTTCCGGCCGGCCGGCCCGCCGTCGCCCCCGGGTGACGGCGGGTCGGCGCACGACCATATGCACGTGAATTTGCACGGCCTGAAGGCGTGAACTCTTCGTTCCGGCTGCACGTGCCAATGGCGTGTGACCAAGAACGGACCGCGAATTTCCGTTTCTACTCGCCCTCTCGGCGGGCGATCAGTAGCCTCGGCTCGAACACCGGCCGCGAACACATGGCCGTATCCTCCGTGGCGACTTGTTGGAGACATTGATGGAGCGTCCCGCCTGGGCTCCGCCGGGTATCGATATTTCGGTGCCGAGCGTGTCCCGTATGTACGACTTCTATCTGGGCGGCTCGCACAATTTCGAGGTGGACCGGCAAGCGGCCCGCAAGGCCATGGAGTTCATGCCGGGACTCCCCAAGATCATGCAGGCGAACCGTGCCTTCATGCGTCGCGCGGTCCGCTTCGCGGTCGACAACGGCATCACCCAGTTCCTCGACATCGGCTCCGGCATACCCACGTTCGGCAACGTCCACGAGGTCGCCCAGGCCGCCGCCCCCGGCGCCCGGGTGGTGTACGTCGACCACGACCCGGTCGCCGTGGCGCACAGCAGGGCCGTCCTCGAGGGCAACGCCGACGCGGCCGTCCTCTCCGCGGACCTGCGCAAGCCGCAGGAGATCCTGCACAGCCCCGAGGTCGGCCGACTCATCGACCTCGAGCGGCCTGTGGCCCTGCTGCTCGTCGCCGTCCTGCACTTCCTCGAGGACGAGGACGAGCCCGGCCGGGCGGTCGCCGAACTCGTCGACGCCCTCGCCCCCGGCAGCGTCGTCATCCTGACCCACGCCTCCTACGAAGGCATCCCGCTGACGGAGGATCAGGCCGGCGGCACCGTCGGGGTCTACCGCAACATCCGCAATCCGCTCGTGATGCGCTCGCACGAGGAGATCCTGCGGTTCTTCGAAGGGCTCGACCTGGTCGACCCCGGCCTCGTCTCCATGCCTCTCTGGCGGCCCGAGGGCCCCACGGACGAGGAGGATCCATTCGCCTTCTCGGGATTCGCAGGGGTGGGGCGCAAGGCGTGAGGGTGCCGTCACAGCCGTCCGGTTCCGGCGCGGACCCGGACGGCCCGGAGGACAGACTCAGGAGGTTCGCGACCATTTGGAGCCGGGCCATCTTCCCCGTCACCGCGACCTCCCTCACCCGCGCCGACTTCGAGCTCCATCTGCTGCCGCTCGCCCGCACGTTGTGCGAGGCACTGCACGCCCGGCCCTTCGACACGGCCCCCGCTCACCGCACGGGGGCCGCACTGGTGGCCGCCCACTGCACCGACCCGGACGCGCTGAGCCGCACCCTCGGAGTCATCGACTCCTACCTGGTGCTGTACTGCGGCACGGAGGGGGAGGTGCCCGCGGAGGAGCTGCGCGCCCGCAGCTCGCGGCTCCAGCACGCCCTCGCCGCCGGGTACGCCCAGGCCCTCCGCGAGCGGACCCTGCTGGAGCAGGAGGCCATCGCCCGCTCCGCGCTCAACGCCCGCACCGCCGCCGAAGTGGCCCTGCACGCCACGGAGAGCCGCTTCCGGGCGGTCTTCGACGGGGCCGCGATCGGCATCGGCATCGCCGATCTCGAAGGAAACATCCTGGAGATCAACGAGACCCTGACCCGGATGTTCGGCGGTCTCGAGAACACCATCCGCAACCGCAACGTCAGCGAGTGGGTGCACCCCGAGGACGGCCCGCACGTCTGGCGGCTCTACGACGAGCTGGTGCGCGGCGAGCGGGAGAGCTACCGGGTCGAGAAGCCGTACGACCGCGGCGACGGCACGGTGCTGTGGACCAACCTCACCGTCTCGCTCCTCCGCGACGCCGAGGGCTTCCCCCAGTACCAGCTGGCGCTGATGGAGGACACCACCGAGCGGCGGCTGCTCAACCTGCGGCTGCGGTACGAGGCGACCCACGACGCGCTCACGGGGCTGCCCAACCGGACCCTGTTCTTCGAGCGCCTGGAGAAGGCGCTCGCCGCGGGCGACGGCGCCCGCTTCGGGCTCTGCTACCTGGACCTCGACGGCTTCAAGGCCATCAACGACAGCCTGGGCCACGCGGCCGGGGACCGCCTTCTCGTCGAGGTCGCCGACCGGCTGCAGACCTGCGCCACGGCCCCGGGCGAGATGGTGGCCCGGCTCGGCGGCGACGAGTTCGTCGCGCTCACCACCGGGCCCGGAACCGAGCGGGACGTCGTCGAGCTGGCGAACCGTATCCTCGCCGCACTCGCCTCGCCCGTGCGGATCGACGGCCGTGAGCTGACCGTGCGCGGCAGCATCGGTGTCGTCGAGGGACCGGCGGGGGAGCGAACCCCGGCCGAGGTGCTGCGCAGCGCAGACATCACCATGTACCGCGCCAAGTCGGCGGGCGGCAACCGCTTCGAGTTCGCCGACGCGGAGGCCGACGCCCGCGCCATCACCCGGCACGGGCTGACCACCGCGCTGCCGGCGGCGCTGGAGCGCGGCGAGTTCTTCATCGAGTACCAGCCGCTGGTGCACCTCGGCGACGGCAGCGTGCACGGCGCTGAGGCGCTCGTACGGTGGTGCCACCCGCAGCACGGTGTGCTCGGCCCCGACCGTTTCATACCGCTCGCCGAGAACACCGGCCTGATCGTGCCGCTGGGCCGCTGGGTGCTCCAGGAGGCGGTCCGCCAGGCCCGCTTCTGGCAGACGCGGCACTCCGACGGCGGCCCGCTGCGGATCAACGTCAACCTCTCACCGACCCAGCTGCACCACCCCCGCCTGGTCGCCGACACGGTCGACGTCCTGGAGCGCTCGGGCCTGGAGCCCGGCGCCCTGTGCCTGGAGGTCACCGAGTCGGCGCTGATCGGCGCGGACGACGACCTGCTGAAGCCGCTGCGGCAGCTCGCGGAGATGGGCGTGGACATCGCCCTGGACGACTTCGGCACGGGCTACTCGAACCTGGCGAACCTGCGCCGGCTGCCGGTGAGCGTCCTCAAGCTGGACCGGTCCTTCACCCGCGGCATGCAGCAGCACCCGGCGGACCCGGTGGACCTCAAGATCGTGGAGGGCATCGTCGCGCTGGCGCACAGCCTGGAGCTGGCGGTGACGGTGGAGGGGGTGGAGACGCGGGCGCAGGCGCAGCAGCTCCGCGAACTGGGCTGCGACACGGCCCAGGGCTGGTACTACGCCCGCCCGGGGGCGCCGGACCGGATCCACTCCTTGCTCCTGGCGGACGCGGTGTAGAGGGCTCCCGGTGCCCGGGGTGCCCACGGGTGCGGCGCCGTCGTGGGTCGTGCCCACCCGTTCCGCCCCGCGACACGCCTGCCCCCGACCAGGGTGGGTGGGCACCGCCCCAGCACCGCGCCAACACCGCCCCAGCGGGCCGGGAGCCGCCCCCTGGGCTAGCGCGGGAGGCGGGAGGCCAGGAGCATGCGTTGGAGTTCGCGGGCCGCCCGCGGGGGCGCCACGTCGCTGCGGTGCGCCAGCGCGATCGTGCGCCGCAGCCCCGGACGGGCCAGCGAGGTGACCCGCAGGTCCCGGCCCGCCCGCGCCGCCACCATCGCCGGTACCACCGCCACCCCCAGCCCCGCCCGTACGAAACCCAGCACCGCGTCCATCTCCCCGCCCTCCACCGTGAACGAGGGCTCGAACCCCTCCGCCCGGCACGCCGCCACCGTCAGCTCCCGCAGGTCGTAGCCGTGCCGGAACATCACCAGCGGCTGGTCCCGCAGATCCGCGATCCGCACCGGCCGCCCCGGCGCCGGCGCCGCCGCGCTCGACACGACCACCAGATCCTCGCGCAGCAGCTCCACCGTGGTCAGCGCCGGAGACGGCGTCGGCAGCGGCAGCACCACCAGCGCCAGGTCCAGCGCGCCGCGCGCCAGCTCCCGTACGAGGTCGTGCGAGCCGCTCTCCTCGATGAGGAGCCGGATCCCCGGGTGCTGGTCGTGGAAGGCGCGCAGCACGTCCGGCAGCAGACCCGTGCACAGACTCGGCGTCGCCCCGAGCCGCACCCGCCCCCGCCGCAGCTGCACCAGCTCCTGCACCTCGTGCCGGGCCGTGTCCGTGTCCTCCAGGATCCGCCGGGCCAGTGGCAGCAGCGCCTCGCCCGCGTCCGTCAGCGCGATGTTCCCCCGCGCCCGGCTGAACAGCTCCGCCCCCAGTTCCCGCTCCAGGGCCCTGATCTGCTGCGAGAGCGAGGGCTGCGAGACGTGCACCCGCTCGGCGGCGCGGGTGAAGTGCCGGGTCTCCGCCACGGCCACGAAGTACAGGAGCTGCTGGAACTGCATAGGCTCAGCCTATCGAGATGAGCCGGACCATGTCTTGGACCTCTGAGGGCTTTCCGCCCTAGCGTCTTCTCCATGGCTCTGGCAACGAAGACGGCACCCACGGAACGACCACCGTCGCCCGCGCGCTCCCGCGGATTCTGGGCGTCCACGATCGGCAAGAAGACGGTCATGGCCGTCAGCGGCCTGCTCATGCTCGGCTACCTCGTGGCCCACGTCATGGGCAACCTCAAGGTCTTCTTCGGCCCCGAGGAGTTCAACGCGTACGGCCACTGGTTGCGCACCATGGGCGCTCCCGTCCTGCACTACTCCTGGGCCCTGTGGCTCGTCCGGATCGTGCTGCTCGCGGCCGTCGTCGCCCACGCCGTCTCCGCGTACCAGCTCAGCAGGCGGGACATCAAGGCCCGCCCCACGGCCTACGTCCGCCGCCGCAAGGGGTCCTCCTACGCCACCCGCACCATGCGCTGGGGCGGGGTGATCCTCGCGCTCTTCATCGTCTGGCACATCCTCGACCTGACCACCGGCACCGTCCACTCCGGCGGCTTCCAGGAGGGCCGGCCGTACGAGAACGTCGTGGACACCTTCTCCACCTGGTACGGCAACGTGATCTACATCGTCGCCATGCTCGCCGTCGGCCTGCACGTCCGCCACGGGTTCTGGAGCGCCGCCCAGACGCTCGGCGTCGGCAACGCCCGCCGTGAGCGGCTGCTCAAGGCCCTCGCGAACGGCCTCGCGCTCGTGCTGACCGCGGGCTTCGTCTCCGTCCCCGTCGCCGTCATGACCGGAGTGGTGAGCTGACATGAGCTACCTCGACTTCGAGACCGGTGCGCCGGTCGTCGACCACAAGGCCCCCGCCGGCCCCATCGCCGAGCGCTGGGACACCCGCCGCTTCCAGGCCAAGCTGGTCAATCCGGCCAACCGCCGCAAGCACACCGTCATCGTCGTCGGCACCGGCCTCGCCGGCGGGTCCGCCGGCGCGACCCTCGCCGAACAGGGCTACCACGTCGTCCAGTTCTGTTACCAGGACTCCCCGCGCCGGGCCCACTCCATCGCCGCGCAGGGCGGCATCAACGCCGCGAAGAACTACCGCAACGACGGCGACTCCGTCCACCGCCTCTTCTACGACACCGTCAAGGGCGGCGACTTCCGCGCCCGCGAGTCCAACGTCCACCGCCTCGCGCAGATCTCGGTCGAGATCATCGACCAGTGCGTCGCCCAGGGCGTCCCCTTCGCCCGGGAGTACGGCGGCCTGCTCGACACCCGCTCCTTCGGCGGCGTCCAGGTCTCCCGTACCTTCTACGCCCGCGGCCAGACCGGCCAGCAGCTCCTCCTCGGCGCGTACCAGGCGCTGTCCCGGCAGATCGCGGCCGGAAACGTCGAACTGCACGCCCGGACCGAGATGCTCGACCTGATCGTGGTCGACGGGCGGGCGCGCGGCATCGTCGCCCGCGACCTGATCACCGGCGCGATCTCCACCCACTACGCGGACGCGGTGGTCCTCGCCAGCGGCGGCTACGGCAACGTCTTCTACCTCTCGACGAACGCCATGAACTCCAACGCCACCGCCGTCTGGCGGGCGCACCGGCGCGGAGCGTACTTCGCCAACCCCTGCTTCACCCAGATCCACCCCACCTGCATCCCGCGCACCGGCGACCACCAGTCCAAGCTCACGCTGATGAGCGAGTCGCTGCGCAACGACGGCCGCATCTGGGTCCCCAAGGCGAAGGGCGACACCCGCCCCGCCGCCGAGATCCCCGAGGACGAACGCGACTACTACCTGGAGCGCATCTACCCCTCCTTCGGCAACCTCGTCCCGCGCGACATCGCCTCCCGCGCCGCCAAGAACGTCTGCGACGAGGGCCGGGGCGTCGGACCGGGCGGCCAGGGCGTGTACCTCGACTTCGCGGACGCCATCCGGCGGATGGGCCGCAAGGCCGTCGAGGAGAAGTACGGCAACCTCTTCGACATGTACGAGCGGATCACCGCCGAGAACCCGTACGAGGTGCCGATGCGGATCTACCCCGCCGTGCACTACACCATGGGCGGACTCTGGGTCGACTACGACCTCCAGACCACCGTGCCGGGCCTGTTCGCCATCGGAGAGGCCAACTTCTCCGACCACGGCGCCAACCGGCTCGGTGCCTCCGCGCTGATGCAGGGCCTCGCCGACGGCTACTTCGTCCTGCCGTCCACGATCAACGACTATCTGGCCCGCCACCCGTCGAGCGAACCCCTCGACGACGACCACCCGGTGGTGCGCGAGGTGCTGGCCGAGACCGAGGACCGCCTCAACCTCCTGCTCTCGGTCGACGGCGACCGCACGCCCGACTCCTTCCACCGCGAACTGGGCGAGCTGATGTGGGAGTTCTGCGGCATGGCCCGCACGGAGGAGGGCCTGCGCAAGGCGCTCGACCGCATCCCCCGGATCCGCGAGGAGTTCTGGCGCCGGATCAAGGTTCCCGGCACGGGAGAGGAGTTCAACCAGTCGCTGGAGAAGGCCAACCGGATCGTCGACTACCTGGAGCTCGCCGAGCTGATGTGTCTCGACGCGCTGAACCGGGCCGAGTCCTGCGGCGGCCACTTCCGCGAGGAGTCCCAGACCCCGGACGGCGAGGCCGCCCGGCGCGACGAGGAGTTCTCGTACGCCGCCGCCTGGGAGTTCCGGGGCACCGGCGACGCCCCCGTCCTGCACAAGGAAGACCTCGTCTTCGAGTACGTCCACCCCACCCAGCGGAGCTACGCATGAAGCTCACCCTGCGCGTCTGGCGCCAGAAGAACACCGACGCCCCCGGCGCCATGTCCACGTACGAGGTGGACGGAATCTCCTCCGACATGTCGTTCCTGGAGATGCTCGACACCCTCAACGAGGAGCTCATCCGCAAGGGCGAGGACCCGGTCGCCTTCGACCACGACTGCCGCGAGGGCATCTGCGGCGCGTGCAGCCTCGTCATCAACGGCGACGCCCACGGACCGGAGCGTACGACCACCTGCCAGCTCCACATGCGGGCCTTCCGTGACGGCGACACGATCGACATCGAGCCGTGGCGCGCGTCCGCCTTCCCGGTGGTCAAGGACCTGGTGGTCGACCGCTCCGCCTTCGACCGCATCATCCAGGCCGGCGGCTACATCAGCGTCCCGACGGGCGCGGCCCCCGAGGCGCACGCCACGCCGGTCCCCAAGGCCGACGCGGACTTCGCCTTCGAGCACGCCGAGTGCATCGGCTGCGGAGCGTGCGTGGCGGCCTGCCCCAACGGCTCGGCGATGCTCTTCACCTCCGCCAAGGTCAACCACCTGAACGTCCTGCCCCAGGGCGCCCCGGAGCGCGAGACGCGCGTCCTGGACATGGTGGGCCAGATGGACGCCGAGGGCTTCGGCGGCTGCACCCTGACCGGCGAGTGCGCGACGGCCTGCCCGAAGGGGATCCCGCTCCCGTCGATCGCGGCGATGAACAAGGAGTGGCTGCGGGCCCAGCGCAAGTCCGCCCGCCGGTAAGGGGGATCGGGTCGGTCGCCCTATACTCCCCTGTGCTCTACCGGCCGGCCGGACACGGAGACACGGGGGAAGCATGGCGGAGATCGTGGAGACGTCGCTGAGTCTGAGCGCCCTGGCCGCGGTCGGACCGGCGCTGGCGTTGCGAGCGGTGACAGTGCCGCTGCTGAGGCGGGCTCAGCGCGATCTTCGGCAGCAGGCGCTGAGCGAGCGCTCGGCGCCGCCCTGGATCGCCGGCGGAGCGGTCGCGGGCGAGTTGGCGCTGGCCGTGGGGGGAGGCGTCGGCCTGTGGTTCCTGGTGAGTCTGGACTCCTATCCCGCGTACTACTTCCTGAGGGTCCCCATCGCCCTCGAGAGCGGCTTCACGCTGTCGAACCACCTCGGCTACGCGCAGGCGATGGGCTGGGCCCTGTACGTCGTCCTCCTCGGTCTGGGCGCGGTCGTCTGGCCGCTGCTGTGGTTCCGAACGCAGCGCAACCTCCTGACCGCGGGTGTGCCCGCGGGGTCCTGGACCTCGTCGCCCGAGGCGCGGCTGCGGACCGGGGTACTGCTGGCGCTCCGGGTGGCACTGGGGCTGTTCCTGCCGACGGGGCTGGCCTTGGCCGCCGTCGCGTGCCAGGCCGTCGCCTACACGGCAAGCCGCAGGTATCTCCCCGATGAAGGCGTTGCGGCCCTGGGCGCCGCGGTCCCCGCCGGGCGGGCCGCCGCCGACGCGCCGACGGCGGGGCCCGGGTACGTGCCTCCCGCCCGGCCCCCGCGGCGGGCCGGGCCCGCCCCGTACGTGCCGACCCGGCCCAGCCCGGTCGCGGTCCCCGTACCGCACCACCCGCTTCACCCGGGCGAGGCGCCGACGATCGGCGGCTACCAGCTCCTCGGCCGCATCGGCGCCGGCGGCATGGGCACGGTCTACCTCGCCCGGCGGGAGGGGGCGGCGACGCAGGTGGCGCTGAAGACCATCAATGCGGAACTCCTCGACAACGCGGACCTGTTGCGCCGGTTCCAGCGCGAGTCCGAGGTGCTGTCCATGGTCCCCGGTGCCTACACCGCCCGCGTCCTCGACTCCGGCGTCGACGCCGGACGGCCGTACCTGGCCATGGAGTTGCTGGACGGACGGCCCCTCGACGCGTACCTGGAGGAGCAGGGGCCGATCCGGGCCCCCGAAGCGCTGCGGGCGCTGGCGCTCGCGCTGGCCGTGGCCCTGTCCGGGGTCCACCGGCTGGGCCTGGTCCACCGCGACCTCAAGCCCGCGAACATCATGCTGACCTCGGCCGGGCCACGCCTGCTCGACTTCGGCATCGCGGACCTGGTCGACGGCACCCGGCTCACCCGCACCGGCGCCGGGCCGGGGACCCTGACCTACATGGCGCCGGAACAGTTCGGCGAGGAGCGGGTCGGTCCGGCCGCCGACGTGTGGGCATGGGCCTGCTGCGTGGTCTGTGCCGCACACGGCAGCAGCCCGTTCGCGGCGACCAGTACGGGAGCGGTGATCCGCCGGATCGTCGACGGCGATCCGGAGGCCGCCGCGCTGGCCGCGGTCCACGCCCTCGCCCCGGACCTCGCGGCCGCCGTGAGCCGGGCACTGACCGTCGACCCGGCCGCCCGGCCGGCGGACGGCGCGGGCCTGGTGGACCTGCTCACGTCGCAGGCCGGCCCGCACCACGAGCCGACGCAACCGGACACGGTCCGTGACGAGATCACCCGAGGCTGGCGCACCCTGCCGCTCTGACGGCGAGGGAGCACATGTGTCGCGCCTGAGCCGCCCGTGCGCCGGAGCCGTTCCGGGAGCCAGGGCGGCGGCCACCAGGGGTGCCGTGGCGGTTGCCCTCGCCGTGGCGTCGCCCTCGCCATGACGACGGCGGGTGCCGCCCCCGCCGGCGGCCCGTACGCGACGCACCACAGCCCGTCCGTGGTCCAGGGCGGCCCGTACGCGACGCACAGTGACCCGTCCGTGGTCCAGGGCGGCCCGTACGCGACGCCCGGCAGCCCGCACAGCACCCACGGCGACGCGTACGTGGCGCAAGGGCCAGGGCCTCTCCACCGAGGAGCGAACCGCGCAGCCGGCCGCCGTCGCCCCGCCGACGCAGGGGCGACGGCGGCCGGTTACCTATGCGTACCGCACGGGCGGAACGTGACAGCGGCGACTGTCGTGGCCCCTCGGGGCCGTGACAACGTCGACTCGTCACCGACCGAGGGAGTGCGTTGTGAACAAGGGGTACGCGGTTTTCTGCGACGCCGACCGTCACTTCTACGACGCCCCGCACCGCCTCGTCTTCGCCGACGGAGGGGGCGACTCCCTCTACCCGGCCGCCACACTCCCCGTCCCCGAGGGCTGGACCCGCCGGCGGACGGGCGACTGGCTCGCCCTGCGCCCGCTGGGCCGCCCGCTCCCGGCGCAGGGCTGGAAGATCCACGTCTCGGCCGCTCTCGACAACGCGGAGACGGTCCTCGCCACCGTCCGGGACTACTGCCTGCGCCATGACGTGGCCTTCAAGTTCGTGCCGAGCCGGTACCTGCTGCACCAGCGCAACGCCAAGTACGCGGACCGCGCGGCGAGCGGCAAGTTCATCACGGTCTACCCGGCCGACGACAAGCAGTGCGAACGCGTGGCCACCGACCTGGCGCGGTCGCTCGACGGTGAACCGGGCCCCTACATCCTCAGCGACCTGCGGTGGGGCCGGGGCCCCGTGCACCTGCGGTACGGGAGCTTCGTCCGCCGCCACTGCTACGACGCGCACGGGGAGTTGCGGCCGGCCATCGAGGACGGCTCGGGCACCCTCGTACCCGACCAGCGCGGTCCCGTCTTCTCCGTGCCCGCGTGGGTGACCCCGCCCCCCTTCCTGCGCCCGCACCTCGACGCGAGGGCCGCGGTGACCGTCCAGGACATGCCGTACGAGATCGAGAAGGCCCTGCACTTCTCCAACGGCGGCGGTGTCTACGAGGCCCGGCACCGGCGGACCGGCAGACGCGTCGTCCTGAAGGAGGCGCGGCCGTACGCCGGGCTGGCCGCCGACGGCGCCGACGCCGTCGCACGGCTGCACCGCGAACGCGGCGCGCTGGAGCGGCTTTCGGGGCTCGCCTGCACACCGGAGGTCCTCGACAGCTTCACCCTTGGCGACCACCACTTCCTGGCCCTCGAGTTCGTGGAGGGCAAGCCGCTCAACACCTTCTTCGCCCGCAGGCATCCGCTGATGGAGGCCGATCCGTCGGCGGAGCGGCTCGCCGAGTACACGGAGTGGGCGCTGCGCGTACATGGGCTCGTGGAGCGGGCCATGGCCGAGGTGCATGCGCGCGGGATCGTCTTCAACGACCTGCACCTGTTCAACATCATGGTGTCCGAGGACGAGTCCTCCGTGGTGCTGCTGGACTTCGAGGCGGCACAGCCGGCCGCGGCCGGCGGCCGCCAGACCGTCGCCAACCCGGCGTTCGTCGCACCCGCCGACCGGCGTGGCCTCGACGTGGACCGCTACGCCCTCGCCTGCCTGCGCATCGCCCTGTTCGTCCCGCTCACCAGCCTCTTCGCCGTGGACCGGGCCAAGGCCGCGCACCTGGCGGAGGTCGCGGCGGCGCGGTTCCCGGTACCCCGGGACTTCCTGGAGGCGGCAGTACGGGAGATCATCCGCGAACCGGCCGGTGACGCGCCTCCCGGCGGTGCGCCGGCGCCCGCCCGTCCCGCGGGCAGGGCCCGCTTCCTTCCCGAGGAGCCGGGAGACTGGCCGCGCAGCCGCGACTCGATGGTGCGCGCGATCCTGGCATCGGCGACCCCGGACCGGGAGGATCGTTTCTTCCCCGGCGACATCGCGCAGTTCGCCACCGCCGGCGGCGCGCTGTCCCTCGGCTACGGTACGGCGGGCGTCCTCCACGCCCTCCAGGAGAGCGGGGCCGAGCGGTGCCCCGCGGCGGAGGCCGGACTCCTGCGGTACGCGAAACAGCCGGGGTCCGGCACGCCGCTCGGCTTCTACGACGGGCTGACCGGCATCGCGTGGACCCTCCAGCGGCTCGGGCACACGGCGGCCGCCCTCGAACTGGCGGACCTGGTCCTCGAGGAGGACCACGACGCACTCGCCCCCGACCTGCACGGCGGAACGGCCGGCATCGGCCTGGCCCTGGACGCCCTGGCCACCGCCACCGGTGAGACGGCCCTGCACGACGCGGCCCTGCGCTGCGCGGAACTGACGGCCCGCCCGCCCGCCGCCTCCCGGGCGGCGGGGGAGTCACCGGGCCGGGTGCGGACCGGGCTGCTGCACGGTGGGGCCGGCCGGGCACTGCTGTTCGTCCGGCTCTACGAACGCACCCGGGACACCGCCCTCCTCGACCTCGCCGCCGAAGCGCTCCACGACGACCTCTCCCGGTGTGTGCGCGGAATCTCCGGCACCCTCCAGGTCGACGAGGGCTGGCGGACGATGCCGTACCTCGGCGCCGGCAGTGTGGGCATCGGCATGGTGATCGACGACTACCTCCTCCACCGCCGCGACGACGCCCTCGAGCGGGCCCGCCACGAGATCGTGCGGGCGGCCCAGGCCACCTTCTACGCCCAGCCGGGACTCTTTCGCGGCGCCTCCGGGATGGTGCTCCACCTCGCCCGCACGAACGTCGGCGGCCCCGGCACGGAGCCGGCGGACGTACGCCGCCAGGTCGACTGCCTGACCTGGCACGCGATGGCCTACCAGGGCCATCTCGCCTTCCCCGGCGAACAGATGATGCGGCTCTCCATGGACCTCGCCACCGGCACCGCGGGCGTCCTGCTGGCCCTCGCGGCAGCGCTGGGCGACCGCCCGGCACACCTGCCCTTCCTCCCGCCGCTTCCGCGGCCCCAGAACCGGCCCCGTACCGGGGTCGTCCCTGCACCACCGTCCCCACACGAAAGGAAACGATCATGAACCTGCTCGACCTGCAGTCGCTGGAGACCCCCAAGGACGAGGCCGTCGGTGACGTCGAGACCGGTAGCCGCGCGAGCCTTCTGCTCTGCGGCGACAGCAGCCTCAGCGTGACGACCTGCAACTGACCCGGCCCGGCTCCGCGTACGGCAGCTGAGCACGTCGGCGCGGAGTCCCGGTGCCCCTGGAGCGCGTCTCCGGGGGCACCGGCCGTCGGGGGCCGAGCGCGGGGGCTGCCCGGCCGGGGAACCACACCCGCCAGGAGAAAGGGCATCGGATGGCCTCGCCGACCGGTTCCGACCGGCTGTCGCGCGGCGCCGTACGGCACACCGCCGGAACCACGGTCGCGCTGCTCGTCTGCTCGGTCGCCGGTGCGGCCTGCTCCCTCGCCGTCCCCGCCATGGCCGGCAGGACCCTGGATCTGCTGCTGCACCAGCGCCCCGGCGCGGGCACCTGGCTGGTGTACGTCGGCGTGCTGCTCGCCGCGGAAGTCCTGCTGGAGGGCGCGTCGGTCCTGCTGACCCAGCTCACCAACGCCCGCGCCACCGCCTGGATCCGCCGACGTGCGCTGACCGGGCTGCTCCGCACGGCCCCTCATCGCGCCGCGTCCCACTCCGGCGGCGACGTCGCCGCCCGGCTGTGCGTCAACGCCACGGACAGCGGCACCGCACCGGCGGCGCTCGCGACCTCGGTGGCCTCCGTACTCGCCCCGGCCGGTGCCCTCGTCGCGCTGGCCGTCATCGACCTCTGGCTCGCCGCCGTCTTCGCCGCCGGTCTTCCCCTGCTCCTGCTGCTGCTGCGCGCGTTCGCGCACCAGTCCTCCGACACCGTCGGCCGGTACCAGCATGCGCAGGGTGTCATCGCCGCCCGGCTGGCCGAGGCGCTGAAAGGCGCGCGCACCATCGCCGCCGCGGACACGGCACGCCGCGAGGAGGAGCGCATCCTCGCCCCACTGGAGGACATGACGCGGCACGGCACGCGCATGTGGCTCGTCCACGGTCGCGCCGTGGCCCGCAGCGGAGTCCTGCTCCCGTTGCTCACCACCGCCGTCGTGGCGGTGGCGGGGACCCGGCTCGCCTCGGGGGAGCTCAGCGTCGGCGCACTGCTGGCCGCCACCCGGTACGCCGCCCTCGCCGCCGGCATCGGAGGCATCGCGGTGCCGCTCGGCACGCTGGTGCGGGCCCGCAGCGCAGGACGCCGCACCTCCGAACTCGCCGACCTTCCCCCCGTGCCGTACGGCTCCGCCGTCCTGCCTGCCGACGGGCCCGGTGGCCTGGAGCTACGGGGAGTGCGGGTGGTGCGCGACGGCCTCCCGCTGCTCACGGACGTGACGCTCGCGATCGACGGCGGATCGACGGTGGCCGTCGTGGGCCGCTCGGGCGCGGGCAAGTCGACCCTGGCCGCTGTCGCGGGCCGGCTGACCGACCCCGACGCGGGGCAGGTCCTCCTCGACGGTGTCGCCATGGCCGCGCTGTCCCACGACGAACTGCGGGGGGCGACCGCCTACGCGTTCGCCCGGCCCGCCTTCGACGGCGGCGCCGCCGCCACGGTCCGTTCCGCGGTCGCCGCCGGGATCGGCCCCGGCCGGGGCCCCGCCACGACCGCCGAGGTCCGACGGGCGGCGCGTGCCGCGAGCGCCGACAGCTTCATCCGGCTGCTGCCGCGCGGCTACCACACGCCCTTGGACGACGCGCCGTTCTCCGGTGGCGAGAGCCAACGCCTCGGGCTGGCACGGGCGTTCATCGGCGCGGGCCGCCTGATGATTCTCGATGACGCGATGTCGAGCCTCGACACGGCCACCGAACGGCAGGTGGAGCTCGCCCTCTCCACCCTGCTGCGGCCGTGCACCACCTTGATCGTGGCCCACCGGGTGTCCACCGCCGCCCGCGCGGACCGGGTCGTCTGGCTGGAGGGGGGCCGCGTGCGGCGGTACGCACCGCACCGCCGGCTGTGGGAGGACCCGGACTACCGCGCCGTGTTCTCCGCCCACGACGGCCCCGGGGCGGGCGCATGACCGCGGGGGCGGACACGGGCCGGGCGGCGGACCCTCCGCAGACGCGGCCGGCCCCCCGTGACGCGGGGGTGGCCGCCGGAAAGCCCGGGGCGTCCCGGCGCGTCAGGGCTTCGGCGGCGGTCTTCCTCGGCCGCCGCAAGGGCGTGCTGGTCAGACTGGCGGCATGGTCCGCGGCCGAGTCCGCGCAGACGTTCCTCGGCGGCTACTGCGTGGCACGTGCCCTGGACGACGGCTTCCTGCGGGGCGCCCCGGCGACCGGGCTGCTCTGGCTGACCGGCGCCGTCGTGGCCATCCTTCTCGGCGCTCCGGTCCTCCGTGGGGTCTTCGCCCAACTCGCGCATCTGACCGAACCGTTGCGCGATCACCTCGTACGGCGGTCGGTGCGCCACGCGCTGCGCGCCGCCACCGCAGCGGGCGCGACCGTGGACACGACCGCGGTGTCCCGGCTGACCAGCCAGACCGAGATCGCCCGCGACAGCTTCGCCGGGCTGGTGCTCGCCGCCCGCTCCTTCGTCTTCGTCGCCGCCGGAGCCTTGATCGGTCTGCTGTCACTGGCGCCGCGGTTGCTCCTCATCGTCCTCCCGCCGATGGTGCTGGGCCTCGCCCTGTTCACCGCTTCCCTGCGGCCCATGGCACGCGCCCAGCACCGCTACCTCGACGCCGACGAGGCGGTCGGGCGGAGAGCCGAGATCACGTGCACAGCCCTGCGCGACATCGTCGCCTGCGGAGCCCAGGAGCCGACCGCCACCCAAAACCGCCGTGCGATCGACGAGGCCGCCGCCGCCCAGCGCGCCATGGCCCGGTGGGCGGCGGCGCGCACGCTCTCCGTCGCGACGGCGGGGCAGCTGCCGGTGTTCCTGCTGCTTGCCGCGACCCCGTGGCTCCATCGCCACGGGGTCACGACCGGCGCCCTGGTGGGTGCGCTCACCTACGTTCTCCAGGCGCTCCTCCCGGCACTGCAGACACTGATGACGGTCCTGGGCGCCGCCGGAGCGCGTCTCTTCGTGATCCTCGACCGACTCACCCGTCCGATGCCCGAGCCCGCTCCTCCCACCGCCGCCCGTCGTGGGCACCCGCGGGCGGGTCGCGCGACGGCGGCACTGGAGCTGAGCGGGGTCCGGGCCGCATACGGGCCCGGTGCCCGTGCCGTCCTCGACCATCTGGAACTGACCGTCGAGGAGGGGGAGCACATCGCCGTCGTCGGCCCGAGCGGCATCGGCAAGTCGACCCTGCTGCACGTCGCCGCGGGGTTGCTGACGCCCGACCAGGGCGACGTACGCCTCGCCGGCCGCCCCGTCGCGCACCATCGCCCGCCCGAACTCGCGGCCCTGCGTGTACTGATTCCGCAGGAGGCGTACGTCTTCACCGGCACCCTGCGGGAGAACCTCCGGTATCTGCGGCCCGACGCCCGCCGGTCCGACGTCGACGAGGCCGTACGGGCCCTGGCGCTGGAACCGCTCGTCGACCGTCTCGGCGGGCTCGAAGGTCCGCTGACGCCGGACACACTCTCCCTCGGTGAGCGCCAGCTGATCGCCCTCGGGCGCGCGCATCTCTCCCCGGCCCCCCTGCTCCTGCTCGACGAGGCGACCTGCCATCTGGACCCCGTCGCGGAGGCCACGGCCGAGCGCGCCCTGCGCGCCCGGCCCGGGACCCTGGTCGTCGTGGCCCACCGGCTGTCGTCCGCCCTCCGCGCCGACCGGATCCTCGTCCTCGACGGCACCCGGGCCGCGTACGGCACGCACGACGACCTGCTCGTGCGGTCCGCTCTCTACCGCGACCTGGTGGGGCACTGGAACGACGTCCAGGAGTGAACGGGAGCGCGAGCCCGCCGAGACGTCACGCGACGGCGGTCAGGTCCACCCGGCACCCTGGGCGATCCGGATGGCGTCCACCCGATTGCGCGCGCCGACCTTGCGGATGACGCTCGCCATGTAGTTGCGGACCGTGCCCCTGGACAGGTAGAGCGTCGCGGCGATCTCGGCGACCGGCGCCCCCTTGGCGGCCAGCGAGAGAACAGTGAGCTCACGCCGGGTGAGCGGCATCTCCGCGGCTTGGAGAAATCCGACGGCGAGCGAGTCGTCGATGAAACGCTCGCCCGCGGCGACACGGTGCACCGCCTCGAGTAATCGGCTCTTCGAACCGTTCTTGTCGACGAATCCCGTCGCCCCCGCCGCGTGGGCCCGGCGCAGCACACCGGGTCGCTGAGCGGGAATCAGCGCCAGCAGCGGCCTGCCACCGGCTCCCGGGGTCGCCGGTGCCGATGTCGATGCGCTGCCGGGCGGCGCCCCGGCAGCGGGCAGACATTCGGCATCGGCGACGTACACGTCCGGAGGCGACGTCTCGGGCCCCGGCTCCCGGGGCCAGTGCGGCAGCGAGGAGACGACCAGGCACCCGCCCGATCGCAGCAGTTCCACCAGCGCGGCACGGAGGAGCTGTGCTTCGTAGACCACCGTCACTCTTGTCATTCCCACCCCTTCGGTCCTCCGCCGTGCCAGGGGGCACGGCGCGAGCAGCCACCCCACCCCTCTGCCCTTGCGTCCTGAGCGAGAACGCGACACTGGGCGCACGAGGGGCGCACAGGAGGGCGCGAAGGCCGGAACCTTTCCCTCACCCCGACCGGTGCACAGGCCGGAGAGGTGGGGTGCCGACCGGAGTGCGCGGGGAATGTCCCGATCCCGCCTCTACGCCGGGTGCGCGGAGTCGGCCCCACCGGTCAGGCCGGTGGCACGGGCCAGCCGGCGGTAGGAGTCGCGCAGCGCGTCGCGGTCGTACGTACTGGTCGTCACCAGGACCTCCTGGGCGCCGCTCTCCTGCACCACCCGCCGCAGAGCCTCGCCGACCTGCTCCTCCGTGCCGTACAGGTGCCCCTCCAGGCCCGAGGCGAAGAACGCGCGCTGCTTCTCCGTCATCGCCAGTGCCTCGATGCGCTCGACGGGCATCAGCGGCGGAAAGACACCCTGGGTACGCGAGTACGCCAGCGACCACGCCTCCGGGATCAGCAGGCGCCGGGCCTCCTCCTCGGTACCGGCCACCGCGACCGTGCCCGAGATGACGACGTACGGCTCCTCGGACCAGGGGGAGGGACGGAAGGCGGACCGGTAGACCTCGATCGCGCGCAGCATCCGCTCGCGCCCCCGCAGATCCCCGACGACCAGCGGAAGACCGGCCTCGGCGGCGACCGAGGCGCCCTCGCCCGTCGCGAGGACGTACGGCGGCACACGCCTGCCCTCCGCCGGGCGGGCGTGCACCTGCGGGTGGGCGGTCTGCGTCCCCGTGAACCAGCCGAGCAGCTCGGTCAGCTGCTCCCCGAACCGCTCGGCGTCGTCCTTGTCCCGGCCGAGCGCACGGCGGATGCCGTCCGTGAAGCCGACCGAGCGGCCCAGCCCCATGTCGATCCGCCCGGGGAACAGCGACTCCAGGACGCCGAACTGCTCGGCCACGACCATCGGCTGGTGGTTGGGCAGCATCACCCCGCCGGTGCCGACCCGGACGGCGGACGTGGCGGCCGCGACGGCGGCGGCCAGCACGGTGGGCGCGGAGCCCGCCACGCCCGGCACGCTGTGGTGCTCCGAGACCCAGAACCGGTGGTACCCGAGGGCCTCCACCTCCCGCGCGAGGTCCACGGTGGCGCGCAGCGCGACGGATTCGTCCTCGCCCTCCCGGGTCCGGGAGCGGTCGAGGACGGAAAGACGGATGCCGTCGGAAGAAAGGGTCACGACGGGTGCAACGCCTGCGCGCGGGCAGGATTCCCGCGCCGTGTTCCCTACGCTGTCCGCGTGACGCGAAACAGCAGGCCCGTGGCCGTCTTCGATCTCGACAACACGCTCGCCGGTACCGCACACCGCCAGCACTTCCTGGAACGGCGTCCGCGCGACTGGGCGGCCTTCTTCGCCGCGGCGCCCCAGGACCCGCCGCTCGCGAAGGGCGTCGCCCTGTGCCGGGAGGCCGCCGAGGAGTGCGAGATCGTCTACCTCACCGGGCGGCCCGAGCGCTGCCGCCGGGACACGGTCGCCTGGCTCGCCGCGCAGGACCTGCCCGGCGGTCCGATCCACATGCGCCGCAACAACGACTTCCGTCCCGCGCGCCACACCAAGCTGGAGATCCTGCGCCGGCTCGGCCGCGACCGCGAGGTCCGGATGCTGGTCGACGACGACGAGCTGGTCTGCGACGCGGCCGAGGAGGCCGGCTTCCCGGTCGTCCGGGCCCGCTGGGCCGTGGCGTCGGAGGCCCTCAAGGCCGCCCAGGAGAAGGAGGGCAGGACCTGACCCGGCTGCCCTCAGGGACGCCCGGAAGAAGGAGACAGGGCCTGACCCGCTCGGGTCACTGGCCCTCCTCCAGGCGGAATCCGACCTTCAGGCCGACCTGGTAGTGCCCGATCGCCCCGTCGACGAGGTGGCCGCGCACCTGCGTCACCTCGAACCAGTCGAGGCCGCGGAGCGTCTGCGAGGCCCGTTCGATGCCGTTACGAATGGCCTGGTCGACGCTCTCCGTGGAGGTGCCGACGATCTCGGTGACGCGGTAGGTGTGGTTCGACATGGGGGCCGAACTCCTCTCCTCGAAGGTTATTCCACCGTGCCCCACCACGCCCCGGTCCGCGACACGTCAGGCGCCGGGTGGTCGGCGGCGCCGGCACCGAGAGCGAGCCGCGAGACGATCCGGTAGCGGTCGCCGCGGTACAGCGAACGGACGTACTCCACCGGCCGCCCGCCGGTGTCCGAGGTGATCCGGTCGAAGAGCAGGGCGGGGGAGAGGACCGGGACGTCCAGGAGGGCGGCCTCCTCCTCGCTCAGGACGGTCGGCTCGATCGACTGGACCGCGTGCGCCGTCCTGATGCCGCACGTCTCCCGCAGATGGGCGTAGAAGCCGGCCTCCATGTCGGCGGGCGTCAGACCGGGCACCAGCGCGGCGGGGACGTGCAGGTGCTCCAGGGCGATCGGAGCCCCGTCGACCTGCCGCAGCCGCGCCACGTACACCAGCTCCGCCGCCGGGGAGACCTTCAGCTTCCGCCCGATCCTCGCGCCGGCCCGTACGGTACGGAACTCCAGCACCGTGCTCGTCCAGCTGCCACGGCTCCGGGGCGCGCCCGCCGCGTGGTCCTCGGCGACGAGTTCCTGGGTGATCTTGGCGGGGGCGACGAACATGCCGCGTCCGTGTTCCCGTACCAGCGCGCCCGTGGCGACGAGTTCGTCGACGGCGGCGCGCAGGGTGGGGCGCGAGACGCCGAGGGTGGCGCACAGCGTGCGCTCGGAGGGGATGGCGTCCCCGGGACGGCGCCCGTCGATCACGGCCAGCAGATGCTCCCGTACCCGCTCCCGCTTGAGCTCCATCGCGTGCCCTCCCCGGCCTGTCGTCCGGCGGTCAGTATGCATCCCCGGCCGTGGAGGAGGTCACGACGCCGTCACGGGTGAAGTCGAGGCGGGAGACGATGCGGTAGCGGTCGCCCCGGTACACGGAGTGGACGTACTCGACCGGCCGGCCCGAGGTGTCGAGGGTGAGGCGTTCGATCAGCAGGGCGGGGGAGAGGACCGGGACGTCCAGGAGGGCTGCCTCGGCCTCGCTCACGACGGTGGGTTCGATCGACTGCGTCGCCTCCCGGACATGGACGCGGTGGTGGTCCCGGAGGTGGTCGTACAGGTCGCCGGACTCCAGCTCCCGCGCGGTGAGCGCGGCGGGGACCAAATCCGCCGGGATGTGCAGGTGCTCGATCGCCATGGGGGAGCCGTCGACCAGACGCAGGCGGGCGATGTAGAGCAGCTCGGCGGCGGGGGAGACGCGGAGCTTGCGGCCGATGCGCGCGCCGGCCCGGAGCCTCGCGGACTCCAGCACCGTGCCGGACCAGCTGCCGGAGGCGCGCGGGACGGTGAAGGCCGCGTGGTCCGGTGCGAGTTGCTGGGTGATCTTGGCGGGGGCGACGAACATGCCGCGTCCGTGTTCCCGTACCAGCGCGCCCGTGGCGACGAGTTCGTCGACGGCGGCGCGCAGGGTGGGGCGCGAGACGCCGAGAGTGGCGCACAGGGTGCGCTCGGAGGGGATCGGCTCGCCGGGGCGGCCGGCCTCGATCAGGCCCAGCAGATGCTCCCGTACGCGCTCCCTCTTCAGCACCCCGCCCGAGGCGTCGTCCTTCATGCCGGCTCCCTACTGGTCAACTGGTAAGCCTCATCCTAGCCAGCCGTCCTCGCCGTGGAGTGAGTGAACAGCGCATATTTTCCAGGGGGTTGACGGCTTCATTGGTCCATGCCACCTTCTGGTCACGCATCTGACCACTTGACCAATTGGTCAACCATCTCTTGAGGTGCCCGTGAACATGCGCTCCCTCGCCGGCCCCGTCGCCCTGATGGCGACGCTGGCCCTCGGCGCCACCGCCTGCGGCACGACCGACGACCCCGCGACCGCCGACCGAGCCGGCGAGGTCACCGTCTGGATCATGAAGGACAGCGTCACCGACGACTTCCTCGGCCGCTTCCGCACCGACTTCGAGGCGACCCACCAGGGCGTCACGCTCGACATCCAGGTCCAGGAGTGGGACGGCATCGGCGAGAAGATCACCGCGGCCCTGGCCAGCAAGGACGCCCCCGACGTCATCGAGGTCGGGAACACCCAGGTCGCCCAGTACGCGGCGAGCGGCGGCGTCCGCGACCTCAGCGCCAAGGTCGCCGAGCTGAACGGGGCCGACTGGCTGCCCGGCCTCGCCGAGCCGGGGAAGGTCGACGGGAAGCAGTACGGCATCCCCTGGTACGCCGCCAACCGTGTCGTCATCTACCACAAGGAGCTCTTCGCCCGGGCCGGCATCACCGCTCCGCCCCGGACGCGCGCCGAGTGGCTCGCGGCCACGGCCAAGCTCAACAAGGGGGGCACGCAAGGCATCTACCTGCCCGGACAGAACTGGTACACCCTCGCGGGCTTCGTCTGGGAGGACGGCGGCGACCTCGCCGTACGGGACGGCAAGGAGTGGAAGGGTGCGCTCGACACCCCGCAGGCCCTCGCCGGCATGGACTTCTACCGGCAGCTCCAGGCCCTCGGCAAGGGCCCCAAGGACTCCGACGAGGCCAAGCCCCCGCAGGCCGATGTCTTCGCCAAGGGTGACGTCGCCCAGATCATCGCCGTGCCCGGCGGCGCGAAGATCGTCGAACAGGCCAATCCGGCACTCAAGGGCAAGCTGGGCTTCTTCCCGGTCCCCGGCAGAACGGCGGACAAGCCCGGTGCGGTCTTCACCGGCGGCTCCGACCTGATCGTCCCCGCCGCCTCCGCCCACCCCGACGCCGCCTACGAGGTCGTCAAGGCGCTCGCCGGCGAGAAGTGGCAGACGGACATGGCCAGGACGATGAGTTACGTCCCCAACCGCACCTCGCTCGCCCACGTGATCCAGGACGACGAGGGCACCGCCGCCATGGCCGCCGGCGCCGCGCAGGGCCGCGCGACGCCCAACTCCCCTCAGTGGGCCGCCGTCGAGGCCACCAACCCGATCAAGCAGTACATGACCGCAGTGCTCACCGGAACCGACCCCGCGCAGGCGGCCCGGGCCGCGTCGGAGAGCATCACCAAGACCCTCGGCTCGTGAGCGGGCCGCGCCGCGGGGCCGCCCTCGGCCCCTACCTCCTCGTCGCCCCCACCGTCCTCGGCGGCGCCCTGCTCCTCGGCTACCCCCTCGTCCGCAACCTGCTCATCTCCTTCCAGCACTACGGACTGGGCGAACTGATAGGGGGAGGCGCGGCGTTCGCCGGGTTCGAGAACTACCGGACGGTCCTGGCCGACCCGGAGTTCTGGGAGGTCGTCCGGCGCACCTTCTGGTGGACCCTCGTCAACGTCGTACTGATCATGGGGATCGGCACGCTGGTCGCGCTGATGATGCGGCGGCTCGGACGGCGGATGCGGATCCTGGTGACGAGCGGGCTCGTCCTCGCCTGGGCCAGCCCGGTCATCGCCACCACCACCGTCTTCCAGTGGCTCTTCGCCTCCCGTCTCGGCATCGTCAACTGGACGCTCGTACGCCTCGGGTTCACGTCCTTCGAGGGGTATTCCTGGCTCGCCGACGGCACGGCCGCCTTCACCGTCCTCGTCCTGCTCGTGGTGTGGCAGTCGGTCCCCTTCGCCGCCATCACCCTGTACGCGGCCCTGCTGACCGTCCCCGAGGAGCTGTACGAGTCGGCCCGCCTGGACGGCGCCGGGGCCTGGCGGATCTTCCGGTCGATCACCCTGCCGCTGCTGCGGCCGATCTTCGGCCTGGTCCTCTGCCTCGAGGTCATCTGGGTCTTCCGCTGCTTCGCCCAGATCTGGGCCGTCACCCGGGGCGGCCCCGGCGAGGCCACGACCACCCTGCCCGTCTACGCGTACCGGGTCGCCCGGTCGCTCCACCGTTACGACCTCGGCGCGGCCGTCTCGACCCTGACGGTGCTCATCCTCGTCGCCGTGCTGATCGCCTACTTCCGCCAGATGCTCCGGCAGGAGGCCGACCGGTGAAACCCCGCTCCCTGCGCCGGCTTCCCCTGCACGCCGCCGCGCTGACGGTCTTCGCCCTCGCCGTCTTCCCCGTCTACTGGATGATCTCCACCGCCTTCAAGCCCACCTCGGACATCCAGGCCGAGACCCCCGTCCTGCTGCCGACCTCCCTCACCCTGGAGCACTTCGCACACGCCGTCGAGGCGGACGGATTCTGGCTCTTCTGGCGCAACAGCCTGATCGTCACCGCCGGCTGCGTCCTGCTCGCGCTCGTCGTGGCGCTCGGCGCCGCCTTCGCCGTCGCCCGGATGCGCTGGCGGGGCCGGCGCGCCTTCGTCCTCATGGTGTTCCTCGCCCAAGTCGCCCCATGGGAAGCGCTGTTGATCCCGCTGTACGTCATCGCCCGGGACGCCGGCCTGCTCGACCGGCTGGTCACCCTGACCCTGATCTACTTCATGATCACCCTGCCGTTCACGATCGTCACCCTGCGCTCCTTCCTCGCCGCCGTCCCCGCCGAGCTCGAGGAGGCCGCCCAGGTCGACGGCTGCACCCGCGCCGAGGCCTTCCGCCGCGTGACCCTCCCGCTGCTCGCCCCGGGGCTGATGGCCACCTCGCTCTTCGGCTTCATCACCGCCTGGAACGAGTTCGCCTTCGCCAACATGCTCATCATCAAGAACCAGGACGACCGCACCCTGCCCGTCTGGCTCTCCTCCTTCTCCAACGTCTTCGGCACCGACTGGGGCGCCACCATGGCCGCGTCCACGCTCTTCGCCCTGCCCGTCCTCGTCCTCTTCCTGGTCCTGCAGGGCCGGGTCGCCGCCGGGATGACCGGCGGAGCCGTGAAGGGATAGCGCGCCGCCATGCCCGTGCCCCAGCTCGTCCCGCACCCCGCCCACCTCACCGTGCTGCCCGGCCGGTTCACCTTCGACGGCACCACCGCGCTCAGGATCGCCCCCGGCGCCGGCGACGCCGCGGAGCTGCTGCGCACCCTCCTCGGGCCGGCCACCGGCCTCCCGCTGCCCGCCCGCCCGGACGGCACCGTCGTCCTCGCCCTCGACACCGCCCTCACCGGCCTCGGCGACGAGGGGTACGGCCTCACCGCCGGCCCCGAGGGCGTCCTGCTGAGGGCAGCCCGCCCCCGCGGTCTGCTCGCCGGAGTGCAGACGCTCCGCCAACTCCTGCCCGTCCAGGCGCTCCGGGACCGGCCGGTCACCGGGGTCGAGTGGTCCCTGCCCTGCGTACAGATCACCGACGTCCCGCGCTTCTCCTGGCGCGGAGCCATGCTCGACGTCGCCCGCCACTTCCGGCCCGTCTCCTTCCTCCGGAGGTACGTCGACCTCCTCGCCCTCCACAAACTCAACGTCCTCCACCTGCACCTCACCGACGACCAGGGCTGGCGCATGCCCGTCGCCGCCCGCCCCCGGCTCACCGAGGTCGGCGGACTCCCGCACGGCGGCGCCTACACCCGTCCCGAACTCGCCGCGCTCGTACGGCACGCGGCCGAGCGGGGCATCACCGTCGTGCCGGAGATCGAGATGCCCGGCCACGCCAGGGCGGCCCTGGCCGCCTATCCGGAACTCGGCAACCGGCCGGACCGCACGCTCGGCGTCTGGGACCGCTGGGGGGTGTGCGACACCGTCCTCGGCGTCCACGACGGCGTCCTCGACTTCTGTCGCGAGGTCCTCGACGAGGTCCTCGACGTCTTTCCCTCACCCCACGTCCACCTCGGCGGGGAGGAGTGCCCGACCGCCGAATGGCACGCCTCGCCCGTCGCCCGCCGACGCGCCGCCGAGCAAGGACTCGCCGGGCCCGACGCCCTGCACGGCTGGTTCATGGAACAGGTCGGGCGCCATCTCCTCGACGCAGGCCGTCGCCCCCTCGGCTGGACCGAGACCGGCGCCGACCTCCCCCCGTACTTCACGGTCATGCCCTGGCGGGACACCGCCCACGGCCGCACCGCCGCCCGCCGCGGCCACCACGTCGTCATGGCCCCCCACCGCTCCACCTACCTCGACTACCCCCAGTCGGCCAGCCCCGACGAGCCGCCCGGCCAGCCGGGCCCCGTCGTCGACCTGCGCACCGTCCACGGCACCGACCCCGCGCCCGCCCACTGGAGCCCGGAGGAGACCGCGCGGGTCCTCGGCACCCAGGCCCAGCTGTGGACCGAGTACGTCCCCACCGCGGCGCACGCCGAGTACCTGGCCTTCCCGCGGCTCTGCGCCCTGGCCGAGACCGCCTGGAGCGGGCGCCGGGACTGGCCGGGCTTCCGGGCACGGCTGCGCCACCACCGGACCCGGCTCGACACCCTCGGGGTGCCGCGCCGTCTTTCCCCCACCTCCGTCGAAGGAGAGGAAACCCCATGAGCATCCGACCGACGAGTACGGCGACGACGCGTACGCCACCGACCGGTTCCCGAACGACCGGCGCCGCCCCGCGGATCCGTGCCGCACTCGCCGTCGCCGCCGTGACCGGCCTCGGCGCCACCGCGCTGACCGCCCTCCCGGCCGCCGCCGCGGGCGAGGCGGTCACCGTCCAGTACCGGCAGAGCGCCACCGGGAGCGACCAGGTCGAGCCCTGGCTCAAGGTGGTCAACACCGGTGCGTCGAGCGTGCCCTTGAGTCAGGTGAAGGTGCGGTACTACTTCAAGGCCGAGGCGGGAGCCTCGTACAGCTACGCCTGCTCCTGGGCCGTCAAGGGCTGCGCGAACCTCACCGGCACCTTCGGCACCCTGACCCACCCGACCGCCACCGCCGACCGCTATCTGGAGGTCGGTTTCACGGCCGGCGCGGGGAGCCTCGCCCCCGGCGCCGACACGGGCGACATGCAGCTGCGCTTCCACCGCTCCAACTGGCAGCCGCTGAACCAGAACGACGACTACTCCTTCGGGCCGTCCCGGACCACGTACGCGAACTGGAGCAAGGTCACCGCCACCGTCGGCGGCGTCCAGGTCTGGGGCACGGCCCCGGCGGGCAACGAGCCGACGCCGACGCCGACCCCGACCGATCCGACGACGCCGCCGCCTTCCGGAGCCGCGCTCTTCGACGACTTCGACTACACCGGGCACACCGACCCGGCGATCGGCGCCCACGGCTGGAGCGTGCGCTCCAACTCCGGCGGACCGGGCGTGCCCGGCGCCGGCTGGGCGCCCGAGAACGTCACCTTCGCCAAGGAGGGCGCCAACTCGATCATGAACCTGAGGACCTCGACCGCCGGCACCGCGGAGTCCACCCGGCAGACCGAGATCCTCACCCGGGCCACGAAGTTCAGGAACGGCACGTACGCGGCCCGGGTCCGCTTCTCCGACGCTCCGCTCTCCGGCCCGGACGGCGACCGCATCGTCCAGACGTTCTTCACCATCAACGACCTCAAGGCGCCGATGGCGGACGACTACGCCGAGTACGACTTCGAGTACCTGCCCAACGGCGGCTGGGGCGAGCCCGCCAACATCCTCTACACCACCTCGTGGGAGACCTACCGGCCCGATCCCTGGGAGGCCGTCAACCAGCACTCCGAGGTCCGGGCGAGCTACGCGGGCTGGCACGACCTCGTCCTGACCATCGACGACAGCACCATCGTCTACTACGTCGACGGCCAGGAGTTCGGCCGGCATGACGCCCGCTACCTCCCCGAGCGCCCGATGTCCATCAACTTCAACCAGTGGCTGATCGACCTCGCCGGCCAGACCTCCACGGCCGCGCGCGCCTACGACCAGAAGGTCGACTACGTCCTGCACGTGAAGGACCAGGTGCTGACCCCGGCCCAGGTGGCCGCCAAGGTCGCCTCGTACCGCACCGCGGGCACGGCCTTCGAGGACTCCGTACCGGCCGTCCCGTAACACCGGCCCCGCGCTCCACCAGGGGTGACGGGCGGGCGTGCGCCGCACGCCCGCCCGGAACCGGACCGTCCAGGACTTGACCGCCCGGTTGGTCCAGACCAGAATCCAGGCCACATACCCGCGCGAACACGCCGTTCGGTCCCCCCACGACGGGTCAGCTCCCCATGCCGCACTCCATGTCATGGAACGCAGAAGGTGACCTCCGTGAAGAACCGCCATCTCGTCAGTCCCCTGGCCGTCGCGACCGCCCTCGCGCTCGCCGGCTGCGGGCTCCTTCCCGGCGCCTCCGACGAGCACCGCACGGTCAATGTCTGGCTGATGCGCGACAGCGTCAGCGAGGACTTCCTCCAGCGCTTCACCGCGGCGTACGAGGCCGAGCACGAGGGCATCGAGCTGAAGTTCACGTTCCAGGAGTGGACGGGCATCGGCAAGAAGGTCACGGAGGCGATCGGGGGCACGGGCGGACCCGACGTCATCGAGGTCGGCAACACCCAGGTCGCCCAGTACGCCGACACCGACAAGCTCTACGACCTCACCCTGGAGTCCGTGCGCGATCTCGGCAGCGAGGACTGGCTGCCGGGCCTCGCCGAGCCCGGCCGGATCAACGGCTCCCAGTACGGCATCCCCTGGTACGCCGCCAACCGCGTCGTGATCTACCACAAGGACCTCTTCGCGCGGGCCGGCGTCACCGAGCCGCCCACGACGCGGGCCCAGTGGCTCGACGCCACCGAGAAGCTCGACCGCGACGGCACCCAGGGCATCTATCTCGCGGGACAGGACTGGTACACCCTCGCGGGCTTCATCTGGGACGAGGGCGGCGAGCTCGCCGAGGACAAGGGCGGCGACTGGACCGGCGCCCTGCACAGCCCCGCCGCGCTGCGCGGCATGGAGTTCTACAAGGAGCTGCAGTCGCTCGGCTCCGGTCCCAAGAACGCCGACGAGCAGACCCCGCCCCAGGCCGAGGTCTTCGCCAAGGGTGACGTCGCCCAGATCATCGCCACCCCCAGCGCCGTCGCCGCCATCACCAAGGCCAACCCCGGAATCAAGGACAGACTCGGCTTCTTCCCGATACCCGGCAAGAAGGCCGGGCAGCCGTGCGCCGTCTTCACCGGCGGCTCCGATCTGATCATCCCGGAGAACGCCCCCGAGCGGTCGGCGGCCATCGACGTCGTCAAGGCCCTGGCCGGAGAGAAGTGGCAGGCCGAGCTCGCCCGCGCCATGAACTACGTCCCCAACAAGAGCTCCCTCGCCTCCGTCGTCGAGGGCCAGGAGGCCACCGCCGTCATGGCCGTCGGCGCGGCCCGGGGCAAGGCCACACCCAACTCCCCGCAGTGGGCGGACGTCGAGGCGTCGAACCCGATCAAGCCGTACATGACCGCGGTCCTGCGGGGAGACGATCCGAAGGAGGCCGCGAAGGCGGCCTCGGACCAGATCACGCAGGCCCTCGCCGAATAGCATTTCAGCGACCGCACACCCGCGGGCCCCCGCACGGTCACGTCGAATCCAGCCGGCAACGGAAGAAGTAAGGAGCCGGACCACCGCCCCACGGTCCGGCCCTCACCGTCCCCCTTCCGTACGCCGGAGGAGCCCGACATGCCCGCACCGTCGTCCGCAGCCCCCGCTGTCCCCGTCCCCGCCGGTCTCCCGGCCCCCGGTGGTGCGCCTGCCACGGCCGCCCCGTTCGCCGGAGTTCCCGCCCAGCCGCAACCGCAGAGGCGAACGCAGCCTCGCTCCACCGACCGGCCCGCGGACCGCCCGACCGACCGCCCCGCGGGCGAGGAGTCCCGCTACGTCGTCGGTCTCGCCCGCACCCAGGAGGACGTACGCGCCGCGCAGCGCCTGCGGCACCAGGTCTTCGCCGGCGAGATGGGTGCCCGCCTCGACGGGCCCGAACCCGGGCTCGACATCGACGCCTTCGACGCGTACTGCGACCACCTGCTGGTACGCGAGGAGGCCACCGGCGAGGTCGTCGGCACGTACCGCCTCCTGCCGCCCGACCGCGCCCGGATCGCCGGACGCCTCTACTCGGAGGGCGAGTTCGACCTCGGCCGGCTCGCCCCCGTCCGCGACGACCTCGTCGAGGTCGGCCGCTCCTGCGTCCACCCCGCCCACCGCAACGGCGCGGTCATCGCCCTGATCTGGGCCGGACTCGCCCGCTACATGACCCGCACCGGCCACACCTGGCTCGCGGGCTGCTGCTCCATCCCCCTCGCCGACGGGGGCACGCTCGCCGCCGCCACCTGGGACACCGTCAAGGCCAAGCACCTCGCCCCCGAGGAGTACTGGGTCACCCCGCACAAGCTCTGGACGCCCGACGGAGTCGCCCGCCCCGAGGGCCGGGTCGAGCTCCCGCCGCTGCTGCGCGGCTATCTGCGGCTCGGCGCGTGGGTCTGCGGCGCGCCCGCCCACGACGTCGACTTCGGCGTGGCCGACCTCTACGTCCTGCTGTCGCTGCGCAACACCAACCCCCGCTACCTGCGCCACTTCCTCTCCCTCGCCCCCGCGCAGTGACCGGCGCCGGCTCCCCCTCGCCCTGGCTGCCGACCTCGCCGTGCGCCCCTGATCCCTGTGCACGGCACACGGGCGGGGCCGCCGGACCCGTACGGGCGGCGGCCCGGCTGGCCACGGGTGTCGCCGCCGTCCTCGCCGGGGTGCTGCTCGCGCCCCTGGCGGCGCTGCTGCCCTCCGCCGGCCGGCGGGCGCTGGTGCGCGCGTGGTGCCGACTGGTGCTCCGCGCCTTCGGCGTCCGGCTGAAGATCACCGGAGCCCCCGTCCCCGCCGACGGACCCCTGCTCGTCGTCGCCAACCACATCTCCTGGCTGGACATCCCCCTGGTCGCCGCCGTCCTGCCCGGCACGATGCTCGCCAAGCGGGAGATCCGGGCCTGGCCGCTGCTCGGGCCCGTCGCGGCACGCGGCGGCACCCTCTTCATCGACCGCGACCGGCTGCGGGCCCTGCCCGCCACCGTCCGCGCGATGACGCGGGCGCTGGCGGGCGGCAGGCGCGTGATCGTCTTCCCCGAGGGGTCGACCTGGTGCGGGCGGGGCGCGGGCGCCTTCCGGCCGGCCGCCTTCCAGGCCGCCCTCGACGCCTCCGTACCCGTGCAGCCGGTACGACTGGAGTACCGGCCGACCGGCCCCGCCGCCTTCGTCGGAGACGATCCGCTCGCCGCCTCGCTCTGGCGGATCGCGGCGGCTCGCGAACTCACCGCGGAGATCCGGATACTGGATCCGATATCCAACGTCCAGTATCCGAACCGCCGCGCCCTGGCCCGGGCCGCTCAGCGCGCCGTCGCCAGCGACAGCGCGAACCGCCCCTCCTCGTCCGTCCACCAGCGCGTCAGCTCCAGACCGGCCGTCGCCAGCTCCGCCCGCACCCCCGCCTGACGGAACTTCGCCGACACCTCCGTCCGTACCTCCTCGCCGGCCTCGAAGGGCACCGCCAGATCCAGCTCCGGGATTTTCACCGTGAGCGCGTGGCGCGCCCGCAGCCGCATCTCGATCCACTGCCGCTCGTGGTCCCACAGCGCGACATGGTCGAAGTCGTCCGGCTGCACGTCCGCCCCCAGCTCGCGCGCGATCACGGCCAGCACGTTCTTGTTGAACGCCGCCGTCACCCCGGCGGCGTCGTCATAGGCGGCCACCAGCGTCGCCTCGTCCTTCACCAGGTCCGTGCCGAGCAGCAGCGCATCGCCCGGCGTCAGCATCGCCCGCACGGAGCGCAGGAACACCCCGCGCTCCTCGGGCAGCAGATTGCCGATCGTGCCTCCCAGGAAGGCCACCAGCCGCGGACCCGGCGTACCCGGCAGAGCGAGCCCCCGGGTGAAGTCGGCCACCAAGGCGTGCAGATGGAGTGCGGGCCGCTCGGCCAGCAACGCCTCGGCCGCGCCGGTCAGCGCGGACTCGCTCACGTCCACCGGGACGTAGCTCTCCAGACCGGGCAGGAGCGCGTCGATCAGGAACCGGGTCTTCTCGGAGGACCCGGAACCCAGCTCCACCAGGGTCCGCGCCCCCGTCGCCGCCGCGATGTCAGGGGCCCGGGCGATCAGGATCTCCCGCTCGGCGCGGGTCGGGTAGTACTCGGGAAGCCGGGTGATCTCCTCGAACAGCTCACTGCCGCGCGCGTCGTAGAACCACTTCGGCGGCAGCTCCTTCGGCATCCGGGTCAGGCCGTGCAGGACGTCGGCGCGCAGCTCGGCTTCGGTGGCGTCCTCGGGCAGGGTGCGGGTCAACTGGAACGGGCTCACGCGGAGGGCTCCTTGAGCGAGGTGAGGGTGACATCGGTGCGGGTGGCGGTCAGCAGGGTGCGGTCCGGCACCTCGCGCCAGAGCGGATCGTCGTCGTACGGCTCCGAGGCCACGACCGTGCGGTCGGGGCGGCTCAGACACCACAGGGAGTTCCCCCAGGTGGTCGCGGTGATCTCCGAACCGTCCGTGAGCAGCAGGTTCAGCCGGGAGTCCGGGTCCGCCGCGGCGACCTCCCGTACGGTGTCGGCGAGCGCCTGCCCCGGCCCGTCACCGGCCCGCAGCCGGTGCAGGACGAGGCCCCACACCAGCGCCGAGTCCGTGCGGGCTTCCAGCGCGAGCAGCTCCCCGGCCGTCAGGGACGCCGCCGGGCCGGTCAGCGAGTCGGGCCAGCCCGGGACCGCCCCGTTGTGGCTGAACAGCCACCGCCCCGCCGTGAACGGGGCCGCCGCGGCCTCCCCGTCCGCGCCCGGCAGGGTGGCCCCCCGGACCGCCGCGAGCAACGCCCCCGTCCGCACCACGCGCCCCAGGTCGGCCAAGGAGAGGTCCCCCCAGACGGGCGCGGCCCGGCGGTAGCGGGCCGGCACCGGATCTCCCTCGGCGTACCAGCCGACGCCGAAGCCGTCAGCGTTCACGATGCCACTGCTCTGGGTGCGCGGCTGCCATGCCTGCCGCTCCAGGGAGTGCGGCGGCCGCAGCACGAGCTCCCCGATCGGCACGGGATCACCGACGAAGGCCAGATGGCGGCACATCAGCCCAGCTCCGCGTCGCGTGCGGTCCGGAACCCGGAGAAGATCTGCCGGCGCACCGGCAGGTCCCAGTTACGGAAGGTCCCCCGGCAGGCCACCGCGTCCACCGCGAAGGACCCACCGCGCAGCACCTTGTGCGCCGGGCCGAAGAAGACCTCCGAGTACTCCTTGTACGGGAAGGCCGTGAACCCCGGATACGGCAGGAAGTCGCTGGAGGTCCACTCCCACACGTCGCCGATCAACTGCCGTACGCCGAGCGGCGAGGCGCCCTCCGGATAGCTTCCGGCCGGGGCGGGCCGCAGGTGACGCTGACCCAGGTTGGCGTGGCGGGACGCGGGGTCGGCGTCGCCCCAGGGGTAGCGGCGCGAACGCCCGCTCGCCGGGTCGTGCCGGGCCGCCTTCTCCCACTCGGCCTCGGTGGGGAGCCTGCGCCCCGCCCAGCGGGCATAGGCGTCGGCCTCGTACCAGCTGACGTGCACCACCGGCTCGTCCTCGGGCACCGGTTCCGTCACGCCGAACCGGCGGCGCAGCCACTGACCGCCCGAGCGGCGCCAGAACAGCGGGGCGCCGATGTCGTGCCGCCGGATCTGCGCCCAGCCCTCCGCCCGCCACCAGCGCTCGTCCGTGTAGCCGCCGTCCGCGACGAACGCCATGTAGGCGCCGTTGGTGACCGGCACGGTGTCGATGAAGAACGCCGGGACCACCCGCGTGTGGGCAGGACGCTCGTTGTCCAGCGCCCACGGCTCGTCGGACGTTCCCATGGTGAACGAACCGCCCGGGACCAGGACCTCGGCCGGAAGGGGTCCCGTGTCCGTCGCGGGGGGCGGGGGAGCGGTCAGCGCCTGAGGACCCTTGCGCAGCTGATGGGTGATCAGCATCGTCTCGTCGTGCTGTTGTTCGTGCTGGGCGATCATCCCGAAGGCGAACGCCGCCTCGACCAGTGGCCGGCCCTCCAGCGGGGTGGCCGCCAGGACGTCCAGGACCCGGCCGCGCACGTCGGAGGCGTACGCCCGGGCCTCGGCCGGAGGCAGCAGGGGCAGGGTGGGGCGACTGGCGCGGGGGTGCTCGAAGGCGTCGTAGATCGAGTCGATCTCCGGGCGCAGGGCGTCACGCCCCGCGACGGTCCGCCACAGCCACTGCTCCTCCTGGTTGCCGATGTGCGCCAGGTCCCACACGAGCGGGGACATCAACGGCGAGTGCTGCGCGTTGAGTTCGTCGTCCTCCACGCAGGAGGTGAGCAGCGCGGTGCGCTCCCGCGCGGTCGTGAGCGCGTCGAGGGCCCGCCGCCGCAGGGCCGAGGGATCCGTCGTCACGGTCATGACGAGACCTCCTGGAGTCGGTCGGCGGGACAGCTGCCGGGGAGTACGTACTGTTCGTGGAAGGCGGCCACCGCCCGCCGGACGGCGGGGCTCGCCCCGATCCGGGGCAGCGCCTCCAGGGCGGCCGGGAACGCCACCAGGGCGGCGGCGTGCAGATCGGGATCGGTCAGGCCGTCGCGGGCCGCGGCCAGCCAGAGCGGATTGCGCGGCGGCGCCTGCGAACCGGCCCGCTCGGCCAGCGGCTTGACCGCGCGGTAGACCGTCTCCGCGGCCTCCGGGTCCTCGAACAGCGCCGCCGTCACGGCCACCGGCACGATCCAGCCGTCCGGACCGGGCTGGGCGTCGATCATCCGCAGTTCCAGATGTCCGCGCGGCCGTACGGGCGGGAAGAGCGTCGTCAGGTGGTACCGCAGGTCGTCCTCGCCGGGCGGGCGCGGACGGCCGGTACGCAGCCACTCCCGGAACGTCAGCCCCTCCGGCACCTCCCAGGGCCCGTCCTCCCCGCGGACGCACATCACGGGGGTGTCCAGCACGTGTGCCGCCCAGGCCGCCCGGGGTTCGCCGTCCGGCGCCGGAGCGAGCGCCCGCGCCGGGTCGAGATCGGTCCACAGGGCCTGGCGCGTCGATCGCCAGCCGGTCCTGCGCCCGCCGTGGACGGGGGAGTTGGCGAAGGCGGCCACCAGGACCGCGCCCAGCAGATGGGCCAGCTGCCAGCGGCGGTGATAGCCGAGCGGACCGGGCTCCTCGTGACCGGCGTCCAGACAGATCTGCACCGAGGCCGAGTCGCACATCATGGCCCGGCCGGCGGGTCCCGTACGGTCCAGGGCCGCCTCCATCGCGTCGTACCGGGGCTCGCGCAGCAGCCGCTCCCGCGGCGCGTTCCAGGGATCCACCCCGTATCCGCCGAGGGAGAGTCCGAGGGGGGCGAGCGCCTCGCGCACCGCCCGGAGATCGGCCGAGAGAGTGTCGAGGCACTCCATGAGCGAGCCGGCGGGCGGCGAGCTGAGCTCCAGCTGTCCGCCGGGTTCGAGGGTCAGGGGCGAGGCCAGCGGCAGCGACCGTACGGTGTCGACGGCCGAGGTCAGCCGCTGCGGCAGGACGGGAAGCCGCGGGTCACGCAGATCGTGGACGAGCCATTCCACCTCCACCCCGAGCACACGGGGCGGGCCCGTCTTGAAGCAGATACATCGCAGCAGGTCCTCGGCCTCGTTCTCGGTGAGGGCGGGACCGCCCCGCGGTATGCCGCTCGACGACATGTCGTTCCTCCTGTCGGAAGGCGCTGATTCCACCTAAAGCCACCGCCGACGGGCGTGCAAGGGCGCCCCACCGGCCGCACGGTGAATATCCCGTTGCTCCGGCGGAGTCGATTCGATCAGGATTGCGGGCATGAGCGCACGACTGCGGGGGATCGCGAAGCAGACCGAGGACATCGTCGCGGAGGGCCGTTACCGGGCCCCCGACGGCCGGACGGTCTCGATCGAGGCGGAACTGCGCGCGGCGCTGGCCGGAACCAGGCTCTACGGCCCCGAACCCCTCGCCGTCGCCCCCGACAGCGACCGCACCACCGTCCTGACGGTGACCGACGAGAGCAGCCTCGTCGCCGCCCGTCGCTTGACCGGAGCGGACGCGGCCCCGGTGGCCGTCCTGAACTTCGCCTCCGCCCGCAACCCGGGCGGCGGCTACCTGAACGGCGCCCAGGCCCAGGAAGAGGCCGTCTGCCGGGCCTCGGCCCTCTACACCACGCTGCTGCGCGCCTCCGCGTACTACGAGCATCACCGGGCCGAGAGGAACGCCTTCTACACGGACCGGGTGATCCTCTCTCCCGGCGTCCCGGTCTTCCGCGACGACCGCGGCGGTCTCCTGAACGAGCCGTTCACGGTCGGCTTCCTCACCTCTCCGGCGCCGAACGCGGGAGTCGTCCGACGGCAGAACCCCGAACTCGTCCACCGCGTCAAGGCCGTGCTCGCCTCCCGCGCCGAGCGGGTCCTGGAGACGGCCGTGACCGGCGGCTACCGCCGGCTCGTCCTCGGCGCGTGGGGCTGCGGCGTCTTCCAGAACGACCCGGCCCAGGTCGCCGGCGCCTTCCGGGCCCTGCTGACGGACGGCGGCCGGTTCGCCGGACACTTCGAGGAGATCGTCTTCGCGATCCTGGACCGCACCAGGGACCGGACGACGCTCGGCGCCTTCCAGCGGGTCCTCGCGGGCGCCTGACATGCGGTGGTCGTACCCGCGTGCGAGCCTGAAATGGCCCCAGCGTCCGAGTTCCGGTACAGGAGGCAGATCGTGGGCAAGAAACAGACCCGGGTGAACCGCGGTGCCCGTACGGGCGGCCACGAGCACAGGACCGAGGCGACGGCGAAGGAACAGACATCGGTCGTACGTGAGACCCAGCGGCCGATCATCGAACAGGTCTCGCACAAGAAGGAGCCGAAGTTCGGTCACAACTGACTTCCGACCCTCCGCGCGCCCGTCGACGCGGCCACCACGACGCGCCCACCGAGGCAGCCTCCACGGGCCCGTCGACGCGGCCCGGACGCCATGACCGGGCGTCGCGGTCGGCCGTGCGACTCACGTCACGACCGTACGACCGCGGGTCACGACCGTACGACCGTACGACGCACGACATGACCGGGGCCCGACGCCGCTACGGCGCCGGGCCCGGCCCGTGGGACTACCCCTGGTCGTCGCCGACCGCGATCACCTCCGCGCGGGGAGCGGGCGGCGCCGCGCCGTCCACCGAGGGCGCCACCCCCGGCTGGGCGCCCGGATTCATGGTCGCGAGCAGCTGACGGGCCAGCCCGAGACCCGTACCGCCCATGGTCAACGCCTTGGCGAACACCTCCGCCATGCCGTCGGCGCCGTTCAGCAGGACCATCTGATCCACGTTGCCGAACGCGGACGCGCCCGCCTCGACGATCTCCGGCCACTTCTCGGCCAGCTGCTGCGCGACCACGGCCTCCTGGTTCTCGGCGAGCGCCGCAGCCCTGGCCTTGATCGCCTCGGCCTCGGCGAGCCCCTTGGCGCGGGTCGCCTCGGCCACCGCCAGGCCCTTGGCGTGCTGGGCCGCCGCCTCCGCCTCACCGGTCAACCGGGTCGCCGTCGCCCTGGCGGCACTGGCCAGCTCGGTCTCCTTGGCCTCCGCCTGCGCCGCCGAGATCCGGGCGTCCCGGTCGGCCTCGGCCCGCGTCCGGGTCTCGTACGCCATCGCGTCCGCGGGCTTGCGGACCTCCGCCTGGAGCTGTTGCTCCTTACGGTGCGCCTCCAGCTCGGCGACCCGCGTCTCCTGGACGACGACCTCCTGACGCGCCCCGGCCTCGGCGAGCGGCCCGGCCTGCCGCGCCTTCGCGGACGCCTGGTCCCGCTCCGCCTGGTAGCCGGCCTGCAGGATCTCGCTGTCGCGGGTGGCCTCCGACATCCGGGCCGCGGCCTGCTGCTCGGCCTCCGTCGCCCGCCGGTTGGCCTCGGCCTGCGCGATCCGGGCGTCACGCTGGACGGCCGCCGCGTGCGGCGCGGCCAGGTTCTTGATGTACCCGGTCGGGTCCTCGATCTCGTGGATCTGCAGCGAGTCGACGATCAGGCCGAGCTTCTCCATCTCCGTGCCACAGGCCGAACGGGCCTGTCCGGTCAGCTTCTCCCGGTCACGGATCATGTCCTCGACCGTCAACCCGCCGACGATGGCGCGCAGATGCCCGGCGAAGACGATGTGCACCCGCTCCGACATCAGCTTCTGCTGATCGAGGAAGCGGCGGGCGGCGTTGGCGATCGACACGAAGTCGTCACCCACCTTGAAGATCACCACACCGCGGACCTTGAGCGGAATGCCCTGGTGGGTGACGCACTCCACCTGCAGCTGGGTCTCGTTGAGGTCGAGCGACAGCTTCCGTACGGCCTGGACGCCCGGCAGCACGAGGGTGCCGCGGCCGGTGACGATCCGGAAGCCCATCCCCTCTCCGAGCCCCTCCATCTTGTGGTTGGAGCCGGAGATGATGAGCGCTTCGTTGGGTTCCGCGACGCGCCACATCAGTTTGAACAGTGCGATGAGAACAAGGACGGCGGCGACCACGCCGCCCGCCAGGATGCCGATGCCCATGGGCAGCTCCCCCTTCACCGGAGCCGTGCGGATCCGGTGAAGGGAGTGTGCGCCCCTCACGGCGGGCACTCAATGGATCGGTCAACCGTCGTACGCGGCTGTGACATAGACGGTGCGTGGAGGGAGATGTTCCACGACAGTCACCACCGTTCCGGGCGCGAACCGCTCCGCGGGATGGGCCGGATGGGCGAGGAAGTGCTCGGCGCCGCCCCGGATCCGGACGATCACCTCACCGACGAGACCCGGTCCGACGGTGCCGGTGACCCGGCCGAGCAGACCCACCATCGAGACGTCGTCCATGAACAGAAGGTACGTCAGATCCAGCCCTCCAGGGCGGTCATGAACCCGTCGAAGTCGTCCCGGTGGATCGTATGGCCCGCGCCGACGACCGTACGGAGTTCAAAACCACGCTCCTTGAGCATCCGGGCGTTCTCGGAGGAGACCAGGGAGCTCGGGTCGGCCAGCGTGATCAGCGAGGGGACGAGCGGCCGCACGGGCCACATGTCCTGTCCGACGACCCCCAGCAGACCGTGCGCTGTCCGCTCGTCCCACAGCCGCAGCGTCTCGTACTCGATGTCCAGATCCTCCTCGGACCAGCGGGGGTTGAGGATCCGGATGTGCGCGCGGGTGAGCGACTTGCCCTGGGTGAACAGCTCCGGACGGTAGCCCTCGTCCCCTGACGGCAGATGCCAGGCGGGATCGGAGTAGACCGCGCGGCGCGGCGCGAGCCGCTCCACGGCGGCCGCCAGACTCAGCCCGCCGAGGGAGTGGCCCATCGCCAACTCGGCGCTCCGCGGCAGGGTTTCGACCAGGTCGTCCGCGTAGTGCGAGGGCGTGTAGCCCTCGGGGCCCTCGGCGCGCCCGCTCCCGCCGTGGCCGCGCAGATCCACGGCGATCACCCGGTAACCACGCTCGGCCAGGGCCGGCCCGACCCGCCGCCAGGTGCGGTGGTCGGCCATGATGCCGTGGATCAGCAGCGCGATCCGGTCACCGGATCCCCATGTCGTGGTGTTCAGTCGCACGTCGATGCCTCTCGGTGTGGTCCTCAGCGCACGGTACGGATGGGGCGCACGGCGAGCGCCCCGAGGACCGACAGTACGGCGGCGACGAGGAAGAGGAGTGTGTAACCGCCACTCACCGACACGACGAGCGAGGCGACGAACGGCGCGACGATCTGGGGTCCCGCGTTGGCGACGTTGAGCACACCCATGTCACGGGCCGCGTCCTCGGCCTTCGGCAGCACCATGGTGACCAGCGCCGTGTCCACGGCCATGTAGCAGCCGAATCCCAGGCCGTTGACGACGGAGAAGGCGAGCATCGCGGTCCAGCTCGTCGAGACCGCCGGGATGACGAGGGCGACGGCGGCGAGCGCGGCCGAGGCACCGACGAAGAGCTTGCGGCGGTCGTAGCGGTCGGAGAGCCAGCCGCCCAGCACGGTGGAGACGACCATGGCGACCGCGTTGAGCGGCATCAGGAGCGCCACGGCCTCCTCGGCCGCGAGCCCGGCCGGCAGATCGGTGTGGTCCTTGAGGATGTACAGCTGGAAGCCGGAGACCGCGAAGTAGCCGAGGACCAGCAGCGCACGGCCGATGAACGCCCAGCGGAAGTCGTGGTCCTTGAGCGCGCTGCCGAAGGCGGCGATCTGCTGCTTCACCGGCAGGGACGCCTTCGCGGGCATGCGCTCCTCACGGGCGCAGGTGGTGAACAGGACGGCGGCGGCCGCGACGATCACGCCGAAGACCAGGTAGCCGGTGCGGTAGTCCTCGGAGAAGGCCGCGCCGAGCAGCGCGCCGATGGTGGAGCCGATGGGCAGCCCGAGCCCCACGGCCGCCGAGGCCTTGCCGCGCGAGGCCACGGGCACCCGGTCGGGCACGACGGAGGTGATGGCGGCCTGATAGATGTTCATGACGGCCTGGCCCAGGCACCACGCGATCATCACCAGCAGGATCGTGTGCACACTGCCGAGCAGGAACATCACCGGTATCGCGAGCAGTCCGCCCGCCAGGATCCAGGGGTTGCGCCGCCCGGTGCGGTCCGAGAGCGCGCCGGCCACCGGGTTGAAGACGGTGGCGAAGATGGCGGAGACGCCGGAGATCAGCCCGAAGTTGGCCACCTTGTTCGCGGGGTCGATGTCCTCGATCTGGAGCGCCAGGAGCATGCCGGGCACGCCGACGTAGAGCGCGTACATCGCCGTGTTGCCGGTGAGCAGCAGGGGCAGCAGACCACGGGTCGGCCGGGGAGCCGAGGGGGTGGGGGTGCCGGTACCCGTGGGGGAGGAGGAAAGGGCCATGGTGCCCTCCTGGGAGATCGCCCGAGGGGGCGAGAGCGGTAGAAGAGGGTGTGTTGACACGTGTCAGTGACACGCGTCAGCATTGTGTAGCACTCGAATCAGGCCATCCGCCAGACCTTGGCCCGGATCGGTCTGGAAAGATGCCGGAGCGATGAGGAAGCCAACCGAACAGCCCGCCGAACGTGCCGTGCCCACCAGCGCCGACGTCGCGCGCCTCGCCGGCGTGTCCCGAGCCACCGTCTCGTACGTCCTGAACAACACGGCCGCCGTGCGGATCAGTGAGCCGACCCGCCGACGCGTGCGCGAGGCGGCCGAGGAGCTGGGCTACGTCCCTCACGCCGCCGCCCGCAGTCTGCGTGCCGGCCACAGCCGGATGGTCCTGCTCCCGACCGCGCAGGTGCCGATCGGCCCGCTCTACAGCCAGTTCTTCAACGAACTCCAGTGGGCCCTGCGCCGCCTCGACTACACCGTCGTGCAGTACGGAAGTCTCGGCCTGGACGCGGACGAGGCCGCCCGTGCCTGGGCGGAACTTCGCCCGGTCGCGGTGGTCTCCTTCGGCGAGGTGGAGCTGACTCCGGACGGCGTGGAGATCCTCAAGCGCTCGGGTGCGAAGGCCGTGATCACCGTGGGCCCGCAGCGGGTCGCGGGAACGCACTCCCTCGTCATGGACCAGGGGAGAGTCGGCCGTGTCGCCGCCGAACACCTCGTCGAGCGGGGGCGGCGCAGGATCGGCGTGATCGTGCCGGAGGAGCCGGGCCTGGACATGTTCTCCGGCCCGCGGCTGGACGGGGTGCGCCAGGCGGTGGCGGGGACGGACGCCACGGTCGTACCCCTGCCCCTGCGGTACGAGGAGGAGTCGGCGAACGAGCTCGCCGGGCGGTGGCGCGAACTCGGGCTCGACGCGGTCTTCGCCTACAACGACGAGTACGCCATGCTGCTGATGCGCGCCCTGCAGGACGCGGGGATCTCCGTCCCGGAGGAGACGGCGGTCGTCGGCTCGGACGATCTGATGCTCGGGCGGCTGCTGCGGCCCCGGCTGACCACGGTCCGGATCGACATGGTGATCGGCAGGCACCTCGCGGAGCTCGTCGACAGCGCGGTGCGCGACCCGGAGGGCACGCCGGAGGCGCGGGACCTGATGGCCTCGCACGTCGTGCCGCGCGAGTCCAGCTGAGCGGCGCGCGGCGCCGCGGCGGACTAGCGTCGAGGCATGAGCACAGTTCCGAAGCGTTTCGAGATCCTTCTCGTCCCCGAGCACGTGGAGGACAGGGGTGACGCGTCCGTGGAGGACAGCGCGGTCCGCTCGGCGGTCGTCGAAGCCACCGGCCGCCAGGGCGCCTCGGGGTACCCGCGTTACGAAGGCCACGGCCTGACCGCGGACATCGACCCCGAGACCCGCACGGTCGAGGCGCTGCTGGTCGACGGCCGCGAGCTGGACTACGGCCTGACGGCGCTGGTCCGGCACCCCCCGCGGTCATGACCCACCCCGTCCGAAGGCATCGGTTCATCCACCACGTATCCGTCTCCCGGGACCGTTGACAGAAGGCGCCCCCCGGCGGAGACTCGGCGCGCACGGCAACGAAGGAACGTTCACCAGGCGAACGCCGCACCGAAGGTCACGTGGGAGAGAACCGATGAGCATCCGCGACGTCTACATCGTCGACGCCGTCCGTACGCCGATCGGCAAGTTCGGGGGCGCCCTCTCCTCGGTGCGCCCCGACGACCTCGCCGCGCATGTCGTCAAGGCCCTCGTGGACCGTACGCCCGCCCTCGACCCCGCCCGGATCGACGACGTCTACTTCGGCGACGCCAACGGCGCCGGGGAGGACAACCGTGACGTGGCCCGCATGGCCGTGCTGCTCGCCGGGCTCCCCACCTCCGTTCCGGGCGTGACCGTCAACCGCCTCTGCGGCTCCGGTCTGGAGGCGGTGATCCAGGCCGCCCGCGCCGTCGCGCTCGGCGACGCCTCGGTGGCCGTCGCGGGGGGCGTGGAGTCGATGTCCCGCGCGCCCTGGGTCCTGCAGAAGCCGGAGCGCGCCTTCCCGGCCGGCCACCAGCAGCTGCACTCCACGACGCTGGGCTGGCGCATGACGAACCCGCGGATGCCCGCCGAGTGGACGGTCGCGCTCGGCGAGGGAGCCGAACTCGTCGCGGACAAGCACGGCATCACCCGCGAGCAGCAGGACGCCTTCGCCCTGGCCAGCCACCAGAAGGCCGCCGAGGCGTGGGGCAAGGGCCTCTACGACGGCGAGGTCGTGCCGTACGAGGGCGTGGACCTCGCCCGCGACGAGTGCATCCGCGACACCACCTCGCTGGAGGCCCTCGCCAAGCTCAAGCCCTCCTTCCGGCGCGAGGGCGGCACGGTCACCGCCGGCAACGCCTCGCCGCTCAACGACGGCGCCGCGGCTCTGCTCCTGGTCGACGAGGAGGGGCTGCGGGAGACCGGCCGCGAGCCCCTCGCGCGGATCCGTGCCTCCGCCGTCAGCGGGATCGAGCCGCAGCTCTTCGGCCTCGGGCCGGTCGAGGCGGTCCGGCGCGCGCTGGAGAAGTCGGGCCGCTCCTTCGCCGATCTGACGACCTTCGAGCTGAACGAGGCCTTCGCCGCCCAGTCGCTCGGATGCCTCGCCGAGTGGCCGGAACTCGACCCCGAGATCGTCAATCCGCGCGGCGGCGCCATCGCCATCGGTCACCCGCTGGGCGCCTCCGGCGCACGGCTCGCCGGTTCGGTGGCCCACCAGCTGGCCGCGGCGGGCTCGGGAACGGGGCTCGCCGCGCTGTGCATCGGCGTCGGTCAGGGTCTGGCCCTCGTCCTGGAGCGCTGAGCGGAGCGGCGCCGGTCCGGGGCCGGCCCCCGGACCGGACTGCCGGGGACGTACGGAGGGGGGGGGGGGGGGTTTCCCCCCCCCCCCCCCCCCTCCCCCCCCCCCCCCCCCCCTCTCCTCCCTCCTTTGCTTCCTCACCTCCTCCCCCCCTCGCGTTCTGGATTCGCCACC
>NZ_JBVHWN010000020.1:0-81610 GCF_055564335.1 Streptomyces sp. NPDC029139 | reverse complement strand
CTGCCCGCAGGGCAGGGCCCGCGGCGTCTGGTGCGTGCGATCGCAAGGCGGAGGGCCGCCCTCGTACTGGGCGTACTGGGGCGATCCGACAACGCGGCGTGGGTGCACCTCCCGTGCCCGGAGGGCTACGGGGGAGGGCGTGCCAGACGCCGCGTGCCAGGCGGGACTTTCCGGACACGGCCTAGCCTAGGCCGCTGCCCAGGGCGCCGCGTCGGCCGTCAGGCGCGGCAGCGGAGCATCTCCAGCGGAGGGTTGGCGTGGAAGTCCGCCCAGAAATCCGCGCCGAAGGCGCGCACGCCGGCCTCCGTGACCGTCAGCGCGACCCAGGTCAGCTCGCTGAATCCCGCTGCGGTCAGGCACTTCTCGTACACGTCCCGCCGCGGGCGGTTGGCGACGAACGAGACCGGCGGGTCGAGCAGCGCCGTGGTCCGGACCTGCGGTCCGGTCTCGGCCTGCTCGCCGGTCGGCACGCTCCGGAAGCCGTACCTCTCCGGGGTCGGCCCGTCGAAGCGGAAGTCGGGCGACTGGTTGAGCAGGAAGAACTCGGCCCCGGGCCTCAGACTCCGGTGCACATTGCGGCACATCCGCTCCGTGGTGGCCAGGTCCGGCGCGTAGTTGAGCAGCTGGACCGCCAGGCCGATGTCGAACGGCTGCTCCATCGGACGCAGTTCGGACGCGTCGCCCACCTCGTAGCGCACACCCAGCGGATCGCGCTCCTCCAGCTGCTGTGCCACGGCGACCATCTCACGGGAGATGTCGATTCCGAGCACCTCCGTGGCGCCGCGCCGCTTGAACTCCCTGCTGTAGAAGCCGGTGCCGGAGGCCAGGTCGAGGACCGACTTGCCGCGCACGTCCCCGACCAGCGCCAGGAAGCTGGGCACCACCACGTACTGTTCCAGCGGCAGGGCCTTGAACCCCTCGTACGCCTCACCGATCTCGTCGTACTGCTGCGCGCTCATCGCGTCGTCCTCCCGTGTGTTCGGTCACGGCCTCGGACCGGCCCTCGTCCCCCAAGGGCGCGCCGCGGCCTGTCCTCGGCAGTCTCTACGGATTCCGACGGGCCGCCGTACTGGCAGAAGCCACGAAGATCCGGACAGGGGCTTGGTCTCGTGCACGGGCCTGCGGCGGGGTGGACGTACGGAAAAGCGGCCGGCCCCCGGTCGGGGCCGGCCGCGTGACCAGCGAGCCTGTGCTCGGCTACAGGTACTTCTTCAGCTCCCGCCGGGCCAGCGACCGCTGGTGCACCTCGTCGGGCCCGTCCGCCAGCTTCAGCGTTCGCGCGGATGCCCAGAGTTCGGCCAGCGGGAAGTCCTGCGACACGCCGCCCGCGCCGTGCACCTGGACCGCCTTGTCGAGGATGTCGACCACCGCGCGCGGGGTCGCGATCTTGATGGCCTGGATCTCCGTGTGCGCGCCCCGGTTGCCGACGGTGTCCATCAGCCAGGCGGTCTTGAGGACCAGCAGACGCAGCTGTTCCACCGTCACCCGGGCGTCGGCGATCCAGTTCTGCACCACACCCTGCTGCGCGATGGCCTTGCCGAAGGCGGTACGGGACACGGCGCGGCGGCACATCAGCTCGATCGCCCGCTCGGCCATGCCGATCAGACGCATGCAGTGGTGGATCCGGCCCGGTCCGAGCCTGGCCTGGGCGATGGCGAAGCCGCCGCCCTGCTCGCCGATGAGGTTCGCGGCCGGGACGCGGACGTCGTGGAAGAGCACCTCGGCGTGGCCGCCGTGGGAGTGGTCCTCGTAGCCGTACACCTGCATCGCCCGCCGCACCTCGACACCGGGGGTGTCGCGCGGGACGAGGATCATCGACTGCTGGCGGCGGACGTCGGCGCCGTCCGGGTCGGTCTTGCCCATCACGATGAAGATCTTGCAGTCGGGGTTCATCGCCCCGGAGATGTACCACTTGCGGCCGTTGAGCACGTACTCGTCGCCGTCGCGCGTGATCCGGGTCTCGATGTTCGTGGCGTCCGAGGAGGCCACGTCGGGCTCGGTCATCGCGAACGCCGAGCGGATCTCGCCGGCGAGCAGTGGCTCCAGCCACTGCTTCTTCTGCGCCTCGTCGCCGAACTGGGCGAGCACCTCCATGTTCCCGGTGTCGGGGGCCGCGCAGTTGAGGGCCGTGGGCGCGAGGTGGGGGCTGCGGCCGGTGATCTCGGCCAGCGGCGCGTACTGGAGATTGGTCAGCCCCGCGCCGTGCTCGGCGTCGGGCAGGAAGAGGTTCCACAGGCCCTGGCGGCGGGCCTCCGCCTTCAGGTCCTCGACGATCTGCGGCGTGTCCCACGGCGAGGCGAGCAGCGCCCGCTGCTCGTGGGCGATCTCCTCGGCGGGATACACGTGCTCGTCCATGAAGGCGAGCAGCTTCCCCCGCAGCTCCTCGGTGCGTGCGTCGAATGCGAAGTCCATGGCGGATCAGCCTTCCTGAAGGGTGGTGAGGCCGTGCTCGATGAAGACGGGGACGAGTTCGCCGATGCGGTCGAAGCCGGCGCCGACGGTCTGGCCGAGGGTGTACCGGTAGTGGATGCCCTCCAGGATCACGGCGAGCTTGAACCAGGCGAACGCCGTGTACCAGGAGAGGGCGGAGGTGTCGCGGCCCGAGCGGGCCGCGTAGCGCTCGATCAGCTCGGCGGGCGTCGGATGCCCGGCGGCCGCGGCGGTCGTGCTGACGGGGGAGTGCGGGAGGTCCAGCCGCGCGCTGTACATCGCGAACAGACCGAGGTCGGTCAGCGGGTCGCCGAGGGTGGACATCTCCCAGTCCAGAACGGCCTTGATGCGGTCGTCGTCGCCGATCAGGACGTTGTCCAGACGGTAGTCGCCGTGGACGACCGTCGGGGTGGGGGAGACCGGGAGCGCGCGGCCGAGGGTCGCGTGCAGCTCGTCGATGCCCGCGAGATCGCGGTTGCGGGAGGCGTCGAGCTGCTTGCCCCAGCGGCGCAGCTGCCGGTCGAGGAAGCCCTCGGGGCGCCCGAAGTCGCCCAGGCCGACCTCCGCCGGGTCGACGGCGTGCAGGTCGACGAGGGTGTCGACCAGCCCGAGGACGGCCGCGCGGGTGCGCTCGGGGCCGAGCGGGGCGAGCTGTTCGGCCGAGCGGTATGGGGTGCCGGCGACGAACTCCATGACGTAGAACGGCGATCCGAGCACGGTGTCGTCCTCGCACAGCAGCACGGTCCCGGGGACGGGCACCGCCGTGCCGTGCAGGGCGCTGATCACGCGGTGCTCGCGCTTCATGTCGTGCGCGGTGGCCAGGACGTGGCCGAGCGGCGGCCGGCGGACGACCCACTGGTCCGTGCCGTCGGTGACGACGTACGTGAGGTTGGACCGGCCGCCCTCGATCAGCCGGGCTTCGAGCGGGCCGCGCACGAGTCCGGGCCGCTCGCGGTCGAGGAATCCGCGCAACTGCTCGGGGTCGAGACCGGGCGGCGGGGCTGAACTCATCGTGCGTACCTCCAGTGGGTGGCTGGTCGGCGTTCATGATGACCGACCAGTCGGTATGTCGTCCAGGGTCCGGGGCGGGTCGGTGTGGGAAAGCGGCGTCGCCGGTCTGGCCGCCGGTCTCCTCCATGAATATGGTTCACATATGAATCCTGAGCTGTTCGTCGAGGAAGTCCGGCTGACCCCGATCCTGATCTCCGACCCTCCTCTGCTCAACACCCAGGGCGTCCATCAGTCCGCCACGCCCCGACTCGTGGTCGAGGTCGTCACCCGGGGCGGCGTCACCGGCCTCGGCGAGACCTACGGCGATACGAAGTACCTGGAGCTCGCCCGACCGCTGGCCGACGCGCTGCCCGGCCGCCCGGTCACGGACGTGAACGACCTGTTCTCCCTCGCCGCGCAGGTGTGCGGCGACTCACGGGCCGTCGACGAGCGCGTGGACGCGGGCGGGCTGCGCGGGGTCCAGACCGCCGACAAGCTCCGCCTCTCCGTCGTCTCCGCCTTCGAGGTCGCCTGCCTGGACGCCCTCGGCAGGACTCTCGGCCTGCCCGTCCACGCCCTCCTCGGCGGCAGGGTCCGCGACTCCGTCGAGTACAGCGCCTACCTCTTCTACAAGTTCGCCGGCACGGACGACTGGGGAGCCGCCCTCGACCCGGAGGGGATCGTCGAGCAGGCCCGCCGCTTCGACCGGACGTACGGCTTCCGCTCCTTCAAGCTCAAGGGCGGGGTCTTCCCGCCCGAGGAGGAGATCGCCGCGATCCGCGCCCTGGCCGAGGCGTTCCCCGGCCGGCCGCTCCGCCTCGACCCCAACGGCGCCTGGTCGGTGGAGACCGCGCTGACGGTGGCGAGGGAGCTGAAGGACGTCCTCGAGTACCTGGAGGACCCGGCGACCGGAACGGACGCCATGGCCGAGATCGCCGCCCGTACGGACGTGCCGCTCGCGACGAACATGTGCGTCACGACCTTCGAGGAGGTCCCCGAGGCGTTCGCCCGGGACGCGGTACGGATCGTGCTCTGCGACCACCACTACTGGGGCGGACTGCACCGTACCCGCGACCTGGCCGCGCTCTGCGGCACGTACGGCGTCGGGCTCTCCATGCACTCCAACACCCACCTGGGCATCAGTCTGGCCGCCATGACCCACGTCGCCGCGACCCTGCCTCGTCTCGACCACGCGTGCGACACCCACCACCCCTGGCAGACCGAGGACGTCGTCACCACCCGCCCCGGCTTCCGGGCCGGGCGTCTCACGGTCTCCGACGCCCCGGGCCTCGGCGTGGAGCTGGACCGCGACCGCCTGGCGGACCTGCACCGCCGCTGGCTGGCGGACGACGGCACGCTGCGCGACCGTGACGACGCGGCGGCGATGCGCAGGACCGACCCGACGTGGCGCCCCCCGGAGATCCCGCGCTGGTAGGGGCGGCTCGGGGGCCGGCGGGGCCGCCGGAGGGTGAGCGGGCCGCCGGGGGCAGCCACCTGGCGGGCGCTACGCGTGGCAGGCCACCGGAACGCCCCCGTTCATGACCGCCATGTCGCCGAAGACCGCCGCCGGGTCCAGCGGGGAGCCCTCGGGAAGGCCGTCCAGCTCCGCGTAGGCCCGGTGCAGGTTCGCCACCAGGCGCTCGCTCTCCCGCCAGGCGCCGAACTCCCCGAGGTCCGCCCGGCGGGCCGTCTCCAGCGGGGTCGCGCCCCTCACGCGGCCCTCGACGGCGAGCGCGGCGACCCAGCGCAGATAGCGCTCCGTGGCGTCGTACACCGAGGGGTCGGTGACCGGGCCGTGCCCGGGCACCACCGTCGGAGCGTCCAGCGCGCGCAGCAGGTCCAGCGCCCGCAGCGAACCCGACAGCGAGCCCATCGGCAGGAACGGCGTCCCGCCGTGGAAGACCAGGTCACCGGTGAACACCACGCCCCGCTCCGGGAGATGCACGATCGAGTCGCCGGTGGTGTGCGCCGGGCCCGGGTGCAGCACGCGCACCTCCAGCTCGCCCACGTGCAGCGTCAGCCGCTCGCCGTACGTGAGCGAGGGCGGCGCGACCTCGATGTCGCCGAAGTCGGTCCGCGGCCACAGCAGATGGAGCTGACGGCCCGCCGCGAGCTGCTCGGCCCGGCAGTTGTGGTGCCCGACGATCCGCGCCTCCGGCAGGAACACCCCGTTGCCGTACGTGTGGTCGCCGTGGTGGTGCGTGGAGACGATCGTGCGGGGGAGCGGCAGGCCCGCCGCGAGGACCGCCGCGCGCAGCAGCCGCGCCCGCCGCTCCGTCGCCGTCGTGTCCACGAGCAGCGTCTCGTGGGCGTCGCCGACGAACCCGGCGTTGTTCAGGCACCAACCGCCGTCGGGCTGGACGAAGGCGTGCGCGCCCGGCGCGAGCGCGACGACGTACGGATCGGTGACGGCCAAGAAGGTCCCTCGGAGAGAGCGGAGAGGGCCCGACCACAGGCGGCAGCCTGCCGGTCGGGCCCGATCCGCGCGGATGTCAGTGATCGTCCCAGTGCCCGGCGTGCGCCGCGTGACGGTGCCCGTCGTGCACGTAGTCCGTGTGATCGCCATGGGTCACCGCCGTGTGCCCGCAGTCCGGCCCGTGCTCGTGGGCGTGCCCCTCGTGCTGGACGTGCCCGTCGCGCTCGCACTCGTCCCAGTGACCGGAGTGCTCGCGGTGCAGGTGCCCGTCGTGGGCGTAGTCCACGTGCCCCTCGTGCGTGACCGCGGCGTGACCGCAGTCCGGACCGTGCGTGTGCTCGTGCGTGGGGTGCTCATGGTGGAGAACGGTCATGACATCGCCTCTGTGAGGGTGCGGTGTGACCGCTCCAGGCTAGCCCTGAATGTCTGTCTCGTCCCGGTACCACCCCTGTGCGTCGGCGAACGCGTCCCCGTACTCCGGAGCGGATCGGTTCCCGCGCGGGCACCCTCTGCCCCCGCCCGCGGCGCTGGGCGGCCGACCGCTCTGCCGGGGGAGTCCGGCTTGCGGGGCGCGAGGGGCGCCGTGATCGTTCGGGGTATGAAGGCGATCAGCTACAGCCGGTACGGCGGACCCGAGGTGCTCGAGTACGGCGAGCGGCCCGATCCCAAGGTCGGCCCCGACCACGTCCTCGTGAAGGTACGGGCGGCCGCCGTGAACCCGGTCGACCTGAAGGCGCAGGCCGGCCACCTCGACGGGATGATGGACGCCGTCTTCCCGGTCGTGCCCGGCTGGGACGTCTCCGGGGTGGTCGTCCAGCCCGGGGTGTCCGTCACCGAGTTCACCGTCGGCGACGAGGTCATGGGATACGTCCGCGAGGACTTCCTCTCCCGCGGCACCTTCGCCGAGTACGTCGCCGCGCCCGTACGCACGCTCGCCCGCAAGCCGCGCACCATGGGCTTCGAGGAGTCGGCCGCCCTTCCGCTGGCCGGGCTGACCGCCTACCAGGTGCTGCACGAGGCCCTCGCGGTCCGCTCCGGCGAGACGGTCCTGGTGCACGCGGCGGCGGGCGGGGTCGGGTCCATGGCCGTCCAGATCGCCCGCCACCTCGGCTGCCGGGTGATCGGCGCGGCGCGCGAGGCGGGCCTGGAGCGGATCAAGGAGCTGGGCGCCGAGCCGGTCCTGTACGACGAGGCCACCTTCGCCGAGCAGGTCCGCGAGCTGGCGCCGGACGGCGTGGACGCGGCGTTCGACACCCTCGGGGGTCCGTTCCTCAAGATCACCGCCGATGTGCTGGCCCCCGAGGGCCGCCTCACGTCGATCGCCGACGGCGAGGTGATCAGCCTCGGCGGCCGCTACTTCTGGGTCCGCCCCGACCCCACGGACCTGGCCGCACTCGCCGGCCTCGTCGAGGAGGGCGTCCTGACCGTACGGGTCGCGCGCACCTTCCCGCTCACCCAGGCGGCCGACGCCCAGCGCGCGAACGCCGAGGGCGGCCTGAACGGCAAGGTCGTGGTCACGGTGGAATGGCCGGACTGACAGGCCGAAGCGCCCCCGGACGGCCGGCGCCCCGCCGGGCTCGCGTCCCCGCCCCGCCGCGCCTCAGAGCACCACCGCGTCTCAGAGCACCGCCGCGTCTCAGAGCACCACCGCGACCGCGAACGCCGCCAGCGCCACCGTGCAGGCCGTCACGAGCAGCACGCCCCTCGGGGAGAGCGGACCCGGGCGGGCCGCGTCCAGGGCGTGGATGCGGCGGTGGGCGACGGCCAGGAACGCCACCCACACCAGCGCCGTCAGCGCGGCGCCCGCGATTCCCGCCGCCGTGATGTCGTCGCGGATCGCCGACTTCGCGGCCAGGACCGCCACGACCGTGCACGCCAGCGTCGTACGCCGCCACGCGAGCCGCGTCCGTTCCGGCTGCAGCCCGGGATCCCGGGCCGGCGTCACCGCCCGCGTCACCGCCCCGCCCAGCCGAAGACGATGACCACCACCATCGCCAGCGCGACCACGGCGACCGCCAGGCTCAGCACCGTCGGGAACCGTGACACGGGCAGGTCCTCGCCCCTCCGCATCGCCCTCTCGCACCGCACCCAGTGGTTCACCGCCCGCAGCGCGCACAGCACGCCCGCGCCCAGCAGCGCCAGCGCGAGCCCGACCCGTACGCCCCAGCGCAGATCCGGCAGGAACTGGTCGACGGCGAAACCGCCGCCCACGAGCGCCAGCGCCGTCCGGATCCAGGCGAGGAAGGTCCGCTCGTTGGCGAGCGAGAACCGGTAGTCCGGAGTCTCGCCCTCGTCCCGGATCCGCTGCGGCGCGAACCACAGCCGCAGGCTCTGCACGAAGTCACTCACCCGGGCACCTTAACCGCGGTGTGCGCGCAGGCGTTCGTAGGCGGCCAGGCCGTCCGGAACCCATTCCCACCTCCCGAGCCGGGACACCAGCTCCTCCTCGGGCAGGAAGGCGTGCCAGGCGACCTCCTCCGCCTGCGGGGCCACCGGCAGCTCGCAGCGCACCTCGTAGACGGCCGACCACCACTTCCCGGCGACGCCCCCGGAGTCGTACAGGAAGCGGAACAGGGGCTCGGGGCGCGGCAGCCCGCGGACCCCCAGCTCCTCCTCCGCCTCGCGCAGCGCGGCGTCGTCGTACGACTCGCCCGCGCCCACGACACCGCCCACGAACATGTCGTACAGCGAGGGGTAGACCAGCTTGGTGGGGGTGCGCCGGTGCACGAAGATCCGGCCCTCGGCGTCCCGTACCTGGATGAAGGCGCAGCGATGGATCAGGCCCCGCGCGTACACCTCGGCGCGCGGGGCCCGTCCGACGACCTCGTCGTGCTCGTCGACGACGTCCAGCATCTCTTCGGCGGGATTCATGCCCCCATCAGATCACCGACCCGCGGACAGGTCACCGTCCCTCAGGTCACTGGCCCATGACGTACGCGACCGTCGGCCCGGCCGTCCAGCCGCCGTCCACGGCCAGCTCCGCGCCGGTCACGTACGAGGCCGCGTCGGACAGCAGGAAGACGACGGCGCCCGCGATCTCGGGCGCCTCGCCGACCCGGCCCATCGGCGTGTTCGGGTACCTGCCCGCGCCGCGCTCGATGCCGAGGGCGGCGGTCATCGGCGTGTACGTCATGCCCGGGTGGACCGAGTTGACGCGGATGCCCGCCGTGCCGAGCTCCACCGCGCCGATCTTCGTCAGCCCGCGCACGCCCCACTTCGAGGCGCCGTAGCCGGCGGTCAGCGCGAGTCCCATGAGGCCGGCCGCCGAGGAGATGTTGACGATCGACCCGCCGCCCGCCTCCCTCATCGCCGGGATCGCGGCCTTCATGCCGATGAAGACACCGGTCAGGTTGATGTCGAGCACCCTGCGGAAGTTCTCGACGGACTCGCTCTCCAGGAAGGCGCCGGTGGCGACGCCGGCGTTGTTCACCAGACCGTGCAGTCCGCCGAACTCCGCGACCGCGTACGACACGACGGCCGCCCACTCCTCCTCGGAGGTGACGTCGTGGTGGTGGAAGCGTGCCCGCGCGCCCAGGTCGGCGGCGGTCGCCCCGCCCTCGTCGTCCAGGACGTCGGTGATCACGACGTTCGCCCCGGCGGCGACGGCCTGCCGCGCGGCCTCGGCGCCCAGGCCGCGGGCGCCTCCGGTGACGAGGACGGTCCTGCCGGTGAGGTCGTGCCCGGTGAGGTCGTGGCCGGTGGGGTCGTTCATGCGAGGTCCCTTCGGAGGGCGGACGGCGGCGGGGCCTGGAGCAGGGCGGTGGTGGTCTCGACGAGATCGGCGAGGAAGAGCGCCTCGCCGGTGAGCGGTTCGGTGCCGGCGAGGTACTGGCGGGCCCGGTCGGCCAGGGCCGCGCCGACGACGGTGAGGGCCAGGTCGAGGCGCTCGAGGCGCAGCGGCTCGGGCAGGCCGTCCGGCCCGGTGAGGCAGGACTCGACCCGCTCGATCAGCCGCCAGTACACGGTGCCCTCGAGGGCGGGATGAGGGGTGCGGGTGCGGACGCCGCTCTCGTGGCTGAGCTGGGCGGAGATCCGCAGGCAGCGCAGGCCGCGTTCGGTGCGCAGCTCGCTCGCCTCCGCGGTGACCAGGGCGCGGATCAGGGCCCGCGGTTCGTCGGGTGCGGCGGCGAGGAGCGGGGCGAGCACCTTCTCCGTACGGTGCTGGCGGCCGGCCATCACCGCGTCGAGGAGGCCGCCGCGCGAGCCGAAGTGGTACTGCACCGCCGAGGGATTGCTCTGGCCGGCCAGCGCGACGATGTCGCGCAGTTGGGCGCCGTCGACGCCGTGCGCGGCGAAGATCTCCTCCGCCGCGCGGATCAGCCTGTCCCGGGTCCCGGGACCCGATGTCCTCGCCACGGAGGGACTGTAATGCTCGACATTAGAAAGCGGGAGGGGTCTGCGAGGGTCCGGACTGTTGACTCGATACATCGGTGTATCCAAGATTCGTCCATGTCGTACGACGCTGATGTGATCGTGATCGGAGCCGGCCTCGCCGGGCTCGTCGCCACCGCCGAACTCGTGGACGCGGGCCGGAGCGTGATCCTGCTCGACCAGGAGCCGGAACAGTCGCTCGGCGGCCAGGCGCACTGGTCCTTCGGCGGCCTCTTCCTCGTGGACTCGCCCGAGCAGCGCAGGATGCGGATCAAGGACAGTCACGAGCTCGCCCTCCAGGACTGGCTCGGCACCGCCGGGTTCGACCGCGAGGAGGACCACTGGCCGCGGCGCTGGGCCGAGGCGTACGTCGACTTCGCGGCGGGCGAGAAGCGCAGCTGGCTGCACGCCCGCGGGGTGCGCTTCTTCCCGGTCGTCGGCTGGGCCGAGCGCGGCGGGTACGACGCGAACGGGCACGGCAACTCGGTGCCGCGCTTCCACATCACCTGGGGCACCGGCCCCGGCCTCGTCGCCCCCTTCGAGCGGCGGGTCCGCGAGGGTGCCGCCCGCGGCCTCGTCACGTTCCGCTTCCGCCACCGGGTGACCGGCCTGGGCCGCACGGGGGGCACCGTGGACACGGTGACCGGGGAGATCCTGGAGCCGTCCGGGGTCGAGCGCGGGCGGGCGAGCAGCCGTGAGGTCACCGGCGCCTTCGAACTCCGGGCCCAGGCGGTGATCGTCACCTCGGGCGGCATCGGCGGCAATCACGATCTCGTCCGCGCGCAGTGGCCGGAGCGGCTCGGCACCCCGCCCGCGAAGCTGCTCTCGGGTGTCCCCGCCCACGTGGACGGGCTGATGCTCGGCATCACCGAGAAGGCCGGGGCCCACCACATCAACCGCGACCGGATGTGGCACTACACCGAGGGCATCGAGAACTGGAACCCGATCTGGGCCAGGCACGGCATCCGCATCCTGCCCGGACCGTCCTCGCTGTGGCTGGACGCCCGCGGCCGTCGGCTGCCCGTCCCGCTCTTCCCCGGGTTCGACACCCTCGGCACGCTGGAACACATCATGCGGACCGGGTACGACCACACCTGGTTCGTGCTCGACCGGCGCATCATCGGCAAGGAGTTCGCCCTCTCGGGATCGGAGCAGAACCCCGACCTCACCGGCAAGTCGATCCGGGACGTCATCGGCCGGGCCCGCGCGGACGTGCCGGGCCCCGTGCAGGCGTTCATGGACCACGGCGTCGACTTCGTCGTGGAGAAGGACCTGTGCGCCCTCGTCCGGGGCATGAACGCGCTGACCGACGAGCCTCTGATCGACGAGACGGAGCTGCGCCGCGAGATCACCGCCCGGGACCGCGAGGTCGCCAACCCCTTCACCAAGGACCTCCAGCTCACGGCGATCCGGGGCGCCCGCTCCTACCTGGGCGACAAGCTGATCCGTACGGCCGCCCCCCACCGCATCCTGGACCCCAAGGCCGGTCCGCTGATCGCCGTACGCCTGAACATCCTCACCCGCAAGTCGCTCGGCGGCCTGGAGACCGACCTCTCCTCGCGGGTGCTCACCGAGGGCGGCGAGGCACTGGAGGGCGTGTACGCGGCGGGCGAGGCCGCCGGCTTCGGCGGCGGAGGCGTCCACGGCTACCGCTCCCTGGAGGGCACCTTCCTCGGCGGCTGCGTCTTCTCGGGCCGTGCGGCGGGCCGAGCGGCGGCGAAGGCCGTGGGCTAGCGGGCAGGACGCCCCCTGGGGAAAGCGGTTGAGCGGCCCGCGTGCCGCCGGGCTTGCCCGGCGCGTCGGCGGGTACGACCCCTCCCGTACGGAAGTCGCGGAAGCGGCCGAAGAGCGAGGAGTGTCAGAAGTGATTCGAAAGCTGCAGGCGGTCGCCCTGGACTGCGCCGATCCGGTACGGCTCGCAGGGTTCTACGCGGAACTGCTCGGCGGGCGGGTGGTCGCGGACGCCGACGATGCCGACTGGGTCGAGGTGCACGGGTTCGAGGGGACACCGCTGGCCTGCCAGCGGGTGGACGGCTACCGACCGCCCGAATGGCCCGGCCAGGAGCGCCCGCAACAACTCCACCTGGACTTCGACGTGGACGATCTCGACGGTGAGGAGAAGCGGGCGCTCGCCCTCGGCGCGACCGTGCTGGAGCGGACGGACCAGCTCCGCCCGGGGGCCACCTGGCGGGTCTACGCCGACCCGGCCGGCCATCCGTTCTGCCTCTGCCTGCACTGAGTCCCCCGGCCCGCCGTCCTGACTCCCGGGCGGTGGGCGCACCCCTAGGGCGCGTTCCGCCCCGCGGCCGGCCGCTTCGGTGACTCCTCGGAGGCGGGCGCGAGAAGCTCCACCACCCGGAAGCGCTCCGCCACCACCATCGTCGCGTCGTCGACCGTGAACGCCGGGTCGCCCATCGCCTCGCGCATCTCGTCGCTGTGCCAGAAACGCTCGTGATCGGCCCGCCACTCGGCCACCGACGTGTGTCCCTCGCCCTCGTCGAGCGCGTGCTGGAGATCGACGTCGCCCAGCGGCAGGACCCGCACCTCGGTCACCTCCACGACCGCCACCTCGCGCCCGTCGGAGTCGATGAGCGCCGAGCGCTCGCCCACTTCGGGCAGCTCCTCCTTCTCCGCCTCCCACTCGGCGAAGAGCCCGGTCGTCGAGGTCTTCTCGCCGGAGAGCACGGCGGCCACCAGTCGGTCCCGCAGTGGTCCGGGAAAGGCGAGCAGGAACGGCTTGAGCGCGTGAGGGCCGGTCATGGCCGACAGTGTGTCAGCCACGACCGGCCCGCGCCGCTCGATCGCGTACGGCTGCAGCACCGGGGTGCGTAGGGCTACAACACCAGGGAGAGCAGCAGCACGAAGACGATGCCGACGACCGAGATGATCGTCTCCATCACCGACCAGGTCTTGATCGTCTGGCCGACGCTCATGCCGAAGTACTCCTTCACCAGCCAGAAACCGGCGTCGTTCACATGGCTGAAGAAGAGCGAACCGGCGCCGATCGCCAGCACCAGCAGGGCCGTCTCGCTGGTGCCCATGCCCTCGGCGAGCGGGGCCACCAGGCCGGCCGCCGAGATCGTCGCCACCGTCGCCGAGCCCGTGGCGAGCCGGATCGCCACGGCGATCAGCCAGGCGAGCAGCAGGGCCGGTATCGACCAGTTCTTGGAGAAGTCCAGGATCATCTGGCCCACGCCGACGTCGATCAGCGTCTGCTTGAAACCACCGCCGGCGCCGACGATCATCAGCACGCCCGCGATCGGGGCGAGGGACTTCTCGACGGTCGAGGAGAGCCGCTGCTTGGTGAAGCCGGCGGCGCGGCCCAGGGTGAACAGGCCCACGAGCACGGCCGCGAGCAGCGCGATCAGCGGTGAGCCGATGACGTCGGTGACCTTCTGCAGACCGTTGTCCGGGTTGTCCACGACGATGTCGACCAGCGCCTTGACCAGCATCAGGACGACGGGCAGCAGCACGGTCGAGACCGTCGCCACGAAGCCGGGACGCTTCTCCAGGTCCTCCGAGGGGCGTGTCGGCACCATGTTCTCGGGGACGGGGATGTCCACCCAGCGGGCGGCGTACCGGGAGAACAGCGGACCGGCGATGATCACGGTCGGGATGGCGACCAGGACACCCAGGGCGAGCGTGACGCCGAGGTCGGCGCCCAGCGCGTCGATGGCGACCAGCGGGCCGGGGTGCGGAGGGATGAGCCCGTGCATGACCGACAGACCGGCCAGCGCGGGGACGCCGATCCGCATCAGCGAGTAGTTGCCGCGCTTGGCGACGAGCAGGACCACCGGGATCAGCAGCACGATGCCGACCTCGAAGAAGAGGGGCAGGCCGATGACGGAGGCGATCAGCACCATCGCCCAGGGCATCGACCGCCCGCTCGCCCTGGCGAGGATCGTGTCCACGATCTGGTCCGCGCCGCCGGAGTCGGCGAGCAGCTTGCCCAGGATGGCGCCGAGCGCGATGAGCACGCCCACACCGGCGACGGTCTTGCCGAGGCCGGACGTGAAGGAGTCGATGGTCGCCGCGAGCGGGGCCCCGGCGAACGCGCCGAGTGCCAGCGACCCGATGGTCAGGGCCAGGAAGGCGTGCAGCTTGAACTTGGAGATGAGCAGGACGATGACGGCGATGCCCGCGAGCACGGCGACGCCGAGCTGGGCGTTGCCGGCCGAGGTGATCGGCTCGACGGCGTCCGCTGCCAGCATCTCGACGCTGAGACTGGTCACGGTGATTCCTTAGGGGACGGGTGGGGGCAGGAGGGGGAGGGGCGGTACGGGGATCAGTGGGCGGCGGGTTCGGCGAGCCCGCGCAGCGCGGCGACGGCCCGCGCGGCGATCTCCTCGGGAGAGCCGCTGACGTCGACGGCGACCCCCGCCTCGTCGTCCTGCAGCGGCTGCAGGGTGGCGAACTGCGAGTCGAGCAGCGCGGTCGGCATGAAGTGGCCCTTGCGCTCGGCCATCCGCTCCTCGATCAGCTCGCGGTCGCCGGTCAGGTGGAGGAAGACCAGGTCCGGGGCGGCCGCTCGCAGCCGGTCCCGGTAGATCCGCTTCAGCGCGGAGCTGCTCACCACCCCGCCGCGCCCTTCCCGGCCGTGCGCCCACCGCCCGATCGCGTCGAGCCAGGGGCCGCGGTCCGCGTCGTCCAGCGGGACGCCGGCCGACATCTTGGCGACGTTCGCCGCCGGGTGGAAGTCGTCGCCCTCGGCGTAGGGGACGCCGAGCGCGTCCGCGACCAGCGGGCCGATGGTCGTCTTGCCGGTTCCGGCGACGCCCATCACGACGACGACCCGGGGGACCGTCGGGGAAGGGGTGGTCATGGGTGGTGCCTCGCTGTCTTCTTCGACATCGATCTCGGTCTTGGCCGGCATCGGTCTCGCGATTCCGTCGCGCTCATGAAACCTATTGGGTACGACGTATTCAAGAGGCTGTGACATTAAAGTCATACTTTTTGTTCGGGATCTTGGTCCGCCCTTACGCTGACCCCATGACGACACCGGCCCAGGGGCTCCATCCGCACGTCCTCGCCACCCTGGGTCTCGCGATCACCGCGGGGGAGTACCCGCCCGGCAGCGTCCTGCGCACCGACGAGCTCGCCCAGCGCTTCGACGTCTCCCGGACGGTGATCCGCGAGGTCGTCCGCGTCCTGGAGTCCATGCACCTGGTCGAGTCCCGCCGCCGCGTCGGCGTGACCGTGCTGCCGACGGCGCAGTGGAACGTGTACGACCCCCAGGTCATCCGCTGGCGCCTGGCCGGCGCCGACCGGCCCCGCCAGCTGCGCTCGCTCACCGTGCTGCGCTCCGCGGTCGAACCGGTCGCGGCCGGGCTCGCCGCCGTCCACGCCACCCCCGAGCAGTGCCGCGAGCTGACCGAGCAGGCCCTCGGCATGGTCGCCACCTCGCGCGGACGGCAGCTGGAGGCGTACCTCGTCCACGACATCGCCTTCCACCGGGTCGTCCTCAACGCCTCCGGCAACGAGATGTTCGCCCGGCTCGGCGACGTGGTCGCCGAGGTCCTCACCGGCCGTACGCACCACCAGGTGATGTTCGAGGACCCCGACCCGGCCGCCGTCACCCTCCACGTCCAGGTCGCCGAGGCGGTGCGGGAGCGGAACGCGGCCCGCGCCGAGGAACTCACCCGCCAGATCGCCGTCGGCGCGCTCAAGGAACTGGACGTTCTCGCCCCGTAAACCCGGCACCCCCCGGCATTTCGCCCCTCGGCAACCTCAGAAGTAGCTCAAATAAGGGCGTTCAGTGACATTGGCCACTGCTGAAAGCGCCGCCTTGCCGTGACGATGTGCGCTGGCCGCTGCCGTGGACGACCTTCACGCGCGCGGCCGGGTACCGCACAGACCCTCCCCCTCACGAAGGCGAACAACTCCATGAGTGACCGCACCCTCCCTGCGGCCGACACGCTGTCCGCCACGCCACCGGCGACGGCGTCCGGAGCGTCCCCCCACGTCGACGCCGGTGACGCCGGGTACCGCAAGGACCTCAAGTCACGCCACATCAACATGATCGCCATCGGCGGCGCGATCGGCACCGGCCTCTTCCTCGGCGCCGGTGGCCGCATGGCCAACGCCGGACCGTCCCTCTTCATCGCCTACGCGGTCTGCGGCGTCTTCGCCTTCTTCGTGGTCCGGGCCCTCGGCGAGCTGGTCCTCTACCGCCCCTCCTCCGGAGCGTTCGTCTCGTACGCCCGCGAGTTCATGGGCGAGAAGGGCGCCTACACGGCCGGCTGGCTGTACTTCCTCAACTGGTCGACCACGGCCATCGCGGACATCACCGCGGCCGCGACCTACGCCCACTTCTGGGCCATGTTCAGCGACGTCCCGCAGTGGATCCTCGCCCTGATCGCCCTCGCCGTCGTGCTCGCCGCCAACCTCATCTCGGTGAAGTACTTCGGCGAGATGGAGTTCTGGTTCGCGATCATCAAGGTCGGCGCCCTCGTCGCCTTCATGCTGATCGGCATCTTCCTGATCGCCACCTCCCACGACGTCGGCGGCCACACCCCGGGCCTGTCCACCATCACCGACAACGGCGGCATCTTCCCCAGCGGCGTCATGCCGATGCTGCTGCTCATCCAGGGCGTCGTCTTCGCGTACGCCTCCGTCGAGCTGTGCGGCGTCGCCGCCGGTGAGACCGAGAACCCCGAGAAGATCATGCCGAAGGCGATCAACTCGATCATGTGGCGCGTGGGCCTCTTCTACGTCGGTTCCGTCGTCCTGCTCGCGCTGCTCCTCCCGTACACCGCGTACTCCGGCGACCAGAGCCCCTTCGTCACGGTCTTCGACAAGCTCGGCATCCCCGGCGCCGCCGGCGTCATGAACCTGGTCGTCCTCACCGCCGCGCTCTCCAGCCTCAACTCGGGCCTCTACTCGACCGGCCGCATCCTGCGCTCCATGTCCCTGTCGGGCTCCGCGCCCAAGTTCACCGGCGTCATGAACAAGGGCGGCGTCCCCTACGGCGGCATCCTGCTGACCGCCGCCTTCGGTGTCCTCGGGGTCGGCCTGAACTACCTCATGCCCGGCGAGGCCTTCGAGCTCGTGCTCAACTTCGCCTCCATCGGCATCATCGGCACCTGGGCCATGATCATGGTCTGCTCGCTGCTGTTCGTGAACCGCTCAAAGGAAGGCCGGCTCACCCGCCCCGGCTACCGGCTGCCCTGGGCCCCGTACACCCAGATCGTCACGCTGGTCTTCCTCGGCTCCGTCCTGGTCCTGATGTGGATGGACGGCGGCATCAGCCGCACCACCGTGAACTGCCTCCCGCTCATCGGGCTGATGCTGGTCGGTGGCTGGTTCCTGGTCCGCAAGCGCGTCCGCGCGACGGCGGCCGCCTACAAGGACTGACGCCTTCCGTCCCCCCCCACGGGTGGAGACCCCCGCAGGTGCCACCTGCGGGGGTCTCGCCGTCTGTCAGGAGATAGTGGTACCCAAGAGCCTTACAGAGGAAGGGAAGTGCCCTATGCCGCAGCAGGTCCAAGGGGTCATCGCCCCCGGCAGGAACGAACCCGTACGGGTCGAGACGATCGTCGTCCCCGACCCGGGGCCGGGCGAGGCGGTGGTGAGGATCCAGGCATGCGGGGTCTGCCACACCGACCTCCACTACAAACAGGGCGGCATCAACGACGACTTCCCCTTCCTCCTCGGCCACGAGGCGGCGGGCCTCGTCGAGTCGGTCGGCGCGGGCGTCACCGACGTCGCCCCGGGCGACTTCGTGATCCTCAACTGGCGCGCCGTGTGCGGCGCCTGCCGCGCCTGCCTGCGCGGCCGCCCCCAGTACTGCTTCGACACCCACAACGCGAAGCAGAAGATGACCCTCCTGGACGGAACGGAACTCTCCCCGGCCCTCGGCATCGGCGCCTTCGCCGAGAAGACCCTCGTCGCCGCCGGCCAGTGCACCAAGGTCGACCCGTCCGTCGCCCCCGAGGTCGCCGGACTCCTCGGCTGCGGAGTGATGGCCGGCATCGGGGCCGCGATCAACACCGGAGACGTCGGCCGCGGCGACACCGTCGCCGTCATCGGCTGCGGCGGCGTCGGCGACGCGGCGATCGTCGGCTCCCGCCTCGCCGGCGCGGCGAAGATCATCGCCGTCGACATCGACGACCGCAAGCTGGAGACCGCCCGCACCATGGGCGCCACCCACACCGTCAACTCGCGCTCCACCGAGCCGGTCGAGGCGATCCGCGAACTCACCGGCGGATTCGGCGCCGACGTCGTCATCGAGGCCGTCGGCCGCCCGGAGACGTACAAGCAGGCCTTCTACGCCCGCGACCTCGCCGGCACCGTCGTCCTCGTCGGCGTCCCCACCCCCGAGATGACGCTCGAGCTGCCGCTCCTGGACGTCTTCGGCCGCGGCGGCGCGCTGAAGTCCTCCTGGTACGGCGACTGTCTGCCCTCCCGCGACTTCCCGATGCTCATCGACCTGCACCAGCAGGGCCGCATCGACCTCGCGGCCTTCGTCACCGAGACCATCGGCCTCGGCGACGTGGAGAAGGCTTTCGCCCGGATGCACGAGGGCGACGTCCTGCGCTCGGTGGTGGTCTTCTGATGACGGCCCGCATCGACCACCTGGTCACCTCTGGCACCTTCCGCCTCGACGGCGGCACCTGGGACGTCGACAACAACGTCTGGATCGTGGGTGACGACTCGGAGGCGATCGTCATCGACGCCGCCCACGACGCCGCCGCCATCCTCGCCGCGCTCGACGGCCGCACGCTGCGCGCGATCGTCTGCACGCACGCCCACAACGACCACATCGACGCGGCCCCGGCCCTCGCCGCGGCCACCGGCGCCCGGATCCTGCTGCACCCGGACGACCAGCCGCTGTGGAAGCAGACCCACCCGGACCACACCCCGGACGGGGAACTCGCCGACGGCCAGACCCTCACCATCGCGGGCACGGACCTCAAGGTCCTGCACACCCCCGGTCACGCCCCCGGAGCGGTCTGTCTCCACGCCCCCGACCTCGGCACGGTCTTCACCGGCGACACCCTCTTCCAGGGCGGCCCCGGCGCGACGGGCCGGTCCTTCTCCCACTTCCCCACGATCATCGACTCGATCCGCGAGCGGCTGCTGACCCTGCCGCCCGAGACGGTCGTCCGCACCGGCCACGGCGACACCACCACCATCGGCGCCGAGGCCCCGCACCTCCAGGAGTGGATCAACCGAGGCCACTGAGCCGCAGCCGGCTCTCGAACCGCCTCGGAACGCCCGAGAACGGGTCGGAGAACTCGAGCGTCCGCGCGAGCAGTTGCAGCGGACGCGAGAAGTCCTCCGGCCCGTCCTCGCGCACCAGGGGATAGACCGGGTCGTGCAGGATCGGCAGCCCCAGGGCGTTCATGTGCACCCGCAGCTGATGCGTCCGCCCGGTCGCGGGCAGCAGCCGGTAGCGCGCGAGGCCGCCCCTGCGCTCGACCAGCTCGATCCGGCTCTCGCTGTTCGGCTCGCCCGGCTCCTCACGGGCGGCCATCACCCCGCGCTCCTTCACGATCCGGCTCCGCACGGTCACCGGCATCGCCACCGCCGGGTCGTACGCCGCCATCGCCTCGTACTCCTTGCCGACAAGCCGGTCCCGGAACAGCGTCTGGTACGTCCCCCGGTCCGCGGGCCGTACGACGCACAGCACCAGGCCCGCCGTCAGCCGGTCCAGCCGGTGCGCGGGCTGCACCTCGGGCAGCCCCAGCTCCCGCCGCAGCCGCGCCAGCACCGTCTCGGTCACATGCCGCCCACGCGGCATCGTGGCGAGGAAGTGCGGCTTGTCGACGACGACGATCCGCTCGTCCCGGTACACGACCCCGATCTCGAAGGGCACCCGCGCCTCCACCGGAAAGTCCCGGTGGAACCACAGATACATCCCCGCGGTGTACGGCTCCTGCCCGGAGATCACCCCGTCGACCCCGACGAACCGCCCCTCCCGCAGCATCTCCATCACCCGCGCGCCCCCGACGGCACCCCCGAAGCGATCCCGCAGATGATCCCCGACGGTCCCCCAGACCCCACCCCGATCCTCGGGCAACCGCACCCGCACCGGATCGACCCCTTCCCGCTGGGGCAGCGGCGCGGCGGGGGGTCTCGTTCTGCGTCTCACCGGAATCACCGCCGTGTCATCCACAAACAAGAAGGACCCCACATGATGTGGGGTCCTTCGCTGGTGTCCGAGGGGGGACTTGAACCCCCACGCCCGATAAAGGGCACTAGCACCTCAAGCTAGCGCGTCTGCCATTCCGCCACCCGGACAAGGTGTCTGTCTTCCGGCCGCTCGGCCGTTCCGACGTGGAAAACCATAGCAAACATTCGGAGTGGCCGATCACCACCCCGTTCCGGCCGGAAGCATGTGACAGCCGCATGTCGGCCCGTGGCCGCCCTTGGGTCGCGGGGGTCCGCGCGGGAGGATGGGGGCGACCACCAGCAAGCACGTGGGGGCACGTAGTGGGAGGAAGCAGCGTGAGCGAGTCGAACACGGCCCGGGGCGGCACCGGCGAGGAGGAGGTCGTCGACCTCTGTCGGGACCTCATCCGCATCGACACCAGCAACTACGGCGACCACTCCGGCCCCGGCGAGCGGGCGGCGGCGGAGTACGTCGCCGAGAAGCTCGCGGAGGTGGGACTCGAGCCGAAGATCATCGAGTCGCACAAGGGGCGGGCCTCCACGGTCGCCCGTATCGAGGGCGAGGACCCCTCCCGGCCGGCCCTGCTCATCCACGGGCACACCGACGTCGTGCCCGCGAACGCCGAGGACTGGACCCACCACCCGTTCTCGGGCGAGGTGGCCGACGGTTGCGTCTGGGGCCGGGGCGCGGTCGACATGAAGGACATGGACGCGATGACCCTCGCGGTCGTACGGGACCGGATGCGCAGCGGCCGCAAGCCCCCGCGCGACATCGTCCTCGCGTTCCTCGCCGACGAGGAGGCGGGCGGCACCTACGGCGCCCGCTATCTCGTCGACAAGCACCGGGACCTCTTCGACGGGGTCACGGAGGCGATCGGCGAGGTCGGCGGCTTCTCCTTCACCGTCAACGAGAACCTGCGGCTCTACCTGGTCGAGACGGCACAGAAGGGCATGCACTGGATGCGGCTGACCGTCGAGGGCAGGGCCGGCCACGGCTCGATGACCAACGACGACAACGCCATCACCGAGCTCTGCGAGGCCGTGGGACGGCTGGGGCGCCACCAGTGGCCGGTACGGATGACCAAGACCGTACGGTCCTTCCTGGACGAGCTCTCGGACGCCCTCGGTACCCCGCTCGACCCGGAGGACATGGAGGCCACGCTCGCCAAGCTCGGCGGCATCGCCAAGATGATCGGCGCCACGCTGCGCAATTCCGCGGCCCCGACGATGCTCGGCGCCGGGTACAAGGTGAACGTCATCCCGGGCCAGGCCACGGCGCATGTCGACGGACGGTTCCTGCCCGGTTACGAGGAGGAGTTCCTGGCCGACCTCGACCGGATCCTCGGGCCGAAGGTCAGGCGCGAGGACGTGCACGGGGACAAGGCCCTGGAGACCAGCTTCGACGGCGACCTCGTCGACGCGATGCAGGTGGCCCTCAGGGCCGAGGACCCCATCGCCCGTGCCGTGCCGTACATGCTCTCCGGCGGCACCGACGCCAAGTCCTTCGACGACCTCGGCATCCGCTGCTTCGGCTTCGCCCCGCTGAAGCTTCCGCCGGAGCTCGACTTCGCCGGGATGTTCCACGGGGTGGACGAGCGGGTCCCGGTGGACGGCCTGAAGTTCGGCGTCCGCGTCCTCGACCGGTTCATCGACGCCTCCTGAACCCGCCTCGGCCGAGCTCCTTCGGTAATCGGCCGCATGTGCGGACGTACCCGGAAAGGGTGAATGCACTCATAGGCTCGTAGCCACATAACTTCCCCCTCGTTACAGGTGATGCGGTCCGCAGTTGGGGCCGCATTTGCCTACAAGGAGGAATAATGATCAAGAAGGTCGTCGCTGCTGCGGCTGCCACTGGCGGTCTCGTTCTCGCGGGTGCGGGCATGGCCGTTGCCGACGCGGGTGCCCAGGGTGCCGCTTTCGCTTCCCCCGGCATCATCTCGGGCAACGTCGTCCAGGTGCCGGTTCACGTCCCGGTGAACGTGTGCGGCAACACGATCTCCGTGATCGGGCTGCTGAACCCCGCCTTCGGCAACACCTGCGTCAACCACTGAGGTTGTGCCTCGACCCCGTGAGGGTCTGAGCCGGTCCGGCCCCGGAGTGCGTGCCATGCACTCCGGGGCCGGTGGCCATTCCAGCCCCGGGCGTGGCGCCCGGTGGCCCTCTTCTTCTGAAGCTCAGAAGGCAGAAGCCGAGAAGGCAGGGAACGACTATGCGACAGGTCACGCGCAAGGGCCTGATCACCATTGCGGCCGCGGGCGGGGTACTCGCCCTCGGTGGTGGTCATGCGAACGCCGATTCGGGAGCGAACGGCACGGCCGCGAATTCCCCGGGTGTGGCGTCCGGTAATTCCGTACAGGCGCCGGTCCATGTTCCGGTGAACGTCTGTGGGAACACCGTCAACGTCGTCGGGTTGCTCAACCCGGCGTTCGGCAACAAGTGCGCCAACGTCTCCGACTCCAAGGGGCGGGGCGGTGGCTCCTCGGCCGAGGGCGGCACCAGCAATTCGCCCGGTGTCGGCTCCGGCAACAACGTCCAGGCGCCGGTGCACGTACCGGTGAACGCCTGTGGGAACGGCATCTCGGTCATCGGTGCCATCAACCCGGCGTTCGGCAACGAGTGCGCCAACGGCGTCGAGCCGACGCACCCGGGCCACCCCGGCGAGCCGGGCAACCCCGGGAACCCGGGTAACCCCGGGAACCCGGGCAACCCCGGAAACCCTGGGAACCCTGGGAACCCCGGCAATCCGGGTAACCCCGGAAACCCGGGCCCCGGTGACTCGGGTGGCTCCGAAGAACCGGGCGCGCCCATCGGACCGAACACTCCGGGTACACACACGATCACCCAGCCCGAGGCGAGCGAGGAGCTCGCGGAGACGGGCTCCGGTCCGCTCGGGATGATCGTCCCGGCCGGCGCCGGCCTGCTGCTCGCAGGCTCGGTGCTCTACCGCCGCGCCCGCCGCTCCGCCTAGGACGGCCGCGCACAGCGGAGGGGCCCCGCCGTGCGGGGCCCCCTTCTCATGTCACCAGGTGGCGCGGACCTGACGGATGATGCGCCGGCGCAGCCGCACCCTGCGGCTGCCGTCCCGGTGCAGGCTCAGTCGGTCCAACTCCCAGTGCCCGTACTCGGCATGGTCGGTCAGAAGCCGCGTCGCCTCCTTGCGGGAGACGCCGCGCGGCACGTACACGTCGACAAATTCGTATTCCGGCATCGCATCTATTGTGCGGGCACAGCCCCGGTACGGATAGCGTGCGTCCCATGTCTGATGCTGCGCAGCCCACCGCTGCCGAGGTACGTGCCGCCGCCGAGGCGGTCAAAGCCGCACTGGACCGTCACCTCGAGGCGGTCGAACGCCGCTCGGGGGACGACGACCCGGCCGTCTACGAAGCCTTCAACGCCCTCGCCGCGGCGGCCGAGGCCTACGACGAGCGGCTCTACGACCGGTACGACGAGGTCACCCCCTTCGAGATCCCGGGAGCCGATGATTCGCTGCCGCCGTACGCCGGTCCCGAGGAGCCGCACGCCCTCAGCGTGCTGATCCGTCGCGACTACGCGGTGGTGGAGCCACAGCGGCTGCTCGCCCAGGCCCAGCGCATCGCCGATCTGGAGAACGACGAGGAGAGCTCGGAGGCGGTGCCCGTCGTCGGCGCGAGTACGCACGCGGCGCTCGGTGTCCTCTTCGGTGAGTACGAACCGGACGAAATCGCCTCACGGCACAAGGAGTTCGGCCTGGAAGAGGGCGACTCCACCCTCTGGGTCTCCGCCGCCGAGGAACTGCCGGATCCGGGGGAGTGGCTGAACGCCCCCTTCGAGCAGGCCGACCCCGAGCGGATCGTCTGCCGTTTCGACGTCAGCGCCGTCTTCGACGACGAGCTGGACGACGGCCTGGAGCAGCAGGAAGCCTGAGGCGTACGGCGGAGGGCGGGACACCGTGTGGGTGTCCCGCCCTCCGCCGTACGTCCGCCTGCCCGGGTCATTCCTCCCCGACGGCCAGGAGCGATTCCAGGAGCGGGCGCAGTCGCGTCGTACGCTCCTGGGCCACCCCCTCGGCCACCGCGCGCGGCAGCGCCTGGTCCACGCCGTGGACGACCGACAGATGGCGCTCGCCCCGGCCGAAGGCCGTGTACACCCAGGCCCGGCTCAGGCCCTGGGCCGCATCGCCCGGCAGCACCACCACAGCCGCCGGCCAGCGCATCCCGGCCGCCTGGTGCGCGGTGAGCGCCCAGCCGTGGCGCAGGGCCGATTCCACCCGTTCCTTCGGTACGACGAGCTTCTCGCCCTCGCACTCCAGCCACAGGCCCTCGGCGTCGGCCGAGACGACCGTCCCGGTCACCGTGCGGCCCGGGGCCGGGACGTACGCCACCCGGTCGCCCGGGTCGAAGCCGCCGAAGCGGCCCGTGCCGGGGTTGAGCCGCTGCTTCAGCGCGGCGTTCAGCGCGCGGGTGCCCGCCGAACCGCCGTGGCCGACCGTGATCACCTGCGTCTGCTCGGCCGGCACACCGATCGCCCGCGGCACGGAGTCGGCGACCAGCTGGACGGAGCGGTGGACGGCCTCGCCCGCGTCCCGTACGGGGACGATCACGACCTCCTTGCCGGGCGCGTCCACCTGGTTCAGCTCACCGATGCCGATGCCCGAGACGAGCTCGCCGATCGGACCGGGATCGGGGACGCGGGACGCGATCTGCGGGCACACCCGGGCGGCCAGCACATCGCCGAACACCCGGCCGGCGCCCGCCGAGCCGAGGACGCCGGGGTCGCCGCTCAGCACCAGTCGGCAGCCGTCGGGCAGCGACTCCACGAGCACGGCAGCGGTCTCGACGTCCAGCTGGGGCGCGTCGAGCACCACGAGCAGGTCCAGGGCGAGCGCGCCCTCGTCGTCCCGGCCGGGTCCCGCCCCGGACAGCAGGGCGGCGACCGTGAGCGCCTGCGTCCCGAGGCGGCGGACGCCGTTCTCGCTGTGCGCCGCCACGGCGACCCGCAGGCCCCGCGCCCGTGCGGCCTCGGCGAGTGCGACCGGCTCGCCGCGGGCCGCCTCGCCGCCGGTGTGCGCGACGAGTCCGTGCGCCCCGACGGCACGGGCGAGCTCCGGCCCGTCCCAGGTCTCGGCGGTGACCGTCTTCGCCAACCGGGCGAGGCCGTCGGCCAGGCTCTCCTCGGCGAGGGCGTACCGGTCGAGCCCGAGCAGGACGGGGACGTCCGGGGTCTCCGGCGCGGCTTCCCGCTCGTCCTCCGCGTCCTCGGTGTCCGTGTCCTCCTCGGCGGCCTGGGCGTCCTCCTCCTGGAACACGAGCACCGCGCCCTCGGAGATCGCCTGCTGGACGGCCTCGTCGGGGTCCGGCACGGACAGCGACGCCAGCCCGGTGCGGACGGCCGCCTCCTCCAGGGCGGTGTGCCCCTTCAGCGCGGCCCGCTCCAGCAACCAGGCCACCAGGGCGACGGCCCGGCGCGCATCGCCGGGGCCGCACTCCGTGCCGAGCAGGGCCCGCGCGAAGGCGTCCGCGTGTTCGGGCAGGACCCCCGGCACCGTGAGCAGCCGCCACGGGTCCTCGCGCAGCGCCTCGGGGGCGCCCTCGCCGAGCACCGCGGCGACCTGCCCGGTCAGCGACTCCGGCGCGCCTCCGCGTGCCAGGACCTCCCGTACGGCCGTCAGCGTCTCGGTGGAGGCCGCCGCCTTCTCCACGGGGGACGGGCGCACCGTCGCGGCCGGCGCCGCCGACGGGGCGGGGCGCCGGGGCTCCGGCTCGGGGGCCTCCAGGAACGCGCTGCCCGATGTCGTACCGCTCTCGACGGCCCGCACCGCCGCGAGCAGGTCGGCCGCCTTGCCGCTGAGCTTGGCGCCCGCGGCGACGGGACCCTCCTTCTCCGCCTTGCGCTGCTCGATCCGCGCCCGCAGCTCACGCTGCGCCACGAGCTCGGCCTGCGCCTCGGAGAGCGCGGCGGCCCCGGCCTCCGCGCCGTCGGCGGGTGTGGGCTCTCCGGCGTCGGGCGACGCAGCCCCGGCCCCGGCCTCCGCGCCGTCGGCGGGTGTGGCCTCTCCGGCGTCGGTGGACGCAGCGCCGACCCCGGCCTCCGCGCCGTCGGCGGGTGTGGCCTCTCCGGCGTCGGTGGACGCAGCGCCCGCCTCGGCGTCGGTGGCGCTGTCGGTCCTGCCGTCCGTCCCCGCGACTCCGTCGGCCGGGCCGCCCTGCGCGCTCTCCTCGCCGGCTCCGTCGGCGGCCGGGCCGCCCTCCTCGGACGGCTCGCCCGTGGCCGACCGAACGTCGTCGCCGTCGGTCGGGGCCGGCGCGCCCCCGGAGACCGCACGGTCTCCGGTGCCGTCGGCGCCCTCCGCGGGACGGTCCGTCGCGGCCTCGTCCTCGCCCGGTGTGGGCTCGGCTGCCTCGGGAGGGGTCTCCCGGGAAGGCTCGGTCACAGGGTGCTCCAGTCCTGGTCCGGATAACGGTGCACGGGCGCGGACACATCGTCGAGCGCCCGACAGATCTCGTCAGGAAGACTAAGGCTCTCCACTGACAGCGCCGCCGCGAGCTGCCGCGCGTTGCGCGCTCCGACGATCGGGGCGGTCACCCCGGGCCGGTCGCGCACCCACGCGAGCGACACCTGGAGCGGCGTCGCGGACAGACCGTCCGCGGCCGTGGTGACGGCGTCCACGATCCGGCTCGCCGCCTCGTCGAGATAGGGCTCCACGAAGGGCGCCATGGTCTCCGAACCGCCGCGCGAGTCCGTCGGGGTGCCGCTGCGGTACTTGCCCGTCAGCACCCCCCGGCCCAGCGGGGACGACGGCAGCAGTCCTATCCCCAGATCCAGGGCGGCCGGCAGCACCTCCCGCTCCACGCCGCGCTGGAGCAGCGAGTACTCCATCTGCGTCGCCGCCAGCCGGGTCCGCGCCGCTCCGGAGGCGCCGAGCTGCCAGGTCCCCGCCTTCGCCAGCTGCCACCCGCAGAAGTTCGACACCCCCACGTACCGCGCCCGCCCGCTGCTCACGGCGATGTCCAGCGCCTGCAGGGACTCCTCCAGCGGAGTGTGCGGATCGAAGGCGTGGAGCTGCCACAGATCCACGTGGTCGGTGCCGAGGCGGGCCAGGGAGGCGTCGAGCGCCGCCAGCAGGTGCCCGCGCGAGCCGTCCGTCCGGCGGTCGGGGTCGGGCACGCTGCCCGCCTTCGTGGAGATGACGAGGTCGCGCCGCGGCACCAGCCGCTCCATGAGCTGCCCGAGCACGTACTCCGCCTCGCCGCCGCCGTACACGTCCGCGGTGTCGACCAGCGTGCCGCCCGCGTCCCAGAACGCCTTCAACTGACCGGCGGCGTCATGCTCGTCGGTGTCCCGGCCCCATGTGAGGGTGCCGAGCCCGATCCGGGACACGCGCAGGCCGGTACGTCCGAGATGCCTCTGCTCCATGGGCGCGAGATTACTGGCCAGGACCGTACGCGGAGAGAGCCTGTGGACAACCTCCTCCTGACGGATCGCGCACCCGCGCGCTAGAGTCCGCCACAAGGGACGTTACTGATCAGTAAAGAGGGTGCGGATATGCGGCTCGGCATCAATCTCGGCTACTGGGGCGCCGGTATGGACGGCGACAATCTCGCCGTGGCGCAGGAGGCGGACCGCCTCGGCTACGACGTGTGCTGGGCCGCCGAGGCGTACGGCTCCGACGCCCCGACCGTCCTCTCCTGGGTGGCCGCCAAGACGGAGCGGATCGACGTCGGCTCCGCGATCATGCAGATCCCGGCGCGCCAGCCCGCCATGACGGCGATGACCGCCGCCACCCTCGACTCGCTCTCCGGCGGCCGCTTCCGGCTGGGCCTCGGCGTCTCCGGACCGCAGGTCTCCGAGGGCTGGTACGGCGTCAAGTTCGACAAGCCGCTGGCCCGCACCCGCGAGTACGTCGAGATCGTCCGCAAGGCCATGACGCGCGAGCGCCTCACGTACGAGGGCGAGCACTGGACGCTTCCGCTGCCGGACGGCCCGGGCAAGCCCATCAAGCTCACCGTCCACCCGCAGCGCGAGCACATCCCGCTCTACATCGCCGCGATCGGCCCGAAGAACCTGGAGCAGACCGGCGAGATCGCCGACGGCGCGCTGCTGATCTTCCCCTCGGCCGAGCACCTGGAGGAGACGGCGCTGCGCCCGCTCCGCGCGGGCCGCGAGAAGGCCGGACTGACCATGGACGGCTTCGACGTCCACCCCACGCTGCCGATCGCCCTCGGCGACGACATCGACGCCCTCGCCGACATCTTCCGTCCGTACACCGCCCTGTACGTCGGCGGTATGGGCAGCCCGAAGCAGAACTTCTACAACCAGCTCGCCCGGCGCATGGGCTACGAGAAGCAGGCCGCCGAGATCCAGGAGATGTACCTCGCGGGCGACAAGGCGGGCGCCGCGGCCGCCGTACCGCGCCAGCTGATCGACCAGACCACCCTGCTCGGCTCGATCGAGCGGATCGCCGACCGGATGAAGGCCTACGCGGAGGCCGGCGTGACCACCCTGAGCCTCAACCCGGCCGGCTTCACCCTCGACGAGCGGGTCGCGGCGCTGCGGGCGGGCACCGAGGCCCTGGAGCACGCGGGCCTCGCCTAGCAGGGGGTCGAAGGGAGCGGGCGGAGAAAGTCTGCGGCCGTGGTGGGGGCTCGGGGGTCTTCCCCGCCACGGCCGTCATGCAGAACAACGCTCCACGGACCTCCTGGTTACGAGTGCCGGAGGTACTTCTTTCGGCCGAGTCGCCCACCGCTCCTGTTGCCCACTCGCCGGTACCGCATTTGACTCGTTCTCTGCGGACGTGCGGCGTGCGGACGCCCGCATGGAGGTGGCAGCAATGCTCACGGCCAAGAGCCTGTTCCAGGAAATCATCGACGACGACGAGTCCTTCCAGCTCTTCTGCTCCATCGCCGCCAGCGGCGAGGCCCAGGGCGGCTGGGAGAACGCCCGGATCGCGGCCCTCGTCCCGCCGGGGATGCGGGACATGGCCCCCAAGATCACCCGGCACGGGTCCGACGAGGACAAGCACGGCCGGATCTTCAACGCGTTGCTGAAGAAACGCGGCCTCGAGCCCGTCCCGGTGCCGCCGGACACCGACTACACGATGCTCCTCGAACAGCGTGGCATCGGCCTCGCCCACGACAAGCTCCGCCGCGACGAGCCGCTGAGCGAGGAGGACATCATCGTCTACCTCGCGCACAGCCGGGTCACCGAGCAGCGGGCCGCGGACCAGATGGACATGCTGGTCACGTACTTCGGGGACCACCCCGAGCTCGGCAAGGCGATCCACATGATCGACCAGGACGAGACGAACCACCTGGCCTATTGCCACGAGGAGCTGCTGCGCCTCGCGTACGCCGGACACGGCCGGCTCATCCACCGCACCCTGCGGACGTCCGCGCTCGCCGAGATCCGGGTGTACCGGGACGTGAGCCTCGCCGTGATGAGCCACATGGGCCGCATCCTGCGCTGGCCCAAGGCCAAGTCAGCCGCCCTCGTCGCCGGGATCCACGGCATGTACGCGTGGGAACGCGTGGGCGGCTGGCACAAGATGGTCGATCTCGAGATGCCCGAGCGGCGCAACGCCCTCGGCGGCCCGGCCACCCCGGCGCCCGCCTTCTGAACCGGTCCGCGACACCCGGGCGGGCGCTACATCCAGCCCCGGCGTTTGAACAGCCGGTAGAGGCCGACGACCGCGCCCGCCATCAGCAGGATCACCACCGGGTACGACCAGCCCCACCGCAGCTCGGGCATGTGGTCGAAGTTCATGCCGTAGATCCCCGCCACCATCGTGGGGACCGCGGCCATGGCCGCCCACGCCGAGATCTTCCGCATGTCGTCGTTCTGCCGGACACCCATCTGCGCCAGATGCGCCGACAGCACGTCCGACAGCAGCCGGTCCAGGCCCTCGACCTGCTCGGTCGCCCGGGTCAGATGGTCGCTCACATCCCGGAAGAACGGTTTCGCCTCCTCCCGCACGAACGGCACCGTGCCGGCCGCGAGCCGCTCCATGGGCGTCACCAGCGGGTTGCTCGCCCGGCGGAACTCCAGCACCTGGCGCTTGGCGGTGTAGATCCGCTCCGCCGTGCTCCCGGGGGTCACGCCGGCCGGGGCGAACACATCGGCCTCCAGCTCCTCCAGGTCGACCTGGAGTTCCCCGGCCACCTCTATGTAGTGGTCCACGACCTCGTCGCTGATCGCGTACAGCACGGCCGTCGGACCGTGCCGCAGCAGCTCGGGATCCGCCTCCAGCCGGTGCCGTACGGCGGCCAGCGGAGCGCCCTCCCCGTGGCGCACGGTCACGACGAACGAGTCGCCCATGAAGACCATCACCTCGCCCGACGAGACCCGGTCGCTCTTCGGCTCGTACACGACCGGCTTGAGGACCACGAAGAGCGAGTCGTCGTACACCTCCAGCTTGGGCCGCTGATGGGCCTTCAGCGCGTCCTCCACGGCCAGCGGATGCAGGGCGAACTCGGCCGAGACATGGTCGAACTCCTGCTCCGTCGGCTCGTGCAGGCCGACCCACAGGAACGCGTCACCGGCCGCTCTGGCCTGCTCCAGGGCATCGGACAGGTCGGCGGGGCCGTCCGTACGGCGCCCGTCCCGGTAGATGGCGGAATCCACGATCACGCGGCGTATTGTTCCCCGCCTTCCCCACCCCACGCGCATGCGTCCGCCCCTTTCTCACCTCGGGCCCCTCTCCTCGCCCCCCGGCGTCCCTTCCCCCGCTCTCCGCCCCACGCGCGCGTGCGGCCACTTACGCTTGCCGCCATGGCCACGCTGATCCTCGTCCGCCACGGACGCTCCACCGCCAACACCTCGGGCGTCCTCGCCGGGCGCATGCCCGGTGTCGCCCTCGACGAGCGGGGCGCCGCGCAGGCCGCCGCGCTGCCCGGGCGACTGGGCGGGGTGCCGCTCGCCGCGGTCGTCTCCAGCCCCCTGCAACGCTGCCGCGAGACCCTGCGGCCGCTCCTCGACGCCCGGCCCGGTCTGGCCTTCCACACCGACGAGCGGATCAGCGAGTGCGACTACGGGGACTGGTCCGGCCGCAAACTCGCCGAGCTGGGCGACGAGCCGCTGATGCAGATCGTCCAGGCCCACGCCTCCGCCGCGGCCTTCCCCGGCGGGGAGTCGATGCGCGCCATGCAGGCGCGCGCCGTCGAGGCCGTACGGGACTGGAACGCCCGGATCGAGGCCGAGCACGGCGAGGACGCCGTCTACGCGATGTGCTCGCACGGAGACATCATCAAGTCGATCGTCGCCGACGCCCTCGGGATGCACCTCGACCTCTTCCAGCGCATCCACGTCGACCCCTGCTCCGTCACCGCCATCCGCTACACGCGGCTGCGTCCCTTCCTCGTACGCCTCGGCGACACCGGCGACTTCGCCGCGCTCACCCCGCGCGAGAGCGGCGACGGCGGCGGGGCCGCGGAGGTCGGGGGCGGTGCGGGCGCACCGTGATCCATCCGCGCAGTAGGGTGGACGGGCCGCTGTAGCGCGGGCCTTCACCGCTGTCGAGACTCAAGGGAGTCAGGGACGTGTCCCGTCAGGTGTTCCTCTACGACCCACCGGAGCGTTTCGTGGCCGGCACGGTCGGGCTGCCTGGCCGCCGTACGTTCTTCCTGCAGGCGTCCGCGGGAGGCCGGGTCACCAGCGTGGCCCTGGAGAAGACCCAGGTCGCCGCGCTCGCCGAACGCATCGACGAACTCCTCGACGAGGTCGTCCGCCGCACCGGTGGCAACGCCCCGGTCCCGGCCGTGGCCCCGACGGAGATCTCGGACACCGCCCCCCTCGACGTCCCGGTCGAGGAGGAGTTCCGGGTCGGCACGATGGCGCTGGCCTGGGACGGCGAGGAACAGCGCATGATCGTCGAGGCCCAGGCGCTCGTCGAGCTGGACGCCGAGACCGACGAGGACCTCGCCGAGGCGGAGGAGCGGATGCTCCAGGACGAGGAGAACGGTCCGCCGATGCTGCGGGTCCGGCTCACCGGCGCCCAGGCCAGGGCCTTCGCCAAGCGCGCCCTCGACGTCGTCAACGCCGGCCGGCCGCCGTGCCCCCTGTGCAGCCTGCCGCTCGACCCCGAGGGCCATGTGTGCCCGCGCCAGAACGGATACCGGCGCGGAGCATGAGCCGTCCCGACAGCCGGGCGGTCCTCGACCTTCTCACCGAGGGGGAGCTGACCGTCCGCGGCCAGGTCCGTGAGGCCTCCAACGCGGTGCTCTTCTGCTCCGTCGCCCACGCGGGCGAGGAGGTCGCCTGCGTCTACAAGCCCGTCGCGGGCGAGCGGCCGCTGTGGGACTTCCCCGACGGCACCCTGGCCCAGCGGGAGGTCGCCGCCTACGAGCTCTCCGAGGCCACCGGCTGGGGTTACGTACCGCCGACCGTGCTGCGCGAGGGTCCGTACGGCGAGGGCATGGTCCAGCTGTGGATCGAGGCCGACCCCGGGGCGCGTCTGCTCGCCCTCACCGAGGACGAGGAGGCGGGAGAAGGCTGGAAGGCCGTCGGACCCGCCCAGGTGGGCGAGGACCGCACCGTGCTGCTCGTCCACGCCGACAGCCCGGACCTGCGCCGGCTCGCCGTCCTGGACGCCGTCATCAACAACGGCGACCGCAAGGGCGGCCACCTGCTGCCGGCCCCGGACGGGTGTCTGTACGCCATCGACCACGGGGTGACCTTCAACGTGGACGACAAGCTGCGCACCCTGCTGTGGGGCTGGGCGGGCGAGGAGCTGCCGCCCGAGGCCGTGGAGGTGCTCGACCGGCTCGACGGCGATCTCGCCCCCGGCACGCCGCTCGCCACCCGGCTGGCGGAGTTGCTCACCGCGGCCGAGGTGGACGCCCTGCGCCGCCGGGTGAAGGCGCTGCGCACGGCCGGCCGGCACCCGGAGCCCTCCGGCCAGTGGCCGGCGATCCCCTGGCCACCCGTCTGACCGCTCGACAGCGTCGGCCCGGGCGGACCGGCCCCGGTCCGCCCCTCACGGACGGCCCCGCTCCGACCGATCCGATCCGGCCAGGTGTCGTTTCGTGGAGCCGCACCCCCCAGGGGTATGCACGAACGGGCGCGAGCTGCAAGAGCGCCTGATCGGTCAAGATCCCCGATCCGGTTCGTATCCGGAACACCTGTCCGGTTACGCTCAGGACATGCATGCCTGGCCCGCTTCTGAGGTCCCCGCCCTGCCCGGCAAGGGCCGCGACCTCCGGATCCACGACACCGCGACCGGCGGGCGAGTGACCCTCGCCCCCGGTCCCGTCGCCCGTATCTACGTCTGCGGCATCACGCCGTACGACGCGACCCATCTGGGTCACGCGGCGACCTACAACGCGTTCGACCTCGTTCAGCGCGTGTGGCTCGACACCAAGCGGCAGGTCCACTACGTCCAGAACGTGACCGACGTCGACGATCCCCTCCTCGAACGGGCGATCCGCGACGGCATCGACTGGGTCGGCCTGGCCGAGCGCGAGACGGCCCTCTTCCGTGAGGACATGACCGCTCTGCGGATGCTGCCGCCGCGGCACTACATCGGCGCGGTCGAGGCCATACCGGGCATCGTGCCGCTCGTCGAGCGGCTGCGGGACTCCGGCGCCGCGTACGAGCTCGAGGGCGACATCTACTTCTCCGTGGAGGCCGACCCGCACTTCGGTCAGGTGTCGCGCTACGACACCGAGCTGATGCGGCACCTCTCCGCCGAGCGCGGCGGCGACCCGGACCGCCCGGGCAAGAAGAACCCGCTCGACCCGATGCTGTGGATGGCCGCCCGTGAGGGCGAGCCCAGCTGGGACGGCGGCACCCTCGGCCCCGGCCGCCCCGGCTGGCACATCGAGTGCGTCGCCATCGCCCTCGACCACCTGGGAATGGGCTTCGACGTGCAGGGCGGCGGCTCCGACCTGATCTTCCCGCACCACGAGATGGGCGCCTCCCACGCCCAGGCGCTGACCGGCGAGTTCCCCATGGCCAAGGCGTACGTCCACGCCGGCATGGTCGCCCTGCACGGCGAGAAGATGTCCAAGTCCAAGGGGAACCTCGTCTTCGTCTCCGCGCTCCGTCGCGCGGGCGTCGACCCGGCGGCCATCCGCCTGGCCCTCCTCTCGCACCACTACCGCGCCGACTGGGAGTGGACCGATCAGGTCCTCCAGGACGCGGTGGAGCGCCTCGACCGCTGGCGCGCCGCCGTCTCCCGCCCCGACGGCCCGTCCGCCGACGCGCTCGTCGAGCAGATCCGCGAGGCGCTGGCCGACGACCTCGACGCGCCGGCCGCGCTCGCCGCGGTCGACCGCTGGGCCGCGCACCAGAGTGCCGAGGGCGGTACGGACGAGTCCGCGCCCGGTCTCGTCTCGCGCGCCGTCGACGCCCTGCTCGGGGTGGCTCTGTAGCCGGCGCTCCACCGATTCCCTTTCGGACAACCGCCCCCGGACTTCTCCGCGAAGTCCGGGGGCGGTTCCTTTTGTCCTGGCTCTCTGCTCGTTTCTGCGCTAAATACGCTCCATGCAATCAATAGTGCGCATGAAAGCTGCACTCTCCGGCGCCGTGCTCGGGCTTCTCGCCGTGCTCGCGGGACCGGGCAGTGCCCAGTCCGCCGAGCCGCCGCCCACCACCGTCGGGGACGTCACCGGCTTCGCCGCCGACGGCGCCGTCCACCGTCTGACCGCCGGTCAGGCCGAGGCCCGCGTCACCTTCGTCACCGACGAGACCTTCCGCATCGAACTCGCGCCCGACGGACGGTTCACCGACCCCACCGGGCAGGACATCGTCCTGCCCCAGGGCCCGCCGCCCGCCACCCGCTGGTACGACCGCGGCGACCACTACGAGCTCACCTCCGCGAAGGTGACCCTGCGGGCCTACAAGGCCCCGCTCCGCTTCGCGGCCTTCCGCGCCGACGGCACCCCCCTGTGGTCCGAGACCAGGGGCCTGACCTGGAACCAGGACCGCACCACCCAGTCCCTGGCCCGCGGCGCCGACGAGCAGTTCTACGGCGCCGGGATGCAGAACGGCCGCGGCAACACCTCGCACCGCGGCAAGACCGTCGAGGTCGGCGTCGACTACAACTGGAACGACGGCGGGCACCCCAACTCCGTCCCGTTCTACCTCTCCTCGGCGGGCTACGGCGTCTACCGCAACACCTACGCCCCCAACACCTACGTCTTCGGCGAGCCCGTCACCACCACCGCCCGCGAACAGCGCTTCGACGCCTACTACTTCGCGGGTGAGGGCTCCGACGCCGTCAAGGACGTCATCGGCCAGTACACGAGCCTCACCGGAAAACCGTTCCTGCCGCCCGTCTACGGCCTGGAGATCGGCGATGCCGACTGCTACCTCCACAACGCCAACCGCGGCGAGCGCCACACGCTCGACGCCCTGAAGGTCGCCGACGGATACGTCCAGAACGACATGCCCAACGGCTGGATGCTCGTCAACGACGGCTACGGCTGCGGCTACGAGAACCTGGCCGAGACCGCGACCGGCCTGCAGCAGCGCAAGATGCAGCTCGGGCTGTGGACCGAGGACGGCCTCGACACACTCGCCGCCCAGGTCAAGGCCGGCCAGCGGGTCGCCAAGCTCGACGTCGCGTGGGTCGGCGCGGGCTACAAGTTCGCCCTCGACGGCTGCAAGGACGCCCACGCCGGCATCGAGGCCAACAGCGACGCCCGCGGCTTCACCTGGGCCCCCGAGAGCTGGTCCGGGGCCCAGCGCTGCGGTGTGCAGTGGTCCGGCGACCAGTCCGGCACCTGGGAGTACATCCGCTGGCAGATCCCCACCTACGCCGGCGCCTCCATGTCCGGTCTCGCCTACACCACCGGTGACGTCGACGGCATCTTCGGCGGCAGCGCCAAGACGTACACCCGCGACCTCCAGTGGAAGATGTTCCTCCCGGTCACCATGACCATGGACGGCTGGGCCGCCGACGACAAGCAGCCCTTCCGCTACGGCGAGCCGTACACCTCGATCAACCGCGACTACCTGAAGCTCCACGAGGCGCTGCTGCCCTACATCTACTCGCACGCCCACCGCGCCACCACCACCGGCGTGGGTCTCGCCCGTCCGCTGGTCCTGGAGTACCCGGACGACCCCAAGGCCGCGAGCGACGCGGCGAAGTACGAGTTCCTCAGCGGCGAGGACTTCCTCGTCGCCCCGGTCCACCAGGACGCCGTCGAGCGTGACGGCATCTACCTCCCCGAGGGCACCTGGATCGACTACTGGAGCGGACGCACCCACCAGGGGCCCGTGACCGTCGACGACTACAGCGCGCCCCTCGACACCCTGCCCCTGTTCGTACGGGCCGGGGCCACCGTCCCGATGTGGCCCGGCGGCATCCGCTCGTACGCAGACCGCACCCCGGACTCCCCGCTGGCCTGGGACATCTACCCGCAGGGCGCCTCGTCCTTCGAGCTGTACGAGGACGACGGCGTCACCCGCGCCCACCGGGCCGGCCAGTACGCCACCCAGACCGCCGAGGTCCGCGCACCGCAGCGCGGGGCGGGGGACGTGACGGTACGGATCGGGGCGAGCAAGGGCTCCTTCGCGGGCAAGTCGGCCGCCCGGCCGTACCAGTTCACGGTCCACACCGGCGACGCGCCGAGCGGGGTCACGCTCGGCGACCGCGCGCTGCCCCGCCTCACCTCCCGCGCCGCCTACGAGGCGGCGGGCCAGGGCTGGTGGTACGACCGCGACGACCGCGGGGGAGTGGTGAAGGTCAAGACGGCCGCCCAGCGCACCGACCGGGCCTTCACCCTCGCACTGGCCGACACCAGCGCGGTCGGCGGAGCCGTCCCGGGCGCCGCCGCCACCCTCGCCGTCCCGGCCGGACAGGAGCTGGGCGCCGGCGTTCCCGGCACCGTGGCCGTCGACGTCACGGCGGGTACGAAGGACGCCACCGGCGTCCAGGTCTCGCTGACGACGCCCGCCGGCTGGCAGGTCACCCCGGCCGCGCCGGTCGCGCGCATCCCGGCGGGCACCACGAAGCGGGTCGACGTCTCCGTCACCCCGGCCGAGGACGCGAAACCCGGGGAGGTCACGCTCACCGCGACCGCCCGGCACCGCTCCGCGGGCCAGGACCGCACCGCCGTCCAGCGCTTCGCCGTGGGAGTGATGCCCGAGCCGCCGACCACCGACGCGTGGGCCAGTGACCTGGTCTGGCTGAAGGCCACCAACGGCTGGGGCCCGCCCGAACGCGACCGCTCCAACGGCGAGTCGGGCGCGAGCGACGGCCGCACCCTCACCCTGGCCGGAAAGACCTACGAGAAGGGCATCGGCGCCCACGCCGATTCCGACATCGAGGTCCACCTCGGGGGCCGCTGCACCGGCTTCACCGCGGACGTCGGCATCGACGACGAGATCAACGGCTACGGGGAGGTCGCGTTCTCGGTCGAGGCCGACGGCAAGGTGCTGTGGACCTCGCCGAAGGTGACCGGCGCCTCGGCGACCGTACCCGTCGACGTCGATGTCACGGGCGCCCGCCACCTCCGCCTGCGGATCACCGACACCAACGGCTCCAAGAGCGGCGACCACGGCGACTGGGCGGCGGCCCGCTTCGCCTGTGCCTGACCGTCACGTCGAAGCGGGGACGTGATCCGGCCAATCACCGGGTCACCGGCGTGCGTTGTGATGAGGTGTGAGGGTCTTGTCGACCAGCTGTACGAAAGGACGCTCAGTTGCACCGTTCCTTCGCACGCAGAAGTCTCCTGGGAGCCGCCGCGGCAGCCGGCGCGGCGGCTCTCCTCGCCCCGCTCGGCGGGGCGGCACACGCGGCCGCCCCCGGGGGACGGTGGCCCACCCGCTTCCCCCTGCCCGCCGGCTTCCGGCCGGAGGGCATCACCATCGGCCACAGCCCCTACGCCTATTTCGGCTCGCTCGCCAACGGCGATGTGTACAGGGCGAGTCTGGCCACCGGGCAGGGCCGGATCATCTCGGCGGGACCGGGCACCGACAGCCCCACGGTCGGCCTGAAGATCGACCGCGCCGAGCGGCACCTCTTCCTCGCCGGCGGCTGGGGCCGGGCCATCCGCGTCGTCGACGCCCGCTCGGGCGCGCTCCGGAAGAACTTCACCGGACTCGGCGCCGAGAACTCGATGGTCAACGACGTGGTCCTGACCCCGGCGGCCGCCTGGTTCACGGACTCGTACCAGCCCCAGCTCTACCGGCTCGCCCTGGAACGCTCCGGCGCCCCGGCCGGCGTTCCGGTCACCGTGCCGCTGGGCGGCGACTGGGCCCAGGGCCCCGACTTCACCGCCAACGGAATCGAGCGCACCCCCGACGGCCGCGCGCTGCTCGTGGTGAACACCTTCCTCGACGGCGGCGCCCTGATGCGGATCGACCCGGACACCGGGGTCGCCCGCACCGTCGATCTCGGCGGCCTGAAGATCCCCCGCGGCGACGGCCTGCTGCTTCTCGGCCGCACGCTGTACGTCGTCCAGCAGGCGCTCAACCGGATCGACGTGGTCCGGCTGAACGACGCGGGCACCCGGGGCACCCCCGTCGCCCGGATCACGGACGACGCGTTCCGCATCCCGACCACCGCGGCCGCCTGGGGCGACCGGATCTATCTGCCCAACGCCCGGTTCGACGTGGAGCCGGCGCCGGACACCGCGTACGACGTGGTGTCGGTCCCGCGGGTGTGAGAACGCGGAAGAGGGGGGCCGCGCCGGTCCCGGCGCGGCCCCCTCTTCCGTACGCTCTACTCGCGGTCGCCCTTGCCCTCGCCCGCGTCGCTCTCTTCCGGCCCGTCCGCTGCCTCCGGTGTTCCCGGTGCTTCGGGCGCTCCGGGCGTGTCCGAGGCTTCCGGTGTCGTCGGTGTGGCCGGCTCGGAGCTCTCCGGCGCGGCTTCCGGCCCCGGCTGATCCGGCTTCGGCGGCCGGGTCCGCCCGCTGCCGGTCTCCCGGAGATACGAGGTGTCACCGCCCTCCGTCGCGAGACCGGGGCCCTGGCCGGGACCCGGCCCGCCGTCACGCCGACGCAGATACCGCTCGAACTCCCGGGCGATGGCCTCGCCCGAAGCCTCCGGCAGCTCGGCGGTGTCCCGCGCCTCCTCCAGCGTCTGGACGTACTCCGCCACTTCGCTGTCCTCGGAGGCCAGTTGGTCCACGCCCAGCTGCCAGGCCCGCGCGTCCTCGGGAAGCTCGCCCAGCGGGATCCGCAGGCCGATCAGGTCCTCCAGGCGGTTCAGCAGCGCCAGCGTCGCCTTGGGGTTGGGCGGCTGCGACACATAGTGCGGCACCGCCGCCCACAGGCTCACCGCGGGCACGCCCGCGTGCGTGCAGGCCTCCTGGAGGATGCCGACGATGCCCGTGGGGCCTTCGTAGCGCGTCTCCTCCAGATCCATCGTCCGCGCCAGGTCCGGGTCGGACGTGACCCCGCTGACCGGCACGGGCCGCGTGTGCGGGGTGTCGCCGAGCAGCGCGCCCAGGATCACCACCATCTCCACGCCCAGCTCATGGGCGAAGCCCAGGATCTCGTTGCAGAACGAGCGCCAGCGCATCGACGGCTCGATCCCGCGCACCAGCACCAGGTCGCGCGGCTTGTCGCCGCCGACCCGGACCACGGAGAGCCGGGTCGTCGGCCAGGTGATCTTCCGGACACCGTTGTCCAGCCACACGGTGGGCCGGTTGACCTGGAAGTCGTAGTAGTCCTCGGCGTCGAGCGCCGCGAACACCTCGCCCTTCCATTCCCGGTCCAGATGGGCGACCGCGGTGGAGGCGGCGTCGCCGGCGTCGTTCCAGCCCTCGAACGCGGCCACCATGACCGGGTCGATCAGCTCGGGAACCCCCTCGAGCTCGATCACCCAGTGCCTCCTTTTTCGAAGTTCCTGTCGTACGGACCAACCTTACGGCTTCCCGACGGCCCGTCCGCAGCCCTCGGACCCGCCGGAAACCGTTCTCGGCCTTGATCGACTACCCAGGAACTCCCCTCGGCATCCCGCGAGTGAGGGGGCGGTCTCCACGGAGACCGCCCCCTCACCCGTCGAACGGCCGAGCGGCCTCGTGCGGCCTAGCGGCCGAGCATGTCCTCGACCTTGCCGCGGATCTCGTCCGTCGCCAGACCGCGGATCGTCAGGGTCGTACGGCGACGCAGCACGTCGTCCGCCGTCTCGGCCCACTCGTGGTCACGGGCGTAGGCGACCTGCGCCCAGATCTCCGGGGCGTCCGGGTGGATGCGCTGGCCCAGTTCCGGGTTCTCGTTCGCGATCCGAGCGATGTCGAAGGAGAGCGAACCGTAGTGCGTCGCCAGGTGCTTGGCGGTGTCGGCGGCCATCCGAGGGCCGGGCGCCGGACCGTCGACGAGCAGCCGGTGCGCGACCGCGTTCGGGTTGGCGATACCGGGCAGCGGCAGCCGCTTCGGCAGCGTCGACACCGACTCGTAGTCCTCCCCGAGCGGGTGGCCCGGCAGGGACTCCAGCTTCTTCATCACCGTACGGCCGATGTGGCGGAAGGTCGTCCACTTGCCGCCGGCCACCGACAGCATGCCGCCGCGGCCCTCGGTGACGACCGTCTCCCGCTTGGCCTTGGAGGTGTCGCCGGGGCCGCCCGGCAGCACCCGCAGACCCGCGAAGGCGTACGTGATCAGGTCGCGTGACAGCTGCTGGTCGCGTATGGAGAAGGCGGCTTCGTCCAGGATCTGGGCGGTGTCCTTCTCCGTGACCTCGACCTGGCCGGGGTCGCCCTCGTACTCCTCGTCGGTCGTACCGAGCAGCAGCATGTCCTCCCAGGGGAGGGCGAAGGTGATGCGGTACTTGTCGATCGGGGTGGCCAGCGCGGCCTTCCACGGCGAGGTCCGCTTGAGGACCAGGTGCGCGCCCTTGGACAGGCGGATGGAGGGGGCCGCGTTCGGGTCCTCCATCTTCCGCAGGTGATCGACCCACGGGCCGGTCGCGTTCAGCACCAGACGGGCGGTGACGCCGAACTCGTCGCCGCTCGTACGGTCCTTCAGCTCCGCGCCCGTGACCCGGCCGCGGGTGAAGCGCAGCCCGGTGACCTCGGCGTGGTTGAGGACGACGGCACCGGCGTCGACCGCGGCGCGGACCGTCATCAGCGCCATCCGCGCGTCGTTCATCTGGTCGTCGCCGTACACGGCCACGGCCTTGAGGTTGTCCGTGCGCAGCTCCGGCACGTCCTGCGCGGCCTTCGCCGGGCTGAGCAGGTGTCCGACCCCGTCACCGAAGGCGGACAGGGCGGAGTACGCGAAGACACCGGCGCCGAGCTTCGCCGCGCCGTGCGGGCCGCCCTTGTAGACGGGCAGGTAGAAGGTGAGGGGGTTGGCGAGGTGCGGCGCCACCTGACGGGAGACCGCACGTCGCTCGAAGTGGTTCTCCGCCACGAGCTTCACGGCGCCGGTCTGCAGGTAGCGCAGACCGCCGTGGAGGAGCTTGGAGGAGGCGGAGGAGGTGGCGCCGGCGAAGTCGCCGGCATCCACCAGGGCCACCCGCAGGCCCGACTGCGCGGCGTGCCAGGCGGTGGAGATGCCCAGGATGCCGCCGCCGATCACCAGGAGGTCGTACGTCGCCTTGGAAAGCTGCTCCCGGGTCTCGGCGCGGCTCGGCAGGGAACCGGCAGCCGGGCGCGTCCCCAGGGCAGGGACGCTCTGCAGGGTGGTCATGTCGAATTACTCCTCGTCAGATCCGTCTTCGAGCCAGCCCATGGAGCGCTCAACGGCCTTCAGCCAGCTCTTGTACTCGCGGTCACGCTTCTCGGCGTCCATGCGAGGGGTCCATTCCGCCGCGCGGCGCCAGTTGGCCCGCAGGGCGTCGGTGTCCGGCCAGAAGCCGACGGCCAGGCCGGCGGCGTAGGCGGCACCGAGGCAGGTGGTCTCGGCGACCATCGGGCGCACGACCGGCGCGTCGAGGAAGTCCGAGAGCGTCTGCATCAGCAGGTTGTTGGAGGTCATGCCGCCGTCGACCTTGAGCGCGGTCAGCTCGACGCCGGAGTCCTTGGTCATGGCGTCGGTGATCTCGCGGGTCTGCCAGGCGGTGGCCTCCAGGACGGCACGGGCGATGTGCGCCTTGGTGACGTACCGGGTGAGGCCGGCGATCACACCGCGGGCGTCGGAGCGCCAGTACGGGGCGAACAGTCCGGAGAAGGCCGGCACGAAGTAGGCGCCGCCGTTGTCCTCGACCGAGGACGCGAGGGTCTCGATCTCGGCGGCGGACTTGATCAGACCCATCTGGTCGCGCATCCACTGCACCAGCGAACCGGTGACGGCGATCGAGCCCTCCAGCGCGTAGACCGGCTTCTCGTCGCCGATCTGGTAGCCGACCGTGGTCAGCAGGCCGCTGTAGGAGTTGATGATCTTGTCACCGGTGTTCATCAGCATGAAGGTGCCGGTGCCGTACGTGGACTTGGCCTCGCCCTCGGCGAAACAGGTCTGACCGAACAGGGCGGCCTGCTGGTCGCCCAGCGCGGAGGCGACGGGGACGCCGTCCAGGACGCCGCCCTTGACGGTGCCGTACACCTCGGCGGAGGAGCGGATCTCCGGCAGGACGGCCGCCGGGACCTCCATCGAGTCCAGGATCCGCTCGTCCCACTGCATGGTGTGGAGGTTCATCAGCATGGTGCGGGAGGCGTTGGTGACGTCGGTGACGTGGTGACCGCCGTTCACACCACCCGTCAGGTTCCAGATGACCCAGGAGTCCATGGTGCCGAAGAGGATGTCGCCGCGCTCGGCCCGCTCGCGCAGCCCCTCGACGTTGTCGAGCAGCCAGCGGACCTTCGGGCCGGCGAAGTACGAGGCGAGGGGGAGACCGGTCTCGCGGCGGAAGCGGTCCTGGCCGACGTTGCGGCCGAGCTCCTTGCAGAGGGTGTCGGTGCGGGTGTCCTGCCAGACGAGGGCGTTGTGGACGGGCTCACCGGTGTTCTTGTCCCAGAGGAGGGTGGTCTCGCGCTGGTTGGTGATGCCGATGGCCTTCACGTCGGCGGAGGTGATGCCCGCCTTGTGGATGGCGCCCGCCACGACTTCCTGGACGTTGGTCCAGATCTCGGCGGCGTCGTGCTCGACCCAGCCCGGCTTCGGGAAGATCTGCTCGTGCTCCTTCTGGTCGACCGAGACGATCCGGCCGTCCGTGTCGAAGACGATGCAGCGGGACGACGTGGTGCCCTGGTCGATGGCGGCGATGAACGGGCCGGCGGTGTGTGCGTCGGTCACGGTGTGCTCCAAGGAGGTCTGGGTGGAAGGACGGCTCAGGCGAACGCGAGGTTGTAGATACCCGCGGCGAGTGCGCCACCGATCAGCGGACCGGCGACCGGGATCCAGGCGTAGCTCCAGTCGGAGCCGCCCTTGTTCGGCAGCGGGAGCAGGGCGTGCACGATGCGCGGGCCGAGGTCCCGGGCCGGGTTGATCGCGTAACCGGTCGGGCCACCGAGCGAGAGGCCGATGGAGACCACGACGAACGCGGTGATCAGGGCGCCGAGGACGCCGAGACCCTTGCCGCTGTCGTTGAGACCCTGAGTGAGCACCGCGAGGACCAGCACGACCGTGCCGATGATCTCGGTGGCGAGGTTCTGCCAGACGTTCCGGACCTCGGGTCCGGTGGAGAAGACGCCGAGCACCGGGCCGGCCTTGGGCGCGGCCTTCTGGTCGACCATGCCCTCCTCGTGCGGCGGAGCGGAGAGGATCTCCGGGTCCGTGAGGTGGGCCTGGAACTGTCCGTAGTACGCGACCCAGACCAGGAACGCGCCGAGCATGGCGCCGAGCATCTGACCGGCGAAGTACACCGGTACGTTGCTCCAGTCCCCGTCCTTGATCGCGATGCCGACCGTGACGGCGGGGTTCAGGTGGGCGCCCGAGAGGGTACCCGTCATGTACACGGCGGTCATGACGGCGAAGCCCCAGCCGAACGTGATGGCGAGCCATCCGGCGTTCTGGGCCTTCGAGCGCTTGAGCACCACGGCGGCGACGACGCCGCCGCCGAGCAGAATGAGTACGGCGGTACCAATGATCTCGCCGATGAAGATGTCGGAGCTGGACACCCGCGACTCCTTTGTCCTTCGTCCAGGGGAAGGCGAACCCCGGGTCCCTCCGGTGGTCCGCGCCCTCGTATGAGGGCGTTGCCGGCCCTTGGCAGTGCCACACTCTAGCGCGTATTGCCGGTAGGTGTTCGGCAATGCCGACCGATGAACGGAAGTTTTGCCCCAGGGTCAACAGCGCGTCAAGGGTTCGGTGGCTGATTGCGTCGCGCATGCCCCGATCGTTACCGACCGGTTCTGCGTACGCGACCGCAGACGCGCCACGACCCGGCCGCCATGGGGCGGCCGGGTCGTGGTCAGGGGTTCCGGCAGGGCCTAGGAATGGGCCCGGGGAAGGTCTCGGACGGACCCTAGAAGCGGCCCGCGCCGAGATCGCGGGAGACGGCCCGGGCGCAGTCCCGTACCGCCGCCACCAGCTCCGATCGCAGCTCCCCGGAGTCGCAGACCCGCTCCACCGCGCCCGTGATCGCCACCGCGCCCACCGGCATCCTGCGCCGGTCGTGGATCGGGGCGGCCACCGAGGCCACCCCTTCCCAGGTCTCCTCCACGTCCGCGGCCCAGCCCCGGGCGCGGGTCATGTCGAGCAGGGTCTCGAACTCCGCCAGATCGGTGGTCGTACGGGGCGTGAAGCCCTCGCGCGGAACCTCCAGGGCCTCGCTGTGGGCCACCGGGTCGTAGGCCACCAGCACCTTGCCCAGCGCGGTGGAGTGCAGCGGCTGCATGGCCCCCACCTCCAGGACCTGCCGGCTGTCGTCCGGCCGGAAGACGTGGTGCACGATCAGGACGCCCTGCTGGTGCAGCACCCCCAGGTGGACGCTCTCGCCGCTGGAGCGCGCCAGGTCGTCCGTCCAGACCAGCGCCCGCGCCCGCAGCTCGTGCACGTCCAGATAGCTGTTGCCCAGGCGCAGCAGCTCCGCGCCCAGCTGGTAGCGGCCCGAGGCGGCCTCCTGCTCGACGAAGCCCTCGGCCTGCAGGGTGCGCAGGATGCCGTGGGCCGTGCCCTTGGCCAGGCCCAGCGACGAGGCGATGTCGGACAGGCCGAGCCGGCGCTCGCCGCCCGCGAGCAGTCGCAGCATCGCCGCCGCCCGTTCAAGCGACTGGATGTTCTTCGCCATCGCCCGGCCCTTCTCCCTGTCCCCGATCCCGGCGGTCCCACGATCCCGGCGGTCCCGTGATCTTACGGACAGGATCCCGCGGATCATGCTGTTCGACAATGCTGAACACTATCGGTCGATGCCGACCACTCTTTACCCTCACAGTGTCGGACACGATCGGGCCCGACCGGGAGACCCCGGACACAGGATGCCGTCCGGCCCGTGGGACGCCATGTCCACCCCGGCACGCTCACGGTTACGCTGGGCCCCGTGCACCCTCCTCCGAGAGTGCAAAGCCGACAGCCGTCGCATCCCAGGGAGCTCATCCATGGCCTCGTCGCCAACCCCTTCCGCCGACAGCCGGACCCGCGCCGCAGCCCTCCGCGAGGCACTCGCGACCCGAGTGGTGGTGGCCGACGGCGCCATGGGCACCATGCTCCAGGCGCAGGACCCCACCCTCGAGGACTTCGAGAACCTCGAGGGCTGCAACGAGATCCTGAACGTGACCCGGCCGGACATCGTCCGCTCCGTGCACCAGGAGTACTTCGCGGCGGGCGTGGACTGCGTCGAGACCAACACCTTCGGCGCGAACTTCGCCGCCCTCGGCGAGTACGACATCCCGGAGCGCGTGTACGAGCTCTCCGAGTCCGGCGCCCGGATCGCCCGCGAGGTCGCCGACGAGTTCACCGCCTCCACCGGACAGCAGCGCTGGGTCCTCGGCTCCATGGGCCCCGGCACCAAGCTGCCGACGCTCGGCCACGCCGCGTACACCACCCTGCGCGACGCCTACCAGCAGAACGCCGAGGGCATGCTCGCCGGCGGTGCCGACGCGCTCCTCGTGGAGACCACCCAGGACCTGCTGCAGACGAAGGCCTCCGTCATCGGCGCCCGGCGCGCCCTGGACGCCCTCGGCGTCGATGTGCCGCTGATCTGTTCCGTCACCGTCGAGACGACCGGCACCATGCTGCTCGGCTCCGAGATCGGCGCCGCGCTGACCGCGCTCGAGCCCCTCGGCATCGACATGATCGGCCTGAACTGCGCCACCGGCCCCGCCGAGATGAGCGAGCACCTGCGCTACCTCGCCCGGCACTCCCGCATCCCGCTCTCCTGCATGCCCAACGCCGGCCTCCCCGTCCTCGGCAAGAACGGCGCGCACTACCCCCTGACCCCCGTCGAGCTGGCAGACGCCCAGGAGACCTTCGTCCGCGAGTACGGCCTCTCCCTGATCGGCGGCTGCTGCGGCACGACCCCGGAGCACCTGCGCCAGGTCGTCGAGCGGGTCCGCGACCTCACTCCTCCCGCCCGCGAGCCGCACCCCGAGCCCGGCGCCGCCTCGCTCTACCAGACGGTCCCGTTCCGCCAGGACACCTCGTACATGGCGATCGGCGAGCGGACGAACGCCAACGGTTCGAAGAAGTTCCGCGAGGCCATGCTGGAAGGCCGCTGGGACGACTGTGTGGAAATGGCCCGCGACCAGATCCGCGAGGGCGCGCACATGCTCGACCTGTGCGTCGACTACGTGGGCCGCGACGGCGTCGCGGACATGGCGGAGCTGGCCGGCCGCTTCGCCACCGCCTCCACCCTGCCGATCGTCCTCGACTCCACCGAGGTCGAGGTCATCAGGGCCGGTCTGGAGAAGCTCGGTGGCCGCGCCGTCATCAACTCGGTCAACTACGAGGACGGCGACGGACCCGACTCCCGCTTCGCCAAGGTCACCCGGCTCGCCCAGGAGCACGGCGCCGCGCTGATCGCCCTGACGATCGACGAGGAGGGCCAGGCCCGCACCGTCGAGACCAAGGTCGCCATCGCCGAGCGGCTCATCGACGACCTGACCGGCAACTGGGGCATCCACGAGTCGGACATCCTGATCGACACCCTCACCTTCACGATCTGCACCGGGCAGGAGGAGTCCCGCAAGGACGGCATCGCCACCATCGAGGCCATCCGCGAACTCAAGCGGCGCCACCCGGACGTCCAGACGACGCTGGGTCTGTCCAACATCTCCTTCGGCCTCAACCCGGCCGCCCGGATCCTGCTCAACTCCGTCTTCCTCGACGAGTGCGTGAAGGCCGGACTCGACTCGGCGATCGTGCACGCCTCCAAGATCCTGCCGATCGCCCGCTTCGACGAGGAGCAGGTCAACACCGCCCTGGACCTCATCTACGACCGGCGCTCCGAGGGCTACGACCCGCTGCAGAAGCTGATGGCCCTCTTCGAGGGCGCCACCACGAAGTCGATGAAGGCCGGCAAGACCGAGGAACTGCTCGCCCTGCCGCTGGAGGAGCGCCTCAAGCGGCGCATCATCGACGGCGAGAAGAACGGCCTGGAGGCCGACCTCGACGAGGCCCTGCGGGACCGCCCGGCCCTCGACATCGTCAACGAGACGCTGCTCGACGGCATGAAGGTCGTCGGCGAGCTCTTCGGCTCCGGCCAGATGCAGCTGCCGTTCGTGCTCCAGTCGGCCGAGGTCATGAAGACGGCGGTCGCCCACCTGGAGCCGCACATGGAGAAGGTCGAGGGCGCCGAGGGCAAGGGCACGATCGTCCTCGCGACCGTGCGGGGCGATGTCCACGACATCGGCAAGAACCTCGTCGACATCATCCTCTCCAACAACGGCTACAACGTCGTCAACCTCGGCATCAAGCAGCCGGTCTCCGCGATCCTCGAGGCCGCGGAGGAGCACCGCGCCGACGTCATCGGCATGTCCGGCCTGCTGGTCAAGTCCACGGTGATCATGAAGGAGAACCTGGAGGAGCTGAACCAGCGCGGCCTGGCCGCCGACTTCCCCGTCATCCTCGGCGGCGCGGCCCTCACCCGGGCCTACGTCGAGCAGGATCTCCACGAGATCTACCAGGGCGAGGTCCGCTACGCCCGCGACGCCTTCGAGGGCCTGCGCCTCATGGACGCCCTCATCGCCGTCAAGCGCGGCGTCCCCGGAGCGTCGCTCCCCGAGCTCAAGCAGCGCCGGGTCGCCCCGCGCGCCTCGGCGCACACGGTCGAGGAGCCCGAGGAGGGCGGTCGCTCCGACGTGGCCACCGACAACCCGGTGCCCACCCCGCCGTTCTGGGGCACCCGCGTCGTCAAGGGCATCCAGCTCAAGGAGTACGCCTCCTGGCTCGACGAGGGCGCCCTGTTCAAGGGCCAGTGGGGCCTCAAGCAGAACCGGACCGGCGACGGGCCGTCGTACGAGGAGCTGGTGGAGACCGAGGGACGTCCCCGGCTGCGCGGCTGGCTGGAGCGTCTCCACACGGAGAACCTGCTGGAGGCGGCCGTCGTCCACGGCTACTTCCCCTGCGTCTCCAAGGGCGACGACCTGATCATCCTCGACGAGCAGGGCAACGAGCGGACCCGCTTCACCTTCCCGCGCCAGCGCCGCGGCCGCCGTCTGTGCCTCGCGGACTTCTTCCGTCCCGAGGAGTCCGGCGAGACCGACGTGGTCGGCCTGCAGGTCGTCACCGTCGGCTCCCGGATCGGCGAGGCCACCGCCAAGCTCTTCGAGTCCGACTCGTACCGCGACTACCTCGAACTGCACGGACTCTCCGTCCAGCTGGCCGAGGCCCTCGCCGAGTACTGGCACGCGCGCGTGCGCGCCGAGCTGGGCTTCGCGGGCGAGGACCCGGCCGACGTCGAGGACATGTTCGCGCTCAAGTACCGCGGCGCGCGTTTCTCCCTCGGCTACGGTGCCTGCCCGGACCTGGAGGACCGGGCGAAGATCGCCGAGCTGCTGCGGCCCGAGCGGATCGGTGTCCAGCTCTCGGAGGAGTTCCAGCTCCACCCCGAGCAGTCCACCGACGCGATCGTCATCCACCACCCCGAGGCGAAGTACTTCAACGCGCGCTGAGGCCGTCCGAGGGCGTCGGCGCACTCCTCGGCGGCACCCCGCCCGGGCGCGCCTCCGGCACCCCGCCCGGGCGCGCCTCCGGCACCCCGCCCGGGCGCGCCTCCGGCACCCCGCGACGGCCGCCCGGACGCGCCACCGACGGCCGTCGAGGCGTATATCCCTGCGTTTCCGGTGATCGGGACGTACACTTGTCGGTCCAGTGCAGGCCGGTCACCCTCCCCGTACCGGGGAGGGAGGCCGGCCTTCTCGTCCCTCCATGGAGGTGTGCCGGATGACCAGTACGGTCCCCGCGTCCTTGTTCCGTGCCAGCGAGAGCTCCGCCCTGCAAGCGGTCTTCCTCGACATGGACGGCACCCTCGTCGACACCGAGGGCTTCTGGTGGGACGCGGAGGTCGAGGTCTTCGCCGACCTGGGGCACCGGCTGGACGAGGGCTGGCGCGACATCGTCGTCGGCGGTCCCATGACCCGCAGCGCCGGCTACCTCATCGAGGCCACCGGCGCCGACATCACGCTCGCCGAGCTCACCGTCCTGCTCAACGAGAAGTTCGAGCGGCGCATCGACCGGGGCGTGCCCCTGATGCCCGGCGCCGAGCGGCTGCTGGCCGAACTGGCCCACCACAACATCCCCACCGCCCTGGTCTCCGCCTCCCACCGGCGGATCATCGACCGGGTCCTCGCCTCCCTGGGGCGCGACCGCTTCACCCTCACCGTGGCCGGCGACGAGGTGATCCGTACCAAGCCGGACCCCGAGCCGTATCTGGCCGCCGCGAGCGGGGTGGGCGCCGATCCGGCGCTCTGTGCCGTCATCGAGGACACGGCGACGGGCGTGGCCGCCGCCGAGGCCGCCGGCTGCCGGGTGGTCGCCGTGCCGTCCGTCGCGCCGATCGCGCCCTCCGCCGGCCGGGTCGTGGTCCGCTCCCTGGAGGACGTCGACGTCCCCTTCCTGCGCACGCTCATCGCGGCGCCGCGATGAGCGCTTCGCGATGAGGGGTTCGCCCTGAGGGGCCTCGCCTTGAGGGCCTCACGATGAGAGCCTCGCGATGATGTTGAGCTTTTCCTGAGCTTTCCGTCAGCGGTTTCCGTCCGCCGGCGGCCTGCTTTTCTCGGGCCATTCCCGTGGAATGCGCCACCGGAGACGCAGGGCGTCCGCTCGTGCCTTTTCCGTGACGGCGCCTTCGAAATGAACCGGCCATCCGCCGGGCAGGCGTGTACGTGACCTTGGTCACCCAGCGTGCCGACCGGCGGGTGGCCGCCCTGCGCCCTGTGTCCGGAACGCGGTGATTCGGCCCTCCCCGTGTGTCCCGATTCGCGTACTCCCTGGTGAATCATGCCTCCGCATGACTATCGAGCTGCCCGTATTCATGATCACTATGCGCAGCCGCTTCCGGCCGCCCGCGGTCCGGGCGACGCGGCCCGGCGCACTAATCTTTCGCGAGTACTTCGCCGCAATCCGCGTACACCGACGATCACCCAAGTCGCCGTGAACACAGGACCGATCGCATACCTTCCCGGCCCGATCCCCGCCCCGACCGGGCGCAGCGGCGGAGTGTCCGCCATCGCTGTATCCCAGTGCCGGATGAGGAGAACGTCCAGGATGAACCGCAAGACCTTGGCCCTGCCGGCCGTCGCCGGTCTGCTCGCCCCGCTGCTCGTCGCCTGCGGCGGCTCGGACGAGAACAGAGCCATCGTCGTCGGCACCACGGACCAGTTCCTCGCCACCGCCGAGGCCCCCGCGCCCCTCGACCCGGCCTTCGCCTACGACACGGGCGCCTGGAACATCCTGCGGCAGACCGTACAGACCCTGATGCACGTGCCGCGCGGCGGCGGGGAGCCCGTCCCCGAGGCCGCGGAGAGCTGCCTCTTCAGTGACCGCGCCAGCGAGAGCTACCGCTGCACCCTGCGCGAGGGACTCACCTTCGCCGACGGCACCCCCCTGACCGCCGAAGACGTGAAGTTCTCCGTCGAACGCGTGCTGGCCATCAAGTCCGACAACGGCACGGCCGCCCTCCTCGCCAACATCGACACCGTCGAGACCAACGGCGAGCGAGACATCGTCTTCCACCTGAAGACTCCCGACGCGACGTTCCCGTACAAGCTCTCCACCCCGGTCGCCGGCATCCTCAGCAAGAACAAGTACGGCGCCAAGGAGCTCCGCGCGGGCTTCGACATCGACGGCTCCGGGCCGTACACCATGAAGACCGAACGCCAGGGCGAGAAGATCGTCAAGGCGGTCTTCACCAGGAACCCGAAGTACAAGGGCGACATCACCCTGCGCAACGACAAGGTCGAACTGCGCTCCTTCCCGGACGCGGACACGATGGGCGAGGCCCTCGAGAACCGCGAGATCGACATGATGACCCGCTCCATGTCGCTCGACCAGGTCAAGGAACTCACCGAGAAGCCCAAGGAGGGCATCGACCTCACCGAGGTCCCCGGCCTGGAGATCCGCTACCTCGCCTTCAACACCGCCGACCCCTCCGTCAAGGACAAGGCCGTCCGGCAGGCGATGGCCGCCGTCGTCGACCGCGGCGCGCTCATCAACGGGGTCTACGGCACGACCGCCCAGCCGCTCTACTCGCTGATCCCCTCCAGCGTCACGGGCCACTCCACCGCCTTCTTCGACAACTACGGAGAGCCCAGCACCGCCAAGGCGGCCGGCATCCTCGCCAAGGCCGGCATCGCGAAGCCGGTCGCGATCACCCTCCACTACACCTCCGACCACTACGGCACCGGCACGAAGAAGGAGTTCGAGGCGCTGCGCGACCAGCTCAACGCCACCGGACTCTTCGACGTGACCGTCCAGGGCTCCGAGTGGTCCACCTTCCGGCCCGCGCAGAAGCGCGGCGACTACCCCGTCTACGGCCTCGGCTGGTTCCCCGACTTCCCCGACCCGGACAACTACGTCGCCCCCTTCCTCGACGCCGACAACTTCCTCAACACCCCCTACGTCAACAAGTCCGTCCGCGACCGGTTGATCCCGCAGTCGCGCCGCTCGGCCGACCGCACCGCCGCGAGCCCCGTCTTCGGACAGATCCAGGAGATCGTCGCCAAGGACGTACCCGTCCTGCCGCTCTGGCAGGGCAAGCAGTACGTCGCCGCGCGCGACGACCTGACCGGCGTCGAATGGGCGCTGAACACCTCCTCGGACCTGCTCCTCTGGGAGCTCGGCCGCGGCACCGCCTGACCCCGCAACCAGCTCGGTAACACCGGCCGCGCACCGGCGCGCGCCGGTCTGGCAAGAGATCAAGAGGCACGTTCTGTGAAGCACAACAAGTGGCTGACGGCCCCCCTCGCCGCGGGGCTGTCCGCCGCCCTGCTCAGTGGCTGTGGCACGGAGCAGGGCGACGGCGCCGCGAGCTCCGGTGACAACATCCGCGTCGGCATGTCCGACGAGGTGCTGGCCACCGACCCGGCCGCCGGCTACGACCCCGGCTCCTGGCTGCTGTTCAACAACGTCTTCCAGTCCCTGCTCAGCTTCCCCAAGGGCACCACCGAGCCCCAGCCGGAAGCGGCCGACAAGTGCCAGTTCGAAGGGGGCAGCAAGGTCTACCGCTGCACCCTCCGCGAGGGCCTGAAGTTCTCCAACGGCAACCCGCTGACCTCGAAGGACGTCAAGTTCTCCTTCGACCGCGCGCTGAAGATCGACGACCCGGCCGGCCCGGCGCCGCTGCTGTCCACGATCAAGTCCGTCGAGACGCCCGACGACCTCACCGTCGTCTTCCGGCTCAAGACCCCCGACGCCACCTTCCCCAGCAAGATCGCCTCCGGCGCCGGCTCGATCGTCGACCACCGCGAGTACCCCGAGGACGCGCTGCGCACCGACGGCAAGGCCGTCGGCTCCGGCCCGTACAAGCTGGAGTCCATCAGCGACACCCAGGCCGTCTTCTCGGTCAACGCCGACTACCGGGGCAGCGCCGAGCCGAAGAACAGCGGCGTCACCCTCAAGCTCTACGGCGGCGACCGCGCGGCCCTCTCCAAGGCCATCGCCGACAACGACATCGACGTCGCCTACCGTGGTCTGTCCGCCGACGACATCGCCGCCCTCGAGGCGTCCGCCGGCGCGTCCGACCAGGGCGTCGAGGTCATCCCGGGCACCAGCGCCGAGGTCCAGCACCTCGTCTTCAACGTCAAGGACCCCGTGGTCGGCAAGCTCGGCGTCCGCCAGGCCATCGCCCACCTGGTCGACCGCGAGGCGCTCGTCCAGAACGTCTACAAGTCGACCGCCACCCCGCTGTACTCGATCGTCCCGGCCGGCATCGCGGGCCACAACACCGCCTTCTTCGACACCTACGGCAGCCCCGACGCGGCCAAGGCCAAGAAGGCGCTGCGCAAGGCCGGCATCACCGACAAGGTGAAGCTCACCCTCTGGTCCACGCCGAGCCGCTACGGCCCCGCCACCGACCAGGAGTTCAAGGCGATAGCCGAACAGTTGAACAAGAGCGGCCTGTTCGAGGCCACGGTGCGGTCCGTCGAGTTCGAGCAGTACGAGAAGGACATCGCCGCCGGCAAGTACGGCGTGTACGTCAAGGGATGGGTCCCCGACTACCCCGACGCCGACAACTTCACCGCGCCGTTCTTCGGCCCGGGCAACGTCCTCGGCAACAACTACGACAACGCCACCATCACCGGCAGCCTCCTCCCGAAGACCTCGGCCGCCGCCGACCGTGCCGCCACCGACCAGGACTTCGGCAGGCTCCAGGACCTGGTCGCCGAGGAACTGCCCCTCCTCCCGCTCTGGCAGGGCAAGCAGTACGCCGTCGCCCGTGACGGCATCACCGGCCTCGAGTGGACCCTGGACGCCTCGACCGTCTTCCGTTTCTGGGAGATCAAGAAGGGCTGACGGTCACACCGGTCATCCGTACGGACAAGGGGCCCGGCGCGCGTGTCGCGCACCGGGCCCCTTTCCGTGTCCCACGGTTCCGTACGTCTCGCTGGTCGCCCGCGGCGCTTCCGTAGGACTCGCTCCGCCGGCTACTGCCCGCCCGGGCGCACCAGACCGCTCTCGTACGCGTACACCGCCGCCTGCACCCGGTCACGCAGCCTCAGCTTGGTCAGCACATGCCCCACGTGCGTCTTCACCGTCGTCTCGCTGACGAACAGATCCGCCGCGATCTCCGCGTTGGACAGACCGCGCGCCACCAGCTTCAGCACCTCGACCTCACGCTCCGTCAGCGTGTTCAGCGTGTCCGGCACCTGCTCGTCGCCCGACGGCAGATGCGCCGAGTACTTGTCGAGCAGTCGCCGCGTGATCGACGGAGCCAGCATCGCCTCACCGGCCGCGACCACCCGGATCGCCTGCACCAGCTCATTGGCCGGCGCGTCCTTCAGGAGGAACCCGCTCGCCCCCGCGCGCAGCGCCTCCACCACGTACTCGTCCAGATCGAACGTCGTCAGCACCAGCACCTTCGCCGGACCGTCCCGTCCCGGACCAGTGATCTGACGCGTCGCCTCGACCCCGTCCATCCGCGGCATCCGGATGTCCATCAGCACCACGTCCGGCTGCAACGCCCGGACCTGGTCCAGAGCCTGCAGGCCGTCCCCGGCCTCACCGACGACCGCGATGTCCTGCTCCGCCTCCAGAATCATCCGGAAACCGGTACGCAGCAGCGGCTGGTCGTCGACCAACAGGACGCGGATTGCCACGGAAACTCCTTCACTGCGCGGGCGGGACCGGCCCCATTCTGCCCTGCCCCGAATCGCCCGACTCGGGCGGGCGCGCGGAAACGATCTCCCGCCGGATCTCCAGCGGATACACCGGGGGAGTCCCCCCGAACTCCGGGCACACCGCCTGGTGGTCGCACCAGCCGCACAGCTTCGTCGGACGCGGCCGCCACTCGCCCGTCTCCGTCGCCTGCCGGATCGCCTCCCACAGGGCGAGCAGCTTCCGCTCCACCCGCAGCAGATCCGTCTCCACCGGGTCGTACGTCAGCACATCGCCGCTGCCCAGGTACACCAGCTGCAGCCGGCGCGGCACCACCCGCTTCAGCCGCCAGATCACCAGCGCGTAGAACTTCATCTGGAAGAGCGCGCCCTCGCTGTACTCCGGCCGGGGCGCCTTGCCCGTCTTGTAGTCGACGATCCGCACCTCGCCCGTCGGCGCCACGTCGATCCGGTCGATCACCCCGCGCAGCCGCAGCCCCGAGTCCAGCTCCGTCTCCACGAACAGCTCACGCTCCGCCGGCTCCAGCCGCGTCGGATCCTCCAGCGTGAACCACCGCTCCACCAGCTGCTCCGCCTCGCCCAGCCAGCGCGCCAGACGCTCACCCTCGGCGTCCTCGGCGAACAGCTCGCCCAGCTCCGGCTTCGTCTCGAGCAGCCGGTCCCACTGCCCCGGAATCATCGCCTTCGCCCGGGGCGCCGTGCGGTCCACCGCCGGGTCGTCGAAGAGCCGCTCCAGCACCGCGTGGACCAGCGTGCCCCGCGTCGCCGCCTCGCTCGGCTTCTCCGGCAGCCTGTCGATCACCCGGAACCGGTACAGCAGGGGACACTGCATGAAGTCGCTCGCCCGCGAGGGCGACAACGACATGGGTGTCCGGGCCCCGGAGGGCGGCTGCTCGCTCGTACTCATGACTCAGACCCTACGACCCGCCACCGACAGCGAGCCGAATACCATCGACGGCAGACCACGTCACGCTGCATGATCGAAGAGTGACGCACGACGGGGGTCGCGCGGAAGGCTACGAGAGGAACCCGTGAACCAGGACGACGAGCGCGGCGAGAAGAAGCGGCCCCGGTCCGGCGAAGGGGAACCGCCGGCCACCGCCGACTCCCGCACCCGGCGGAGCGAGGAACCCGGCGGAGGGATCCTCATGGGCCGCCCCTTCGGCGTGCCCGTCTACGTCGCACCCAGCTGGTTCCTCGTCGCGGCCCTCATCACCTGGGTCTTCGGCGACCAGATCGAACGCGTCCTGCCCGAGCTCGGCGCCGCCCGCTACCTGGTCTCCCTCTTCTTCGCCATCGCCTTCTACGCCTCGGTCCTCGTCCACGAGCTGGCCCACACCATCGCCGCACTCCGCTTCAAGCTGCCCGTGCGCCGGATCCAGCTCCAGTTCTTCGGCGGGGTCTCCGAGATCGAGAAGGAGACCGAGACCCCCGGCCGCGAATTCGTCCTCGCCTTCGTCGGCCCGCTGCTCTCCCTGGTCCTCGCCGGTGTCTTCTATCTCACCCTGTACGCCGTCGAGCCGGGCACCGTCCCCGGTGTCCTCCTCGCCGGCCTGATGATCTCCAACCTGATCGTCGCGGTCTTCAATCTGCTGCCCGGGCTCCCGCTCGACGGCGGCCGCATGCTCCGCGCCGTCGTGTGGAAGATCACCGGCAAGCCCATGGCCGGCACCGTCGCCGCCGCCTGGGTCGGCCGGGCCCTCGCCGTGGCCGTCCTCGTCGGCCTCCCCCTCCTCACCCGCACCGGCCTCCTCGGGAACTCCACCGACGACATCAGCGGCATGGACACCGTCACGGACGCCCTGCTCGCCGCGATCCTCGCCGCCATCATCTGGACCGGCGCCGGCAACAGCCTGCGCATGGCCCGGCTGCGCGAACACCTCCCCGAGCTCCAGGCCCGTGCCCTCACCCGGCGCGCCATCCCCGTCGAGCCCGCCACCCCGCTCTCCGAGGCCCTGCGCCGCGCCAACGAGGCGGGAGCCCGCGCCCTGGTCGTCGTCGACGGCAGCGGCAACCCCACCGGCCTCGTCCGGGAGAGCGCCATCGCCGGCGTCCCCCAGCACCGCCGCCCCTGGGTCGCCGTCAGCACCCTCACCCAGGACCTCAGCGAGGGCATGAAGGTCCCCGCCGAACTCGCCGGACAGCCCCTCCTCGACCACCTCCGCGCCAGTCCCGCGACCGAATACCTCGTCGTCGAGGAGACCGGGGAGATCTACGGAGTCCTCTCCACCAACGACGTGGAGCGCGCCTTCGTCAAGGCCATGGCAAGACCCTCCGCGTAACCCCGGTACTCTGGTCACATGTCCGAACCGACCGGTGCCGCCCGCCGTCGCGGGCCCTTCAAGGTCGGGGACCAGGTCCAGCTCACCGACCCCAAGGGACGCCACTACACGTTCACGCTCGAGGCCGGGAAGAATTTCCACACCCACAAGGGTTCCTTCCCCCACGACGAGCTGATCGGTGCTCCCGAGGGCAGTGTTGTCCGTACCACGGGAAACGTCGCCTACCTCGCGCTGCGCCCCCTGCTCCCCGACTACGTCCTGTCCATGCCCCGCGGCGCCGCCGTGGTCTACCCGAAGGACGCGGGTCAGATCCTGGCCTTCGCCGACATCTTCCCCGGCGCCCGCGTCGTGGAGGCCGGGGTGGGCTCGGGCTCGCTCAGCAGCTTCCTCCTGCGCGCCATCGGCGACAGCGGAATGCTGCACTCCTACGAGCGCCGCGAGGACTTCGCCGAGATCGCCAAGGGCAACGTCGAACGCTATTTCGGTGGCCCGCACCCCGCCTGGCAGCTCACCGTCGGCGACCTCCAGGACAACCTGTCCGACACCGACGTCGACCGCGTCATCCTGGACATGCTGGCCCCGTGGGAGTGCCTCGAGGCCGTCTCCAAGGCCCTCGTCCCCGGCGGCATCCTCTGCTGCTACGTGGCGACGACCACCCAGCTCGCGCGCACCGTGGAGTCCATCCGCGAGTTCGGCTGCTACGCCGAACCGCAGCCCTGGGAGTCCATGATCCGCAACTGGCACGTGGAAGGCCTGGCCGTCCGCCCGGACCACCGGATGATCGGCCACACCGGCTTCCTCGTCACCGCCCGCCGCCTCGCGGACGGCGTCGAGCCCCCCATGCGCCGCCGCCGCCCCGCCAAGGGCGCGTACGGCGAGGACTACGAAGGCCCCAACAAGGGCTGACGCCCCGACAACGAACGCGTGCCGCCGTCGAGTTCCCGCCCAGGAGCGGGGAACTCGACGGCGGCACCTTCACGTTCGGCCTCTTCGCGGACAGCCCGCACCCCGACTGTTCCACCCCTCTGTGACGTGTGGCACGATGCCCGCAACTCCTTCCGCACCACGTTCACAGGAGACATCCCGCGTGCAGCCCCCCGCCGTCCCGGACCTCGCGCACACCCACGCCCGGCCGGTGCACTGGCTGGCCACCGCGACCGCCATGGCCGCCGTCGTGGCCGCCGCCGGGCTGCTGCAGCCCGGCCCCGCCACCGCGACCGTCACCACCGCCGCGGGCAGCACGGCGACCGCCCCGCGGCCGGCCCCCGACGCCACGTCGGCCGACTACCCCCTGGACTGCGGGGGAGCCCCGTTCAAGATCGCGCAGCGGGCCGGCGGGGACCTCGACGGCGACGGAAACCCCGAAACCGTCGCAGTCGTACACTGCGAAGCCGGCTCGGGAACGCCTCCCCACGGCGTCTACGTCCTGACCCACGCCAAGACGGGCCCGGACCCGCGCGTGGTCGCGACCCTCGTCGAGCCCTCCGAGCAGAAGAACGTCACCGGCCTCGCCGTACGCGACGGGGCGGTCACCGCCACCCTGCTCGGCTACTCGTCCCCCAACGTACCCAGTTGCTGCCCCGACGAGCAGGAACGGGTCAGCTGGCGCTGGAGGGGCGGAGCCTTCGTCCGGGCCGCCCCGGCCGACGCGCGGAGCGTCTGAGGTGTCACTCGGCGTCAGGGCCGTAGACCTCGACCCTGTCCGAAACACGGCGGACGTGGATGCAGTCGCCCGGGCACTCCTTCGCCGAGTCCACCACGTCCCGCAGCAACGGCAGCGGCACCGGCGTCGTCGCCCCGGCCTCCTGCAGCAGCTCGTCGTCCGCGCTCTTCACATACGCGAGCCCGTCGATGTCCAGCTCGAAGACCTCTGGGGCGTACTGCACGCAGATCCCGTCACCGGTGCAGAGGTCCTGGTCGATCCAGACCTCCAGCGCGTCGCCGGTGTCCGTCGTCGGGACCTCGTGCTGCACGGTCATGTCTCCTGCCGTTCCTGAGCGTCGAAAAAGATCGTTCTTCTAAGTCCGGTCAAGCCTGACGGGTGTTGACCACCGACGACGATACAACCGCCTGCTTTCCGATGTTGATGGGTGGGTATTCCCTTGGCGTGAGGGGAAGCGCAAGGGTGAAGATCGGACACACCCCAGAGTCTTTGTGATCTAGGGGTTTCAATCACCACCCACGCAGGTAGGGTCAGGAAGCGTCCAGCTCCCCTTGGAGGAGGTGAGGACCGTGGCAGCCCACGACGACGACATCAACCGCGGCATCCGGCCGGGGCGGGGGTCTGAAGACCCCGCCGGTCAGGTTGCCTATCTCGAGCAGGAAATCGCCGTCCTGCGCCGCAAGCTCGCCGACTCTCCGCGTCATACGAGGATTCTCGAAGAGCGGATCGTCGAGCTGCAGACCAACCTGGCCGGCGTGTCCGCGCAGAACGAGCGGCTCGCCAACACACTCCGTGAGGCCCGCGACCAGATCGTGGCCCTCAAGGAGGAGGTCGACCGGCTCGCGCAGCCGCCGGCCGGCTTCGGTGTCTTCCTGCAGGCCAATGAGGACGGCACGTGCGACATCTTCACCGGGGGCCGCAAGCTCCGGGTGAACGTCAGCCCCAGCGTCGAGCTCGACGAGCTCCGGCGCGGCCAGGAAGTCATGCTCAACGAGGCGCTCAACGTGGTCGAGGCCATGGAATTCGAGCGCGCCGGGGACATCGTCACCCTCAAGGAGATCCTCGAGGACGGCGAGCGCGCCCTGGTGATCGGGCACACCGACGAGGAACGGGTGGTGAGGCTCGCCGAGCCGCTGCTGGACATCACCATCCGTCCCGGCGACGCCCTGCTGCTCGAACCCAGGTCCGGCTACGTCTACGAAGTGGTCCCCAAGAGCGAGGTCGAAGAGCTCGTCCTCGAAGAGGTCCCGGACGTCGACTACACCAAGATCGGCGGCCTCGGCGGCCAGATCGAGATGATCCGGGACGCGGTCGAGCTTCCGTACCTCTACCCGGACCTCTTCAAGGAGCACGAACTGCGGCCGCCGAAGGGCATCCTGCTCTACGGCCCGCCCGGCTGCGGCAAGACGCTGATCGCGAAGGCCGTCGCCAACTCCCTTGCCAAGAAGGTCGCCGAGGTCACCGGCCAGCCCGCCGGTAAGTCCTACTTCCTCAACATCAAGGGTCCGGAGCTCCTCAACAAGTACGTCGGCGAGACCGAGCGGCACATCCGCCTCGTCTTCCAGCGTGCGCGGGAGAAGGCGAGCGAGGGGACCCCCGTCATCGTCTTCTTCGACGAGATGGAATCCCTCTTCCGCACCCGCGGATCCGGAGTCAGCTCGGACGTCGAGAACACGATCGTCCCGCAGCTGCTCGCCGAGATCGACGGTGTGGAGGGCCTGGAGAACGTCATCGTCATCGGTGCCTCGAACCGCGAGGACATGATCGACCCCGCGATCCTGCGGCCCGGCCGGCTCGACGTCAAGATCAAGATCGAGCGCCCGGACGCGGAGGCCGCGAAGGACATCTTCGCGAAGTACCTCACACCTTCGCTGCCGCTGCACTCCGACGACCTCTCCGAGCACCAGGGCTCGAAGGACGCGGCCGCCCACGCGATGATCCAGTCCGTGGTCGAGCAGATGTACGCGGAATCCGAGGAGAACCGCTTCCTCGAGGTCACGTACGCCAATGGCGACAAGGAAGTCCTGTACTTCAAGGACTTCAACTCCGGAGCGATGATCCAGAACATCGTCGACCGGGCCAAGAAGATGGCCATCAAGGCTTTCCTCGACCACAACCAGAAGGGCATCCGCGTCTCCCACCTCCTCCAGGCATGCGTGGACGAGTTCAAGGAGAACGAGGACCTGCCCAACACCACCAACCCGGACGACTGGGCCCGTATCTCCGGTAAGAAGGGCGAGCGGATCGTGTTCATCCGTACCCTTGTCACCGGAAAGCAGGGCGCTGACACCGGACGCTCCATCGACACGGTGGCGAACACCGGTCAGTACCTCTAGATCGCACACCGGCTGCGGATGTCCGGAACCTCGGACATCCGCAGCCGTCGTATTCCACCTCAGCGCACAGACCCCAGCACCACACAGACCTCAGCAAAACCGTGAATCGATCTCCCCACCGGCGCGGAGTCGCTCTAGGCTCGTCGGTACTTGTTGCGCCGCACCCGAAGGGGAGCGCCGCCGGGCAAGGAGGGCCGCATGACCGTACGGCGAGTAATGGGCATCGAAACGGAGTACGGGATCTCCGTTCCGGGCCATCCGAACGCCAATGCCATGCTCACCTCGTCCCAGATCGTCAATGCCTACGCGGCGGCGATGCACCGGGCGCGCCGCGCCCGCTGGGATTTCGAGGAGGAGAACCCGCTGCGGGACGCCCGCGGCTTCGACCTCGCCCGTGAGGCCGCCGACTCCAGCCAGCTCACCGACGAGGACATCGGCCTGGCCAATGTGATCCTCACCAACGGAGCAAGGCTCTACGTCGACCACGCCCACCCGGAATACAGCGCCCCCGAGGTCACCAATCCCCGCGACGCCGTCCTCTGGGACAAGGCCGGCGAGCGGATCATGGCGGAGGCCGCGGAACGAGCCGCGCAGCTCCCCGGTGCCCAGCCCATCCACCTCTACAAGAACAACACCGACAACAAGGGCGCCTCCTACGGCACGCACGAGAACTACCTGATGAAGCGGGAGACCCCCTTCTCGGACATCGTGCGCCACCTGACGCCCTTCTTCGTCTCCCGCCAGGTCGTCACCGGCGCCGGGCGCGTCGGCATCGGCCAGGACGGCCGCGAGCACGGCTTCCAGATCAGCCAGCGCGCCGACTACTTCGAGGTCGAGGTCGGCCTGGAGACCACGCTCAAGCGCCCCATCATCAACACCCGCGACGAGCCCCACGCGGACGCCGAGAAGTACCGCCGCCTCCACGTGATCATCGGCGACGCGAACCTCTCGGAGATCTCCACCTACCTCAAGCTGGGCACGACCGCCCTGGTCCTCTCGATGATCGAGGACTCCTTCATCAACGTCGACCTCGCCGTCGAGCAGCCCGTCCGCACCCTCCACGAGGTCTCCCACGACCCGACGCTGCAACACCTCGTCACTCTGCGCAGCGGCCGGACACTCACCGCGGTCCAGCTCCAGATGGAGTATTTCGAGCTGGCCAGGAAGTACGTGGAGGAGCGCTTCGGCGCCGACGCCGACGACCAGACCAAGGACGTCCTGATCCGCTGGGAGGACACCCTCAACCGGCTCGAGAACGATCCGATGAGCCTGGCCGGCGAGCTGGACTGGATCGCGAAGCGGGAGCTCATGGAGGGCTACCGGCGCCGCGACGAGGTGGACTGGGACGCGCCCCGGCTGCACCTCGTGGACCTGCAGTACGCCGACGTACGCCCCGAGAAGGGCCTGTACAACCGTCTGGCGGCCCGTGGGCGCATGAAGCGCCTCCTGGACGAGACAGAGGTCGAGAGGGCCGAGACGAAGCCTCCTGAGGACACCAGGGCCTATTTCCGGGGCCGCTGTCTGGAGCAGTACGCCGACGACGTGGCGGCCGCCTCCTGGGACTCCGTGATCTTCGACCTCCCGGGCCGCGACTCGCTCCAGCGGGTGCCGACCCTGGAGCCGCTGAGGGGCACCAGGGCCCACGTCAAGGAGCTGCTGGACCGCTGCCGCACGGCCGAGGAGCTGGTGCGCGTGCTGTCCGGGAATTGATCCGGGGCCGATGAGGGGCCGATGTGCGGCTGAAACGACCGGGCACTGGGAATCATGGGACTAGTGCCCGGACGTTGTACCAAACTGCGGGGCCGATGTCAGACCTGGCTTGTAGGGTCTGATCTTGAGAGACCCAACCGAGCGGGCCGATTCGAGCGGGGTGAGGGATATGGCGACCAAGGACACCGGCGGCGGACAGCAGAAGGCGACGCGTTCCACGGAGGAGGTCGAGGAGACGACCGCGGAGGAGACCTCCGACCTCAAGGAGCGCCAGGAGAAGCTGAGCGACGACGTCGACTCCGTACTGGACGAGATCGACGACGTGCTCGAGGAGAACGCCGAGGACTTCGTGCGCTCCTTCGTGCAAAAGGGTGGCCAGTAAGGTCACACGCCTTCGGATCGAAGGCAAGGGCGGGGTGACCCAGGCGGGTGCCGGACGGTGCGGGCAGAGCTGCCCGTGCCGTCCGGTCGCGCGCGACGCGTCCGGAAAACGGTGCGGCGACTGCCCCCGCAGTCCATGTTGATCACCGTCACAAGACGGGTAGGGTCCGTGGCGTACCGTGCTTCAACTGCAATACGGCTATCGGCTTGTTGGGAGACGATCCCGACACCATTCGTCGGGCCATTTTCATACCTGGAGGGACACGCGTGGAAGCCAACACTCGTAGCACCGGGCGTCTACCAGCTGCCTTCCTGACGCCGGGATCGTCCTCGTTCATGGACTTCCTCTCCGACCACGCGCCGGAGATGCTGCCGGGCAGCCGGAAGCTGCCCGACGGGATCGTCGAGGCGCCGCACGGCACCACCATCGTCGCCACGACCTTCCCCGGCGGCGTGGTGCTCGCCGGTGACCGGCGGGCGACCATGGGGAACATGATCGCGCAGCGCGACATCGAGAAGGTGTTCCCGGCCGACGAGTTCTCGGCCGTGGGCATCGCCGGCACCGCCGGTCTCGCCGTGGAGATGGTGAAGCTGTTCCAGCTGGAGCTGGAGCACTTCGAGAAGGTCGAGGGGACGACGCTCTCCCTGGAGGGCAAGGCGAACCGTCTGTCCACCATGATCCGCGGCAACCTGGGCATGGCCATGCAGGGCCTCGCCGTCGTGCCGCTCTTCGCCGGCTGGGACGAGGGCAAGGAGAAGGGCCGCATCTTCTCCTACGACGTGACGGGAGGCCGCTCCGAGGAGCACGGCTTCGCCGCCACCGGCTCGGGATCCATCTTCGCCCGGGGTTCCATGAAGAAGCTGTACCGCCCCGATCTGACGGAGGAGCAGGCCACGACGCTGGTCGTGCAGGCGCTGTACGACGCCGCCGACGACGACTCGGCGACCGGCGGCCCGGACCTGTACCGCAAGATCTTCCCCATCGTCACCGTCATCACCGACGAGGGTTTCCGCAGGCTCTCCGAGGAGGAGTCCTCGGCGCTCGCCCGCTCGGTCACCGATCGGCGCCTGGAGCAGCCCGACGGCCCGCGCGCCGCCCTGCTCTGATCACTCGTCGTCCGCAGAATCCCAGAAGAAAGGGACGGGTAGCCGGTGTCGACTCCGTTCTACGTCTCACCCCAGCAGGCCATGGCCGACCGGGCGGAGTACGCCCGCAAGGGCATCGCCCGCGGCCGCAGTCTGGTCGTCCTGCAGTACACCGACGGCATCGTGTTCGTCGGTGAGAACCCGTCCCGCGCGCTGCACAAGTTCAGCGAGATCTACGACCGGATCGGTTTCGCCGCGGCGGGCAAGTACAACGAGTACGAGAACCTGCGGATCGGCGGTGTCCGCTACGCCGACCTGCGGGGTTACACCTACGACCGGGACGATGTGACGGCCCGGGGCCTGGCGAACGTGTACGCCCAGACGCTGGGCACGATCTTCTCGAGCGCGGGGGAGAAGCCGTACGAGGTGGAGCTGGTCGTCGCCGAGGTCGGCACGGAGCCCGAGGGCGACCAGATCTACCGCCTGCCGCACGACGGCTCGATCGTGGACGAGCACGGCTCGGTCGCCGTGGGCGGCAACGCGGAGCAGATCGGCAGCTTCCTCGACCAGCGGCACCGTGACGGCATGTCGCTCGCCGAGGCGCTGAAGCTCGCCGTGCAGGCGCTGTCGCGGGACACCAACGGCAGCGAGCGGGAGATCCCCGCGGAGCGGCTGGAGGTGGCGGTCCTCGACCGTACGCGCCCGCAGCAGCGCAAGTTCAAGCGGATCGTCGGGCGTCAGCTGGTGCGTCTGCTGGAGGCGGACAACGCGGCGAGCGCCAGGACGGACGAGCCCTCGGACGAGATCCCGGAGGACACGGAGGAGTAATCCTTTCGCGCACTCGACGGCCCCGGTCCGCTTCGGCGGGCCGGGGCTCCGTCGTGCTCAGACCGGTGCGGGTCCGGAGGAGCCGCGGGGCATGAGGGCGACCGGGAGATCCCCGGGTTCGGGGGTCTCGCCCGCCAGGACGGCGAGGAGAGCGGCCATGCCCCGCTCGCCGATGCGCTCGGCGGGCAGACGGACGGTGGTGAGTTCCGGTTCGACGGCGGTGGCGAGGGCCAGGTCGTCGAAGCCGGTGACGGAGACGTCCTCGGGGACGCGCAGGCCCAGGCGGCGCACGGCCTTGCACGCGCCGGCGGCGAGGATGTCGTCGTCGCAGACGAGGGCGGTGGGCCGCGGACCGGGGCCGGTGAGGGCGCGCTCGGCGACGGCACGGGCGCCGTCCACGTCGAGGGGCGCGCGCAGCGTGCGGACCGAGGCGCCGCGCAGCGATTCCGCCAGGGCCGCCGCCCGCACGTCGAAGGTCCAGGACGGCACGGCCGAGGCGAGGTGGACGAAGCGGCGGTGGCCGAGCGCCAGAAGGTGTCCGGTGACCTGGCGCATCCCGTCCGCGATGTCGAGGTTGACGTGGGCTGCCGCGCCGCTGTCGGAGGGGTCGCTGTCCAGCATGACCAGCGGCAGGTCGGTGCCGCGGAAGGCGGCGAGGGCGTCCGCGGCCATGGAGGAGGCGATCACGCCGTCGAGTGCGGCACGGGCGGACGCGAAGGGGTCCTTCGCGGGGCCGACGCCCTCGGGGGACGGGTAGAGGACGACGCCGAACCCGTGCCGGGCGGCGACGCCGGCGGCGCCCGTGTAGACGCGGGCGAAGAACTCGTTGGTGAGGGCGGGGACGACCAGGAGCGCGGTCCGGGTGTGTCCGAGCCGCAGGTTGCGGGCGGCGAGATTCGGCCGATATCCGAGACCGCGGGCCGCCTCCCGTACGGCCTCGACGGTGCGTTCGGAGACGCGGCCGCGCCATTTGTCGCCGAGCACGAGGGAGACGGTGGCCTGGGACACCCCGGCGGCCCTGGCGACGTCCCGGCTGGTGGGCCGCGCTGCGCTGGGGGTTTCCGGGGTCTGCACTCGTTGCCTCCGCGAGGGATGGTTGCCGGCCGCGGGGTGGACCCGCGGGATCCCGCCATGGTACGTATGACGTCGGAAGTTATACGTAAAACCTCGGCGGGGGTACCGGGGGAGAGGAGACGGACATGGCCACCGAGGCCAAGGAGAGCGGCGGCTATCTCGACATCCTCAGGGCGCCGCACGCCCTGCGACTGCTCGCCGGCACCCTCGTCGGCAGGCTCCCGAACGGCACGGGCCCCATCGCCCTCGTGCTCTTCGTCCGCTCGGAGGGCGGCAGCTACAGCCTGGCCGGCGGGCTCACCGCCGCGTACGGGATCGCCACCGCCGTCGGCCAGCCCCTGCTCGGCCGGGCCGTCGACCTCAAGGGGCAGCCGCGCGTCCAGCTGCCCGCTGCGATCGTCTCCGCCCTCGGCATGATCGTCCTGGCCGTGGCCGGAATCAGCCCCCTCGTGCTCGCCTACGCGGCGGTCGTCGTCGCCGGGCTCTTCACCCCGCCCCTCGAGGGCGGGCTGCGCGCCCTGTGGCCGAGCGTGCTCGGCCGCGAGGACCGGGTCCACCGGGCCTACGCCCTGGACGCCGTCGCCCAGGAGGTCATGTTCACCGTCGGACCGCTGCTGGTCACCCTCCTGGTGGCCCTCTGGTCGCCGGCCGCGGCCCTCCTCGTCATCAACGTCCTCGGCATCCTCGGCGCGCTCTCCGTCGTCCTGTCCCAGCCCTCGCGCGCGTGGCGCTCGGAACCGCGTGAGGCCCACTGGCTCGGCGCCCTGCGCTCGCCCGGCCTGCTCGCCCTGCTCGGCTCGTTCTTCTTCGTCGGGCTCGCCCTCGGCTCCATCACCGTCGCGGGCCTCGCCTACGCCGACGACCGGGGCGACGAGGCGGCCTACGGCTGGCTGATGGCCGCTCTCGGCCTCGGCGCGCTCATCGGCGGTGTCCTCTACGGCGCCCGGCGCTGGGCGGGCGCGCCCGAGCGGCGGCTGCGGGTCATCGTCGGGCTGCTCGCCCTCGGCTACCTGCCGCTCATGCTCACGCCCGGTGTCGTACCGATGGCGGCGCTCGCCGCGCTCTCCGGCGTCTTCCTCGCCCCCGCCCTCGCCTGCGGCTTCATCGTCGTCGACCGGCACGCGCCGGCCGGTACCGTCACCGAGGCCTTCTCCTGGCTCGTCACCACCTTCGGCGTGGGCGCGGCCCTCGGCTCGGCGGTCGCGGGACCGGCCGTCGAACTGGCCGGGACCACCGCGGGCTTCGCCGTGGCCGGGGCAGGCGGTTTCGTGGCCCTGCTCGTGCTCCTGGGCACCGGGCGGGTCCTCACGGTCCCCGGCCGGAGCGTGCGACACGCCGTCAGCGGTACTGCCGGGAGCACCGGACACGCCGAAAGGAACGCGCACCCTTCGGAAAATGATCGAAACGGGGCCGTCGAACCCGGTTTCAGCTCAGGCCATCAGGCGTAATGTTCAGACATGGACCGCCGCATTTTCGGGCTGGAGAACGAGTACGGCGTCACGTGCACGTTCAGGGGACAGCGCCGACTGTCACCTGACGAAGTGGCGCGCTACCTCTTCCGCCGTGTCGTGTCATGGGGCCGCAGCAGCAATGTCTTCCTGCGGAACGGCGCCCGCCTGTACCTCGACGTGGGATCGCATCCGGAATACGCAACTCCCGAATGCGACAACGTGACCGAACTGGTCACGCACGACAAGGCGGGCGAACGCATTCTCGAGGGCCTGCTCGTCGACGCCGAACGCCGCCTGCACGAGGAGGGAATCGCCGGCGACGTCTATCTCTTCAAGAACAACACCGACTCGGCGGGAAACTCCTACGGCTGCCACGAGAACTATCTCGTCGCCCGCCACGGAGAGTTCTCCCGGCTCGCGGACATCCTCATTCCCTTCCTCGTCACCCGACAGCTCATCTGCGGCGCCGGAAAGGTGCTCCAGACCCCGCGCGGGGCGGTCTTCTGCGTCTCCCAGCGGGCCGAGCACATCTGGGAGGGCGTCAGCTCCGCGACGACCCGTTCCCGGCCGATCATCAACACCCGTGACGAGCCGCACGCGGACGCCGAGCGCTACCGCCGGCTGCACGTCATCGTCGGCGACTCGAACATGTCCGAGACGACCATGCTGCTCAAGGTCGGCGCCACCGACCTCGTGCTCCGCATGATCGAGGCGGGCACGGTGATGCGCGACCTGACCCTGGAGAACCCGATCCGGGCGATCCGCGAGGTCAGCCACGACATCACCGGCCAGCGCAAGGTCCGGCTCGCCAGCGGCCGCGAGGCGTCCGCCCTGGAGGTCCAGCGCGAGTACTACGAGAAGGCGGCCGACTTCGTCGACCGCCGCGGCATCCGTACGGGCACGGTCGCCCAGGTCCTGGAGCTGTGGGGCCGCACCCTGGACGCCATCGAGGCCGAGGATCTCGACCGGATCGGCACCGAGATCGACTGGGTCATGAAGTACAAGCTCATCGACCGGTACCGGGCGAAGAACAACATGACCATGTCGCACCCCCGGGTCGCGCAGATAGACCTCGCGTACCACGACATCCACCGCCGCCGCGGTCTCTACTACCTCCTGGAGAGGAAGGGCCAGGCGGCCCGGATCTGCAACGACCTGAAGATCTTCGAGGGCAAGTCGGTGCCCCCGCAGACCACCAGGGCGCGTCTGCGCGGCGATTTCATCCGCCGCGCGCAGGAGCAGCGGCGGGACTTCACCGTCGACTGGGTCCATCTCAAGCTCAACGACCAGGCGCAGCGCACCGTGTTGTGCAAGGACCCGTTCCGGTCGGTCGACGACCGCGTGGAAAAGCTGATCGCCGGAATGTAGGACATCGTCGTACGAAGTGCCAGGGCCCCGTGCGTTTGACGTGCGGGGCCCTTGGCCTGGCCGGACGGTCCCCTAGAGTGTCGGGCAACTACTGTGCCGTCTGAGATCTGAGGAACACGTGCGCCGACTTGCCGGCCTACTGGTCGTCCCGCTGCTGCTGCTCTCGACAGCGGCCTGCGGCAGCGATGACAAGGGCTCCGATTCCGCCTCGATGAAGAACGGGCTGCCCGCCATCACCGCGGGTGAGAAGTTCGGGGAGAAGCCCACGCTCGCGAAGGGCGAGGGCGATCCGCCCAAGGACCTCAAGGTCAATGTGATCAGCGCGGGCGACGGCGCGGTCACGAAGAAGGGTGACGCCCTCCAGGTGAACTACCTGGGGCAGGCCTGGGACTCGGACACACCCTTCGACAACAGCTTCGACCGCGGGCAGCCGTTCGAGCTGACCCTGGGCGCCGGCCAGGTCATCAAGGGCTGGGACCAGGGCCTGGAGGGCCAGAAGGTCGGCAGCCGCATCGAGATCGGCATCCCGCCGGCGCTCGGTTACGGGGACAAGGGGCAGGGCGACATCAAGCCCAACGCCACCCTCGTCTTCGTCGTGGACATCCTGAAGGCCACCACGGTCCCGAAGTCGGCCGAGGGCACCGAGGTCGCCCAGGAGAACAAGGACCTGCCGAAGGTCGGTACGAACACCGACGGCAAGGCGCCCTCCGTGACGGTTCCGAAGGTCGACCCGCCGACCAAGCTCGTCTCCAACTACGTGCTGGAGTCGAAGGGCGAGGTCGTCAAGGCCACCGACACGGTCGTCGTGAACTACGTCGCGTCGCTGTGGAAGGACGGCAAGGTCTTCGACTCGACGTACGCGCAGGGCAAGACCGCCAACTTCCCGCTCGCGCAGCTGACGCTGAAGGGCCTGAAGGACGGCATCACCGGCAAGAAGGTCGGCAGCCGCATCCTGATCGTCGCCCCGCCGGCCGAGGCGTTCGGCGACAAGGAGCAGCAGGGGATTCCGAAGAACTCCACGCTGGTGTTCGCCATCGACATCCTGGCGAAGATGTAAGACTGTCCGGGTCGCGCAGTTCATCGTTTGCGCGGTTCATCCGTTTGAGGAGCACACTGCAGTGAGCATCGAGAAGCCCGAGGTCGACTTCCCGGGCGGCGAGCCGCCGGCCGACCTGGAGATCAAGGACATCTGGGAGGGCGACGGCCCGGAGGCGAAGGCCGGGGCCACCGTCTCCGTCCACTACGTGGGCGTCTCCTTCTCCACCGGTGAGGAGTTCGACTCCTCGTGGAACCGTGGCACCCCGCTGCAGTTCCAGCTGGGCATCGGCCAGGTCATCAAGGGCTGGGACCAGGGCGTCCAGGGCATGAAGGTCGGCGGCCGCCGACAGCTGATCATCCCCGCCCACCTCGCCTACGGCGACCAGGGTGCCGGCGGCAAGATCGCCCCGGGCGAGACCCTGATCTTCGTCTGCGACCTGGTCGCGGTCTGATCGGTCACGCCACGACCCGAAACGGTCATCCGAGGGTCCCCGTCGTACGACGGGGACCCTCGGCTTTTGTCGCGACACCCCGGGGCGGTACGGTCGGATGTCCGAGAAGTCAATCCGGCAGAAGAGGTGCAGGGCGTCGATGGCGATTGCCAAGGCCGAGCGGCTGATGAATCTGGCCCTCTGTCTGCTCGGAACCCGGCGGCCGCTGTCGAAGCGTGAGCTGCGGGACTCGATCGAGGCTTATGTCGAGGCCACAAGGGGCAGTGGCGCCGCTGGGGGCGAGGACGCCTTCAACCGGATGTTCGAGCGGGACAAGGACGATCTGCGCGAGCTCGGGCTGGTCATCGAGACGGTCGAGAACCTCGAGGGCGAGATCGGGTATCTGGCCCGCCGCGACTCCAACCGCCTCCCGCCGATCACGCTCGACGCCGAGGAGGCCGCGGCGCTGGGTCTCGCCGCGAAGGTGTGGCAGCAGGCGCGTCTCGCCGGAGCGGCCAGTGGCGCCCTGCAGAAGCTGCGCGCCGCCGGGATGCCCGAGGCGGAGGACGCGTACGACGCCCAGCACAGCGCGCTGGAGCCCCGTATCCCTGTGCACGAGGCGGCCTTCGAGCCGCTGATGCTGGCGTGCCGCGACCGGCGCCCGGTCGTCTTCGAGTACCGCAAGGCCACCGCCGCCCGCCCGGAGACGCGCCAGGTGGAGCCGTGGACCCTGGAGTGCTGGCGCGGCCACTGGTACCTGGCCGGCTGGGACCGCGACCGCGGCGCCGAGCGCGTCTTCCGTCTCTCCCGTATCACCGGCAAGGTCCGCTCGCGGGCCGGCGCCTTCACCGCGCCGGTTCCCGATGTCGTGACCGTCCGCGAGACCGTCGAGAGCTGGGCGGGCGAGATCGCGACCCGCTCCGCCCGGATCCGGCTGCGCGCCGGCTGCGGCTATCCGCTGCGGGCCCGCGCCCAGTCGGTGACCGAGGGCGCGGACGGCTGGGACGAGCTGGAGATCCCGTACGGGCACGGTCTGGACGCCTGGCTCGTGGAGTTCGGTCCCGATGTCGTCGTACTGGAGCCCGCGGATCTGCGGGCCGATGTGGTGGACCGGCTGCGCGCCGTGGCCAAGGGCTGAAGGGGAGACGTACGGCATGGCTGCGAACGCGATCGACCAGACGAGGCGGATGCTCTCCCTCGTCACCTATCTCCGGGAACGGCCCGGTGCGCATGTCGCCGATGTCGCCCGCGCCTTCGGGATCACCGAGGACGAGCTGATCTCCGACCTCGACGTGCTGCCCATGTGCGGGACGAGCTTCCGCGGCGGGGATCTGCTGGACATCGACACGGACGGCGACCGGATCTGGTGGCACAACCCGGACGATGTCGCCGAGCCGCTGCGGCTCGCCGCCGACGAGGCGACGGCCCTGCTGGTCGCGGCACGGGCCGTGGCCACGCTGCCCGGCCTGCGGGAGAGCGACCGTGAGGCGCTGCTGCGTGCCACCGCCAAGCTGGAGACGGCGGCGGGCGAGGCCGCGGGGGCCAGTTCCCGGCTCTCGGTGACCTTCGAGTCCGAGGGTGGCGTCTTCGCCGAGGTGGACCGGGCGATCTCCGAACGCCGGCGTCTGTGGGTGCGCTACTACTCGCCCGCCCGGGACGAGCTGACCGAGCGCGAGGTGGATCCGATCCGGCTGTTCGCCGTCGGTCACACGTACATGGAGGCCTGGTGCAGGCTCTCGGAGGCGCGCCGCACCTTCCGCCTCGACCGGGTGGCCGAGATCCGGATCCTGGACGAGCAGTCCGCCCCGCCCGAGATCGAGCTGCGGGACCTCTCGGAGGGGCTGGTCCAGCCGTCCGCCGAGGACCCGGAGGTCGTCGTCGAGGTGGGACCCGGCGGCCGCTGGGTGGCGGAGTACTACCCGCACGACCGGGCCGACGAGCTGCCGGACGGGGGGCTGCGCATCACGCTGCGGACGCCGGCGCCGGCGTCGCTGCGTCGCCTTGCGCTGCGGCTCGGCAGCGACGGGCGGATCGTCTCCCCGCAGGACCTCGCCGACAGTGCCCGTGAGGCGGCGACGGCGGCCCTCGCCGCCTACGACGGCCAGGAGTGACGCGGGGGGAAGGTGACATTCCCCGCCGCGTCGACGCTGTTGCCTGTGGAGTCGTTGGATTCGCGCGTGCGCGGGAATCGAGAGGGATGAGGGAAATGTCCGTGATGCACGGAATGACGGCGTCGATCGCACCGGTCCTCTTCAAGGCGGCCTGTCCCGACTGCCGCGCCCGCTGCGAACTCTCGGCGGGCGCGCTGCGCCTCGCGATCGGCGCCAGCCGCCGTACCACCTTCTACTCCTTCACCTGTCCCGAGTGCGGCAGCTCGGTCCGCAAGCCCGCCGGCGAGCGGATCGTCGAGCTCCTCACCGGCGGCGGCGTCCGCACCCTGCGTCTGCACTCCACCGTCTGACGCCCCGGGAGTCCGGCCGGGGCCGCGCAGCGTCTAGGCTCGGAACATGTTCTGGCCCATGCTCGCCATCGCTCTCGGATTCCTCGGCATCGCCGTCCTCGGCGTCCTCGGCATCAAGGTTTTCATCGAGGCCCAGCGGCTCGGCCGCCAGGTGGCCCGGACCACGGAGCGCATCAATCGCGCTGCCGAAGACCTCGAGAACGCCGCCGGCCGGCTCGCCCGAACCGGCGAAGCACTGCGCTGAGCGTGTGCCGTACGCTGCTCAGGACGGTCCCGACGGGGGCGCGCGGGCCGCAATCGTGAGTATGCACAGGCATTGCCCTGCGTTTACTCCTGCGGGTTACGATCGCAGACAGCGCGGTGGCCGGACGCATGTCCGACCCGCCGGGCACGCACACCATGTCGCCTCGGTGAAGAAGGTAAAAGCTATGGGTAGGCTCGGCCCCACCGAGATCATTCTCATCCTCGTCGTCATCATCCTGCTGTTCGGCGCCAAGAAGCTCCCCGACATGGCCCGTTCGCTGGGCAAGTCCGCCCGCATCCTCAAGAGCGAGGCCAAGGCGATGAAGTCGGACGACCAGCAGAGCGCCCCGGCCGACCCGCCGACCACCGGCACCCCGGACCAGGCCGCCCCGCGCACCATCCAGGCCGCGCCCGGCGACGTGACCAGCTCGCGTCCCGTCACCGAGCCCTCGGACACCACCAAGCGCTGACCCGGTCCGCCGCGGCCGCCGCGGCGAGCGGCGGCCGGCCGCACGAGATGAGGACGTGGGTTGCTCAAGTCTGCCCGCAAGCAGGAGAAGGATCCCGAGGGCCGGATGCCCCTCGTGGAGCACCTGCGTGAACTTCGCAACCGCATGGCGAAGGGCCTGTTGGCCATCGCCGCGGTCACTGTCGTGGCCCTCGTGTACAGCGAGGAGCTCATGCAGTTCCTGACGAAGTCGGTGCCCAAGTGCGGGCCCGGCGTCACCAGCGACGGCGGAAACTGCGCGATCGTCTCCTTCAACACACTGATCGCCCCCTTCAGCACGACGATCCAGGTCAGCCTCGTGACCGGCCTCGTCGTCGCCAGCCCGATCTGGCTGTACCAGCTCTGGGCCTTCATCGCGCCCGGCCTGCACAAGAGCGAGAAGAAGTACACCTACGCCTTCGTCGGCGCCGCGGTCCCCCTGTTCACCGCCGGTGCCTACCTCGCGTACCTCATCCTCCCCATCAGCGTGAAGGTCCTCATCAGCCTCACGCCGGGTGGATCGGCGAACATCCTCTCCCTCGGTGACGTCCTCGACTTCACCCTGCGCATGGTCCTGGTCTTCGGCCTCGCCTTCGAGCTCCCGCTCGTCCTGGTGATGCTGAACCTCACCGGAGTCCTCACCGGCCGCCGCATGGCCGGCTGGTGGCGTGGCGTGATCATGGGCGTCTTCGTGTTCGGCGCCGTCATCACCCCGACCACGGACCCCGTCGGCATGATCGCCCTCGCGGGGCCGATCACCGTCCTGTACTTCGGGGCCGTCGGCTTCTCGCTCCTCAACGACCGCCGCCGGGCCCGCAACAACCCCGACGCCGAACTCGACGACGACGAGGCGTCCGCCCTCGACCTCACCCCCGAGCGCGTCGGTTCCGTCGAGCCCGTCGGGGCCACCCGCGCGCTGCCCGAGCAGGCCGGCGGCGAGGCCGACGGCGCCAGGGCGCTCCGCCCGAGCAGTTACGACGACGTCACCTGATCTTGTAGGGTCCTCCCCCCAGAGTCCGCCCGGGGGGAGACCCATGACCAGCGAGATCACCCTCTTCGTCAACCCCACCGCGGGCCGCGGCAGGGGCGCGCACGCCGCGCAGCCGGCCGCCCGCGCGCTGAGGGACGCCGGTTTCTCGGTCCGTACGGTCCTCGGCGCGGACGCCGACGACGCCCTTCATCGCGCCCGCGACGCCGTCGCCGGCGGAACCGGAGCGCTCGTCGCGGTCGGCGGCGACGGCATGGTCTCGCTCGCCCTGCAGGCCCTCGCCGGCACCCGTACGCCGCTCGGCGTGGTCGCCGTCGGCACCGGCAACGACTTCGCCCGCACCCTCGGCCTGCCCGTACGCGAGCCCGCGGCCGCCGGCCGGCTCGCGGCCGGGCTCCTCAAGGGCGGCGGCGGGCGGGACATCGACCTCGGCAGGGTCGGCGACCGCTGGTTCGGGACCGTCCTCGCCTCCGGCTTCGACTCCCGGGTCAACGACCGCGGCAACCGCATGAAGCTGCCCGTCGGCCGGTTCAAGTACGACCTCGCCATGATCGCCGAGCTCGCCGCGTTCCGCCCGGTGCCGTACCGCCTCACGCTCGATGACGGCAGCGAGCGACAGGTGGAGGCCACGCTCGTCGCCGTCGGGAACGGCACCTCGTACGGCGGGGGCATGCGGATCTGCGCCGGGGCGCGCATCGACGACGGCCTCTTCGACGTCACCGTCGTCGGCGACTGCTCCCGTACGACCCTGATCAAGGTCTTCCCCCGGGTCTACCGCGGCACGCATCTCGACCACCCCAAGGTCACCGTGCACCGCGTCCGCGCCCTCACCCTCGACGCCCCCGGCATCACCGGCTACGCCGACGGCGAGCCCCTGGGACCGCTGCCGCTGACCGCCACCTGCGTCCCGGGGGCGCTGCGCGTCCTCGCGCCCCGGGCCGAGTCCGGGCGGGCGAGAGGCGGTCATTAAAGATCGCGTCAGTGTCAGAGGTGGCGGGTAGGCTCGACAGTAAGATGACAGAGGACCTCACACCAGCCGAAGCGTACGCAGCTGCTCGGGCCCGCAACGCCGAGCAGGCCACGGCGCTCGCCCCCTTCCGCGAGATGTACGAGTTCGGTCTGGACCCCTTCCAGATCGAGGCATGCCAGGCCCTCGAGGCGGGCAAAGGCGTACTCGTCGCCGCCCCCACGGGCTCGGGCAAGACCATCGTCGGCGAGTTCGCCGTCCACCTCGCCCTGCTCCAAGGGCGCAAGTGCTTCTACACGACACCCATCAAGGCGCTGTCGAACCAGAAGTACGCCGACCTCGTCAAGCGGTACGGACCCGGCAAGGTCGGCCTCCTCACCGGCGACAACAGCGTCAACGGCGATGCGCCGATCATCGTCATGACCACCGAGGTCCTCCGCAACATGCTGTACGCGGGGTCCCAGGCACTCAGTGGCCTCGGGTACGTGGTCATGGACGAGGTCCACTACCTCTCGGACCGCTTCCGCGGCGCCGTCTGGGAGGAAGTGATCATCCACCTCCCCGAGTCCGTCACCCTCGTCTCGCTCTCCGCGACCGTCTCCAACGCCGAGGAGTTCGGCGACTGGCTCGACACCGTGCGCGGCGACACCGAGGTCATCGTCTCCGAGAGCCGTCCCGTCCCGCTGTGGCAGCACGTCCTGGCCGGACGCCGGATGTACGACCTCTTCGAGGAGGAGACCGACCACGGCGGCCGCGCCGCCTCCCGCCGCGAGGTCAACCCCGACCTCATGCGCCTCGCCCGCACCGAGAACACCCGCACCTACAACCCGCGCGAGCGACGGCGCGGCAAGATGATCCGCGAGGCCGACCGCGAGCGCGAGCGCCGTCAGCGCTCCCGCATCTGGACGCCCGGCCGGCCCGAGGTCATCGAGCGGCTCGACGCCGAGGGGCTGCTGCCCGCCATCACCTTCATCTTCAGCCGCGCCGCCTGCGAGGCCGCTGTCCAGCAGTGCCTGTACGCCGGCCTGCGGCTCAACGACGACGACGCACGGCAGCGGGTCCGCGAGATCGTCGAGGAGCGCACGGCCTCCATTCCCACCGAGGACCTGCACGTCCTCGGGTACTACGAGTGGCTGGAAGCCCTGGAGCGCGGCATCGCCGCCCACCACGCCGGCATGCTGCCCACGTTCAAGGAAGTGGTCGAGGAGCTCTTCGTACGCGGCCTCGTGAAGGCCGTCTTCGCCACGGAGACCCTCGCGCTGGGCATCAACATGCCCGCCCGTTCGGTGGTCCTGGAGAAGCTCGTCAAGTGGAACGGCGAGCAGCACGCCGACATCACGCCCGGCGAGTACACCCAGCTCACCGGACGCGCCGGACGCCGCGGCATCGACGTCGAGGGCCACGCCGTGGTCCTCTGGCAGCGCGGGCTCGACCCGGGCCACCTCGCCGGGCTCGCCGGCACGCGCACGTACCCCCTGCGCTCCAGCTTCAAGCCCTCGTACAACATGGCCGTCAACCTGGTCGACCAGTTCGGACGCCACCGTTCCCGCGAACTGCTCGAGACCTCCTTCGCGCAGTTCCAGGCCGACCGGTCCGTCGTCGGCATCTCCCGCCAGGTGCAGAAGAACGAAGAGGGCCTGGAGGGCTACAAGGCGGGCATGACCTGTCACCTCGGCGACTTCGAGGAGTACGCGCGGCTGCGCCGCGACCTCAAGGACCGCGAGACGGAACTGGCCAAGCAGGGGGCCGCGCAGCGCCGCGCCCAGGCCGCGGCCTCCCTGGAGAAGCTGAAGCCCGGCGACGTCATCCACGTTCCCACGGGCAAGTTCGCCGGACTCGCCCTCGTCCTCGACCCCGGTATCCCCGCAGGGCGGACGAACGGCCACCGCGGCTTCGAGCACCACGACGGGCCCCGCCCGCTCGTGCTCACGGCCGAACGGCAGGTCAAGCGGCTCGCCTCGATCGACTTCCCGATCCCGGTCGAGGCCATGGAGCGCATGAGGATCCCCAAGTCCTTCAACCCGCGCTCCCCGCAGTCCCGGCGGGACCTCGCCTCGGCCCTGCGCACCAAGGCCGGACACATCAACCCCGAGCGCCACCGCAGGGACCGCTCGCCCGCCGCCGACGACCGCGAGATCGCCCGGCTGCGTACGGAGCTGCGCGCCCACCCCTGCCACGGATGCGACGAGCGCGAGGACCACGCCCGCTGGGCCGAGCGCTATCACCGGCTGCAGCGCGACACGCGGCAGCTTGAGCGGCGCATCGAGGGCCGCACCAACACCATCGCGCGCACCTTCGACCGGATCGTCGCGCTCCTCACCGAGCTCGACTACCTGCGGGGCGACGACGTCACCGAGAACGGCAAGCGGCTCGCCCGGCTCTACGGCGAACTCGACCTGCTGGCCAGCGAATGTCTGCGCGAAGGCGTATGGGAGGGCCTCAACCCGGCGGAACTCGCCGCCTGCGTCTCGGCGTTGGTGTACGAGGCGCGGCAGGCCGACGACGCGGTCGCGCCGAAACTCCCCACCGGCAAGGCGAAGGCCGCCCTCGGCGAGATGGTGCGCATCTGGGGCCGGCTCGACGCGCTGGAGGAGGAGTTCCGGATCCATCAGGCGGAGGGCGTTGGCCAGCGCGAGCCGGACCTCGGCTTCGCCTGGGCCGCTCACCAGTGGGCCTCCGACCGGGGGCTCGACGAAGTCCTGCGCGAGGCCGAAATGCCCGCCGGTGACTTCGTCCGCTGGTGCAAGCAGGTCATCGACGTCCTCGGACAGATCGCCGCAGCCGCGCCCAAGGAGAACAGCACGGTCTCCAAGAACGCGCGCAAGGCGGTGGATTCACTGCTGCGGGGCGTCGTCGCCTACAGCTCGGTGACGTGACCCGCGGCTCGCTCCGAGCCACGTCCTGAACGCCGCCCGCCGAGGGTCCGTTCTGAACACCGCCTGCCAGGGGCCCGTGGTCGACGCCACGGGCCCCTGGTGTGAGCGCCGTGGCCTTCGCCGTGGCCTTCGTCGCGGCCTTTCGCCCCCTCCGTCGCGGCCTTTCACCCCTTCGTCGCTCTGCGCCGCTCCTCTTCGTCGCCCGTCGTGGCGTGTGGTCACCTGTCATCGCGCTCTTCCCATGGCCGCGTTGTCCACAGGTCGTTTTCCACAGGGGTGGCGGAGTGTCGGACCTCTCCGATTCCATGGAGTCACACACCGGGCAGTACCGCTGGGAGGGGGACGCGCATGACCACGCAAACCGGTCCGGCCGCGGTCGAGGAGACCGCGGGCGGACAGAAGATCGTGCCGGGGCCACGCGGCGTACCGCTGCTCGGGAACCTGCCGGAATTCGGCAGGGACCCACTCGCCTTCTTCGAACGGCTCCGCGCCCGAGGCGACTTCGTCAGCTGGCGATTCGGGCCGGGTCCGGCCCTCTTCATCGCCCAGCCCGACGCCATCGGGGAACTCCTCACCGAGGTCGAGCGCACCTTCGACCAGCCCGACCTCGGCATCGCCTTCCGCACCCTGCTCGGCAACGGAGTCGTCGTCGCCAAGGGCGCCGACTGGCGCCGGAAGCGCTCCCTCGTCCAGCCGTCCGTCCGGCCCAAGCAGGTGCGGTCCTACGCCGCCACCATGGCCGAGTGCGCCATCGCCTTCGCCGACCGGTGGAGCGACGGGCAGCGCGTCGACATCAAGAAGGAGATGGCGGCCCTCACCCAACTCATCGCCGTACGCACCATCTTCGGCGTCGACACCGCCGCCGATGCCGAGGCCATCGGCCGCGCCATGGACGTCGCGCAGAAGGAGATAGGCGCCGAGTTCAGCGGCATCGGCGCCCTGCTGCCCGACTGGGTGCCCACGCCGGGACGCGCACGCGTCAAGCGCGCCACCGCGGTCATCGACGCCGAGGTCTCCCGGGTCGTCGCCCGCCACCGCGACGGCGGGACCGAACGCCCCGACCTGCTCAGCAGGCTCCTCGCCGCCCAGGACGAGACCGGCGCCCACCTCTCCGACCAGGAGATCCGCGACGAGACAGTCACCCTCTACATCGGCGGGCACGAGACCACCAGCTCCACCCTCGTCTGGGCGTGGCACCTGCTCTCGCACAACCCCCGGGTGCGCGAGGCGCTCACCGAAGAACTCGACAGCGTCCTCGGCGACCACGAACCGGGCTTCGACGACTATGCCCGGCTGACCTACACGCAGGCCGTGGTGAAGGAGACCCTGCGGCTCTACCCGACGATCTGGCTCATCACGGGCATCGCCAAGGAGGGCGCGACCCTCGGCGGCCTGTCGATCCCGGCCGGGACGCGGGTGTGGACCAGCCAGTGGGCCACACACCGGGACGGCCGCTGGTTCACCGACCCCGAAGAGTTCCGTCCCGAACGCTGGGGAACGGCGGGGACCGAGGGAGCCGAGGAGATACCCGAGTACGCCTGGTTCCCGTTCGGCGGCGGGCCGCGGGTCTGCCTGGGGACACGGTTCGCCATGGTCGAGGCCGTCCTCGTCCTCGCCGTCCTCGCCCGGCGGTTCCGTCTCGACCTCGACCCGGGGGAGATACGTCCCGTACCGAGCCTGACGCTCCAGCCGGACCGGGAGGTCCACGCCACGGTCCGCGCGCGCCGGTGAGGAATGATCGCGGCATGAGGATCACGGCATGAGGATCACGGCGCGGGGGCTCAACCGCTCGACGCTGGCCCGGCAGTTGCTGCTGCGGCGGGAGAAGCTCGGCGCCGCCGAGGCGGTGCAGCGGGTCGTCGCGCTGCAGGCACAGCAGCCGGCCTCGCCGTACCTCGCGCTGTGGAACAGGACCGTCGCCTTCGACGCGGCCGACCTCGACGACGCGTTCGCCCTGGGAACGGTCGTCAAGTCGACACTCATGCGGATCACCCTGCATGCCGTGCACACGGACGACTACCGGCCGTTCCGGGAGGCGGTGCATCCCCTGCTGAGGGCGGGGAGGCTCGGCAGCCGGTTCGCGGCGTCCGGTCTGACTCCGGCGGACGCCGACACGCTCGTCCCGGAGCTGCTGGCGTTCGCCGACCGGCCCCGGACGAACGCGGAGTACGAGGCATGGCTCGAGCAACGGGTGGGCACCGCACCGAAGTCGGGTGCTTGGTGGGGGCTGCGGCACTACACGCCGCTGCTCCACGCGCCCACCACGCCGCCGTGGTCGTTCGGGGAACGGCCCGCGTACGTGGCACCGCCCGACCCGCCGGCGCCGCCGGAGCCGGAGGTGTCCGACGCCGCCCTGCGCACGCTGGTCCTGCGCTATCTCCAAGCGTTCGGGCCGGCGTCGGTGGCGGACGTGGCCCAGTTCGGGCTGATCCAGCGGGCCCGGGTCAGGAAGGCCCTGGACGCGCTGGCCGACCGGCTCGAGCGGTGCGAAGGGCCGAACGGCGAGCAGCTCTTCGACGTGCCGGGGGCACCACTACCGGACGAGGACGCGGCCGCCCCACCTCGGCTCATGGCCATGTGGGACAGCACCCTCCTGGCCTACGCCGACCGGGGCCGGGTCATACCGCCCGACTACCGCCCACTCGTCATCCGGCGGAACGGAGACGTGCTGCCGACCCTGTTGGTCGACGGATACGTCGCCGGCGTGTGGCGCCCGACCGAGGGAGGGATCGAGGCGACGGCGTTCCACGACCTGCCGGACGAGGCGTGGGAGGGACTCGCCGGCGAGGCCCGTGCGCTGGTGGGCTTCCTGTCCGACCGGGAACCGGAGGTGTACCGCCGCTACGGCCACTGGTGGAGCAAGCTGCCGAACGCGGGGACCCGACTGCTGCCCGGGGGGTGAGAAGGCCCTGAGGTGTGAGACGGCTACGGGCGTGAGGCGTTACGGGTAGGGGACTACGGGGCGGGGGAGAGGGGGGCCGGGGGAGAGGGGCGGGGGCGGCCAGGGGGGGCTAGGTTCTGTCTCTTTGACTTCATGTCGATCGGGCCACGTGCGAGGGTGGTGGCCATGCCGCAGCTTGGTCACCGCCTCCGGTCCTTGAGATTC
>NZ_JBVHWN010000019.1:0-100459 GCF_055564335.1 Streptomyces sp. NPDC029139 | reverse complement strand
AGACTTCCTCCACACCTACAACCACCACCGCTGCCACACCGCACTCGACGGACACCCACCCATCACCCGCGTCAACAACCCTGCGGGTCAATACATCTAGGTCGTCCGGCGGGGGCGGCGGCCGGCTGCGGCGCCTCCCCCGTGGGCGCCGCAGCGGGCCGGCGCCGGAACGGGCCCGGGGCGGGTGCCCCGGGCCCGTCGGTCTGCGTGGAACTACAGGTTGCCGCGCTTGGCCTGCTCGCGCTCGATCGCCTCGAAGAGGGCCTTGAAGTTGCCCTTGCCGAAGCCCATCGAGCCGTGGCGCTCGATCATCTCGAAGAAGACGGTCGGGCGGTCCTGGACCGGCTTGGTGAAGATCTGCAGCAGGTAGCCGTCCTCGTCGCGGTCGACCAGGATCTTCAGCTCGCGCAGCGTCTCGATGGGCACCCGGGTCTCGCCGGCCCACTCGCCGAGGGTGTCGTAGTACGAGTCCGGGGTGTCGAGGAACTGGACACCGTTGGCCCGCATGGAGCGCACGGTCGCCACGATGTCGTTGGTGGCCAGGGCGATGTGCTGGACGCCGGCGCCGCCGTAGAACTCCAGGTACTCGTCGATCTGCGACTTCTTCTTCGCGATCGCCGGCTCGTTGATCGGGAACTTCACCTTCAGGGTGCCGTCCGCGACCACCTTCGACATCAGTGCCGAGTACTCGGTCGCGATGTCGTCGCCCACGAACTCCTTCATGTTCGTGAAGCCCATGACCTTGTTGTAGAAGGCCACCCACTCGTTCATCTTGCCGAGCTCGACGTTGCCGACGCAGTGGTCGATGGCCTGGAAGGTGCGCTTGGCCGGCGGCTCGACCATCGGGTCGGCGGCGACGAAGCCCGGCAGGTACGGGCCGTCGTAGCCGGAGCGCTCGACGAGGGTGTGGCGGGTCTTGCCGTACGTGGCGATGGCGGCGAGGACGACGGTGCCGTGCTCGTCCTTGACCTCGTGCGGCTCCTCGATGCCGCGTGCCCCGTGCTCGACGGCATAGGCGTACGCGGCGCGCGCGTCCGGGACCTCGATCGCCAGGTCCACGACGCCGTCACCGTGCTCGGCGACGTGCTCGGCGAGGAAGCGGCCCCGGTCGGTGGCGGCCTTGATGACGGAGGTGAACACGAAACGGGCGGCGCCGTTCGTCAGGACGTAACTGGCGGTCTCGCGGCTGCCGTTCTCCGGTCCGGAGTACGCGACGAGCTTCATGCCGAAGGCCGTGGAGTAGTAGTGCGCGGCCTGCTTGGCATTGCCGACGGCGAAGACGACCGCGTCCATCCCCTTCACGGGGAAGGGGTCGGCCTGCCGCGCCGTGGAGGGGGTCTGCTGGATGGTCTCAGTCATGGGGGCAGAGTCCCGCCGATCGGCAAGCTGCGCAATAGTTCGCCTCCGGGGTGGTCAATGTGCCCAGCCACCGGCCAGTATGAGCGGAAGACTTGTACAGGATGACCATGTGGAGGCCGCTGTGGCGATCGATCATCTGGACGGCCGTCTGATCGTGCTGCTCGCGCGGGAGCCGCGTATCGGGGTCCTGGAGGCATCGCGCCGGCTCGGCGTGGCGCGGGGCACGGTCCAGGCGCGGCTCGACCGCCTCCAGGCGAACGGGGTGATCCGCGGGTTCGGCCCCCAGGTCGACCCGGCGGCGCTGGGCTACCCGGTGACCGCGTTCGCGACGCTGGAGATCAAGCAGGGCCAGGGCGCGGACGTCCGGGGGCATCTGGCGACCGTGCCCGAGGTGCTCGAACTGCACACGACGACCGGCCACGGCGACATGCTGTGCCGCCTGGTCGCCCGCTCCAACGCGGACCTCCAGCGCGTGATCGACCGGGTGGTCGGCTTCGAGGGCATCGTGCGGGCCTCGACCGCGATCGTGATGGAGAACCCCGTGCCGCTGCGGATCATCCCGCTGGTGGAGCAGGCGGCGGAGGACGTCGACTGAGCGGTGGAGCCGTGGAGGGGCTTGCTACGGGTACCGGGAGCGGCCAGGATCCAGGCCGAAGAAGTGCGGCGCCCACACCGCTCTGGGGGAGAGATGTCGAAAGCGATCGACCGGCCAGGCATGACGACAGCGGCGACGCCCCGCGCCCGGGTGAGCTTCGACCGCAGGACCGTCACCGTCCATCGCCGGCTCGCGCCCGGCCTGCCGTGGCGACCGCCCACCTCACACGCGATCTCGCGTGTGCTCGGCGCGAAGCTCGTCTGGCTGGGCGGCGAAGGGGAGCGGCGACAGTTCGATCTGTGCCTCGCCAGCGAGCCGACCGTGCAGATCGGCGTGCACATCGGCCAGAACCCCCACAAAGAGCCGGCCCAAAGGCGGGAGCAGCATTGGCGCACACTCGTCGGTGCGATCAACGGGGGATCCGGGCAGTGGATGCGCGGTGTGCTCGGTGCGACGGTGGGGATGGGGCCGTGGAGTGAGGAGGTGTGGCGCCAGGCCGAGACGCTGGCTCCGGAGCTGTGCGTGTTCGGCGAATGGGACACCCACGTCCCGTCCCTGCGGAGCCGCACAGCGCGCTCCCATCGAGAGATGATCGAAAGTACGGTTCTCAGCTGCCTCCGCGGCGGGGCCGACGTCCGCGGCACGACGGTACGCAGGGGCTCGTGGAACGGTTTTGACGCCGACCGGTCCCCGTTGAACCGCGCGCGGGCCGAAGCCTGGCTCGACCTCATCGTCACGCTGCGGGATCAGCATGGGGTCGACCCGGCCGACGACGCCCCCGCCGAGTGACATGAAGCGGCGCGCGGCGGGTGCCACTCCCCCGCCGCCAGGGCGGGGTGCGGGGGCGCGTCGCCGGCGCCCCTGAAGTGGCGTCGGTCCTGGACGAGTCGCAGGGCGCATGCACCCGCGGAACAACGCCACGAGTCGGTGGACATGGGGCGCGGTGATCGCAAAGAAGTAGTTGCAAAGAAACCCTTGCACACCTTTCTTTGCAACTCTAGGCTCGTCCCATGTCCGCACCCGAGGAACGCGTCAGCCGCACGCTCGACCCGCGCTCACTGCGCGGGCTCGCCCATCCCCTCCGCATCCGGCTGCTGCGCGCCCTGCGGCACAACGGGCCCGCCACCGCCTCCCAACTGGCCGAGCGGCTCGGCGAGTCCAGCGGCGCGACCAGCTACCACCTGCGCCAGCTCGCCGCGCACGGCTTCGTGGAGGACGACCCGTCCCGGGGCAAGGGCCGGGAGCGGTGGTGGAAGGCGGCCCAGCAGGGCACGTCGGTCGACGCGTCGCTGTACCGGAACGCCGACCCCGAGGTCCGGGGCGCCATGGAGGTCTACCTCCATGAGATCGCGACCATCCACACCCAGGAGCTGAACACCTGGCTCGGCACCCGCCACGACTGGGACGCGGCCTGGGCCGGCGCCAGCGACATGAGCGACTTCACCCTGTGCCTGCCGCCCGAGCGACTGCACGAGCTCAACGCCAAGATCCACTCGCTGATCGACGAGTACCACCAGAGCTCCGACACCGAAGCGCCGGGCGTCGCCCGCGTACGCATGCACCTGCACGCGTTCCCCCAGCGCGAGTCCTGACGGAAGGGACCCCGAGGACGCCATGCACACCGACATCCACCTGAAGCTCCACCGCCTGCGCTCCACCGAACTCCGCCGGGCCGCCGCCGACTTCGTGCCGCGCGCCCCGCTCCGTACCCAACTGGGCTGGACCCTCGTCGCGTTAGGGCTGCGCCTGGCCGTCCCCGCCACCGCCCGACCGCACCCGCGCGCCGTATGAGCGCGTCGGGAGGACGGGCACCCCTGGCCACCGTCCTGGCCGCCAACGCCATCTCGATCACGGGCAACGCCCTCACCCTCATCGGTGTCCCCTGGTTCGCGCTGGACACCACGGGCAGCCCCGGAAAGGCCGGCCTCGTCGCCTTCTGCGCGGCCGCCCCCGTCGTCGTCTCCGCGATCGTCGGCGGCCCGGTCATCGACCGCATCGGGCGCCGCAGGATCAGCGTCGTCTCCGACCTCGTCTGCGCGCTCGCGCTGGCCGCGATCCCGCTCCTGCACCGCACCGGCCTGCTGGAGTTCTGGATGCTGTGCGCGCTGATGGCCGTGACCGGCCTCTTCCACGCGCCCGGCGAGACCGCCCGCTACGTCCTCGTCCCCGACCTGGCCCGCCGCGCGGGAACCCCGTTCCCCGCGCCGCGAGCCTCTACGACGCCGTCTCGCGAGGCGCCCGGATGTCCGGCGCCGCACTCGCCGGTGTCCTCGTCGCCGTCATCGGCGCGGATGCCGTCCTGCTCCTCGACGCCGCCACCTTCGGGCTCTCCGCCCTGCTCGTGCTCGTCGGCCTGCGGAACGTGCCGTCCGCCGCGCCCCGGCCCGACCCGGCCCCCTTCTCCCTGTCCGGCTACCGCGCCGAACTGCGCGAGGGGTACACCTTCGTGCTCCGCTCCCGGCTGCTGCTCGGCGTCGTCCTGATGGTGATGGTGACCAACGGCCTCAACCAGGGCTGGAGTGCGATCCTGCTTCCCGTCCACGCCCGGGAGCACCTCGGCGGCTCCGCCACCCTCGGTCTGCTCGTCGCCGTCTTCGGCGGCTGCGCGCTCCTCGCGGCACTCCTGTACGGGGCGGTCGGCCACCGCTTCCCGCGCCGCGCCCTCTTCACGGCCGGGTTCCTGCTGTGCGGGGCCCCGCCCTATGTGGCGGCCGCGCTCACCGACACCACGCTTCCGCTGCTCGTCACCATGGCGGCGGGCGGCCTGGGCGCCGGCCTGCTCAACCCGATCCTGGCCACCGTCGCGTACGAACGCGTCCCCGACGAGCTGCGCAGCCGGGTCTCCGGCGTGACGACGGCCGGGGTGCTCCTGACGACCCCGCTGGGTGGCCTCGCGGCCGGGCAGCTGATCGAAGGAGCCGGTCTGACGGTGGCGCTGCTCGCGTTCGGCGGCGTCTACTTCCTGGCCACGCTCGCCCCGACGGTGTTCCCCTGCTGGCGCGAGATGGACTCCGTGCCGCCGCGCGTCAGCAGCTCGGAACCTTCGCCTCCTGCCCCTGTTCCAGCGCCCGGAGCGAGGACACCGCGTCGCTGAGCGTGGAGACCGGGATCAGCCGCATGCCCTCGGGCAGCTCCGCCTGCGCGTCGGAGCACTCCGCCTTCGGCACGAGGAAGACGCTCGCCCCGTCCCGCCCGGCGGCCTGGGTCTTCAGGGAGACTCCGCCGACGGCGCCGACCGTGCCGTCCGGCTCGATCGTTCCCGTACCGGCGACGGTCCGGCCGCCGGTGAGGTCACCGCCCGAGCCGTCGCCGTCGAGCTTGTCGACGATCCCGAGGGAGAACAGGAACCCGGCGCTCGGTCCGCCGATGTCGGCGAGGTGGAGCGTGACCCTGACGTCCTTCGGGTCGAGCTTCAGATGGTTCAGGGCGGCGAGGGTGGCGGCGTCCTGCGACTCCTTCATCTCGCCCAGATTGTGCTTCTCGACCTCGGCGTCCGACTTCCCGGGAGGGTAGACGGCATCGCGCGGCAGGACGGCCCGGTCGGTACGGAACCAGGCGTCGGCGACGTCTCCGAAGTCGTTGTCGACACTCGGCCCGGTGGCCACGATGGTCGTCATCAACAGCTTGCCCTGGGTCGGACGGACCGGCGCGCCACTGATGGTGATGACCTCACGCCCCTTGTTCTTGCCGAGCACGTCCGCCGTGGAGCCGGGCTGTGCGATGGCGTACGGCAGCGGCGCCAGCCCCACCACCGCGAAGAGCGCGGCGACGGGCAGGGCGCAGAGCGCGAGGGCACGGTGACGCGTGAGACGGGAGAGCACGCCCCCAATCTACTGTGCGGCCCTCACCGGCAGCCGACGGCCGAAGAACGAGCGGACCTCCCGGCGGACGGCGGGCACGGACGTCCTCGGGTCGATCGCGCCGACGAGCCGCACCCGGTCGGCCGTGCTCATCAGGCCGGCGGCGTGCAGCCGCGGCACGAGCGCGGCGTAGTCGGTGAACACCCAGTGGTCCGCGTCGTCGAGCTGCCGTCGGCGGGTAAGGCCCCCGGAGCGGGCGAGCGCGGCGGCCCAGGAGCGGTCGAGCCGCGCGTTGCGGAAGCCGTCGGTGCCGAGCAGCAGGAGCGGCCGGTCGACGCCGTACCGGGCCACCGGGAACAGCGTGCCGTCGGCCTGGTCCAGGTACCCCTCCAGGTTCACGGCGGCAGTGACGCGCGGGTCGTCGTACAGCGTCTGGGCGGCGGCGGTGCCGCCGGCCGAGTGCCCGTAGATCCCGATCCGCCCCAGGTCGAGGGCGCGGCCGAGGGGCCCCTCCAGGGCTTCGAGCCGGTCGAGGACGAACCGGATGTCGGCGAGGCGGGTGTCGATCATGGTGCGGAACTGCTCGGCGTCGGGCTGCCCGGTGAAGACGGTGGGGCGCACCTTGTCGCGTCCGGGGCGCGCGGTGGGGAAGTCCACCTCGCTCGCGTCCCCCGGGTGGTCGACGGTGACGACGGCCCAGCCGTGGCTCGCCAGTTCCTCGGCGAGCGAGGTGCCCATGGTGCGGGCGTCGCCGCCCCCGGGGCTGTAGAGCAGCACGGGCCTGCGGCCGGGCAGGACGGGGGCGCCCGGGTGGGTGTGCGTACGGGTCGCCGCCCAGTCGACCCCGGCGTCGGGCAGGCCCGGGCGGGTCCAGGGCGCGAGGACGGTGAACAGCTCCGCGGCGTCCGCGGTCAGCTGGGGCGCGCGCGGATATCCGCGGACGGTTCGGGCCGGGTGGTGCACGGTGACCATGACCTCCCGTACCCCGATCGCCGGCAGCCAGGGGTCGTTGCGGGAGCCGTCGACCAGGTGGAGGGTGGTGGCGCCGATCTTGTACGGGCCGGTGGGCGGGGGCAGCCGGAGGACGAGGCCGCGCGCGGGGTCGGGGTCCGGGGCGGGGGTGGGGATGGTCGCGCGGGCGGTGGCCGGGAGGAGGGCCGGGGTGAGGGTCGCGGCGGCGGCGAAGGCGGCCCGGGTGACGGCCCGTCGGGTCATGGGAGAAGGTGTCATGCGGGACAGGCTGCCGCCGGGCCGGCAGCCTCCGCGAAGGTTGAGGCTGTGGACGAAAGGCTTGTGCGGTGACCCGGATCCGTTTCACGGCGGAGGACTTCGCCCGGGTACGGTTCGCCGCCCGGCCGGCCCCGGTGCCGGAGCTGAACGCGGCGTTCATGACGTTGCTCGGCGGTGACGATCTGCTCTTCGGCCGCTGGCGGCAACGGGTGCTGCGGTCCCTTCCGGACGTCGTGGCGCCGCTGGCGGACCTGGTCCCGGCGGGCGATCCCCCGCGCTTCCTCGACGTGCTCGGCGAGACGCCCGCGGAGGGCTTCGACCTGGTGGCGGGTGCCCCGCGGGAGCTGGTGCGCTCGGAGCTCGAGCGGGTGTACGCGGGGCGGCCGTCCCCGCGGTGGATCCGGGAGCTCCACGCGGGCGGGACGGGTGCCCGGGAGGTTCTGCGCCGCGCGCAGCGGGCGGCGTTCGAGACGGTCGTGGCGCCGGTGTGGTCGCAGGTGCAGGACCTGCACCGGGCGGAGTTCACCCGGCACGCCCTGACGGCCGCCGAACACGGCGTCGGCGCGGCCCTGCCGGCGCTCGTCCCCGGCACCCGGCTGCGCGACGGCGTCTGGGAGTGGGAGACGCCGGGCGGGCGGGAGATCGCCCTCGCCGGGCGCGGGCTGGTCCTGCTGCCGACCTTCCACTGGACCGGCCACCCACTCGTCCAGGACCTGCCCGGCCGGCCGGTGGTCGTGACGTACGCGGCGGGGCCGGGGCTGCCGCTCACGCCGGACGTGGCGCCCGGCACGGAGGAGTCCCTGGCCACGGTCCTGGGCGGCACCCGCCTCGCGCTCCTGCGCGCGCTCACCGACGCCCACACGACGACGGCCCTGGCCCGCCGCCTGGGCGTCAGCAACGCGACGGCGTCGGCACACGCGTCGGCGCTGCGGGGCGCGGGCCTGATCACGACGGCGCGAGCGGGACGAGCGGTGGAACACCGGAGGACGGCGCTGGGTGCGCTGCTGGTGGGCGACGCCTGACGCGCGGCGCCGACGGCGCGGGTACGCCGGCCAGGTACGCCGCCCCGGTCGGCGAGGCACCCGCGCGTACGGCGGGGCATCCGCGTGTACCGCGGGCCCGGCCCGGGTCGACACCCCGAACCGTCGAAGCCACGGGCGCAAGGCACCCGTACGTGCAGCGGCTCCAGGGCCTCGGCCCAGGACCATAGGGCCGGCGCCCTGGAGCCCGTGCCGCCGCGCGCCCTAGCGCAACGCGTCGGCGACTTCCCTGGCCGCGTCCACGACCCTCGGCCCCACCCGCTCCGGGACCGCGTCGGCGAGCATCACGACGCCCACGCTGCCCTCTATGCCCGTGACTCCGACCAGCGGAGCCGCCGCGCCGCTCGCGCCGGCCTCCAGCTCACCGTGGGTCAGCGTGAAGCCGGGCTCGATCAGGTTGCCCTGTCGGGCCGCGAGGATCGCGCGGCCCGCCGCGCCCCGGTCCAGCGGGTGACGGAAACCGGCCCGGTAGGCCACGTGGTAGTCGGTCCAGGTCGGTTCGACGACGGCGACCGCCAGCGCCTCCGCCCCGTCGACGAGCGTCAGATGGGCCGTGGCCCCTATGTCCTCGGCGAGCGAGCGCAGCGCGGGGAGTGCCGCCTCGCGGACCAGCGGATGGACCTGGCGGCCCAGTCGCAGCACGCCGAGGCCGACCCGGGCGCGACCGCCCAGATCGCGTCGTACGAGCGCGTGCTGTTCGAGTGTGGCGAGCAGACGGTAGACGACGGTCCTGTTGACGCCGAGTTTGTTGGACAACTCGGTGACCGTCAGGCCGTGGTCGGTGTCGGCGAGCAGCTTGAGGACCCTGAGGCCCCGGTCGAGCGTCTGGGAGGTTTCCGCGGTCACGACGCCCTCTCCTTCGGAGTGAGTGACGGCGGACCTTCAAACGAGAGCAGCGGCGCCGGTCCCGCGGCGACGCACGTCAGAGGCCGCCGGCAGGCCATGCGCACCGGCTGCGCTCCGCGGCGGCGCTGCCACGGGGCGTTTGCATTGCGGGGACAGTAGCGAGCCACTCCGCTCAGCGGAAGACCTCGTCCAGAATCCGGGCGTGAGCGACCGGATACGGCCCGTTCCAGGCATAAGTCGGCCGGTCCGGGGAGTTCGCCGGACAAGATCGGCTTTGTCGGGCCGCACAACGGACAGGGCCCGTACGCACATCGCGCGTACGGGCCCACAGTGGTCCGAAGCCGACCATATCCGGACACGGTCGTCCGGAGTCACGGCCGGGTCCGAAGGCACGGCGGGCTCCCGGAAGCAGCACGGCGGCCCTCCGAAGGCACGGCGGCCTCCCGGACCAACCGCGTCCGGCCTCACCGCATCCGGGTGGCCCACTCCTGCACCTTTTTGATCCGCTCACGGATCTGGCCGGCTGTCGCCTCCGCACTCGGCGGCCCGCCGCACACCCGCCGCAGCTCCGTGTGGATGACGCCGTGCGGCTTCCCGCTCTGGTGGACGTACGCGCCGACCATCGTGTTGAGCTGCTTGCGCAGCTCGAGCAGTTCCTTGTGCGATACGACAGGTCGCCGCTCGGCCGGGAGCTCCAGCAGGTCCGCCTCGGTGTCCGGCTTCTTGCGGCTGTGCGCGATCTGCCGGGCCTGCCGCTTCTGGAGGAGCAGCTGCACCTGGTCGGGTTCGAGGAGCCCGGGGATGCCGAGGTAGTCCTGCTCCTCCTCGCTGCCCGGGTGGGCCTGCATGCCGAACTCGGCGCCGTCGTAGAGGACGCGGTCGAAGACGGCGTCGGACTCCAGCGCCTCGAAGGGCAGCATGTCCTGCTCGCCGGTGTCCTCGTCCTGCTGCTTCTCGGCCTCCGCCAGTTCCTTCTCGGACTCGGCGTACGGGTCCTCCTCGCCGTCCTTCTTCGGCTTGTCGAGCACGTGGTCGCGCTCGACCTCCATCTCGTTGGCGAAGCCGAGGAGGTTCGGGATGGTGGGAAGGAACACGGACGCGGTCTCGCCGCGCCTGCGCGAACGTACGAAACGTCCGACGGCCTGGGCGAAGAACAGCGGGGTGGAGATGGTCGTCGCGTACACGCCCACGGCGAGGCGCGGAACGTCGACGCCCTCGGACACCATGCGGACGGCGACCATCCAGCGGTCGTTGCTCTCGCTGAACTCGTCGATCCGCTTGGAGGCGGCGGCCTCGTCGGAGAGGACGACCGTGGCCTTGGTGCCGGTGATCTCGCGGATCAGCTTGGCGTAGGCGCGGGCGGAGTCCTGGTCGGAGGCGATGACGAGCCCCCCGGCGTCGGGGATGCCCTTGCGGACCTCCGTCAGGCGCTGGTCGGCGGCGCGCAGGACGTTCGGCATCCAGTCGCCGCGGGGGTCGAGCGCGGTGCGCCAGGCCTGCGAGATGGCGTCCTTGGTCATGGGCTCGCCGAGGCGGGCGGCGATCTCGTCACCGGCCTTGGTGCGCCAGCGCATGTTGCCGCTGTAGGAGAGGAAGATGACGGGCCGCACGACGCCGTCGCCGAGGGCGTTGCCGTAGCCGTAGGTGTAGTCGGCCGAGGAGCGCCGGATGCCGTCGTTCCCCTCCTCGTACGTGACGAAGGGGATGGGGTTGGTGTCGGACCGGAAGGGCGTACCGGTCAGCGCGAGCCGGCGGGTGGCCGGGTCGAAGGCCTCCAGGCACGCCTCGCCCCAGGACTTGGAGTCACCGGCGTGGTGGATCTCGTCGAGGATGACGAGGGTCTTGCGCTGTTCGCAGCGGTTGCGGTGGAGCATGGGTCGTACGCCGACACCGGCGTAGGTGATGGCGACGCCGTGGTACTCCTTGCTGAGCGGCCCGGCGCTGTAGTCGGGGTCGAGCTTGATCCCTATCCGCGCGGCGGCCGCGGCCCACTGCTTCTTCAGGTGCTCGGTGGGCGCGACGACCGTCACCTGCTGTACGACGTGGTGGTGCAGCAGCCAGGACGCGAGGGTCAGCGCGAAGGTGGTCTTTCCGGCGCCGGGTGTCGCGACCGCGAGAAAGTCGCGGGGCTGTTCCTGGATGTACTTCTCCATGGCGCCCTGCTGCCAGGCGCGCAGCTTGTTCGCGGTACCCCAGGGGGCCCGGCCGGGGAAGGCGGGAGAGAGGTGATGGGAGGAGGTGGCGGTGGTAGTCACGGTCTCCGGTTCGACGCTCGTCCAGATATGACAACCGGGCCACCCTACCGGCGGCCCGGCGCGAATCCCGTACGAACGCCCCGGGGGCGGAGCGGGTGCGATTCAGCTCACGTCGGGAGGAGCAGTTCACGCAGCCCCTGCGAAATCGCCTTGACCTCGTCCGTCTCCCCGGTGGCCACGGCGATGACGAGGCGTTCGGCCGCGTCGATGTCCGGGCGGAGCTGGACGCCGTTCATGGCGAGGAAGGTCATGCAGGACAGCCAGGCCGTGCGCTTGTTCCCGTCGACGAAGGGGTGGTTCACCGCCAAGGACTGCAGCAGGGCGGCCGCCTTGTCGAGGAGGTCCGGGTACGCCTCCTCGCCGAACATGGCGGCGGAGGGCCGGTGCACCGCCGATTCGAGCAGCCCCGCATCGCGCACGAGGACCTTCTGGTCATCGACCGCATGCTCGGCGATGACCAGCACGTCCTCGGCGGTGAGGTAGACGCACGTCACTTGAGGCGCTCCATCAGCTCATGCCACTTGGCGGCCTGCTCCATGGCCGTCTTTCGCACGATCGCCTGCTGGGCGGTACGCGCCAGATAGTCGTCGACCGCCTTGAGGAGTATGGCGTGCATGCTGGTGCCCTCCTCCTCCGCGCGCTGCTTGAGGGCTTCGGTCTGGTCGTCACGAAGACGCAGGTTCATGGCCATACCAGAATGGTACCACCACGTTGGGGCCAGAGTGGTACCGCGCCGGGCTTCACCGCTCCCGCAGGCGCGTGGCCACCCACGCCCCCACCAGCGCCACCCCCGCCATCGGCAGGAACACCGCCGCGAAGGCCGCCGGGTGCGAGGCCGGGTCCAGGGCCGCGCCGTGGCCCACCGCGCCCCCGCCGAGCGCCGCGAAGGCCGCGCCGCCCGCCGCCAGCAGCAGCACGTTCGAGAGGCCGTCCGAGATCTGCAGGGCCGCCGAGTTCGCGCCCGCCTCCTCCGGCGCCGAGAGCTTCAGGAGCAGCACGCTCGTCGAGGCGATCACCATGCCCATGCCGAGACACCCGAACGCCCACGCCACCGCGACCACCCACACCGGCACCGCGGCGATCAGGACGCTCGGCGCCGCGGCGATCGCCGCGGCGACCAGCACCATGCCGAACACCACGAGCCGCTCCCGGTACGGCTCCGTCCACGGCCGGGACTGGATCCAGGAACCGAGCGCCCACGTCAGGCCGCCGACCGCCAGCGACATGCCGGCGAGCGTGGGGCTCAGGCCGCGCTGGGTGACCAGCATGAGCGGCACGAAGGACTCGGCCGCGATGAACGAGCCGGCCGCGACACCGCGCAGCAGCACCACGGCCGGCAGCCCGCGCGCCGCGCGGTACGTGCCGCGCGGCAGCAGTCCGCGTGCGGCCGGGATCAGCAGCGCCGCGCCCGCCGCCGCCGGCAGCAGCGCGAGCCAGCGCAGGTCCTGGCCCGCGTACTGCAGCAGCCCCGCCCCGGCCGAGATGCCGAGCGCGAGCCGGATCCGCCGGCGGCCGTACGGCGGGAGCGGCGCGGCGGGGTCGGCGGGCCCGGACGCGGTACGGCGGATCGCCGGGAGGGCGAGGGCGAGCGGGAGGACGACCAGGGCCGGGATGCCGAGGAAGACCCAGCGCCAGCCGAGGTGCTCGGTGACGGTGCCGGAGGCGAGGGGCCCGACGACGGAGGGGACGACCCAGCTCGCCGCGAAGGCGGCCATGATCGCCGGTCGCAGCGTCTCGGAGTACGCCCGGCTGACGACGACGTACAGCGCCACGATCACGAGCCCTCCGCCCAGCCCCTGGACGGCCCGGCCGAGGATGAACAGCACCATCGTGCCGGCGGTCCCGGAGAGCAGCAGGCCGGCCGCGAAGGCGGAGATGCCGACGGCGAGCGGGGCCAGGGGCCCACCGCGGTCGGACCACTGGCCGGACAGGACCATGGCGAAGAGGCTGGTGGTGAAGTACGCGGAGAAGGCGAAGGCGTAGAGGGGGATGCCGTTGAGCTCGCGGGCGGCGACGGGCATGGCCGTGCCGACGGCGGTCGCCTCGAACGCGATGAGCAGGACGACGGAGACGATGCCGATGCTGAGCGCCCGGTGGTCCCGGTCGAGCACGGATCCGCCGCCCGGGGAGGCGGCGGTGGCGGCGTGGGCGTCGACGTCGGAGTCGGCGTCGCGGGGTTCGAGGGCGCTCATGGGACCAGCGTAAGGGGCGTAACACTGAATGGACCCTGTCCGGCGGTCGGTCCCGACTGGTCCCTTGGTCGTACGACCGGGCGATCGTGAACGGCACATGGCAGTCGTGTTGCACGGCGGCCGAAAGCCTTGAGCGGCGCCGAGCGCCCGCTCTACGGTCGTATCACCGCTCAACACGACCGTGTGCCCGAGTGGTTGAGGGGCTCGACTGCAACTCGAGTTACGTCGGTTCGATTCCGATCACGGTCTCTGATCCCGCTTCCAGGGGATCTTCACAACGTCACGTCGCGCATGTCAGAGTCCGGCCATGACTGATACGAGCACGAGACGCAGACTGGGCGCGCTCGTCGGGGTGGGCGTCTCGGGGGCCGTTCTGCCGGGCGTCACGCTCGGCGCGGAGGCCGTGGACGTGGGCCTCTCCGTCGTGATCGCCGGCGTCGTGATCTCGCTCCTCACCCAGCTCGTATACGTGGGGCCCTCCGCCCCGGTCCCGGCTCTGCCCCTGCTGGCCTTCGCCGCCGCGGGCTTCGTGCAGGACTCGCTGATCTGGTGGCTGCTGTCCTGGCTGGGCGGCGAGCTCGGCCAGTGGCACGTGGAGGGGTTCGGCACGATCCTGCTCGCCGGCCTCATCACGCGCGCCTCGATCCTCGCGCTCTCACTGATCGGCGCGCCCCGCCCGGCGGAGGACCCGGCCTAGGTCCCCTTCGAGGTCCCCGGCCCAGGGCCCTGTGCGGGGCTCACGGCCGCCTGGCGGACGGCCCCGCCCCGAGCAGGGCCGGGGCCCTCCGTGAGCGGCGTCGAACGCCGGGGGCTCAGCTGCTCGGCTGTGCCGTCGCGCTGGGGACCGGCCCCTTCCCGGACCAGAAGTCGGAGGTCACGTTCGGCGCGGTGGGCGGCAGCTTGCTGTAGTCGGGACCGTTCGGCGGGGAGGTCGGCGGGGCCACTTCGGACTTCTCGACGCAGGGCGTGGTCACCTCGAAATGGGCCTGGCCCTTCCAACCGATCAGCACACTGAGCTGGAACCCGTCGGGGGTCACGTAGTACGCCGCCAGCTTGTCCTGGCTGGCCGCGCGGAACGCGAAGCCCTTGCTCTTCCAATGGCGGTCGACCACGCCCAGGAAGGCGCTCCGGCGCTCCTCCGCGATGATGGTCATCACGGTGCGCGCGCGGTCCGTCGAGCACGTGCCGGGCATCGTCTGCCGGTGCGTCCATTGCACGGGAGGAACGATCGCCGCGAACGTCTCGTCGAGAATCTCGTCCGCCCGCTCGGCGGCTTGCTGCATGTCCATCTTCGGCACCTTCGTCTGTCCCGTTTCGACCGTCCGCTCCTGGCCGCCACCGTCCGTGGGTGAGCAGCCCACGACAAGGACCGCGAGGCCCGTCACCGCCAGCAACCTCAGCAACTTCACCGGCGCGCCTCCGGAATCATCTTCCCAGGCTCACCGGCGACGATCGCGGCGATGTTGTCGGCCGAGATCTGGTCCTTTTCCGGGGTGAAGTAGTTCGAGTGGGCTTCGAGGTTGCCGACGTCGCTCTTCAGGACGTTGGGGAACTCGAGGTCCACGACCTGGGGACCGTCCTCGGTCCTGAACCTGTTGGCTCCGAACGCCTCGCTCGACGGGTCCTTGCCGAACCACACATCGTCGTCGCCCGGGTCACCCAGGTCCGCGCCGATGGCTCCGCCGAGCAGTATTCCGGCCGGGCCGAAGGGAAGACCGGCGCGCGCACCGACGGCGGCGCCCTCCACCGAGCCCGCCGACGGCAGCTTGGTCACGATGTCGTTGTCCGCCGCTCCGACGTAGACGTGCTGCTTGCCGACACCGAGGTCCTCGGCCCTGTCGACGCCGACGCCCGGGCTGCCCACCAGGATGATGTCGTCCACTCCCGGAATGCCTCCGGGCTGCTGGGTGGCCTGTCCGACGGTGAGTGACCCGTAGGAGTGGCCGATCGCCGTGATGTGCGCGTTGCTGCCGAAGTCGTTCGTGGCCGAGATGCCCGCCATGAACGAGTTGTAGGCCGGAGCACCCTTCTGGGCATCGCCCTTGGTCATCACGTCGATGTCCTGGGGAGCGTCGTAGCCCAGCCAGACGATGGAGGCACTGGAGGGGTCGATCTTCTGGGCGCCGGTCGCGGTGTCGAACGCCCGCTTCACGGTGCCTCCCGCGAACTCCGCGTCGAGCTTGGTCCCCAGCCCCGGCACGTACGCGGACACGTTCTTCGCCTCGTCCGGATTGCCGTACGCCACGATGGCGCGCCCGTTGCCCTGGTCGCCGATACCGAGCAGGAGCATGGGCGGCTGGCTCGTCGTGTTCAGCTTGTCCTGGATCCCCTGCAGGCCGGCCAGCTTGGTCAGCGACTCCTCGTCGCCCTGGTCGGCGAGCTTCCCCATCAGCTGAGGCATGTAGTTGCGGTTCGCCTCGTCGCGCGCCAGGGAGGGGATGCCGTCCAGGTTCCCGATGGTCTCGGGATAGGCCGCCATGTACGCGATCTTGTCTTCCTGGCTGAGGCCGTCCCACCACTCCTTGCGCTCGGCCGGGGTGCCGCCCGTGGGGATGCTGTCCTTGAAAACGTCGTCCGCCGCGCCGTGCACCGCCTGCGAGTCCTTGTTGACGTCGGCCCAGGTGTTCTCGGTGACGTCGAGGCCCTGCTCGGCCTTGAGCCTGCGGACGGCGTTGGCGTACTCCCCGTCGATCCTCCGGGCCTCGGCCAGCGCGTCGCCTATCGTGTCGGCGATGTCCTGCGCCTTGGCGGCGTTCGGATTGAGGTTGGTCATGGCGGCGACGTCCGCCATGACACCGCTGACGAACCCGCTCGTGCCCTTCACCGTGTCGCCCTGCGGCTTCTGTCCACCGAGCTCCGGGCCCGCGGCGGGGTAACTGACCGAGCCGTCGGGGTGCACGGTGAACCCGAGCTGCTTGGCGTCCTCGAGCGCGTTGACCAACTTGCGCTGCGGGGCCGCGAGTTCTTGCGCCAGACCGTTGAGCGCGAACTGCACCAGACCGCACTCGGTGTGGATGTAGTGGTAGTTACGGCTCAGCCGGCCCAGGCGGACCGCCGCCGCGATCGTGGACATGCCCTTGGTGACGTCGGTCAGCTTGGGTGCCACGCCGGAGTCGATCTGCCGGCGGGATTCGTACGCCCGCTTGCTGACGTCACCCCATCCCTGGCCGGCTTCGGTGAGTTCGGTGAGCTTGAGGTTCTTGAGTTCGTCTATGGACAACATCGCGCTCACCGACCGCCCTTGTGCTCGCCCGCGCCCTTGTCCGGCAGCGGCGCGAGCTGCGCGTACTTCGCCCTCTGGGCGGCCTCCAGCTCACCGTGCTCGACGGCGACCTGCCGGAGCGGCCCTTCCAGGTTCCCGGCCTCGTCCCGAACGGTCTTCAGCCGCTCCTGCCAGGAGAAGAGGACGGCGCTGAGCGCGGCCGTGGCCTCGAGCCCCTCGGTGCGCTCCTGCACGCCCTCGTGCGCGGTCCCGAGCCTCGTCAGCCCGGCGTTGGTGTCGGCCTGCAGCTGCACGACGGCCCCTGCGGCATGCGTCCACGGTCCCTCGGTCTGCTTGAGGTCCGCGGCTCCACCACCGCCACCTTCCGCACCGCCGCCCCCGGGGGCGACCCCGGCAAGGCTCATCCCCTGCTCGCTCGAAGAGCTCCCGCCCTCGAACTGAAGCAATTGCTGCAGGCTTTGCGGTTGCGTCTCACCAGCCACGGCGTCTCCCCCGTCGTTCGGTTCCCGATGCGTCAATTTCCCGCGATCGGTAACGCTACCGGGTGAGACCCCGTCATACACAAGTGCAATGCGGAATCTCTACGACTCGATCGGTCACCGCTGCGGGGGCGGGCCCTGCTGGGGGTCGTGCTGCTGGTGCTGGTACGGGTTGGGGGCCTGCTGCGGCGGAGGGCCGTAGGGCGCGTACGGGGCGGGGGCGTACTGCGGTGCGGCGGGAGGCATGGCCGGAACGGGAGGCATCGCACTCCGCCGCCGGGACCGCACGACGACAGCGGCAACGGCACCACCGATCAGCACGGCAGCGCCGACGCCCAGAGCGATCCACAGACCGGAGTTGCTGTCGCTGTCCGACGCGGCGGGCGCGGGTGCGGCCGTGGCCGGCTTCTCGCTGGGCGCGGACGACGGCGCCGAAGAGGCGGTCGCGGAAGGCGACGCGGCCTTCTCGGCGGCGGCGAGGTCGGGCAGCGGGTAGACGTCGGCGGGGCCGGGGTCGCCGGGGCTGGTCAGCGCGATCCGGGGCCGGACGGCTCCGTATCCGACAAGGTCGGTACGGGCGTCACCGCTCTTGGGCTTGCTGGCGGTGTTGAGCATGACGCGGAGGACCTGGTTGTTGGTCCAGTCTGGGCGCTTGGCCCAGATGAGGGCAGCGGAGGCGGAGACGAGCGCGGTGGCGTTACTTGTGCCGTCACCTTCACACAGCTGCGTACCTCCAGAGCAGGCGCTGACGATGTCTACCGCAGGGGCGGCGAGGTCGACCTGTGCCCCGGTCTGCGACTTCGACCACCAAGCCGCCTTCCTGTTCAGTCCGCCCACACCGACGACGCCAGGAGTCCCAGCCGGGTATTGGACAGCGTTCCCCTCGTCAGCACTGTTGCCTACTCCCGCAAAGATCAGCTTGTTCTTTGACAGTGCGTACCGGACCGCGTCGGCGAGCACAGGTTGAGGTGTCACAGGACTGGCCGCCGAGATGTTGATGATTTTCGCATCTGAGTCGGCCGCGAATCGAATGGCCGTCGCCATCCCTTGTGCGTACGTCGCCGCACTCTTGCCCTGTAGGCGTTCTGTGTTGCTGGCGACACGAATGGGTAGAATCTTCGCCTTCGGCGCCAGTCCGTACGAGCCCGCAGCAGCGCCCCGCGCCCCTGTCGCGGCAATCAAGGCAGCCATGCTCGTGCCGTGATTGTCGATGTCTTTGTTCTCGTCACCGGCACGGGACGAGTAGTCCTTGCCAGGGAGCACCTGGCCTCGAAGGTCGGCGACGGAGTCGTCAACGCCGGAGTCGATAACCGCGACGGTGACGCCCTCGCCCTTGCTGACCTTCCAGATTTCGTCAGCCTTCATGGCATCCAAATGCCACTGCTGCTGACGGACGGTCTCCGCGTGAGCCGGTGTCGCGCCGATGCCCAGCAGTGTCAGGGCCATGGTCGCCGCCACAAGGGAGCCTGAACCGATGGCCCGTCCACTGCTGGTCCGCATGCGCTTCTCCGTGTCCTTTGTTATACGAGATCAGTCGACGACCGGGGGGACGATGCGACGCGCTCCCTGCTGCCACGTCTCCTCGTCCTCGGTCAGGTAGTCGGGACGCTCGCCGTTACTGTCATCAGAACGAGAGTCTCCGGTCCTGGCCCCCGCGCCGTGAAGCGGCGCGCCGACCGCACGACCCTGCGCCGCACCCGCACCCGCTCCCGCTCCGGCCTGAGCGCCCCGGACGAGGCCGGAGCCACCCGGGGTGAAGGGACGCGCACTGGCCTGACCCGACTGCTGAGCCCGACCACCGACCACGCCACCCGTCTCCGTCGCAAGACGCCGCCCGGCGGGGTAGCCGTTGCCATTGCCCTGCCCGGGCCCGCCGCCCATGGGGTGCGCGCCGGCGCCCATCGGCCCACGAGCGTGGGTGTTCTCGTGACCGATCACCGGACTCCGCGGAAGCCCGACCTGCGGACGACCGTTGTTCTGCGGCACCTGACGGCCTCCGACAATGCCGGTCTGCGGCATCCGCGACGTGGGATGCGTGGGAGCGACGGTCCCGGGGCCCGGCATCCCTCGCATGGTGGGCCCCACCTTGCCGGTCCCAGGGCCGGTCGGAAACGTCTTGCCCGAGCCGCCCGTGAGGGGCGGGGGAACCTGTGTCGTTCCACCCGGGTACGTGATCGTGTCCGGGCGCTGTGGCGTGGTGGTACCCGGCGGCGTCGTGGAGGGGGTCGTCGGGGCGTCGGGAAGCGTCAGGCCGCCGTCGATCTCCATGTCCACGACGGGGTCGGGAAGGACCGTGGCGGGCCTGGTCGGCTCGCCGGGACGGACAGTGCCGCTGTCGACGCCACCTACGACGGACCCTTCGCTGCTTCCCGTTGAGCTCGCACGTCCGGCCGGTTCATAACCTCCTGTCGTAGACGACATTCGGCTACTGGACGAGCTACCGGGGACCTGCATGTACCCCTTCGGAGCGACCCACTCATCGTTCATGGTGGAGGGCGCCGGGAACTCCGGCCTCGGCGCGCTGTTCACCCGCTGGCCCGTGTGTGTGTATGTCTGCCCCAACGACCGCAGCTTCATCAGTGCCTCGATGCGCGCCTTCTTACGCGCACTGACCGCTGCCTCCATGTCGTCGGAGAACGTCTGCACCGCATCCTTGCCCGCGCCAGGGTCGTGCTGGGCCGCGTCCCGGTAGCGCTGGGCCTTCTTGTAGTCCGTCTCCGCGTCCGCGATCGTCTTGGCGATCCCGTCCACGCCACTCTTCGCCTCGGCCATCGCCTGGGCCGACTCGGCCAAGCACTTGCTGGCCAACTCCGTGTACTCCGCCAGGTAGAACGTCGCGCTCGCCGTCGCGCCCGTCCACTCGACGAAGGACTCGGATGCCGCGCCCTTCCAGTTCAGGCCGCCGGAGGCGCGGGCACGGAGGTACTCGGCGATCTTCGTGATCTCCTTCGCCGCGGTTCCGAGCTTGAGCGAGAGCGCCTCGGCCCGCTCCTTCTGGATGGGAGTGAGCATCGCCAGCAGCTGCTCGTTCGACAGCCCGTCGAGCGGTGTCGACTCCGCCTTCGGTGTATTGGACGTGTTACCCATGCGAACCTTCCCCCGTTTCCGCCTCGTACCTCACCCGTAGCTGACCTCTCCACGGCCGTCGCCGCCGTCCGCGGGCGCACCCGTCTGCGGGATCGGCCTCTGCGACGTCCCACCCATGGTGTTCGCGTTCGCGGCCTCGTCGGCTTCACGCTTCTGAAGATCCGTGATCTGCGTGTTGAGCGCCCTCATACGCGCGCGAATGTCGTCGTCGATGTTCTCGTAATCGGTCTTCGACAGGTCGATCGCGATCTTCATGCTCTCCATCTGCAGCCCAAGGACCTTGGAGAACTTCACCAGTTCCTCGCGCACCACCCCGTAGGAGGAGAAGAGAAACTCCGCCTCCTTGAACCCCGGCCCCGCGAGCGAGCCCTGGTCCAGCCATTCGGCGGCGATCTTGCCCGGGCCCGCCTGGGACTCCTGGAAGTCCTTGAGCAGTTGGTCCACCCGGTTCTTCAGGTTGGCCAGCTCGCTCACCTCGACGGCCATGCTGGCCGCGGCCGCGGCCGCCCCCACGACCCCACCGAACATCGACATCGTCGACAGCGAGCCGATCGCTCCCCCGCCGCCGTCCATCGCCTCTGCCATCGCCGCCTCCCCGTTCGACACGTCTCAGGGCTTCACTGTAGTCAAGACGACGGACAGAGCGCACCTCTGGGTTGCACGCGCAACGCAGATCCCGTGGTTACGAATTGGGTACGGCGGCCAGGGGCGCCTGGGCCAAGAGCCGTACGGCCACTACCCCGATGGCTGGATTCGTACGGTCAGCAAGGACCGCACCCGGACGGGCCCCGGCTTGTGACGCGTTTCATGGTGCGAACGGAACGCCCGCCTCCCGGAGCGGGTCCGGGAGAGCCGGCGTCACGCGCCCACTGCCGCCTGCGGCCTGATCGGGAGGCGGTTGACGGGGCGTCCGGTCGCCGCGCGGACCGCGGAGGCGACCGCCGCCGGGGCGGTGACCACGGGGACCGCGCTGGCCGCCTTCGCGCCGAAGGGGGCCACCACGTCGCGTTCCTCGACGAGTTTCACGATGCGAATGTCTGGGGCGTCGAGGGACGTCGGGAGGGCGTAGCCCGTCAGGTCCGGGTGGCGGACCAGGCCGCGGGCCGTGCGGAGGTTCTCCGTGAGGGCCGCGCCGATGCCCTGGGTGACGCCCGCCTCGATGCGGGTGGCCAGCTGGGCCGGGTTGAGGATGCGGCCGACGTCCTGGGCGACGGCCATCTCCACCACCCGGATCGCGCCCAGTTCGATGTCCACGTCCACCACCGCGCGGATCGCGCAGAACGCGAGGCCCACGAAGGCGTCGCCCTGGCCCGACTCGTCCAGGGGCTCGGTGGGGTGGGGGCGGCACTGGGCCGTGGCCCAGAGTTCCTTGCCGTCCATGGCCTCCATGACCGTGGTCGACAGGACGCCGTCGTACGACGTGATCTTGCCGTCCGTGATCTGGAGCAGCTCCGTCGACATCCCGAACTTGTGCGCCAGGGGCTGGAGCAGCTGCGTACGGACCATCTTGGCCGCCCGCTCCACGGCGCCGCCCGACACCCAGGTGTGGCGGCCGTGCGTCGCCGGGCCCGCCGGCGGCTGGTCCGTGTCGACCGAGGCGACGTGGACCTCCTCCAGGCCGAGCGTCTCCTGGACGATCTGGCGCGCCAGGGTCGAGAAGCCCGAACCCGTGTCGACGGCGGAGCAGATGACCGTGGCCACGCCGTCCTGGACCCGTACCGTCGCGGTCGAGACCTCGTCGGCGCCCTCGGCGCCGAGCATGTGGACCATGCCGAGGGCGTAGCCGACGCCCCGCCGCACCGCGCCCGGTTCGCCGGCGCCCTCCGGGCCGCCCGGGAGGAGCCAGTCCTCCTCGGGGGTGTCCATCGGCAGCGAGGGAAGGGGGAAGTCGCGGACGGCGGCCAGGAGTTCTGCCACCGGCGCGGGACAGGTCACGGTCTGGCCGGTGGGGAGGATGTCCCCGGTGGCCAGCACGTTGCGCAGGCGGATCTCGGCCGGGTCCACGCCCAGCTTCGCCGCCAGCTTGTCCATCTGTGCCTCGTACGCCGCGCACACCTGCATCGCGCCCTCGCCCCGGACGTGGCCGGACGGAGGGTTGTTCGTGCGGACCGCCCAGCCCTCGATGAAGGCGTGCGGCACGACGTACGGCCCACAGGCGAAGGCCACGGCCGCGGCGAGGGACTCCGAGGAGGCGTCCGCGTACGCGCCGGCGTCCAGCAGGATCTGGGCTTCGACCTTGACCAGCCGGCCCTCCGCGTCCGCGTGGTGGCGGTAGCGCAGCAGGGTCGGGTGGCGGTGGGCGTGGCCGAGGAAGGACTCCTCGCGCGTAGCGGTGAGTTTGACCGGGCAGCCGGTACGGAGGGCGAGGAGGCCCAGGGGGATGTGGAAGCCCGGGTCCTCACGGTCGCCAGTGGCGCCCGGTACGCCCGTCACGACCACCTTCACCTGGTCGGGCGAGAGGCCGAAGCAGGCCGCCGCGAGGTCCCGGTCCGTGTGCGGGTCGGTCGAGGCCGTGTAGAGCTCCACCCCGCCGTCCGGGCGCGGCACGGCGAGGCCGGCCTCCGCGCCGATGGGGGCCGTGTCCTGCCGGCCGATCCGGTACAGCCCCTCGACCACGACCTCGCCCGTCGCCTCCGCCTCGCCGAAGCGCAGCGGGATGTGGCGGATCAGGTTTCCGTCCGGGTGGAGCGGCTCGGCGGCGAAGGCCTTCTCCGGGTCCGTGACCGGCTCCAGGACCTCGTACTCGACGGCGATCGCGGCCGCAGCGAGCCGGGCGGTGTCCGGGTGGTCGGCGGCCACGGCCGCGATCGCCTCACCGTGGTGGCGGACCAGCTCGGAGGCGAACACGGGGCGGTCGGCGACGGTCCTGCCGTACGTGGCCTCACCCGGCACGTCGGCGTGCGTCACGACGGCCCGTACGCCGGGCATGTCGGCCGCGGCCGTCGTGTCGATGGACAGGATCCGGGCGTGCGGGTGCGGCGAGCGCAGGATCGCGGCCCACAGCAGGCCCTCGGCCCACAGGTCGGAGGCGTACGGGAAGGTGCCCTCGGTCTTGGCCCGCGCGTCGGCCGGCGGGAGGGAGGAGCCGAGGCCGTGGGCGACCGGCTCCTGCTCGACGGCGTCGTGCGCCGTGGGGGTGGTGGCGGTGGTCGCGTCGCTGCTCACGCCATGCCTCCGTCGTGCGGGTGGGGGATCTGGTGCGGGATGCGCGCTTCGTCGGCTCGCTCCGAGGCGGCGCGTTCCGAGGCGGCCTCCGTGGCGGCGCGCTCCGCCGCGTTGCTCGCCTCGCGTTCGGCGACGACCTCCCGTACGGCGTCGACGACGCCCCGGTAGCCCGAGCACCGGCACAGGTTCCCGCAGAGCGCCTGGCGGGTCTCCAGCTCGGTCGGGGCGTGGTTGCCCTCGAGCAGGTCGTGCACGGTCATGGCCATGCCCGGGATGCAGAAGCCGCACTGGACGGCGCCGCAGCGGGCCAGGGCGCGCTGCACGTCGGAGGGTTCGCCGTCGGTCGCGAGGCCCTCGACCGTCCGCACCTCGCTCCCGGCGGCCGTCGCCGCGGGAACCAGGCAGGAGGCGACGAGCCGGCCGTCGACCTGGACGTTGCACGCGCCGCACTCGCCCTGCGAGCAGCCGTCCTTGGCGCCGGCCAGGCCGAGCCGCTCGCGGAGCACGTAGAGCAGCGACTCGCCGAGCCAGGAGTCCGTCACGGGGCGGTCGGCGCCGTTCACACGAAGGACGTACGAGGTGTGCGGGTGCTCGTCGCTGTCCGCGCTGTTGCCTGTGGAGAGCCCGTGCGGGAGCGCGTCAGGGGTGTCGGCGGGATCCGCGGGCGGCGCCGGCTCCTGGGTCGTGTCTCCGGCGCCCTCAGGGGCCTCTGCGGCCGCTACGGCATCGGGAGCCATGGCCTCGGGGGTGCCGAGGGCCTCGGTCGCCTCTGCGACACCAGGGGCCTCCGCCCCCGCGTCCCCGGCCTTGGCCTCCTCCGGGCCCGGCTCCTGAACCGCCCATGGCGCCGGCGCGCCGCCCGGCAGGGTCGCCGGGGCGCTGCTCGCGTACTGCGCCAGCATCGACGTCGTGTACTCGCCCGATTCGTCCGACGAGTCCGGAGCGACCGGGATCGTCCACTGGCCGGTGTCCGACGCCGCCTCGAAGCTCCACTGACCCGTCGCGTGCGGATCGGGCTCCGTCAGGAACTCGGGCTGCGGATCCGGGTCCGGCCCGTGCTCCGCCGGCGGCTGCACCACCCACGAACCGGTCGCCGCGGGATCCGTCGCGGGCGCCGGGGTCAGCGGCACGAGCGGAGTGATCATCGGCGGTACGTAGCCGTGGCCCGGCGCCTCCAGCGGGACGCCGTCCAGCATGAACTCGGGCGGCAGCTGTACGAAGGCGGTGGCGTCGCCGTCGTACCCCTCGCTCTGCGGGATCGGCTCCCAGCCGCCCGCCTGCCCGTGGCCGTGGTCTTCGTTGCTCACGACAGCGCCCTCCCCAGTGCCCGTCGGGCCAGCGCGGCGACCGTGCGCCGCAGGTGCAGTACGGCCGGCGGCAGCTGCTCGTCGCCGGGCGGGTCCGGGATGCAGGCGGCGGCCACGTACTCGCCGAACGCGGTCAGCGCCTCCGGCGCGAGGCCGCGCTCGCCGTCCCAGTCCACCAGCGAGGCGATCCAGTGCTCCGCCTCCAGCGGGCGCAGTGGCATCGGGGCGATCGCGCCCACCGCGCAGCGCAGACCGCGCCTGGCCGGGTCGAGGACCACGGCGACGGAGGCCATGGCGCGGGCCGGGCCCGTCCGGCCGGTGGCCTTGAGGAAGACCTGGGGGGCGTGCAGGAGCGGGACCCGGACGAAGGCGACCAGCTCGCCGGGCGCCAGCAGGTCGCGGCCCGCCAGCAGGTGGGAGATGGGGATCTCGCGGGTACCGAGCGGGCCCATGACGACCAGGTCCGCCTCCAGGGCGGCCAGCACGGGCAGGGAGTCGCCCGTGGGCGCCGCGGTGACGATGTTGCCGCCGAGCGTGCCGGCGTTGCGGATCTGGGGCGGTCCGGCGGCGCGGGCGGCCGCGGCGAGGGCGGGGATGAGGGCCGCGAAGTCGGGGCGGCCCATCCGGGCGTGGGTGAGGCCGGCGCCCAGGAGCGCGTGGCCGTCCTGGTACTGCCAGCCGCGGATCTCGTTGATCCGGCCGAGGCCGACCAGTCCGGCGGGCCTGAGCTGGCCCTTGTTGACAGCCGCCATCAGGTCCGTGCCGCCCGCGACCGGTACGGCGGCGGGCATGGCGGTGAGCGCCGCCACGGCCTCGTCGAGCGAGGCGGGCAGCGTCACGGACTGCGCCGTCTGTGGTGCGTGCGTGGTCAACCCGCTGCCCCTTCCCGGTGTCCCCGGCGGTCCCCGACTGTCCCCGGCTGTGACGCCTGTGTGGCCGTACCGTACGTGCTCACAGCCCGGACGTGGCAACTCTGGCACATCTTCCGAGCGGTCCGACGCGAGGGTCCGCGAAGGACGGTTCCGTCCCGGAGATCCCACCGGTGACGGTAACTTCCGTTTTGCCGCTCTTGGGTGACGGGGGCGGCCGGGGCGACCGGGGCGCCTCAGATGTTCGGGGGCGCCCCCTCGACGGGGCGGCCGAGGACGCCCGGGCGCCGCTGCCACGGCCGCGGGCCGGCCGGCGGCCGGTAGCGGACGCCGAGGGCGTCGAGGCGGCGGTAGTGGGCGGTCATCCGCCGCTCGAAGTCGGCGAAATCCCGCTGCTCGGGTGCGGGCAGGTGCGACCAGGCGACCTCCGCGAAGGCGGCGAGGCGCGGGAAGACCTGGTAATCGACCCGGTCGCGGTTCTCCATGACCTCGGTCCAGACGTTGGCCTGCGTGCCCAGGATGTGGGCGGCGGCCTCGGGGCTCAGGCCCGGCGGCACGGGTTCGAAGCGGTAGACGTCCTCCAGGGTGCGGACGTACCCGATGGGCATCGGCTCGTCCTCGCCCGCCGCCTGACGGTGGTCCAGGTACACCTGCTGCTCGGGGCACATGACGACGTCGTGGCCCGCCTCGGCCGCGGTGATCCCGCCCGCGTACCCGCGCCAGGAGGAGACGGCGGCGCCGGGCGGGAGGCCGCCCTGCAGGATCTCGTCCCAGCCGATGAGCCGGCGTCCCCGGTCGGTGAGCCAGCGGTCGAAGTGGCGGATGAACCAGGACTGCAGCTCGTTCTCGTCGGCGAGACCCAGCTCCCGGATGCGCGCCTGGGCCGTCGGGGACTTCTTCCACTGGTCCTTGGGGCACTCGTCGCCGCCGACGTGCACGAACGGCGAGACGGCGGCCGGGAAGAGGTCGAGGATCTCCTCGAAGACGCCCTCGTAGAAGCGGAGGGTGCCCTCGGTGGGGGCGAGGACGTTCGGGTTGACGCCCCAGGTGTCCCAGACGGTGAGCGCGGTGGTGTCGACGACGTCGGTGTTGCCCAGTTCGGGATACGCGGCGATGGCCGCCTGCGAGTGGCCGGGGATGTCGATCTCGGGGACGACGGTGATGTGCCGTTCGGCGGCGTAGGCGACGATCTCGCGGATGTCGTCCTGTGTGTAGAAGCCGCCGTGCGGGGTGTCGTTCCACAGAGGGGACGCCCGGTGACCCCATTTCGTGCGCGCCCGCCAGGCGCCGATCTCGGTGAGCCGGGGGTGGCGCTCGATCTCGACGCGCCAGCCCTGGTCGTCGGTGAGGTGGAGGTGGAAGACGTTCAGTTTGTGGGCGGCGAGGAGGTCGAGCTGGCGCAGGACGTCGTCCTTGGGCAGGAAGTGCCGTGCCACGTCGAGCATGAGGCCGCGCCAGCCGAAGCGCGGGCCGTCCTCGACGGTGAGCGGGGGGAGGTCCCAGCGGCGCCGGCCCCGCGCCACGGGTGCCCTGCGGTACGCGTCGGGGCCGAGCAGCTGACGGAGCGTCTGGAGGCCCCAGAAGACCCCGGCGGCGCTGCCGGCCTCGATGAGGACGGCGACCTCGTCGACGGATCCGTCGGTCGAGAGCCGGTATCCCTCCGGGCCGTACGCCTCCCCCACCTCGGAACCGACCCGCAGCCGGACACAGCGCGGGCCGCCGCCCGGTGCGAACGCCAGCCCGGTGGCGGCGCCGAGTTCGGCCCGCAGCAGGCGCGCCACGCCCTCGGTGCCCGGGCCGGCGTCGAGGGTGGTGCCCTCGTCCAGCGGGACGCGGCCGGGGCCGGTCCGCCGGACGTCGAGCGCGCGCGGCGCCGGGATCAGCGGCTCGTGTTGGTGGTGGTCGTGGTGGTCGTGGTGGTCGTGGTCGTGGTCGTCGACATGCATGGCATCGGCCTCTCGTCAGCGGATGTCGTGGGGCACGGGGGCACGGGCCGTCGTCGGGCACGGGGCGCGGCCTCTGGGTCGGGCGCGCGGCCCGGCCTCTGGGTCGGGCGCGCGGCCCAGCCCGTGGGTCGGGGCACGGGGCGCGTTCCGTCGTCGGGCACAGGGCCGACCCGTGACCGGTGGCGGCCCGTCAGTCCTTCACCGCCCCGCCCATTCCCGAGACCAGACGGCGCTGTACGAGGACGAAGAAGACGAGCACGGGGATCGTCATCACGGTCGACCCCGCCATGATCCCGCCCCAGTCGTTCTCGTCCGGCTTGAAGAAGACCAGCAGCGCCATCGGGAGCGTGGACTGCGAGGTGTCACTGATGAGGAAGGACTTGGCGAAGAGGAAGTCGTTCCAGGTCGAGATGAAGGAGAACACGCTCGTCGCCACGAGCCCCGGGAAGACCAGCGGGAACAGGATCTGCCACAGGAAGCGGGTCCGGCTCGCGCCGTCGATCTGGGCCTGTTCCTCCAGCGCCTCCGGGACCGCCTTCACGAACCCGCGCAGCATCCAGATCGCGAACGGCAGCGAGAAGGCGATGTGCGGCAGGATCAGCGAGCCCAGCGTGTTGAGCTGGCCGAAGTCCCGCATCAGGAAGAAGAGCGGGATCGTCAGCGCCTCGATCGGGACCATCTGGGCGACCAGGAACATGATCAGCAGCGTGGTCCGGAAGCGGAAGCGGAACCGGGTCACAGCCGTCGCCGCGAGGAACGCGATCAGCGCGGAGGCGAGGACGACCGTGCTCGCGACGATCAGCGAGTTGAGGAAGTACCGGCCGAACTCCTGCTGCTCGAAGACGCGCCGGAAGGAGTCGAGGGACGGGGACAGCGTCCACGGCCGGGGCTCGGTCGACTGGATCTCGCCGGCCGGCTTGAAGGCGGAGAGGACCATCCAGTACAGCGGGAAGGCGACGACGGCCGCGACGAGGAGGGCGGACGCCTCGGCGGCGAGCCGCCCCGGCCGCCGGATGCGGAACGCGTTCACAGTTCTTCTCCCTGACGGCGCAGCAGTCGGAGGTACACCAGCGTCACGGCGAGCAGGATCAGCAGCATGACGACGCCGATCGCCGAGCCGAGGCTGTACTCGGACGAGGCGAAGGCCTTCTGGTAGGCGTAGACGTTGAGGACGAGGTTCTGCCCGGCGATGCCGCCGCCGTTCGTCATCACGTAGATCTGGGTGAAGACCTTGAAGTCCCAGATGATCGACTGGATCGTGACGACGACCAGGATGGGACGCAGCATCGGCGCCGTGACCGAGCGCCAGATCCGCCACTGCGAGGCGCCGTCGAGCGCCGCGGCCTCCAGGACCTCGGACGGGATGGCCTTGATGCCCGCGTACACCGTCACCATCACGAACGGGAACGAGCACCAGACGACCTCGAGGAGGACGAGCGCGAAGGCGCTGTAGCGCCCGTACGTCCAGGAGAAGTCGCCGAGTCCCAGGACCCGGTTGACGGGCCCGAAGTCGGGGTCGAAGAGGAAGACCCAGACGGTGGAACCGGTGACGGCGGGGGTGGCCCAGGCGCCGAGCGCGGCCAGCATGAGGGCGAGGCGCGGCACGGCCCGTACGCGGGTCAGCAGGACCGCGAGGGCGCAGCCCACCGCGAGGGTGGTGACGACGCAGGCGGCGGCGAACAGGACCGTGGCGAGGAGGACCTGCCGGAACTGCGGGTCGGAGAAGAGGGCGGTGTAGTTCGCGAAGCCCCGGAAGGAGGTCGGTTCGCCACCGCTGACCTGGGCCTGGGTGTACTCCAGGAAGGAGATGAGCCCGAGTTGGTAGACGGGGTAGAGGAGCAGCCCGCCGAGGACGACGAGCGCGGGCAGGAGGTAGAGCCAGGGCGTCCATCCGGCGCGGCCGCGGGCGCCGGAGGGGGTGCGGCGCCGGGCCCGGGGGGCGCCGGAGGGGTGACGGGGCCGGGGGACCCTGCCTCCGGCCGTGCGTCCCTCGGGGGCCGTCCGCGTACCGTCCGGGACCGTGCTCGTCATCGGCCCGCTGCCGCGAAGGCCTCGTCCATCGCGCGGGCGGCGTCGTCCGAGGCGGTACGCACGTCCTTCCGGCCGCTGACGATCTCCTGGAACATCGTCGGGAGCACCAGCGAGGAGTCGATCGTGCCCCAGGCCGGGGAGGCGGGGACGAATCTGGCGCCGGCACCGAGGGAGTCGATGAAGGGCTTCACGAACGGTTCCCTCCGCGCCGCCCGCGCCCGCACGTCGGTGTAGGTCGGCAGGAAGCCCATCGCGTCGAAGAGCTTGCCCTGCGTCTCCTTCCCGGCCAGGGACTTCATCAGGTCGACGGCGAGGGTGCGGTGCGAACTGCTCTTCATCACGCCGAGGTTGTTGCCGCCGGCGAAGGGGGGAGCGATCGAGCCGGGCGTCACACCGGGCAGCGGGACGACCGCGTACTTGCCCTTGACGGTGCCCGCCTCGACCGCCGCGTGGCTGAAGTCGCCGCCGATCGCCATCGCGGCCTTGCCGGAGGCGAAGGCGGTGACGGTCGCGTTGCCTCCCATCTGAGCGCACTTGGCGGCCGGGCAGTTGTCGTCGCCGAAGAGGGAGGTGTAGGTGGTGATGCCCTTGCGGGCGGCCTCGCTGTTGACGGCGGCCTTGTACGAGGCGCCGTCCCGGGTCGCGAGGTCGCCGCCGTGGGCCCAGACGAACGGCATCGCGCCGTAGGTGTAGGCGCCGCCGACGGCGATGCCGTAGAGGCCGGGCTTGGCCTTGCGGATCTTCTTGGCCGTGGAGACGAGTTCGTCCTGCGTCTTGGGCGCGGAGAGTCCGAGCTCCTCGAAGACGTCGGTGCGGTAGTAGAGCGCGCGTACGCCGACGAAGAGCGGGGCGCCGTAGACCTTGCCGTCCACGGTGACGCCGGTCTTGGCGGCGGGGTCGGTGTCCTTGGCGTCGGTCCAGGCGCCGAACTCGGCGCTGATGTCGGCCAGTCCGCCGTCCTTCACGTAGCCGGCGGTGTCGGTGTTGCCGTACTCGATGAGGTCCGGGGCGGACTTCGGGTCGTTGAAGGCGGCCTTGATGCGCTGGGCGCGGGTGTCGACGGGGATGTACTCGACCTCGACCTGCGCCCCTTCGTGCCGCTGCTCGAAGGCGGCGACGGCCGCGTCGACGACCTGCTTCTTGGGCGCGTTGTTGACCTCCTGGAAGAGCCACACGCGCAGGGTGCCGCTCTTCTCGTCCGTCGTGGCCTTGCCGTCGGAGGTCTGCGGGGCGCAGGCGGTGGCGGTGAGACCGGCGAGGGCGAGGGCGGCGACCGGGGCGGCGATACGGGCAGAAAGCTTCATACGGGGGCTCCCACCAATCGACGTCGCAGCCGCCCGTTGCAACATGCGCAACGGGCGTTTCGTGCTGCACAACACGCGAGAGGTTAGGGCCGGACCAACGCCGCGACAAGTGGTCTCAACCACTCTGTGACCGGCCGAAGCAGCCCGTGCAACGCGAGACGGCCCCCGGTGGCGTACCGAAGTACGCGCACCGGGGGCCGTCCCCGCGGTCGGGAGCGAGCTACTTCTTGTCGCCGCCCTTGCCGCCCTTGTCCTTGTCCCCGCCGGCACCCATGGACTCGTAGATCTCCTTGCACATCGGGCAGACCGGGTACTTCTTGGGGTCGCGCCCCGGTACCCAGACCTTGCCGCACAGTGCCACCACGGGAGTGCCGTCGAGGGCGCTCGCCATGATCTTGTCCTTCTGGACGTAATGGGCGTAGCGCTCGTGGTCGCCGTCACCGTGGGACACCTGCGGCGTCGGCTCGACGAGGGTTCCCGTACCTGCCCCGCGCTCGGGCTCGAGAGTGCTCATGAGCACCAGGGTACTGAAGACCGGCGGGGTCAGTTGAGCGACGGGTCGTCCGGATACGTCGCCACCATCGCGAGGTCGCTCCGCTGGCGTCGCAGGACCTCCCGCCACAGGGTCTCGGGGCGCGGCGAGGAGACGTCGCCCGGTTCGGACTCGACCACGTACCAGGCGCCCTCGCCGAGTTCCGTCTCCAGTTGGCCCGGGCCCCAGCCGGCGTATCCGGCGAAGATCCGAAGGGAGCCCAGCGCGGGGCCGAGCAGCTCGGGCGGGGTCTCCAGGTCGACCAGTCCGATCGCGCCGAAGACCCGCCGCCAGCCGAGCGGCCCCTCGTCGCCGGGAATCACCGCCACGCCGAGCGCCGCGTCCAGCGAGACCGGGCCGCCCTGGAACACCACGCCCGGTTCGCCGGCGAGATCGGCCCAGGGCGCGAGGATGTCACCGACCGTGACAGGGGTCGGCCGGTTGAGGACCACACCGAGGGAGCCCTCGTCGTCGTGGTCCAGGAGCAGGACCACCGCGCGGTCGAAATTGGGGTCGGCCAGGGCGGGGCTCGCGACGAGCAGTCGCCCTGTGAGCGAGGACACCTCGGTCATGCGACACATGATCCCGCATCTTCGGCGATTACGGGGGTCGTCCGGCGCAGTGCACACGGACGGGACGGCGGCGCAGTTCAGGACCGATACGCGCGGCGCGCGCGGACACAAACGGACGGTGACGCTCCGCAAGATCGTATGAACAGAGGGTGTTGTGCCGAATTCATTACATCTGACAGGGCACCCGAACCTTCCAATGCGGGTGCTCCCGCCCCTTACCCTTTTCCCTGGCCCCCTGCCCGACCTCTCCGGAACGCGAGATTCATGACCGGCACAGACGATGTACTGCTTGTCCACGGCGGAACCCCGCTGGAGGGCGAGATCCGTGTCCGCGGCGCGAAGAACCTCGTGCCCAAGGCGATGGTCGCCGCCCTCCTCGGCAGCGGGCCGAGCCGACTGCGCAACGTGCCCGACATCCGTGACGTCCGCGTGGTCCGCGGGCTGCTGCAGCTGCACGGAGTGACGGTCCGTCCCGGCGAGGAGCCGGGTGAGCTGGTCCTCGACCCGACGCACGTCGAGTCCGCCAACGTGGCCGACATCGATGCCCACGCCGGTTCGTCGCGCATCCCGATCCTCTTCTGCGGCCCGCTGCTGCACCGCCTCGGCCACGCCTTCATCCCGGGCCTGGGCGGCTGCGACATCGGCGGACGGCCGATCGACTTCCACTTCGACGTGCTGCGTCAGTTCGGCGCGACGATCGAGAAGCGGGCGGACGGCCAGTACCTGGAGGCCCCGCAGCGACTGCGCGGCACCAAGATCCGTCTCCCGTACCCCTCGGTCGGCTCGACCGAGCAGGTGCTGCTCACGGCCGTACTGGCGGAGGGCGTCACCGAGCTCTCCAACGCCGCCGTGGAGCCGGAGATCGAGGACCTGATCTGCGTCCTGCAGAAAATGGGCGCGATCATCTCCATGGACACCGACCGCACCATCCGCATCACCGGTGTCGACCGGCTCGACGGTTACACGCACCGCGCGCTCCCGGACCGCCTGGAGGCGGCGTCCTGGGCGTCGGCGGCGCTGGCGACCGAGGGCAACATCTACGTCCGCGGCGCCCAGCAGCGGTCGATGATGACGTTCCTCAACACCTACCGGAAGGTGGGTGGCGCCTTCGAGATCGACGACGAGGGCATCCGCTTCTGGCACCCGGGCGGCTCGCTCAACGCGATCGCCCTGGAGACGGACGTGCACCCCGGTTTCCAGACCGACTGGCAGCAGCCGCTGGTGGTGGCGCTCACGCAGGCCGCGGGCCTCTCCATCGTCCACGAGACGGTGTACGAGTCCCGGCTGGGATTCACCTCCGCGCTGAACCAGATGGGTGCCCACATCCAGCTGTACCGGGAATGCCTGGGCGGCTCGGACTGCCGCTTCGGCCAGCGGAACTTCCTCCACTCGGCGGTCGTGTCCGGCCCCACCAAGCTCCAGGGCGCCGATCTGGTCATCCCGGACCTCCGGGGCGGCTTCTCGTACCTGATCGCGGCCCTGGCGGCGCAGGGGACCTCCCGTGTCCACGGCATCGACCTGATCAACCGCGGCTACGAGAACTTCATGGAGAAGCTCGTCGAGCTCGGCGCGAAGGTCGAGCTCCCGGGCCGCGCGCTCGTGTAAGGCACCTGCCTGGCCCGTACGGAGGCGAACGAAAGGGCGGCCACCCCCTGACAGGGTGGCCGCCCTTTCTACTGCCTACAGGCTGCTTACTTGCCCTTGGCGGCTTCCTTGAGCTTCGAGCCCGCGGAGACCTTCACGCTGTAGCCGGCCGGGATGTTGATCGGGTCGCCGGTCTGCGGGTTACGAGCGGTGCGAGCGGCACGGTGGGTGCGCTCGAAGGTCAGGAAGCCGGGGATGGTGACCTTCTCGTCGCCCTTGGCGACGACCTCGCCGACGGTCTCGGCGAGAGCGGCCAGCACGGCGTCGGCGTCCTTGCGGGTCACCTCGGCACGGTCGGCCAGGGCGGCCACCAGCTCACTGCGGTTCATGTTGTTACTCCCGTGTTCTTCTTGCCTGTGAGGCGTGCCACGCGGCGGAGCCGCATGTTGGGCACAGCGAAGCCGATGCTGCCAGGGCCCTCGGACAGTCCCCGGACCGGGTCTGCTTCCAGACCCTCGCGCCCGAATAGGCATCCTGCCCCCACCAGCGGCGGGAACGCCAATCCGGCACCCTCTGGGGTCACACGAAAAGCGCCACTGCCTCTGGCGTGGTGACGTTCCGTCGACTCCGCCGAAACTCTTCGAATCCGAACTACCACCCTAAAGGCGGGTTTACGGCACGGCGACCCGCGACGCGCCGCTCGGGCGGGCCGCGTGGGTCCGGTCACGGCCCACGCAGGCCCTCCAGGGCGCCGTCAGAGCCCGTTCGTCCCGCTGTCGACTCCCGCGGCCCCCGCCTTGGCGGCGGTGCGGACGGCGCCCGCCACGGCGCCCGCGACCTTGTCGTTGAAGACCGACGGGATGATGTAGTTCGGGTTCAGCTCGTCCTCGGTGACGACGTCGGCGAGGGCCGAGGCGGCCGCCAGCATCATCTCCGTGTTGACGGTGCGGGACTGGGCGTCCAGCAGGCCGCGGAAGACGCCGGGGAAGACCAGCACGTTGTTGATCTGATTGGGGAAGTCCGAGCGGCCGGTGGCCACCACGGCCGCCGTCTGGCGGGCGATCGCGGGGTCGACCTCGGGGTCCGGGTTCGCGAGCGCGAACACGATGGCGCCCTCCGCCATCGCGGCGACGTCGTCCGCGCCGAGCAGGTTCGGGGCGGAGACGCCGATGAAGACGTCCGCGCCGACGACGGCCTGCTTGAGGGTGCCGGTGACGCCCTCGGGGTTGGTGTTGTCGGCGATCCAGCGCAGCGGCGAGTCCTTCTCGGCCCCGACGAGGTCCTCGCGGCCGGCGTGCACGACACCGTGGATGTCGGCGACGACGGCGTGCTTCACGCCAGCGGCGATGAGCAGCTTGAGGATGGCCGTACCGGCCGCGCCGGCGCCGGACATGACGACGCGTACGTCCCCGATTCCCTTGCCCACCACGCGCAGGGCGTTGGTGAGGGCGGCGAGGACGACGATCGCGGTGCCGTGCTGGTCGTCGTGGAAGACGGGGATGTCGAGGGCCTCGCGCAGGCGGGCCTCGATCTCGAAGCAGCGGGGGGCGGAGATGTCCTCGAGGTTGATGCCCGCGAAGCCGGGGGCGATCGCCTTGACGACCTCCACGATCGCGTCGGGGTCCTGGGTGTCCAGGCAGATCGGCCAGGCGTCGATGCCGGCGAAGCGCTTGAAGAGGGCCGCCTTGCCCTCCATGACGGGCAGCGCGGCCTTGGGGCCGATGTTGCCGAGGCCGAGGACGGCGGAGCCGTCCGTCACGACTGCGACGGAGTTGCGCTTGATGGTGAGGCGGCGGGCGTCCTCGGGGTTCTCGGCGATCGCCATGCAGACCCGGGCCACACCCGGGGTGTAGATCATGGAGAGGTCGTCGCGGTTGCGGATGGGGTGCTTGGACGCCATCTCGATCTTGCCGCCGAGGTGCATCAGGAACGTACGGTCGGAGACCTTGCCGAGGGTGACGCCCTCGATGGTGCGCAGCTGCTCGACGATCTCGTCGGCGTGCGCGGTGGAGGTCGCCGCGATGGTGACGTCGATCCGCAGCTTCTCGTGGCCGGAGGCCGTGACGTCGAGGCCGGTGACGGAACCGCCGTGGGACTCCACCGCCGTGGTGAGCTGGGAGACCGCGGTTCCGCTGGCGGGAACCTCCAGCCTGACCGTCATCGAGTACGAGACGCTGGGCGCCGTTGCCATGGCCGAGTTCCTCTGCTTTCCCTGAGCTTCGTTGCTACGCCGCCCCGGCTGGTTGCCCGGCGGCGCCCTCCGATGGTCGCACCTACCTGTCGGTAGCAGGTAATGCGGTCATTTTGTTTTCGGAAAGTAGTTTCCACCATACGAGAACCTGGGGGGAAACAGAAGAGGTCCCCGCCACCCAGGGGTGACAGGGACCTCAACTTCGTAGCTATGCACGAGGTGGCACCGACCCGCCATGCTCGCCTCGCGGCAAGTGGTCCCTCTGAGGGACGAAGGTTGGGCCCGGGGGCTTGGATCGAGCCGGTGCCATAGACAGGCTAACAAACCACTCTGGCAAGTGATTCCTGCGACGCAGGTTGACCGGAAATCAGTCCCTGAGCAGGTCGGGGACTCCGTCCGCGTCAGGCACGTCACGGGCCCCCGACACCACCGTGAGCTGCTGCGTGGCGCGGGTCAGCGCCACGTACAGCACCCGCAGGCCGGCCGGCGACTCGTCCGCGATCTCCGCAGGCGAGACCACCACCGTGGCGTCGTACTCCAGGCCCTTGGCCTCCAGCGAGCCCAGCGCCACCACCCGGTCGCCGAGCTCGGCCAGCCAGCGGGCGGCCTGCTCGCGCCGGTTCATGGCAACCACGACACCGACGGTGCCGTCCACCCGTTCGAGCAGCCGGCGCGCCTCGTTCCGTACGGTTTCGGCCAGATCGGCCTTCTCGGCCACGGACACGAAACGCGGTTCCACGCCCGTCGACCGGACCGCGCGCGGAGACGTGCTGCCGGGCATGGCGAGGGCGAGCACCTTGGCCGCCAGCTCGGCGATCTCGGCGGGGTTGCGGTAGTTCACGGTCAGCTCGAAGCGGCGCCGGGGGCGGCTGCCGAGCGCCTCGTCCCGGGCCTCGGCGGCCTCGTCGGGCGTCGACCAGGAGGACTGTGCCGGGTCGCCCACGATCGTCCAGGTCGCGTGCCGGCCGCGCCGCCCGACCATCCGCCACTGCATGGGGGTGAGGTCCTGGGCCTCGTCGACGATGACGTGCGCGTACTCGGTGCGCTCGGCCGCGAGCCGTTCGGCCCGCTCCCACTGCGTCTCCTCCCGTACGGGCATCAGCTCCTCCAGCCCCGTCAGCTGGTCCAGCGGGTCGTACTCCCGCTTCTTGCGGGGCCGGGCCGGGGCGCCGAGGAGGCTGTGCAGCTCGTCGAGGAGCGCCACGTCGTGCACCGAGAGCGCGTCACGGCGCAGGGAGCGGGCGACGCGGCGGACCTCGCCCGGGTTGAGGATGCGCCGGGCCCAGCGGCCGAGGCGCTTCTCGTCGGCCATCGCGTCGAGGACCTGCCGCGGGGTGAGCTCGGGCCACCAGGCGTCGAGGAAGGAGAGGAACGAGTCCTCGGTGGAGACGTCCTCGTCGAAGGAGGAGCGCAGCTCGGCGGCGAGCTCGGGGTCGCTGTGCCGGCCGACGGCGCCGGACTTGGCGTACAGCGCGTCGAGCAGCAGGCGGCGGGCGCGCGGGCGCAGCAGGTTGACGGGCGCGGAGCCGCCGAGCACGGTGTGCCGGATGCGCTGGAGCTCGTCGGCCTCCAGCTCGATCCGGCGGCCGAAGGCGACGACCCGGAGGCGGGTGGGGGTGCCGGCCGGCGCCGGAGCGGCCTCGTCGTCCCCCAGGGCGAGCTGGGCCTGGGCCTTCGGCGCGGGGGTCTCCAGGGCTCCGCGGGCCGCCTTGCGCAGGACGGCGACCATGCGGGAGGAGCCCTTGACGCGGGCCACGGCCGGCTCGTCGTACGTGGTGGCCTCGGCCCCGACCGCGTCCTGGGCGAGTGACCCGAGTGCGCGGATGGCGACCTGGCCCTCCTCGCCGAGCGAGGGCAGGACGCCCTCCGTGTAGGAGACGAGCAGCGGGGTCGGGGAGACGATGAGGATGCCGCCCGCGTAGCGCCGCCGGTCCTGGTAGAGCAGATAGGCCGCGCGGTGCAGGGCGACCGCCGTCTTTCCGGTGCCCGGTCCGCCCTCGACGTACGTGACGGAGGCGGCGGGCGCGCGGATGACCAGGTCCTGCTCGGCCTGGATGGAGGAGACGATGTCGCGCATGGTGTGGCTGCGGGCCTGACCGAGCGCGGCCATCAGGGCGCCGTCGCCGATCACCGGCAGCTCGCGTCCGCCGAGCGTGGCCTTCAGCTCCGGGCGCATCAGGTCGTCCTCGACGCCGAGGACCTTGCGGCCCTTGGAACGGATGACGCGGCGGCGCACCACCCGGCCGGGGTCGACCGGGGTGGAGCGGTAGAAGGGCGCGGCCGCGGGGGCGCGCCAGTCGATGACGAGCGGCGCGTAGTCGGAGTCGAGGACGCCGATCCGGCCGATGTGGAGGGTTTCCCCGATCTCGGCCGTGTTGTCGGGCCGTACGGCGTCCTCGGCGGGCTCGACGGAGGTGTAGGCACCGTCGGGGCCCTTCGTGCCGTCCTTGCCGTACAGCAGGTCGATCCGGCCGAAGAGGAAGTCCTCGAACTCGTTGTTGAGCCGGTTGAGGTGGATACCGGCCCGGAACACCTGGGCGTCGCGCTCGGCGAGCGCGCCGGGCGTGCCGACCTGACCGCGCTGGGCGGCGTCGTTCATCAGGAACTCCGCCTCGCGGATCTTCTCCTCGAGACGGCGGTAGACCTGATCCAGATGTTCCTGCTCGACACCGATCTCACGGTCCCGGACCGTGTCCAGGGTGTCCACGGCTTCCTGCGCGGCCACTAAGGCCCCCTTCTGACGTGCACTGGGCAGCCGTCGAGCGTACGCCACAGGGGGCCGAAATGTCAGGCGTCCACCTCCACGAGGCGTTCGCCGTCGAAGGTCCGGACCTCGAAACGGTCGATGTCGTCGCGCTCCATGGCCGCTCCGCCGTGCACGTACAGCGGGTTCTTGGCGCTCTCCTGGGGGGCGTCGGGGATGCCGTACCCCCATTCCGGCACGGCCCAGGAGGTGACGACCTCCTCGTCTCCGCTCTTGGAGACGGCGACGAGCCGGCACTTGAGGGGGCCCTTGACGTTCTTGAGTTCGAGGACGGCGTGGGTGCCCCAGCCCTTCTTCTCCATGCCGACGGTGGCGCTGACCTTGGTCGTGGCGTCGGTCGCCCGGATCTTCTCCTCCATGTGTTGGAAGAAGGCGTCCTCGGCGGGGCTGGTGGGGTGCGGGTCGATCGCCCGGTTCTCCTTGCCTCCGCCGGAGGTGGCGACGACGGCGACGGCGGGGCCGCCGACGACGAGGACGGCGGCGGCCGCGACGAGCGCGAGGGTCCGGCGGCGGGAGCGCGCCCGCTGGGTGCCGACCTCGTCGATGAGCCGGTCGAGGAGCGGGGGCCGGGGCTCGGAGGTGTCGCGGGCGGAGGTGTCGCGTGCCACGCGGACGCGGCGCGGGCCGGGCGGGGCGGGCGGCCGGGGCGCGAAGGCGTCGAAGACGTCGTCGGCGTACGGGTCCGTGCCCGCACGTCCGGTGAACGCGTCCCGGGCCCGGACGGTCCCGGCGTCGGCGTCCGCCTCGGAGCCGTACACGTCGCCGGTGGCGCCCGTCGGTGGGCCGGCGTCGGCCAGCAGGGCCAGCATCGGCTCCATCCCGGCGAACTCCTCCACGTGCGCGGTGCAGAGGTCGCAGCCGACGAGGTGCGCCTCGAAGGCGGCGGCGTCGGCGTCGTCCAGGATGCCGAGTACGTACGCACCCGCGGCGTCGTGCGGCGGTGTCATGCCGTACGTCATGCCGATACCCCCCTCTCCTCCAGCGCGAGCTTCATCGAACGCAGTGCGTAGAACACCCGGGAACGCACGGTCCCGGCGGGTATGCCGAGCGTCTCGGCCGCCTCGTTGACCGTACGCCCCTTGAAGTAGGTCTCGACCAACACTTCCCGGTGGGCGGGGGTCAAATCGTCGAGCGCGTCAGAGAGCGTCATCAGCCACAGCGCCTTGTCGATCTCGTCCTCCGCGGGCAGGACCTCGAGCGGTGACGGATCCACCTCCTGCGGCCGGGCCTGCCGGCTTCGGTGGCCGTCGATGACGATGCGCCGGGCGACCGTCACCAGCCAAGGTCGGACGGAGCCGGTCGCCCGGTTGAGCCGGCCGGCGTTCTTCCAGGCACGAATGAGCGTCTCCTGCACGACGTCCTCGGCGCGCTGGCGGTCGCCGGCGACGAGGCGCAGTACATAGGCGAGCAGGGGTCCGGCGTGTTCGCGGTAGAGGGCACGCATCAACTCCTCGTCGGGGACGTCGAGTCGGAAGCGTGACACCTCGCTGCGATGCCGGGCCCGATGCGGACGGTCATCGGCCACGGCCGCATCCTTGCGCACCTGAACCTCCCGGTCGAGACCTTGTTGTCGCTCAGAGGTACGCGGCGGGGGCGGGTTCTTCTCAATGGTGCGCGAGGTTTTTTCAGACGGTCACGATCCCGCGCCGGGCTGCCCGATGTCGGGCAACCCGCTCACGGTTACCGCAGGTCCCGCTGGAGCACCAGCGCCGGCGGCGTCCGCGCGACGTATCGAGGTAGCAGCGGGCGCAGTTGTCGCCCTCACACCGTCTGAGGAGGGCGCGGGCGGCCGGGTCCGTGAGGAGGTCGACGGCGTCCCGTGCGACGGCGGCGAGCAGCGCGCGGCAGTCGGGTTCGTCGCACAACGTCCGTACGAGCGCCCCGCCTTCCGTGCGGACGGCGCGAGGCGCGGGTGGGGCGGAGGCGGCGGCGAGCTCGTTGAGCCGCTCCAGGGCGGGGTCGGCCCGGCGGCCGTCGAGCTGGGCACTCACCAACTCCACGACGCACTCGCGCAGTTCGCGGAAGCGGACGAGCCAGTGGGCGTCGAGGGCGCGCAGTGGGGTGGCGGCCGGGACGAGGCCGGTGGTGCGCAGGAAGGCGTCGAGCGCCTGGGTGCGGTCGAGCGGCTGGGCGGCCAGATCCAGGCAGATCCGCCCGGCATCGAACCGTACGGTCATGACCCTGTCACCACCTCGCGGTCGGGGGGCTGGTCGGGCGCCCGACCAGAGTGCCCCTCGAACCCGCCGCCGACTAGCCCCTCGGCGGCGGATCCAGCCCCTCGGCGGCGGATCGCGGCGGCGGATCGCCGTGGAGGATCCGCCGGAACAGGTGGCGGGCCCGCCGGGAGGGGGCTCGGGCCCCCGTTCCCTACTCGTCCGCGTACTTCGTGTCCGCCACCGGGTCCAGCGCCAGCCGGTAGCCCCGCTTGACCACCGTCTGGATCAGCTTCGGAGTCCCGAGGGCCGTCCGCAGCCGGGCCATCGCCGTCTCCACGGCGTGCTCGTCGCGGCCGGCGCCCGGGAGCGCGCGCAGCAGGTCGGCGCGGGAGACGACCCAGCCCGGTCGCCTGGCCAGGGTGTCGAGCAGCGCCATCCCGGCAGGCGGGACCGGGTGCAGCCGGCCGTCGACGAGGACCGCGTGGCCGCGGATCTCGACGCGGTGGCCGGCCACCGGGAGCGTGCGGGCCCGGGAGGGCAGTTCCTGGCAGAGCAGCTGCACCAGCGGTCCGAGCCGGAAGCGCTCGGGCTGCAGCGTGTCGATGCCGTGCGCCTGGAGCGGCAGCGCCGTCACCGGCCCCACGCACACGGAGAGCACCTCCTGCCGCAGCGCCGCGAGGAGCTCCGGCAGCACGCCCCTGTCCTGCGCCCGGGTCAGCAGGGACGCGGCGGCCGGTGCGCTGGTGAAGGTCACCGCGTCCAGGGTGCCTGCCAGCACCCCGTCGAGCAGCCGGTCCAGCGGCCCGATGTCCTCCGGCGGCATCCACCGGTAGACCGGTACGCCGACGACCTCGGCACCGCCCGCCGTCAGCGCCTCCACGAACCCGGGAAGGGGCTCCCCGTGCAGCTGGAGGGCGATCCGCCGCCCGGTCACCCCCTCGGCCAGCAGCCGGTCGAGGACCTCGGCCATGGACTCGGACGACGGGGACCACGACTCGGTGAGCCCCGCCGCCCGCACCGCGCCCTTGACCTTGGGGCCGCGGGCGAGGAGTTCCACGCCCCGCAGGCAGCCGAGGAGCTCCTCGCCGTAACCCCAGCCGTCCGCCGCCTCCACCCAGCCGCGGAAGCCGATCGCCGTGGTGGCGACGACGACGTCCGGGGCGTGGTCGATCAGTTCCTTGGTGGCGGCGAGCAGTTCCGTGTCGTCCGCGAGCGGCACGATCCGGAGTGCCGGGCCGTGGACCACGGCCGCGCCACGGCGGCGAAGGAGCGCGCTCAGCTCGTCCGCGCGCCGCGCCGCCGTGACTCCGACGGTGAACCCCGCGAGGGGACCCTGCTCTTGCTCGTACATGACGACTGAGCCTGACGGGGATGCGTGACAGACTCGGTTCGCCGGTATTTCCTGGCCGTTACGGACCACTCCGGATCACACCTCGGCGTAGCCGAGCCGCGGCGACGTCTCGCCCGACGCACCTGCCGCGCCCTCCGCCGTGTCCGGTACGACCGGCGGGCGGCGAAGGTATACCGCCCAGGTCACGACCATGCAGGCGGCGTAGAAGGCGAGGAAGGAGACGAAGGCCGCGGTGCCGGTGCCGGCCGTCTGGAAGGACTGCCGGAAGGCGAGGTTGATGCCGAGCCCGCCGAGCGCGCCCACGGCGCCGATCAGGCCCATGGAGGCCCCGGAGAGCCTGCGGCCGTACGCCTCCGCCTCCTCGCCCGTCAGGCCCTTGCGGTGGCCCTGCGCGAGGAAGATCGCGGGGATCATCTTGTACGTGGAGCCGTTGCCGAGGCCCGTCAGGACGAAGAGCACGATGAAGCCGACCAGGAAGACGGCGAGCGACTCGATGACGGAGGCGTAGATCACGACGCTGGTCGCCACCGCCATGCCGGCGAAGTTGCCCAGGGTGATGCGGGCGCCGCCGTACTTGTCGGCGAGCGAGCCGCCGATGGGCCGGATCAGCGAGCCGAGCAGCGGTCCGATGAAGGTGAGCGAGGCCGCCTGGAGCGGGGTCCGGCCGAACTGGGTCTGCAGGACCAGGCCGAAGGCGAAGCTGTAGCCGATGAAGGACCCGAAGGTGCCGATGTAGAGGAAGGCCATGATCCAGGTGTGCTTCGCCGCCACGGCCTCCTTGACCGCCCCGGTGTCGTTCTTCACCGGCGCGAGGTTGTCCATGAAGAGCGCGGAGCACACGGCGGCGACGATGATGAGCGGGATGTAGACGCCCAGGACGATCCGCGGGTGCAGGGCGCCGGCGGTGCCGATGACGAGCAGGCCGACGAGCTGGACGACGGGGACGCCGATGTTGCCGCCGCCGGCGTTGAGGCCGAGGGCCCAGCCCTTCTTCCGCAGCGGGAAGAAGGCGTTGATGTTGGTCATGGAGGAGGCGAAGTTGCCACCGCCGACGCCGGTGAGCGCGGCCACCAGCAGGAAGGTGCTGTACGAGGTGCCCGGCTCCATCACCGCGTAGGCCAGCCCGGTCGGCAGGAGGAGCAGCAGCGCGCTGACGATCGTCCAGTTCCGGCCGCCGAACCGGGCGACGACGAAGGTGTACGGGATCCGGATGAGCGCGCCGACGAAGGTGGCGGTCGCGATCAGGAAGAACTTCCCCGCCGGGTCGATGCCGTACTGCGGTCCCATGAACAGGACCATGACCGACCACAGGCTCCAGATGGAGAAGCCGATGTGCTCGGAGAACACGGAGAAGAGAAGATTCCGCCGGGCGATCCGCTCTCCTTGTTCACGCCAGAAGGTCTCGTCCTCCGGCTCCCACCGTTCGATCCACCGGCCGCCCATCACGTACCTCCACGGTGTCGGGTCCCGAGCGTCCAGATGCTCTGGACCTCTTGCCGGAGACGCTAGAGCGGCAGCGTTTCAGGCCGGTGGCGGGAAGTGACACGTACGGAACCTTGCTCTCACCCGGCGCACCCGCCCGGTGTGAGCGCCGGGGGCGCGGGAGGCACTCGGGCCGCCGGGCCGGACGGATTCATGTCCGCCGGGCGGGGCGGATTCAGGGCCGCCGACGGGGCGGACGGAGGGCCGCCGGGCCGGGCGGGCCCGGGGCCGCCGGCTCAGGCGGGCGGCAGGCCCGGCTCTCCCTCGGGCAGCCAGGCTCCCTCGGGGCGCCGCAGCCAGCCCTCCCGTGCGCCGATCTCCGTCGCCGCCGCGCGCAGCGCGTCCAGGCCGGGGTGACGCAGGCCCTTGCGCCACACCATGCTGACCGGGGAGAGCGGCACGGGGTCGACGAGGGGCCGCAGCACGCTGCCTGGCATCGGCGGGAAGTCGACGGCCGCGAGGACCGGGGTGCCGAGTTTGGCCATGATCCGGTGGAACTCCTCCTTCCCCACCGCCATGGGCGCCGGCGGTGCGACCGCGATGCCCCGCCCGGCGAAGAGCCGGGTGGCCAGGTCGGTCCACTCCCCCGTGCGCTCGTTGCCCGCGCCCGCGTAGACGGTCTCGCCCGCGAGCGCGGCCAGCGGGACGGAGGGCAGCCCCGCCAGCGGATGGCCCTCGGGCAGCAGCACCGCCATCGGCTCGTACCGTACGAACTGCGTGTCCAGCCGTGCCCGCGTGCCCGGCGGGAGCCCGCCGTACCGGCCGAAGGAGACGTCCAGCGTGCCGGCGAGGATCTGCGCGGCGGCCCCGGTCAGCCCGCTCTCGAAGCGGGCCATCAGCTCCGGTTCGGGAACGAGTTCGCGCGCCCGCTCCAGGACGCGGCAGTGGAAGAGACCCACGCTGTTGAGGTCGACGAGCAGCGGCCGGTGGTTCGTCCGGAACGCGTCGGTGAGCTCGTCGCAGGCGGCCAGGACCCGGCGCGCGTAAGGGAGGAGGCGTTCGCCGTCCGGGGTGAGCGTCACCTGCCGGGTGGTCCGCACGAACAGGTCCGCGCCGAGCTCGCGCTCCAGGCGGCGGACGTCGCGGCTGAGCGCCTGCTGCGCCACGTAGAGCCGGGCGGCGGCGCGGGTGAAGTGCAGTTCCTCGGCGACGGCGGTGAAGGCGCGCAGGAGCCGTGGGTCGATGTCGTACGAAGTGGCCACCCCGCATTCAACAACGCAGACGCGTGAATGGCCATGGAGTAGGTGTTGGACCACTCGGGGCCGCTCCCCCGAGGCTTTCCCCATGCCGCACCACGATCTGACGCTCACCCCCGCGGGCCCGGCGCTCGCCCCGCGCTACCGCGACCCCCGCACCCCGGTCTCCGCTCCCGCCAACCCCTACCTGCGGCTCTTCGCCATACCGGGCACCCGGGCCTTCACCCTCGGCAACCTGCTGGCCCGGCTGCCCATGGGCATGTTCAGCGTCAGCGCGGTGATCATGATCGCCGGGGCGTACGGCTCGTACGCCCTCGCCGGCGCCGTCACCGCCACGGGCCTGGCGGCCATGGCGGTCGTCGGGCCGTGGACGGCGCGGCTCGTCGACCGGTACGGGCAGGCGCGGGTCGCCGTCCCCGCCACCGCGGTCGCCGCGCTCGGGTCGCTGGCGGTCCTGCTGTGCGTCCACCACCGGGCACCGGCCTGGACGCTCTTCGTCGCCTACGCCGCGACGTCCACCTGCCCCAACACCGGAGGCATGTCCCGCGCCCGCTGGGCCCACCTCTTCCGCGACGACCCGGAGTCCCTGCACACCGCCAACGCTTTCGAGCAGGCCGCCGACGAGCTCTGCTTCATGCTCGGCCCGGTCCTCGCCGCGTTCCTCTGCTCGGCGCTGTTCCCCGAGGCCGGCACCCTCGTCGGGGCGATCCTGCTGCTCACCGGCGTTCTCCTCTTCGCGGCCCAGCGCTCCACCGAACCGCCGGTCGCGCCCCGCTCCACCGCCTCGGCGGGCTCGCTGCTGCGCCTCACCGGCCTGGCTCCTCTGCTCGGGGTGTTCCTGGCCACGGGCGCGGTCTTCGGCGCGATGGAGGTCGTCACGCTGGCGCACGTGGACGGCCCGGTGGCGGGCCCGGTCCTCGCCCTCCAGGCCGCGGGCTCCTGCGCGGCGGGCCTGCTCTACGGCCGCGCCCGGCGCACGGCCCGGCTGCGCACCTGTCTGGCGGCCATGACCGTCCTGATGTGCCTGCCTCTGATCGGCGCCTCGACCGGCTCGCTCCTCGCCCTCGCGGGCGGGCTGCTGGCGGCGGGCGTGGCGACCGCCCCGACGATGGTCACGGGCATGGCGCTGATCCAGGGCGTGACCCCGGCGGGCCGGCTCAACGAGGGCATGACGCTGGCGGTGACCGCGCTCCTCGGCGGTGTCGCGGCCGGCTCGGCCGCGGGCGGCTGGACGGTCGAGCACGCCCCGACGACGACGTACGGCTTTCTGATACCGGTCATGGCGGCGGGTCTGGCCTTCGCCCTGTGCGCGGCGGCCCGGCCGGACCGCCGGACCGCCAGCCGGGTCCTGCGCAGCGGCTCGCAGGCGCCCTCCCGGCGTGCGGCATGACGAAGGCCCGGCAGTCGTGACGACTACCGGGCCTTCGCCCACATGGGATGAGGTGTCCGGGCGGGGCATGCCCCCTCGGACGCTCGGTGGAGATGGCGGGAATCGAACCCGCGTCCAACGGTGCAGAATCAGGGCTTCTCCGTGTGCAGTCCGCTACGAGTTTCTCAGCCCCGGAGATCACGCGGACAAGTCTCCGACGGGCTCAGTCACTGTTTGATTTCCCTCAGGCCCCCGTGACCGGGGCTAGAGGTTTAGATCCCTTGATGACGCCAGGATCCGGGTCGGGACCATCCCCGGGCTGACGCTCCTCACAGAGGCTTCTGCTCGTTACCTAAAATTAGGCAGCGAGGGCGAAGCGGGAGTTATCGCTCTTGGAGTTGGCGATTATTGGTTGCGACATATGGTTTACGAGATCATTGCCGCTTCCTCGACACGCTTCCCCTGCTTCGACATCCGCTGTCGAAACCGATCATCCCCATGTTGATTTTTCAAAGACGCACCCGCTGTCGAGGTGCGGGGCCCATCGTACGTGAACAACGGGTGCCGTTGCCAGCGTATTCCCGCGGGCCCGGCCGGCCCGGGAGGCCGGTCAGACCTGAGCGGCCCGCTGGCGCCGCTTCGCCGCCGCGATCGCGCGGTTCGTCTCCCGCGTGTCCTGCTTCTCGCGCAGCGTCTGCCGCTTGTCGTACTCCTTCTTGCCCTTGGCGAGCGCGATCTCGACCTTGACGCGGCCGTTCAGGAAGTACAGGGCGAGAGGCACGATCGTGTGCCCCGTCTCCTGCGACTTGGCCTCCAGCTTGTCGATCTCCTCGCGGTGCAGCAGCAGCTTCCGCTTCCGCTTCGCCGCGTGGTTGGTCCAGCTGCCCTGGAAGTACTCCGGGACGTGGATGTTGTGCAGCCACGCCTCGTGCCCGTCGATCTGGACGAAGCCGTCGACGAGCGACGCCCGGCCCATCCGGAGCGACTTCACCTCGGTGCCCATGAGCACCACACCGCACTCGTAGGTGTCGACGATGTGGTAGTCGTGGCGCGCCTTCTTGTTCTGCGCGATGATCTTGCGCTCAGGACCCTTCTCGGCGTCCTTCTTCTTGGCAGGCTTGCCCTGCACGTTCACGAGTCCCTTTGCCATAGTGCGGCCATTTTCGCACTACGAGCCCCCTCCGAGGCCACTCAATACCGTTCTCGCCCGCTCCTCGGCCCGCTCGCCCCTGTCACCGACGACCAGGTCCGGGGTGATGCCCCGGCCGTCGACGCCGTGCCCGGAGGGCGTGCGGTAGTGGCCGACGGTGAGCTCGGCGACGGAGCCGTCGGGCAGGGTGCTCGGCATCTGCACCGCGCCCTTGCCGAAGGTGCGGGACCCGACGGTGATCGCCCGGCCGCGGTCCTGCAGGGCGCCGGTGAGCAGCTCGGCGGCGCTCATGGTGCCGCCGTCGACCAGCGCGACGACGGGCCGGTCGGTGTCCCCGCCGCTCTGGGCGTACAGGGCGCGCTGCTCGCCGTCGACGTCGTACGTGGCGACCAGACCGCCGTCGAGGAAGGCGGAGGCGGCGACGGCGGCCTCGGAGACCAGGCCCCCGGCGTTGCCCCGCAGGTCCAGCAGGACGCCGGCACCGGCCGGGGCGTCCCGTACCGCCCCGCGGACCCGCTCGCCCACGCCCTTGGTGAAGGCGCTCACCTTGATCAGTACCGTCCGGTCGTCGAGGCGGCGCACCGTGACGTCCTCGGTGGCGAGCCGGGCCCGGCACAGGGTCTCGGTCCAGGCGGTCCCTCCGCGCTCCACGCGGAGGGCGACGGTGGAGCCCGCCCGGGCGTGGCCGTCGCCGCGCAGCAGGGCGACGACGCGCGACACGGAGAGCCCGTCGACGGAACGCCCGTCGACGCCGAGCAGGCGGTCGCCGGCCCGCAGCCCGGCCTTCGCGGCGGGTCCGCCGGCCTGGACGCGGGAGATCTCGATGCGCCCCCGCGCCGCCTTCCGGGCGGAGAGCCCGACGCCGGTGTACGAGCCGTCCAGCGCCTGCTCGAACTCCGCGTACTCGGCCGGGCCGTAGACGGCGCCCCAGCGGTCGCCGCTGCGGCTGACGAACTCCTCGGCGGCCTGCTTGCCGGACTTGCCGTCGGCCATGGCGTCGGCGGCGGCGCGGGCGAGGGCGCCCCGGTCGACCGTGTCGCGCCGCGGGCTCGGCTGTTCGCGCTTCACGGCGGCGCTCTCCTGCCGGGGCAGGGCCCCGGTGGCGGCGGCGGTGGCGAGCACTCCGGCGAAGACCAACGTCAAAGCGGCCCCACGGAGGACTCCGCGGGGCCGGAGACAGAGGTCGGGTCGGGACCCGGGGCCCACCGGCATGGCGCCCACTCTAGGACAAGCGAAAGGCGCCGTACGGTGGTTGACCGCACGGCGCCTGGAGCACTCGAAGGGCTCTTCTCACACCTTGAGGTACTTGCGCAGCGCCACGAAGGCGGCAAGCGCCGGCATCAGCAGGCCGATGACCAGGACGAGCGGCAGCACGGAGAAGACCGCGTCCCAGCCGATGAAGTTGACGAGTTCCATCTTGTCGGCGAGGGCGATGCCGTGGTCGATCAGGAAGTACCGGCCGACCAGGAGCATCACGCAGGCGACGGCGCCGCCGAGGAGACCGGCGAAGGCGGCCTCCATGATGAACGGCATCTGGATGTAGAAGCTGGAGGCGCCGACCAGCCGCATGATGCCCGTCTCACGCCGTCGGCTGAAGGCCGAGACGCGCACCGTGTTGACGATCAGCATCAGCGCGATGATCAGCATCAGCCCCATGATGCCGAGGGCGGCGATGTTCATGCCGTTCATCAGGTCGAAGAGGTTCTGCAGGATGCCGCGCTGGTCCTGGACGGACTCCACCCCGTCCCGTCCGGCGAAGGCGGTGGCGACGACCTTGTACTTCTCCGGGTCGTCGAGCTTGACCCGGAACGACTCCTGCATCTGGTCGGGCGTGATGACCGACGCGATGGCGGTGTCGCTGTACTGCTCCTTGTAGTGCTTGTAGGCCTCGTCGGTCGACTCGTGGTGCACGGTCTCGACGATGTCCATCTTCTTCAGATCGGCCTCGATCTGCTCCTTCTGCTGCGCGGTGACCGCGCCCTTGGCGCACTTGGGAGACGTGGCCGCGTCGTTCTTGTTGCAGAGGAAGATGGAGACGTTGACCTTGTCGTACCAGTAGTCCTTCATCGTGCTGACCTGCTCGCGCATGAGCAGCGCGCCGCCGAAGAGGGCGAGCGAGAGGGCCACGGAGACGATGACGGCGAAGGTCATCGTGAGATTGCGCCGGAGTCCGACGCCGATCTCGGAGAGCACGAACTGAGCGCGCATGGTGTTCTATCCCCTACCTGCTCAGTGCTGGTATCCGTAGACGCCGCGCGCCTGGTCGCGGACGAGGCGGCCCTTTTCGAGCTCGATGACGCGCTTGCGCATCTGGTCGACGATGTTCTGGTCGTGGGTCGCCATGACGACGGTGGTCCCTGTCCTGTTGATGCGGTCGAGCAGCTTCATGATGCCGACGGAGGTCTGCGGGTCGAGGTTGCCGGTGGGCTCGTCGGCGATCAGCAGCATGGGCCGGTTGACGAAGGCCCGGGCGATGGCGACGCGCTGCTGCTCACCGCCGGAGAGCTCGCCCGGCATGCGGTCCTCCTTGCCGCCGAGGCCGACGAGGTCGAGGACCTGGGGCACGGCCTTGCGGATCTCTCCGCGCGGCTTGCCGATGACCTCCTGCGCGAAGGCCACGTTCTCGGCGACGGTCTTGTTCGGCAGCAGCCGGAAGTCCTGGAAGACGGTCCCGAGCTGGCGCCGCATCTGCGGCACCTTCCAGTTGGAGAGCCGGGCGAGGTCCTTGCCGAGGACGTGCACCTGGCCCTGGCTGCAGCGCTCCTCGCGCAGGATCAGCCGCAGGAAGGTCGACTTGCCGGAGCCGGAGGATCCGACGAGGAAGACGAACTCCCCCTTCTCGATCTCCAGGGAGACATCCCGAAGCGCGGGGCGGTTCTGCTTCGGATAGGACTTGGACACATTGTCGAATCGGATCACGGATGCACCACGGTCGGCCGGGAGTAGGTGTGCGCGACCTTACGCGACCGGGGATGCGCCGCGCAGTCGCGGTCCCGGCTTGCGTCCTTTATCCTTTTCGCCCCTCCGGGCGGAACGGATGCGATCCGGGTGTAATCCGACGGGGCGCGCCGAAACGCCCGAGAGCTGGCACAGTGGTAGGGGGAACGCTCGGGTACGGCCGGGCGTTGTCCTCGGTATGGACCCGTGTGGACCCCCCGCGGGAGAGGAGAGCGCATGACCTACGACCGATTGGTGTGCGCCAACTGCGCGGCCCCCGTCGCAGAGGGCCGCTGCCCTGTCTGCCGCGCTAACCGGGAACGTCTCGACCCCTCGACGGGCCTGACGCCGGCGATGCTGCTGACACTGGTGATCGCCCTGGTGGCGATGGTGGCGCTGCTCGCGGCGCTGCAGACCGCGTAGACCTTCCGCGAACGGGCTGGACACGAGAGAGGGCCGGGGGTCGCCCCCCGGCCCTCTCCGCGTGCTTCAGCTGCCTCAGACGGCCGTGCGGCCACCCGCGACGAGACGCGGGAGCATCCGGAAGCCGATGCCTCCGGCGATCATCGTGGCGGCACCGATGATCAGGAACGAGGTCTCGGCGGCGCCGGTCTCGGCCAGCTCCTCCTTGGCCTTGCCCTGCTCGACGGGCTGCGAACCGGCGTTGTTCGGGCCCGGGTTGTTGTCGACGCACTCGGCGCCGTCGAGGTCGACGGTGCAGGTGTTGGCGTCGTCGCCACCGGTGGAGCCACCGTCGGTGGACGAGCCACCGTTGTTGCCACCACCGTTGTCGCCACCGCCGTTGTTACCGCCGGCGTTGTTGCCGCCACCGTTGTTGCCGCCACCGTTGTTGCCGCCACCGTTGTTACCGGTGCCGGTCGAGGTGCCGGTGGAGGTACCCGCGGAGGTACCCGTCGACGTGCCGGTGGACGTACCCGTGGAGGTGCCGGTCGACGTACCCGTCGACGTGCCGGTGGAGGTACCCGTGGAGGTACCGGTGGACGTGCCGGTGGACGTGCCCGTGGAGGTACCGGTCGAGGTACCCGTGGACGTGCCGGTCGACGTACCCGTGGAGGTACCGGTCGAGGTACCCGTGGACGTGCCGGTCGACGTACCCGTGGAGGTACCGGTCGAGGTACCCGTCGACGTACCGGTCGAGGTGCCCGTCGACGTACCCGTGGAGGTACCGGTCGACGTGCCCTCCGTGGTGCCGGTGGACGTGCCGGTCGAGGTACCCGTGGAGGTACCGGTCGACGTGCCGGTGGACGTGCCCGTCGACGTACCCGTGGAGGTACCCGTCGACGTGCCCTCCGTGGTTCCGATGGTCGTGTTGCCGGTGTCCCCTTCGCCGGCCGTGATTCCGGCCTCGACCTCGACGGTGCCGTCGTTCACCTCGGCGCCGAAGGTCACCCCCACGGCCTGCGCGGCACCCGCCGCCGTCAGGGACGCGCCGGCGGCGATCACCGCGCCGGCCGCTATGCGCGCAACGCGGACCCGCGTCTTCTTCGTCATGTGCGTGCTACCCCCAGTAGCTCATCTCGTCATGGAGCTGCGTTCGGGGCCACGGGCATCGGGAGCGGCGTGATCACTCAACCGGCCCCCGTTCACACACGCCCCAGAGATACGCATGCCATGCGCCACCCTCCCCAGTTTCCGCATACGCGTCAAGGTCGTTGCGCGTGCGATGCCGGAAAGATCACGAGTTGCCCGCCATGCGGGGATGCAACTGTGACGTAAACGCGGAAGTTCCGGCCCGGCCACGCCAGTTCCCTTGTCGACAAAGCGCCCCGACAAGCCCGATTCCGCTTGCGCCCGCGAATCACTCCCCGCCGTACAACCGCGCCAGATCGAGCGCCGCCCACAGGTTCACAACACAGCGTCAGCCGGCAGCCGTGGGTGACAGCCGCCCACGGTCAGCTCCATGTGATCCGAGTTCGCCACGGCGCCTGCCCGCAGCTGCACCGGCGGTGCGGTCCGACAGGTGGTGCCTCCAGGCACCCGACGTGAAGCCCGTGCCGATCACCAAGTCGCTCGTGCCGACCTGGGCGGTGTACGCCGTCGCGCCGAGCACTTCGACCGCCGTGACCTGACCGACCTGCGGCGCGTGCAGGTTGGGACGGCCGAGGCCGCCGCTCTCCTCGCCATGAGAAGTGATCTTCCCCCGACTCGGACTCTGCCCAAGGACATGTCTGCCCTTTTCCCCCCCCCGCGGAGTTGATATGAGTAAGGGGTGGGCCGCGGTCATGACCGCGGCCCACCCCTGTTTCGACTCAGTCCCCGATGTGTGTGCTGATCTGCTCCGGTCCGGCGGCGGCGCCTGCGAACAGGCGCACCTCGCCGACCCTGGCCGGCAGGTAGTGGTCCCACGACCAGTCCGCATACCTCTTGCCGACGGTGAATTCGTAGTCGGCGAGCACGGTCGTGAACGCCTTGGCGTCACCGTTCTGGTTGTGACCCAGGTAGAGGCTGATGGTCCCGGAGACGGCGTCGTGCACCCCGGTCAGCCGCACCGGGCTGTCCAGAGTGGCGACTTCGTCGGAGACCACGGAGCTGAATGTGCCGTCCGCGCTACGGGTGCCGAAGTGCCAGATGCCCACGGGGACCGTGCGCTCTTCGAGGGTTTCCTCGTCGAGCACCGTGTTCTTGCCCGTCACCTCGTACCAGAACCCCCAGGACATGCCGTCGGAGGCGTTCTGGCTGAGCACCGCGCCGGTGTAGCCGATGGGCTTCGACACCAGCTTCGCCGACCCCAGCGCCACGGTCGTGGTCACCGTGAACGCGCCCGTGTCGTCCACCAGCGGACCGTCCGCACTCGCCGCGTCGTCGACACCGTCCAGGACGATCTCGTCGCCGTTCAGCGAGGCCCCTCCTTCCAGCGTCAGGCTCTTGCCGTAGCCGGACGTGGTGTCCGCGACGGTGGTGCCGCTGCCCTGCGAAGCCTGCCAGTCCGCGATCAGCTCCAGGCCCGCGTAGCCCTCGGACGTCAGCAGCTTCGCCTCGTCACGGATCTCCTTGTCCGTCAGGGCGCGTTGCCAGACGGCCACTTCGTCAATGGAGCCGTTGAAGTTGTCCACGTAGTTGTCGGCGAGGATCGTCCGGCCGATTTCCATGTTGCCGTCGGCGGACCAGGTCGTACCGGCGCCCACCGACGCCTGCAGGACGCCGTTCACGTACAGGTGGACCTTCTTGGCGGTCACGTCGTGCACGCCCGCCACATGAGTCCACGTGCCCTTGGGGTAGTAGTTGGGCGTTTCGGCCTCCCGGGACCAGGTGCCCTCCGTGGAGAAGACACGCAGGCTCCACTTGCCGCCTTCATAGGAAAGGATGAACGGGCTGTACTTGGTGGTGTACGGGCTGGTCGTGTTCGCGGTCTGGGACAGGATGGTTTCCGTCTTGTTCGAGGACGGGTCCACCCACGCCCACGCCGAGACCGTGTACGACGACCGTGTCTCCAGGACCGGACCGGCGGTGGAGGCGTAGCCGGTGGTTCCGTTCAGCCTCATGCCCTTGTCGGTGATCGGAGTGGCCAGCGGCACCCCTGCGGCGTCATGCGTGATCAGTCCGCGCCGACCCCGGTCGTTGCGCACCGCGCTCGTCGCGAGGGTCGCATTGTGCCGCGTCGTTCCGGCCGTGGCCGAGTCGACCGCCACGCCGCTTGCCTCGTTGAAGTGGTACCGGGCCACCGGGCCCGAGCCCGCGGAGACCAGGAAGTCCACCGCGTTCCACGCGCCGTAACGGCCCACGCTGTCCTTGGCACGCGCCCAGAGCGTGTACGTCCCCGAACGGTCGGGGATGAGCGAGACGGTCGCGCTCGAGCCGGTCACCGTCGGCCAGGTGGTCATGCCGGTCAGCGTGTACTGGTACGACACGATGTTGGTGTCGCCGGTGGCGGGCTTGAAGGAGAACGTGCCCTTCAGTCCCGGCCCGCCCTTGGCCTCGCACAGGTTCGGCGTGCAGTTGGTGTAGGGAGTGCCGAACGTGATCACCGGTGCCTTGGGCGCGGTGGAGTCGACCTTGAAGTAGCACCAGCCGGTCGTCGAGGCGTTCGACGGCCCCGACAGGTGGCTGGCGCCGCCGTTGTAGAACGACTGCGTCCAGGCCCGGTACCGGTACAGCTTGCCGTCGGTCAGGGTCGACCAGGACAGGGTCTGCTTGACGCCGTCTCCCGCGTATCCGGTGGACGGGCGGACGTCGCCGTTCCCGGCGGTGGTGTCCGACCAGGTGGCGTCGGCGTTCTTGTGGTCGACGTCGAAACCGATGCGCAACTGGGCACCGCTCTCGCCGCCCGGCTTGGTCTGCGGCGTCGCCGTCAGCGCGGGAGTGGGGTCGGAGACGACCGACGGGTTGGACTCGGTCGTCGAGCACACCGTGCCCGAGCCGGTCACCAGGCCGATCCCCGTCGGCTTGTCGGGCAGGCCGACGAAGTCCACGGCCAGCACCGCGTCGTTCTTGAAGCGCTTCCAGGCCGAGGTGTCGGACTCGTCTTGCGCCCGGATCTCCAGCGTGAGCCGGGAGAACTTGCCCGCCGCGAAGTCCCGCACCGTCGGGGTGAGGTTCTCGTTGGTCTCCTCCGGGTTGTCGTTGAACTCGATCGGCGCGTCCGGGGAGTCCGGGTCACAGAGCGAGCCCCGCCCGGCCGAGACGTGCCGGTCGACCATCCAGTCCAGCTCCGCGGGCCGCGAGGTCCAGGTGGTGGAGGAGGAGATGTTGTTCGTACGAACCAGGTCGACCCAGCGCGGGTCGCACTGGAACGCCCACGGCTCGGTCACCCGGAACGTGGCGTCCAGGACCTGCTTGCCCTTCAGGCTCTCGGGCGAAAACTCGAAGTACAGCCGCTGCACATAACCCGGGCCGCAGTAGTAGCCGTTCCAGGTACCGCACTTACCCATACCCTTGCCGAGGCCGTCGGAGCCGTTGTCCCAGCCGTACGACTCGTAGCCGTCGGAGCGCAGCAGCGTCCGCTCCGACTCGCCCCACGTCACCGTCGGATCGATGAACAGCGGGAACGCGGAGGCGGGGGTGGAGGTCAGCATCGTGGCGTCCGGCACGACCGACAGAGCGTTCTTGGAGACGCGTACGTCCATCAGGGCGACCTTGTCGCCCTGCCCCGGCTCACGGCCCGAGCCGGACGGCGCGGCTTCGGAGATCTCCCCCGGCACCGTCGACGCCTGCGACGGGGCCAGTGGTACGGCACCGGTCTGCGGCGACTTCACCAGTACGGGCGGCTCCGCCGTCGCCTTGTTCTGCCTTTCCTGCCGCTCGGCGGCAACCTTCTTCCCGGCCGAGTCCCACATCTGTGCTGGCGGCGCGCGGAAGACGGTCTGTCCGGTGGCGTCGACCGCCGCGAGGGCGCCTGCCTCGTTCTTACGGACCGACAGCCCATTCGTCTTCATCCCGAACGTCAGCCGCTTCAGCTTCGCGTTCGCGGCCGCTTTCGGGGTCTTCACCACCAGGACGTGCTGGAAGCCCTCGACCGTCGCCGTGACCTTCAGGTCGACGCCGGCCAGGACCTCTCGGTACAGCGCGCTCGTACCTTCAAGCTCGGGCGCGGGCAGCTTGCCCGACCAGGCCAGTTCGAGGGAGCGTCCCTTGTCGGCTATCGACACCAGCGGATCGGCTTCCCCACCACGCGAGAACGACATCTGCGCCGCGGCCGCCCTCGGCCCGACGGATCCGTCCGACCGCCGGACCAGCGTCGCGTCCGGCGCCTGCCAGCCACCACCCGGCTTCGCCACCCGAACCGGAACCGACGACTCCTCCAACGTGAAGGAGAACCCGTCCGGGTTGGCGAAGACCGTCGTCCGTTCCGAACGCTCCCCGGTCACCTCGACTCGCTGGCCGGATTCTTTCGCGACTGCCAGGGCCTTCTGCCCCTGTGTAGGCTCCGCGGAATCCGCTGCCGCCGTAGCGGCCTCAACGCTCTGGACAGGGCCTACCAACGTGGCTATCAGCGCCATCAGCGCGATCCCTGTCGCGCCTGTACCGCCGCGTCCACGTCTCGCGCGTACGCGGGCAGCAGAGCTCCCCAACCTTATCAAAAACCCCACCCCAAGAGATCGACTTCCGCATAAACGGTGGTGAGTTAACGCGTCATCCAGCCGTTGCGTCAACCGGTAACAGCGCCCGGCGCGGTGCGGGATCGCGCGAATCGAGGGGGAAAAGATGATCGCGGGAACCGTCGCACCCCCCTTGGTCGGCGACGGGTTCGCCGGGGCCCACCTGGGGCAGCGGGGAGCTCATACGCTTCTCCAGCGGGTCGTGGAGGGAGGCCCGCCGGGTGAACAGCGCGTCCAGCAGCTCGCCTTCGACGACCGAGCCGATGGCCTCAGGGCATGGCGCCTTCCTTGCGCTTGAGGACGTCACCGACTCTGGCGGACGGGCCGGCGTCCTCCAAAATGCCGTCGTCGGCCATCCACTCGTCGTCGAAGACCGGGGCGCACTACTCGGGGCTCGGCCTCGACCTCGCCGACGCGGTCAACGTGGCGCTTGCCGCCGACTACGACACCGACGCGATCCTCACCCTGGAACCGTCGCGGCTTCCGCGCCGTGCGTCCTCTCGGGCGTCACAAAGCGTTCCGGGCCCTCCCGGACGATCCCCCCTGTGACGAGAACGCCGGGCCCGTCGCACGCGTACGTGCGAAGAGCCCGGCGCCGTTAAAAAGCCGTAGAACCGAAGTCCGTTACTTCTCGCCCTGCTTGCGCCAGCGGATGCCCGCCTCCAGGAAGCCGTCGATCTCGCCGTCCAGGACCGCCTGGGGGTTGCCGACCTCGAAGTCCGTCCGGAGGTCCTTGACCATCTGGTACGGGTGCAGGACGTACGAGCGCATCTGGTTGCCCCAGGAGCTGCCGCCGTCGCCCTTCAGGGCGTCCATCTTGGCGCGCTCCTCCTGCCGCTGACGCTCCAGCAGCTTCGCCTGGAGGACGTTCATGGCGCTCGCCTTGTTCTGGATCTGGGAGCGCTCGTTCTGGCAGGAGACCACGATGCCGGTCGGAAGGTGCGTGATGCGCACCGCGGAGTCGGTGGTGTTGACGCCCTGTCCGCCCGGGCCCGACGCGCGGTAGACGTCCACGCGCAGTTCGGACTCGTCGATCTCGACGTGGTCGGAGGACTCGACGACCGGGAGGATCTCGACGCCGGCGAACGAGGTCTGGCGGCGGCCCTGGTTGTCGAAGGGGGAGATGCGCACCAGGCGGTGCGTGCCCTGCTCGACCGAGAGGGTGCCGTAGGCGTACGGAGCCTTGACCACGAAGGTGGTCGACTTGATGCCGGCCTCTTCCGCGTACGAGGTCTCGTAGACCTCCGTGCCGTAGCCGTGCCGCTCGGCCCAGCGCAGGTACATGCGCTGGAGCTGCTCGGCGAAGTCGGCGGCGTCGACGCCGCCCGCCTCGGCGCGGATGTTGACCAGCGCCTCACGCTCGTCGTACTCGCCGGAGAGGAGCGTACGGACTTCCATCTCGTCCAGCGCCTTGCGGACGGTGACGAGCTCCGCCTCGGCCTCGGCGCGGGTGTCCGAGTCGTCCATCTCCTCGGCGAGCTCGAAGAGCACCGCCAGGTCGTCGATCCGGCTCCGCAGCGCCTCCGCCTTGCGGACCTCGGCCTGGAGGTGCGAAAGCTTGCTGGTGATCTTCTGCGCCGCCTCCGGGTCGTCCCAGAGGGACGGGGCCGCGGCCTGCTCTTCGAGCACGGCGATGTCTGCCCTCATCTTTTCGAGGTCCAGGACGGCCTCGATCGACCCCATGGTCGAGGAGAGGGACTTCAGCTCTTCGGATACATCGACGACTGCCACGCGTCCAGCGTAACGGCTCCCCGCAAATGCCAGGTCCTCCGCCGGGTCCTCGCCCGCCTCACGGCTGGGTGGACCGCTGGGAGTCCTGCGGCGGTACGTCGGAGTCCCCGGCGGTCGCCAGGTACCCGCCCACCCCGAGGCCGCCGAGCAGCGCGACCGCCGCGATCGAGAGGGTGATGCGGCGCTTGCGGACCGCCTCCGCCTTGTGCCGCGCCGAGCCGGGGCGCCGGGCGCCTGCCGGGCGGGGGGCCCGGGCGGTGCCCAGGGGGCCGCCCGCCAGCTCGTCGGGGGCGGGGACGCGCATGGAGGTGTGGGTGTCCCGGTTCGAGTCGGGCGAGGCGCCGGGGACCAGCGGGACGGCGGCCCGGCGCGGCGGCCCGTCACCCGAAGCCGAGCCCGGACCGTGGCCGGAGCCCTGGCCGGAACGGCTCGCGTAGGACTCCTCCTCGTACGTCTCCGTCTGCTGCTCCGCGTCGTCCGGCTCGTCCACGTCCAGCGGCGGCAGCCCGGCCAGCAGCGGCAGGCACTCCCGCAGCCGGCTGCCCAGCTCCGAGGCGCGCAGCCGCGAGGCGGGGGCCTTGGCCAGGCACTGGACGATCAGCTGCCACAGCTCCTCGGGGATGCCCGGCAGCGGGACGACCGTCTCGGTGACGTGGCGGCGCAGCACCGCGCCGGGGTGGCCGCCGCCGAAGGGCGTGAAGCCGGCCAGGAGCTCGTACAGGACGGTCGCGAGGGCGTAGATGTCGACGGCCGCGCGCGGAGGCAGGCCCTCGACGATCTCGGGGGCCAGGTAGTCGGGCGTGCCGATGATCCGGGTCGCCTTGGTGCGGCCGGGGGTGTCGATGAGCTTGGCGACGCCGAAGTCGGTGAGGAGCGCCGGGTGGGCCCCGCCGGGGCCCAGCGGGCCCTCCATGTCGAGCAGGATGTTCTCCGGCTTGACGTCGCGGTGGACGACTCCGGCGGCGTGCGCGGCGGCGAGGCCGTCGGCGACGTCGGCGATGATCGCGACGGCCGCCTCGGGGGCGAGTCTGCGTTCCCGGTCGAGGCGGGTGCGCAGGTCGGTGCCGCGGACCAGGTCCATGACGAGCGCGAGGTCGTTGCCGTCGACGACGAGATCGCGGACGGCGACCACGCGGGGGTGGTCGAGACCGAGCAGGGCGGTGCGCTCCTGGACGAAGCGTCCGACGAGCTCCTGGTCCGAGGCCAGGTCCTCGCGCAGCAGTTTGATGGCGACGGGGCCCTCGGGGCCCTCGCCGAGCCACACCGTGCCGGCGCTGCCCCGGCCGAGGATCTGGTGGGCCGTGTAGCGGCTGCCGATATTCCGTGCCAAGACTGCTCCCTCAGCGGCTGGCGGTCGCGACAAAGTTACGCGTCCCCAGCCGCTGGTCGTCACTTCCGAGGGGAAATCACCCCCCGGAAGTCGATAAATCGGCAGTACTACTGCCCCGTACCGCCGGTAGTACCACTCGTGGTGCCGGTGTCGGAGCTCGTCAGCTCGGAGATCCAGTCGCTGACGGTCGTGATCCCGTCGCCGATGGCCTCCCAGTAGCCCTTGCCCTGCGCCACCCAGTCCTGGAGCGGGGTCAGCTCCCAGATGAGCCAGCCCGCGACCACGAACAGCACGATCGTGAAGAGGCAGCCCTTCAGACAGCCCAGACCCGGGATCCGCATCGGGTTGGCGCTGCGCTGTCGCGGCGGCCGCGGCTCGCGCGGGGCCGGCGCCTGGGGCGGCGGCTGCGGGGGCGCGTACTGCTGCTGTTGCGGCGCGTACTGCTGCTGCGGTTGCGGGGCGTACTGCTGGCGCTGCGGCGGCCGCTGGGGCTGCTGCCGCTGGTACGGCTGCGGCTGCGGAGGCTGCTGGTACGGCTGCGGCTGATGCTGCGGCGGCTGGGGCTGGCGCTGCGGACGGCGGCGCAGCGGGTCCTGGCTCGGGTCCAGGTACTGCACCTGCGTCTGCTCGTTGCGGTCGCGCGCCGCGCGCAGCTGGTTCTGCCAGGGGTGCGGGTCCTCCCCCGCGGCGCCCTGCGGCGGCTGCGGCGGTACCGGAGGCATGACCGCGGTCGGGTCGGCGCCGCCGCCCGGGCCGCTGGTCGGCAGGACGCTGGTCGCGGCGGCGGGGTCGAACCGGTCGCCCGCACCGCTGGGCAGCACCTGGGTCGGGTCGGCGGCGCCGGGGGTCTCCGGGACCGGCGCAGGCGCCGGGTCGGGGGCGAGCAGGGCGCCGACGCCGTCGGCCGCCTCGATCTGCGCGGGCGTCGAGTGGACGCCGATGCCCGCGGCGACCGCGCGCAGCCCGCGGGCCAGGTTCTCGGCACTGGGCCGGTGGTCCGGGTTCTTGCTGAGGCAGCGCTCTATGACCGTCCACAGCGGGCCGGGAACGGTCGAGGGACGGCGCGGCTCCTCGCTGAGGTGCCGGTGCAGGACCTCCAGGGCCGAGCCGCCCGCGAACGGAGGGCGGCCCGTGACCAGCTCGTAGAGCAGGATGCCGGCGCCGTAGATGTCGACGGCGGAGGTCTGGGGGCGGCCCTCGGCGGACTCCGGCGCGACGTACGCGGGCGTGCCGACGAATTCGTGCGTACGGGTCAGGCCCGGGGAGTCCGCGAGACGCGCGATGCCGAAGTCCGTGAGCATCGGGTGCATCTGGCCGTCGCGCTCGGCGAGCAGGACGTTGGCGGGCTTGAGGTCGCGGTGGACCACGCCGTCGGCGTGGCTCGCGGCGAGGGCGTCGGCGATCTGCGCGGTGAGCAGGGCGGCGGCGACCGGGGTGAGGGGGCCGTTGTCCCGGATGTAGCGGTGCAGGTCCGGGCCCTCGACGAGGTCCATGACCAGGGCGAGGACATCACCCTCGACGACCAGGTCGCGGGTGCGCACGATGTTGGGGTGGGTGAGCCGGAGCAGGACGGACCGCTCGCGCAGGAAGCGCATCACGATGTCCGCGTCGTTGGCCAGCTCCTCCTTCAGGACCTTGATCGCCACGGTCTCGCCGGGCTGGCCCGGCACGGCCGCCTCGGCGCCGGCCGTCTCTCGCTGGCGGGCTCGCCAGACGGTGCCCGTGGCGCCGCGTCCGAGCGGCTCCTCGAGCAGGTACTTGCTGCCGATTGGCCGCACGTCACGCGCTCCCTGCTGATCGTGGTCCTGGGGTTCCCGGGGTCTCTGTCATGTGTTGTGACCCGGCCGGGTGTCCGACCCACTTTAGTGCCGCCGAACGGGTCAACGGTCGACCCCGAGGCGGCTGATTCCGGCTGTCGACTTGTCCGAAAACAAGACGCGTTTGTCCTGCCGGCGGTTGCCGGGTGGGTCGGAAGGTGGACCCAACCAGGCACTTTTAGGTCCACAGCCGACCATTCAAGATCACTTGGAGGCGACCCGCGGGCGGGTTGTCAGTGGCAGGTGCGAGGATGCACACAGCACGTCGTATCGAGGGGTCGGGAGCCCCCACGCCGTGCCGACCTGTACCGGACGACGCGTCCGTGCCGGGTGGGGGGAGAGACAGGGCGGTTCCCCTGCCGGCGCCACGCGCAGAAGGGACCGCTGACGGCGATGCAGATCCGGCTGACCGTCCTCGCGCCGCACGCCGGCCACGGCGCCGGGCGCGCCTGCGACGTGCTTGTCACCGCCCCGGCGGGGACGGCGCTGGCCGCCGTGGCCTCCGGTCTGGCCGCGGCCGTCTCCGGCCCGGACACCTCCACCTCGGGCACGACCGTGCTCTACGCGGGCCGGGAGCGGCTCGACTCCCGGCGCTGTGCGCTGGGCGAGCCCCCGCTCGTCGACGGCGCGGTCCTCACGCTCCAGGTCCCCGGCGAGGACGAGAACCTCGGCGAGGGCGCCTCGGCCACGCTCCACGTGGTCGCCGGACCGGACGCGGGAGGGGTGCATCTGCTGCACGGCGGTCCGATCAGGATCGGCCGCTCCATGGACGCGGACGTCCCGCTCGACGACCCGGACGTCTCCCGGGTGCACTGCACGGTGACGGTCGGGGCCGACGGACGCGTCACGGTCGCGGACCTCGGTTCCACGAACGGCACGACGCTGGACGGCGCGGCGGTCGGCGACCGCCCCGTCCGGCTGCTGCCCGGGGCCCTGCTGCGCCTGGGCGAGTCCGCCCTCCGGCTGGCGGGACCGGGCGACCGCGACACGGACTCCCTGCCGACCGCCCCGGACGGCGAGGGACACCTCCGGGTGGACCCGTACGGCTCGGGCCGGGCCCCCGAGGCCGGCACCGGCTCGCGCTCCTCCGGTCCGGTCTCCGGGCCGTACGGGGAGAGCAGGGGTACGGGCGCCGAAACGGGGACGGGCAGCGGCGCCGCTGCCGGGTCCGGGGCTCCCGGAGCGGGCGGGACCGGCGGCCCGTACGGGCACGGGCGGGGGCGTGACGCCCGGCCGTACGCCTCTCTGTCCCCGGACGCGACCCACGGCGGCGTCCCCTCCCCCACGCACGCGCGCGCCGCGGAGCCCCTGGACGGCGAGGGCTCCGGCGAGGCGCACAGCAGGACCCGGCAGACTTCCCGTCAGGCGCCGCCCTCACGCGCGAGACGGGGTCTCGGGGCCTGGGCCCGTCGGCTCGCCGGCCCCCGCGAGGACCTGCCGGCCCCCGGGGCCGAGGCCGGCGCGGAGCCCGGGACCGCCGCCCCGTCCGGTACGGACGTGACCGCCGGTCGCCCGCAGGCGGCCGAGACCTGGCCCGATCCGGCCGCCGTGCTGCTCACCGCCCTGGGCCCCGGCCCGCGGCTCTGGGAGCGGGGCCCGGACCATCCCGAGTCCCTCGTCGTCCGGCTCGGCACGACCGACCGGGCCGACCTGTCCGGGGTGCCCGTCACCGTCGGTCTGCGCGAGGCCGGATCGCTCGGGCTCGCGGGCCCGGGGAAGCGGCTGGCCGGGCTCGCCCGCTCGGTGGTCGCCCAGCTCGCCGTCCTGCACGCCCCCTCCGAACTGGAGATCGTGCTGATCAGCGCCGACCGGAGCCGCCCGCTGGAGGAGCGGCGCCGGGCCTGGAGCTGGCTCGGCTGGCTCCCCCATCTGCGTCCGGCGCACGGCCAGGACTGCCGGCTCCTCCTCGCGTACGACCGTGAGCAGGCCCACGCCCGTACGGCCGAGCTCACCCGCCGGCTGGACGACGGGACGCTCGGGCCCGGCTGGCCGAGCGCCGACCGCGCGGCCGTCGCCGAGGCCGCGGCGCGTCACGAGGGCCCGGCCACGGTCGTGATCGTGGACGGCGACCCCGGTTCCGCGGCGTTGCGCGAGACCACCGCGCGGCTCGCCGGGGCGGGGGCGGCCGCGGGCATCCATCTCCTGTGCCTGGCCGAGGCCCCGGCCGCCTCGCCGGTCTCCCCGGTCGCCGCGACGTACGAGAGCGCCTGCGCGGCCTCCCTCGCCTTCCGCGAGTGCGGGGCCGTGGGCTTGTTGAGCGGCGACGTGGCGACGGCGCTGCGCCTGCTGCGTACGGCGGGAGGCCGGGCCGCGGGTCACGGGACCGTCGGTGTGGTGGACGCGGTCTCCGTCGCCTGGGCCGAGCGTCTCGCGCGGGCGGTGGCTCCGCTGCGCACCGACGCCCCGGCCGTGCACGGGCGCACGGCGGCGACGGCGCTGCCCCGGTCCTCCCGGCTGCTGGACGAGCTCGGTCTCGCCCGGGCCACACCCGCTTCGCTGATGGCCCGCTGGGCCGCCGCCGCGGAGGGGACGGCCGTCCTGGGCGCCGGACCGCGCGGGCCGGTGTCGGTCGATCTGACCGCCGAGGGCCCGCACCTGCTGATCGAGGGGCCCGCGGGAAGCGGGCGCACGGAGCTGCTGCGATCGATCGCCGCGTCCCTGGCGGCCGGTGGCCGCCCCGACCGGCTGGGCCTGCTTCTGGTCGACGGCGCGGGCGGTGAGCGCGGCGAGGGCCTGGCCGCGTGTACGGAGCTGCCGCACGTCACCGAGCACCTGGTCGCCTCCGACCCGGTCCGGATGAGGGAGTTCGCCCAGGCGCTGGGCGCCGAGCTGAAGCGTCGCGCGGAGATCCTGGGCGACGGCCACTTCTCCGAGCGCCGGACCGTGGGGCGTCTGATCGGCCAGCGGCCCCCGAGCGCGGCGGAGACGGTGCAGCCCGGGCCCCGGGCGACGGCCCGCGTCCCCGACGCCCGAGCCGGGGACGGTTCCCTGCCCGAGGCGCCGAGCGGCCGGACCGCGCGGAGCGGTGACGGCGGCCTCTCCGACCGCCCGAGCGGCCGGACGCTCCGCACGGGAGACGGCGCGGTGGGCGACCGCCCCGACGCCCGCGACCCCCGGGCGGGCGCCGACGACCTCCGGGCGCGTCCGAGCTCCCGCACCCCGCACCCCGGCGCCGACGACCTCCGGGCCCGTCCGAGCTCCCGCACCCCGCACCCGGGCGCCGCACGCGACGACCGCCCCGGCACCGACGACCGCTCCAGCACCAGGACGCCCCGTACGGGCGCCGAGGACCTGACGTATCACCCCAGCGGCCGCGCGATCCGCAGCGGCGAGGGCACGACCGACGACCGGCCCAGCACCAGGACGCCCCGTACGGGCGCCGAGGACCTCACCTACCACCCCAGCGGCCGCACGACCCGCGCCGGTGACCCCGGTGGGCGCGACCCCAGGTTCGGGGGCGACGAGCTCGGGGACCGGCCGAGCGGGCGGCTGCCGCGCCGGAGCGACGGCGAGCTCACCGACCGTCCGAGCGGGCGGGTTCAGCGGGCCGGGGCAGGTGCCGCCGATCCCGGGGACCGGCCGTCCGGCCGCGTGCCCCGGCCCGGCGGGGAGCCGGACGCGTACGCCGCCCCGGTTCCGCCCCTGCGGACCGAGGCGGCCGGCACGGTCGTCCTCCCCCGGCTCGTCGTGCTCGTCGACGACTTCGACGCGCTCGTGGCCCCCGCGCTCGGATCACCCGGACGGCCCGCCGCCGGGTCGGTCGTACGGGCGCTCGAAGCCGTGGCCCGTTCGGGCGAGCGGCTCGGGGTGCACCTGGTCGCGACCTCCTCGCGCCCGGACCGTACGGCGGACACGGAGCTGGCCCACGGCGCCCGGCTGCGGGTCGTGCTCGACCCGGCCCCCGTGGCCGCCGGCCCCGACGAGCCCGCGCCCGGCCGGGGGCGGCTCGGGCATCCCGACGGCCGGGTGACACCGTTCCAGTCCGGCCGGGTCACCGGCCGGATCCCGCGCACGGCGACGCTGCGGCCGACCGTCGTCCCGCTGGAGTGGGAGCGGATGGGCGACCCGCCCACCCGCCGGCCCGTCCGCGAGCTGGGCAACGGCCCGACCGATCTGGCGCTCCTGGCGAGCGCTCTCGACCGCGCGGCCCGCTCGGTCGACGCCGCACCCGTGCCACCGCTCACCCCCGCGACCCGCGCCTGACGGGACGTCACGAGCCGATCACGATCGCCCGTTCGACACGGAAGGCGGTATTGCGGGGCCCGATTCCCCGGCGTAGACCTGTCGTCACTGGCACGAGCACGGGACGAACACCCACGCAGGGACGAGCACGCGCACAGGAGAGACGGGGCAGTAATGCGTACAACTCTTCGTACGGGCAGGGCCGCAACGGCGATCACCGCCCTCACCACAGTCACCGCACTCGCCCTCGCCGGCTGCGGCGGCGAGAGCAAGAAGGACCCGGGCGCGCTGGCCGCGACCGGCAGTTCCTCCGGGCTCACCCTTCCCTCCCTCAAGGGCGAGAAGATCCAGGTCGCGGCTGTCTGGACGGGCCCGGAGCAGGAGAACTTCACCAAGGTCCTGAAGGAGTTCGAGAAGCGCACCGGCGCCACCGTCACCTTCGTGCCCGCGCAGGACCCGATCGTGAACTTCCTCGGTACGAAGATCGCCGGTGGCGCCCCGCCGGACGTGGCGATGCTTCCGCAGGTCGGCGCGATCCAGCAGGCAGCCGCCCAGAAGTGGCTCAAGCCGGTCGGCCCCGAGGCCGAGGCGCAGCTCGCCAAGAACTACTCCAAGGGCTGGCGGGACCTCGGCGCCGTCGACGGCAAGCAGTACGGCGTGTACTTCAAGGCCGCCAACAAGTCCCTGATCTGGTACAACAACGCCGCCTTCGAGAACGCGGGGGCCACCGAGCCGAAGACGTGGAAGGAGTTCCTCTCGACCGCCGAGACGATCTCCGCCTCCGGCGTCACCCCCGTCTCCGTCGGCGGTGCGGACGGCTGGACCCTGACCGACTGGTTCGAGAACATCTACCTCTCCCAGGCCGGCCCGGTGAAGTACGACCAGCTGGCCAAGCACGAGATCAAGTGGACGGACCCGTCCGTCACCCAGGCGCTCACCACGCTCGCCGAGCTGTTCGGCAAGCCGAACCTGATCGCGGGCGGCGCGGACGGGGCGCTGCAGACGGAGTTCCCCGCGTCGGTCACCCAGACCTTCACGGGCGGCGACCAGCCCAAGGGGGCGATGGTCTTCGAGGGCGACTTCGTCGCCGTCAACATCGGGCAGACCGACGCGAAGATCGGTACGGACGCGAAGGTCTTCCCGTTCCCCGCGGTGGGCGCGGAGTCCCCGGTCGTCACCGCCGGAGACGCGGCGGTGGCCCTGAAGGACACGAAGGGCGCCCAGGCGCTGCTGACCTTCCTCGCCTCCCCGGACGCGGCCGCCATCTGGGCCGGCGCCGGCGGCTTCCTCTCCCCCAACAAGAACCTGGACCTGGCCGCGTACCCGAACGACGTCCAGTGCGAGATCGCCAAGGCGCTGATGGAGTCCGGGGACGACTTCCGCTTCGACATGTCGGACCAGATGCCGCAGTCCTTCGGCGGCACGCCCGGCAAGGGCGAGTGGAAGGCGCTCCAGGACTTCCTGAAGAACCCCAAGGACATCGCGGGCACCCAGGCGAGGCTGGAGGCCGACGCGGCCAAGGCGTACAAGAGCTGACGCCGTGTCGACCACGCCCAGGGTCACCGGCACGCGCAGGACCGTCGCGGTGGGGTTCCTCCTGCCCGCGCTGGTCCTGCTCGGCGCGCTCGTCGTCTACCCGATCGGGTACTCCGTCCACCGCTCGTTCTTCGACAAGTCCGGTGACTCCTTCGCCGGACTGGCGAACTACATCGAGCTCTTCACGGACGACACCATCCTCACCGCCGTCAAGAACAACGCGATATGGGTGGTCCTCGCCCCGACCGTCGCCACCGCGCTCGGCCTGATATTCGCCGTGCTCACCGAACGGGTGCGCTGGGGCACGGCGTTCAAGCTGGTCGTCTTCATGCCGATGGCGATCTCGATGCTGGCCGCCGGGATCATCTTCCGGCTCGTCTACGAGCAGGATCCGGACCGGGGGGTCGCGAACGCCGTCTGGGTCGGTGTGCACGACACGTTCGCCGAGTCGTCCGTCTTCCCACGGGCGCGTCCGCTGCCCGTCCACCCGCTCACGGCGGCGGGCGGCGGCGCGTACGTCACCGAGAGCCCGGTCCGCGCGGGAGAGACCGCTCGGCTTCCGCTGATCGGTGTCGCTCCGGCGCAGATGCCGGAGGGCGCCCGGCCGGCGGTCGAACCGCCCCGCCAGGAAGGCCGGATCACCGGAACCGCCTGGCTGGACTTCACCCGGGGCGGCGGCGGGAAACCGAACGCCGTCGACCCGAAGGAGCTCGGCCTGAAGGGGCTGCGGGTGGAAGCGGTGAAGGACGGGAAGGTGGTGGCGGCCACGACGGTGGCCGCGGACGGCACGTTCAGCCTTCCGGCCGCCGCCGACGGCTCCCTGCTGCGGCTGCCCGCGAGCAACTTCCGCGAGCAGTACAGCGGGGTGGAGTGGCTGGGCCCCTCGCTCGTCACCCCGGCGGTCATCGGCAGTTACGTGTGGATGTGGGCCGGGTTCGCGATGGTCCTGATCGCGGCCGGACTGGCGGGGATGCCCCGCGAACTCCTCGAGGCGGCCCGGGTCGACGGGGCGAACGAGTGGCAGGTGTTCCGCCGCATCACGGTCCCCCTCCTCGCGCCGGTCCTCGCCGTCGTCCTGGTCACCTTGATGATCAACGTCCTGAAGGTCTTCGACCTGGTCTTCATCATCGCCCCCGGCTCGGCCCAGGACGACGCGAACGTGCTGGCGCTCCAGCTGTACCGCTCGTCCTTCGGCACGGACGCGGACCTCGGGATCGGCTCCGCGATCGCCGTGCTGCTGCTGCTCCTGGTGATTCCGGTGATGGCGTTCAACATCCGGCGGATGCGAAGGGAGGCTCGTCGATGAGCAGTCCGGCCTCACGGATCGCCGCCCGTGCCGCGGGTGGCGCGATGCGGGTCTTCCTCATCCTCGTCGGTCTGTTCTGGCTGATGCCGGCGGTCGGCCTGCTGCTGTCCTCGCTCCGCTCGCCGTCCGACATCAGTGAGAGCGGCTGGTGGCAGGTCTTCACGTCACCCGCGCAGCTGACGGTGGAGAACTACTCCGCGATCCTCGCCAACGACACGATCACCGGCTCGCTGGTGTCCACCGTCCTGATCACCGTGCCGGCCACCGTCCTGGTCGTCGTGATCGGCTCGCTCGCCGGGTACGCCTTCGCGTGGCTGGACTTCCCCGGCCGTGACTGGTGGTTCCTGGTGATCGTCGGGCTCCTGGTGGTTCCGGTGCAGGTGGCGCTCGTACCCGTCTCGAAGCTCTTCGGCACGATCGGCATCTTCGAGACCACCCTCGGGGTCGTCCTCTTCCACACCGCGTTCGGGCTGCCCTTCGCGATCTTCCTGTTGCGGAACTTCTTCGCGGAGATCCCCAAGGAGCTGCTGGAGGCGGCACGCCTGGACGGGGCGGGCGAGATCCGGCTCTTCACCCGGGTCGTCCTGCCGCTGGGCGGGCCGGCGATCGCCTCGCTCGGCATCTTCCAGTTCCTGTGGGTGTGGAACGACATGCTGGTCGCGCTGATCTTCGCGGACTCGGAGTCCCCGCCGATCACGGTGGCGCTGCAGCAGCAGGTCCGGCAGTTCGGGAACAACATCGACGTGCTGGCGCCGGGCGCGTTCGTGTCCATGGTGATTCCGCTGGCGGTCTTCTTCGCCTTCCAGCGCCAGTTCGTCTCGGGGGTGATGGCGGGCGCGGTGAAGTAGCGGCCCCGCACAGGGTTACGGCAGCGGGTGCGGGTACACGCGCGTACGGGTACGGAGGCGGTGGCGCCTCCGTACCCGTACCGCTTTCCCGGCTCAGGCGCGCAGCGCCGCGACCGCCGAGCGCGCGAGGTCGTCCAGGTACCCCGTCGGCAGGTCGCCGCGCACGACCACGAGCCGCCAGTAGAGCGGCCCGACGACCACGTCGAGGGCCCGGTCGGGGTCCGCGTCCTCGGTCAGTTCGCCGCGCCCCACGGCCTCGCGCACGATCCGGGCGACGACCCCCTGCTGGCCGTCGAGCAGGGCCGCCTTGATCGCCTGGGCGATCTCCGGCTGCCTGGCGGCCTCCACCAGCAGGTCCGGGATGACCCGGGAGGCCACGGGGTGGCGCAGGGCGTGCGAGGCGACCTCCAGGAGCGCGCGGACGTCGCCGTGGAGCGAACCGGTCGACGGCGCCGGCAGGCCCTGAGCGGCGAAGGCGCCGACGAGGTCGAGGACGAGGGAGAGCTTGGACTTCCAGCGGCGGTAGACGGCTGTCTTGCCGACGCCCGCGCGGCGCGCGATGCCCTCGATGGACATGCGGGCGAATCCGACGGCGGCCAGCTCCTCGAAGACGGCCGTGCGAATGGCCTCCGTGACGTCCTCGCGGAGCACGGCGGCTCCCGCGGGGGCGCGGCGGGGGGATCCGGAGGGTGTCGTCATGGGCGCGATCCTAGCCAACGCCGCACGAGGACGTCACGACGATACGGTTGCGTTGCGACGCTCATCCCCCCTACCCTCCCCGTAGCGACGATACGGACCCGTTCCATCGCCAGCGCTGCCCTGCACCCTCGTCGAAAGCGACCTCGTGACCCCCGAGACGCTCACGAAACCCGCCCCGCCCGCCACGGACTCGCCGGGCACCGCCCCCGGCGCCCCGGATTCTCCGGGCGCCCCGCACGCGCCCGCCGCCGCACAGGACCTGCGGGCCCTCGCCCTGCGCCACGGCCTGTCCGTCAGCGGCGCCCGCCCCGGCCTTCCCGCGTACGTCCGGCAGCTCTGGTCCCGGCGCGACTTCATCGCGGCGTTCGCGACCGCCCGGCTCACCGCCCAGTACAGCCAGGCGAAGCTCGGCCAGGTCTGGCAGGTGATGACCCCGCTGCTGAACGCGGCGGTCTACTACCTGATCTTCGGCGTCCTGATGAACGTCCAGCAGGGCGTTCCGGACTACGTCCCGTTCCTGATCACGGGCGTCTTCGTCTGGACCTTCACCTCCCAGTCGATCGCGACCGGCACCCGGGCGATCAGCGGGAACCTCGGCCTCGTCCGCGCCTTGCACTTCCCCCGCGCGAGCCTCCCCCTCGCCCTGGCTCTCCAGCAGCTCCAGCAGCTGGCCCTGTCGCTCTGCGCCCTGGTCGCGATCCTCTTCTGCTTCGGCGAGTTCCCCCGCTGGAGCTGGCTCCTGGCCGTCCCGGCGCTGCTCCTCCAGCTGCTCTTCAACTCCGGCGTCGCGCTGGTCATGGCGCGCCTGGCCGCCCGCACCCCGGACATCGCCCAGCTGATGCCCTTTCTGTTGCGTACCTGGATGTACGTCTCCGGCGCCATGTGGTCCATCCAGCACCTGGCGGCGAGCGGCCGGCTCCCCGACGCGGTGATCACGGCCCTGCAGAGCAACCCGGCGGCCGTGTACATCGACCTGATGCGCTTCGCGCTCATCGAGAGCTTCACAGCCGAGCAGCTGCCCCCGCACGTCTGGGCGCTGGCCGCCGGCTGGGCGCTCGCGGCCTTCGCGGGCGGATTCATCTACTTCTGGAAGGCAGAGGAGACCTACGGCCGTGGCTGAACAGACCCTGACACCCGCTCCACCGGACCCCGCCCGGGCAGCCGCTCCACAGACCCCCGCCCCGGCGCCGGCCCCCGAGCGCACCCCGACCGTCGTCGCCGACGGCGTCCACATCACGTACACCGTCAACGGCGCCCGCACCGGCAAGGGAAGCGCGACCGCCGCGCTCAACCGGATCGTCTCCCGGCGCGCCACCCCCGGCGCCCGCAGGGTCCACGCGGTCAAGGGCGTCAGCTTCGTGGCGTACCGAGGCGAGGCAATTGGCCTGATCGGTTCGAACGGATCGGGGAAATCCACCCTCCTCAAGGCCGTGGCGGGCCTCCTGCCGGTGAACGAGGGCGGGATCTACACCAGCGGCGCGCCCTCCCTCCTGGGGGTCCACGCGGCCTTGATGAACGACCTCACCGGGGAGCGCAACGTGATCCTCGGCGGGCTCGCGATGGGCATGTCCCGCGCGGACGTCACCGACCGCTACGACGACATCGTCGACTTCTCCGGAATCAACGAGAAGGGCGACTTCATCTCGCTGCCCATGCGGACGTACTCCTCCGGCATGGCCGCCCGCCTCCGCTTCTCCATCGCGGCGGCGAAGAGCCATGACGTCCTGCTCATCGACGAGGCGCTCTCCACCGGCGACGCGTCGTTCCGCCGCCGCAGCGCACGGCGGATCGAGGAGCTGCGCGCCGAGGCGGGCACCGTCTTCCTCGTCTCCCACTCCAACGCCACGATCACCGAGACCTGTGACCGCGCGCTGTGGCTGGAGGCGGGCACCCTGCGGATGGACGGACCGGCCCGGGAGGTCGTGGCGGCGTACGAGGCGTTCACCAAGACGGGCTGACAAAACACCCGTAAAGCACCCAAACCGCAATAGAGTGCGGTTTCGATGACGACGCCTCGTGACCACACCACCCAGCCGCAGCCCGAGCCCGGCGACAAGCGGACGTGCGCCCCCGCGCCGCCCGCCCTCACCGGCTCACCCTTCGACTCGGACACCTTCACCTCGGCCACCTTCGTCTGGGTCGGCCGGGGCCCCGCCCTCGCCCTCGCCGTCGTCTGGACCCTCACGCGCGCCGGCATGCTGCTGCTCCTGCTGCGCGACAGCCTGGGCGTGGGCGGTGTCGGCCGTGAGGTGTACGTCCTCTACCAGCACTGGTACGGCCAGTTCGCCCAGGGCACGTTCCCGGTGGACGACGTCACCTGGCAGTACCCGCCCGGCGCGGGCCTGGTGATCATGTCCCCCGGGGTGCTGCCCTGGCTCACGTACTTCCAGGGCTTCGTCGCCCTCGCCCTCCTCGCCGACGCCGCCGTCGCCCTCGCCCTCGCCCGGGCCGACAGCGACCGGGTCACGCACGGCGCGTGGATCTGGGTCGGCGGGCTCCCCCTGCTCCTTCACCTCCCGCTGGCCCGGTACGACGTCCAGGTCACCGCCCTCGCCGTACTCGCCCTGCTCGCGCTGAAGGCCCGCCCGACCGCCGCTCACCGGCTCGGCGGGGCGCTCGCCGCTCTGGGCGCGCTGGTGAAGGTGTGGCCCGTACTGACCTTGATCGGCACTCCCCGGGGCCGTACCACCCGCGACGCCTGGATCTCCGCCGCCGTGACCGCCGCGGCACTCCTCGCCACCCTCGGTCTCCTCTTCTCGCACTCGCTCGGCTTCCTGCGCCAGCAGGGCAGTCGCGGGATCCAGATCGAGTCGCTGGGCGGCACCGTGCTCGCGCTGGGCCGGGCGACGGGTGTCTGGCCGGGCACCGTCCAGTACCGCTACGGCGCCTTCGAGTACATCGGCCCGTACGTCTCCAGCGTGGGCCGCCTCGCGCTGCTGCTGACGGTTCTCGCCTTCGTCTGGCTGGTGCTGTGGCGGCTGCGCGCCCGCGGCTGGAACGAGGCGACGCCGCTGGACGCGGCGCTGGCCGCCGTGCTGCTCTTCACCGTGACCAGCCGGGTGATCAGTCCCCAGTACATGATCTGGCTGCTCGGTCTCACCGCCGTCTGTCTGACCTCGCGGCGGACCGTGATGCGCCCGGTGGCGCTGCTGCTCCTGCCGGCGGCGGCGCTGAGCTCCCTCGCGTACCCGGTCCTGTACGACGAGGTGGTGGCCGCCACCTGGCCCGGCGTGGCCGTCATGGTGGCCCGCAACGGGCTGTTGCTGGCGGCGGCGCTGCTGGCCGCCCGGCGCCTGTGGACCTCGACCGTCCCCGTCCCCACCCCCGCACCCGCCGCCCCGCCCGCTCCCCCGGCATGACGAAGGGCCCCGCCGGTACGGAACCGGCGGGGCCCTTCGCACGGTGGCGGCCGGCCGGGGCGAACTGCCCGGCGGGCCGGGCCGACCGTGCCTAGCTGTGCGCGCGCAGCAGCTGGCGCATCGTCCTCATCGCCACCGACAGGTTCGCCAGGTCGAAGGTCTCCGAGCCCTGGATCTCCTCCAGCGTGGTGCGCGCCCGGCCGAGGATCGCCGCGTTCTTCTGCTCCCAGGCCTTGAACCGCTCCTCCGGCGTCGAGGTCCCGTTCCCAGCCGACAGCACGTCCGCGGTGAGGGCGGCGTGCGCGGCGAACAGGTCCTCGCGGATGGAGGCGCGGGCCATCGACTGCCACCGGTCCTCACGCGGAAGCTCGATGATCCGGTCCATGAGCTGGGTGATCCGCAGCCGGTCGGCCAGGTCGTAGTAGACCTCCGCGACCGCCATGGGGTCCTTGGCGGTGCGGTCCGCGATCGCGACGATGTCGAGCGTCGGGAAGGCGGAGGAGAAGCCGGCGACCCGCAGCGCGAGCTCCTCCGGCACGCCGACCGAGGTCAGCTCCTCCAGGATCTGCTGGTACCACTCCAGGTCCGCACCGCGCAGCAGCTGCGGCAGTTCGGCCCAGACCTGCTCCACACGGTCGCCGAAGAAGTCGACGGTCTCGGCCAGCTCGAGCGGCTGCGGGCGGTTGCCGAGCAGCCAGCGCGTGCCGCGCTCGACCAGGCGCCGCGAGTGCAGCCGCATCCGGGTCTGGAACTCGGCCGGAACCTGGTTGTCCAGCGCCTCGACGGCGTCCCAGACCTCGCTCAGCCGGAAGATGGCGCGGGCGGCGGTCTGCGCGCGGACGATCTCCTCGATCGACGCGCCGGTCTCCTCGCGGAGGCGGTGCAGGAAGGTCGAGCCACCGCTGTTGACGGTGTCGTTGACCAGGATCGTGGTGATGATCTCCCGGCGCAGCGGGTGGCCGTCGATCGCGTCGGCGAACGTCTCGCGCAGCTGCGTCGGGAAGTAGGCGTGCAGCAGACGGCGCAGGTAGGGGTCGTCCGGCAGACCGGTGCCGATCAGCTCGTCGGCCACCGTGATCTTGGTGTACGCGAGCAGGACGGCGAGCTCCGGCTGGCTCAGGCCCTTGTCGTTGTTGAGCAGCTCGCGGATCTGCCGGTCGTTGGGCAGGAACTCCAGCGAGCGGTCGAGCGCGCCGTCCCGGCCCAGGCGGCGCATGAACCGCTGGTGGGCGTGGAGGAGGGAGGGCGACTGCGCGACCGCGTTGGCCAGGGCCACGTTCTGCGCGTAGTTGTTGCGCAGGACCAGCGCGCCGACCTCGTCGGTCATCTCGGCGAGGATCTTGTTGCGCTGCTTGACGGTCATGTCGCCTTCGGTGACGAGCCCGTTGAGCAGGATCTTGATGTTGACCTCGTGGTCCGAGGTGTCCACGCCGGCGCTGTTGTCGATGGCGTCGGTGTTGACCTTGCCGCCCTCGCCGTCGGGGCCGCCCTTGCGGGCGAACTCGATGCGGCCGAGCTGAGTCAGACCCAGGTTGCCGCCCTCGCCGACGACCTTGACCCGCAGGTCCTCGCCGTTGACGCGGATGGCGTCGTTCGCCTTGTCGCCGACGTCCGCGTTCGACTCGGCGGAGGACTTGACGTACGTACCGATGCCGCCGTTCCACAGCAGGTCGACGGGCGAGTGGAGGATCGCCTGCATCAGCTCGGCCGGGGTCATCTTGGTGACGCCATCCTCGATGCCGAGGGCCGCGCGCATCTGCGCGTTGACCGGGATCGACTTGGCGGTACGGGGGTGGATGCCGCCGCCCGCGGAGAGCAGCTCCACCTTGTAGTCGGCCCAGGAGCTGCGGGGCAGCTCGAAGAGACGGCGCCGCTCGGCGTACGAGACGGCCGCGTCCGGGGTCGGGTCGATGAAGATGTGGCGGTGGTCGAACGCGGCCACCAGGCGAATGTGCTCGGAGAGCAGCATGCCGTTGCCGAAGACGTCGCCGGACATGTCGCCGACGCCGACGACGGTGAAGTCCTCGGTCTGGGTGTCGTGGCCCAGCTCGCGGAAGTGCCGCTTCACGGACTCCCAGGCGCCGCGGGCGGTGATGCCCATGCCCTTGTGGTCGTAGCCGGCCGAGCCGCCCGAGGCGAAGGCGTCGCCGAGCCAGAAGCCGTAGTCGACGGCGACCTCGTTGGCGATGTCGGAGAAGGTGGCGGTGCCCTTGTCCGCGGCGACGACGAGGTAGGTGTCGTCCTCGTCGTGGCGGACCACGTCGACCGGGGGCACGACCTCGCCGGCGACCAGGTTGTCGGTGATGTCGAGCAGCGCCGAGATGAAGGTCTTGTAGCTCGCGATGCCCTCGGCCAGCCAGGCGTCGCGGTCCACGGACGGGTCCGGGAGCTGCTTGGCGACGAAGCCGCCCTTGGCGCCGACGGGGACGATGACGGTGTTCTTCACCATCTGCGCCTTGACCAGGCCGAGGATCTCGGTGCGGAAGTCCTCACGGCGGTCGGACCAGCGCAGGCCGCCTCGGGCGACCTTGCCGAAGCGCAGGTGCACGCCCTCGACGCGCGGCGAGTACACCCAGATCTCGTACGCCGGACGGGGCGCGGGGAGGTCGGGCATGGCCTGCGGGTCGAACTTCATCGAGACGTACGCGTGCGGCCGCTCGCCGCCGTCCGCCATCTGGAAGAAGTTGGTCCGCAGCGTGGCCTTGATGACGGTGAGGAAGGAGCGCAGGATGCGGTCCTCGTCCAGGCTCGCGACCTGGTCGAGGGCGCCGTCCAGCTCCTCCAGGAGCCCGTCGATGAGCTCGGTGCCGGCGCGCTGGCGCTCCGGGGACATCCGGGCCTCGAAGAGCGAGACGAGCAGCCGGGTGGTGTGGACGTTGTTGCGGAGGGTGTCCTCCATGTAGTCCTGGCTGAACGTCGAACCGGCCTGGCGCAGGTACTTCGCGTAGGCGCGCAGCACCATCGCCTGACGCCAGTTCAGCCCCGCGCTGAGCACCAGCGAGTTGAAGCCGTCGTTCTCGGCCTCGCCGGTCCAGGTGGCGGCGAACGCCTCCTGGAACCGCTCACGGGCGTCGTCGCTGAAGGACGCGCCGTTGGCGGTCGGGGTGGGCATCCGCAGACCGAAGTCGTAGATCCACGCGTGCGCGCGGTCGGCGCAGCGCAGCTCGTACGGACGCTCGTCGATGACCTCGACGCCGAGCCGGTTGAGCACCGGGAGCACGGCCGAGAGGGAGATCTGGGCGCCGGATTTGTAGATCTTGAAGCGGCGCTCGCCGGGCCCGGTGCCGACCGGCTCGTACAGCGAGAGCGCGAACTCCTGGCCGGAGCGGTTCAGCTGCTCCAGGTGGACCAGGTCGGCCACGGCCGCGCGCGGGCTGTGGTCGGCCTTGTAGCCCTCGGGGAAGGCGTTGCCGTAACGGCGCAGCAGCTCGGCGGCGCGCTCCTCGCCGCACTCGGCGTTGAGCGCCTCGGCGAAGCCGTCGGCCCAGGAGCGGGCGGCCTCGACGAGCCGGGCCTCGATGCGGTCCTTGTCGGCGTCGGAGAGCTGCGGCAGTTCGGTGCCGGGCTCGACGCGGACGACGAAGTGGAGCCGGGAGAGGATCGACTCGGTGTTCCACGCGGTGAAGTCGACGCTCGTGCCGTTGAGCTCCTCCTTGAGGATGTCGATGATCCTCAGCCGGACGCCGGTGGTGTACCGGTCGCGCGGCAGGTAGACGAGCGCGGAGTAGTAGCGCCCGTACTCGTCCTGACGCAGGTAGAGCCGCAGCCGGCGGCGTTCCTGCAGGTAGAGCACAGAGGTGACGATGGAGCGCAGCTCGTCGACCGGGGTCTGGAAGAGCTCGTCGCGCGGGTACGTCTCCAGGATCTGGAGCAGGTCACGGCCGTCGTGGCTGTTGGGCGAGAAGCCGGCGCCGTCCAGGACCTCCTGGACCTTGCGCTTGATGACGGGCACGCGGCGGACGGACTCGGTGTACGCCGCGGAGGAGAACAGGCCGAGGAAGCGGCGCTCGCCGACGACGTTGCCCTCGGCGTCGAACTTCTTGACGCCCACGTAGTCGAGGTACGAGGGGCGGTGCACGGTGGCGCGGCTGTTGGCCTTGGTGAGGATGAGCAGCTTGTGCTCGCGCGCCTTGGCGCGGGCGTCGTCCGGCAGCCGGCTGAACGACGGCGACACGGGGTGCGCGTGGTGGTCGTCCTCGCCGCTGTGGCGCGGGTCGGAGCGCAGGATGCCGAGACCGGTGCCCGGGACGGCGGCCAGCGCGTCCCCGTCGACCAGCTCGTACTCGCGGTAGCCCAGGAAGGTGAAGTGGTCGTCCGCGAGCCAGCGCAGCAGCTCGCGTGCCTCCTCCACCTCGGTGGGACGCAGGTCGTCGGCGGTGGGCTCGGCGGGCAGGTTCTCGGCGATGCGCAGCGCGGCGTCGCGCATCTTCTCCCAGTCCTCGACCGTCTCGCGGACGTCGGACAGGACGCGCAGCAGGTCCGTGGTGATCTGCTTGAGGTCGGCGCGGTCGGTCTCGCGGTCGATCTCGACGTGGATCCAGGACTCGGTGAGCACGTCGTGGGCCTGCTCGGCCGTCGGCCCGTTCGTCAGGACCTCGATGAGCTTGCCGGTCACGTCGCGGCGGACGCGGACGAGCGGGTGGATCACGACGTGGATGCCGCGGCCCTGGCGGGAAAGCTCGTTGGTGACCGAGTCGACCAGGAAGGGCATGTCGTCGGTGACGACCTCGACGACGGAGTGGCTGCAGGTCCAGCCGTTCTCCTCGACCGTCGGGGTGTGGACGCGGACGTTCGCGGTGCCCTGGGGGCGGTTCTCCGCGAGCCGATAGTGCGAGAGAGCGGCGCCGAAGACGTCCACCGGATCGCGATCGGTGAGGTCCTCGGGCGCGGTGTGCAGGTAGTAGCGCTGGAGGTAGTCGAGCAGGGTGTCCCCGTCCGGACGCTTCCCCGTCTCGGGCCCTGTCGGAAGTTGCCCCCCGACCGGGCCGGTCTCAGCTACCCGGGCGGCCCGTGCGAGCAGCTCGGCCTTGGCTTCGTCCAGCTTGGTCTGCATGTCCTCTGGCTCCTGTCGCGCGCCGTTGCGTGACGTCGGTGGAAGAAAGGGCGCAACGCCACGACGCGGGGTTACCGGTCGACCTCGACGTTATGCCTGGATGAGAGATGTCCGAGCCGATATCGGCCAATCTCGGCGCGGGGCCCGGACGGAAGGGATCAGCGAACGCCGTGTCGGCCCGGCCGCGGTAGCGGACCGGGCGAGAGCCGGGGGCTTCGCTGCCCCCTCGGCGTATCGCGATCACGGGAAAAGCCTATCGCTCTCCACCCCGGGCCCGTCATGGTCCGTATGTGTACAAAAGAGGGGGTGGAAGTTTGACGTTATGGACAGCGACAGATGACCTCTAGGCAAAGTGACCCACGGCGGGCAGCGTGGTGGGTACACCACTGGATCCGGGAGTCGGCATGGCGAAGATCTTGATCGTGACCGGGGACGCGGCGGAGTCGCTGGAGGTCATGTACCCCTACCAGCGTCTCCTCGAAGAGGGGTACGAAGTCCATATCGCCGCTCCGGCGCGCAAGCAGCTGCGGTTCGTCGTGCACGACTTCGAGCCGGGCTACGACACGTACACCGAGAAGCCGGGCTACACCTGGCCCGCGGACCTGGCGTTCTCGGAGGTGGACCCGGGTGACTACGTGGCGGTGGTGATCCCCGGGGGCCGCGCGCCGGAGTACCTCCGCAACGACCCGGAGCTGCGCAAGATCCTCAAGTCGTTCTTCGACGCGGACAAGCCGGTGGCCCAGATCTGCCACGGCCCGCTCCTGACGGCGGCGATCGGCAGCCTGGAGGGCCGCCGGGTCACGGCCTACCCGGCGCTGGAACTGGACATGCAGGCGGCGGGCGCGAGCTTCCAGGACACGGAGGCGGTCGTGGACGGCACCCTGGTCTCCTCCAGGGCCTGGCCCGACCACCCGACCTGGATGCGCGAGTTCCTGAAGGTCCTGCGCAGCAAGGCATGACGGGGCGCGGGCGGGCGCGCCGGCCTTCGGCCGCTTCCGCCCGCGCCGCTCACTCACCGCCGGACGTTCACGGTCACGCGCAGCCCGCCGTGCCCGGCGACGGCGACACCGACCGCACCCACGGCCACGGCCACCTCTCCATGACCGCCCACCGCCAGAGCGGTCGCCACGACCATCGCGATCAGACCCACACAGGCCGTGAACCAGGGCAGAGCACGACTGCCGCCATCGGGCTTGTCTGAGATACCGTCGAGGGACGCCAAGGGAATCACTCTCCTCGCAACAGGGGACCCCGTCGGCACGCGAGGGAGATCCGGAAAAGAACGAGGCCCGCCGCCAAGCAAGAGCCTCGCCCGGGTCTCCCTTCGCCACGTCCGGGGGCATCGGATGCGCTGTCGGCCGCTTATGTCAACGCTCCCTGGGCGTAGGCCCGTTGAGGCGATTGACCGTCCGTCAGCGCATGACGAGCCTACCGCCCGCCCCCACCGAGCCGTCACGGTCCGTATGTGTATAAACGGGGGTGTGGAAGTTTGACGTTATGGACAACGACGGGCTCCGGTTTGGCAGAACGTGAGGCTTGACGACACGCGCCATGGCTCTCCTGCCGGTCCACCGGGCGGCGGTCCCCGACGTCGAGCGAGGGCCGGCGAGGCGGACCGCGTCATCCCGCCTAGACCAGCTCCTCCGCGACGGCGACCGCGTCCGCCAGGGAGTCCACCACCGGCACCCCCACCGCCTCCAGCGACGCCCGGCTGTGCGACCCCCCGGTGTACAGCACCGCCCGCGCCCCCACGTGCGCCGCCGCCACCGCGTCGTCCGCCGCGTCGCCGATGACGACGATCCGCGAGGGGTCGACACCCTCCAGGGCGGCCAGGTGGCGCACCATGTGCGCCGACTTCCCCTCCGTGGAGGACCCGACCCGCCCGTCCACCCGGACGAACCGCTCCTCGATCCCGTGCTGCCGCACCAGCGGCACCAGCTGGGCGTGCGGGGCCAGCGAGAGCAGCGACTGCGTGAACCCGGACTCCTGCCGCGCGGCCAGCAGCTCCGCCGCCCCGACCGTGAGCCCGCACGACTCCGCCCGCTGCCAGTAGTGCTTGTGGAAGACGCCGTCCATCAGCACCCACTCGGCGTCCGTGGGCAGCCGCCCCATCAACCGTTCGTAGAACTTCGGCACCGGCACCATGTACAGATCGCGGTAGCGCGCGAGCGTGATCGGCTCCAGGCCCAGCTCGGCGAACGCCGCGTTCGTCGCCCCGATGACCGCTTCGATGTCGTCGAGCAGCGTGCCGTTCCAGTCCCAGACCAGATGCTTTCCGCTCTTCCCGTGCTTCCCCATGCGAAGACGGTACCGGCCCGCTCCGACAAACGGCCCGGACCGGCCGTTCCTCAGGCCAGCAGCCCGGGGATCTCCTGCACCCCGAACCACAGCAGCTCGTGGTCCTCCGCCCCGTCCACCGTGAACTGCGCGTCGTCGTCGCCCTGGTCCGCCGCGCCCAGCGCGTCCGCCGCCGCCGAGACGTCCGCCTCGGCGTCGTCCGCGTCGGCGTGCACGGCCGCTGCCTTGGCCAGCGGTACGGATCCGGCGATACGGACCTCGCCCAGGGCGCCGGGGTCCAGGCCCCGGTCGGGGTCGACGACCGCGTCCTTGTCCGGCACGTCCACGGCGACGACGATCCGGCGCCGCGCGGCCGCGGGGTCTCCGGCGAGCAGTCGCAGGGAGGCGGAGGCGGCGCGGTTGAGCGCCGCGTACTCCAGCTCCTCGATGTCGTCGGAGACGTACCACTCGCGCAGGGCGGGGGTCACGGCGTACGCGGTCAGCGGGCCGGGCCCCAGTTCGCCCGCCTTGTGCGCCTGTGCGAGACCGGGGAGGGTCAGAGGGACGTACACGCGCATGGCTGGCCGCTTTCGTAGTCGGAAACGCCCTCAGGATACGTGGGGAGTCCCCCTTCGGAGTCTCCCGGCGGTCGTCTCCCCGGTCCACCCGAGGCATCCCCCGCCCCCGCGCCGGCAGACCCGGAGGACCGCCTCCTCACTCTGATAGGTGAACCGGTCGTCCTGCCTCGAGAGCGCCCACGGTGCCTTGCGAGGGCGCCGAGCCCGCCCGTACAAGATCCCCAACAGAAGTTACCGCCCGGTAGAACGCTGGGCCGTACGGAACGGGGACCCTCCATGAGCACCGCCGCCACGAGCCCGAGGCCCGCCCGCACCCCCGCGCCGCGTGGGCCGGGTGGCCCGGCCGGCACCGGCCCGCGCGGTCGCGCCGGAACCCGCCCGGCAACCGCCTCACGCGGCGCCGTACCGGCCCGCGCCCTCCCGCCGCACGCTCTCTTCGCCGAACGCCTCCTCGCCGTCCTGAGCGGCGAGCGGCCGGTCCACTGGATGCTGGGGCAGACGGTCGGAGAGGCGTACGAGCAGCTCGTCCAGCTCGCCCCGGACACGCCCTTCCGTTCCCTGGGGGTGCGCCCCGTCCTGCGCACCTGCCGTTTCCACCCGCCGCGGACGGACGCCGTCGAGGTCTGCGCGACCGTCGCCACCGGGGAGCGGGTCAGGGCCATGGCCTTCCGTCTGGAGCGCGGCGCCGACCGCCGCTGGCGCTGCGCCGCCGTCGAACTGGACGGCCTCCACGGGCACGCCCCCGCCCACCGACAGGAACACCGGCCGGGACACCGGCCGGGACACCGACCGGAGCAGCCCCAGGAGCAGCTCCAGGAGCGGCTTCAGGAGCGGCGAGCGGAACGCCGGCAGGAGCACGGCCACGCGCGCGTGCCTGCCCAGTCGCGTGCGGCCCGGACATGACGGAACGGCTCGGACATCACGCAGGGGCGCGGGCCTGATCCACGGGCTCGGACATGGCCCACGGGCCCGGACATGACGAAGGGGCCGGCCACCTCGGCGGTGACCGGCCCCTCCTCCCCTCAGGGGATCACTTCTTGCGGCGACGACCGCCCGTGCTCTTCTGCGCCTTGCGACGCTCGGCGCGCGTCAGACCGTCCCCGCCCGCGGAGACCTCGTCGCTGACGAAGTCGCCCTCGACGATGCTGCCCTCGCCGTCCACCTTGGGCGCGGTGAAGTGCAGCCGGTCCGGCCGCTGCGGGGCGTCCAGCCCCTTGGCGCGGATCTCCGGACGCCCGGTGCCGGCCGGCACGGCGTCCTCCTTGCTGAGCGAGGTGGTCACCGGAACCTCCTCGACCTGCTGCTCGACCTGGACCTCCAGGTTGAACAGGTAACCGACGGACTCCTCCTTGATGCCCTCCATCATGGCGGTGAACATGTCGAAGCCCTCGCGCTGGTACTCGACCAGCGGGTCCTTCTGCGCCATCGCGCGCAGGCCGATGCCCTCCTGGAGGTAGTCCATCTCGTAGAGGTGCTCGCGCCACTTGCGGTCGAGCACCGAGAGGACCACGCGGCGCTCCAGCTCGCGCATGATGTCCGAGCCGAGCGACTTCTCACGGGCGTCGTACTGCTCGTGGATGTCGTCCTTGACGGACTCGGCGATGAACTCGGCCGTGATGCCCGCGCGGTCGCCTGCCGCCTCCTCCAGCTCCTCCACGGTGACCTTCACCGGGTAGAGCTGCTTGAACGCGTTCCACAGCCGGTCGAGGTCCCACTCCTCCGCGAAGCCCTCGGCGGTCTCCTGGCGGATGTAGTCGTCGATCGTGTCGTCCATGAAGTGGCGGATCTGCTCGTGCAGGTCCTCGCCCTCCAGGACGCGGCGGCGCTCGCCGTAGATCACCTCGCGCTGCCGGTTGAGGACCTCGTCGTACTTCAGGACGTTCTTACGCGTCTCGAAGTTCTGGGTCTCGACCTGGGACTGGGCGGAGGCGATGGCGCGCGTGACCATCTTGTTCTCGATCGGCACGTCGTCCGGCACGTTGGCCATGGCCATGACGCGCTCGACCATCTGCGCCTTGAACAGCCGCATCAGGTCGTCGCCGAGGGAGAGGTAGAAGCGGGACTCGCCCGGGTCGCCCTGACGGCCGGAACGACCGCGCAGCTGGTTGTCGATACGGCGCGACTCGTGGCGCTCCGTGCCCAGCACGTACAGCCCGCCGAGCGCCTTGACCTCCTCGAACTCCGCCTTCACGGCCTTCTCGGCGCGCTCCAGGGCGGCGGGGAGGGCCGCGGCCCACTCCTCGACGTGCTCGACCGGGTCCAGGCCCATCTGGCGCAGCTCGGCCTCGGCGAGGTCGTCCGGGTTGCCGCCGAGCTTGATGTCGGTGCCTCGGCCGGCCATGTTCGTCGCGACCGTGACGGCGCCCTTGCGGCCGGCCTGGGCGACGATCGTCGCCTCCCGGTCGTGCTGCTTGGCGTTGAGGACCTCGTGCTGGATGCCGCGCTTGGACAGCTGCTGCGAGAGGTACTCGGACTTCTCGACCGACGTCGTACCGACGAGGATCGGCTGGCCCTTCTCGTGCTTCTCCGCGATGTCGTCGACGACGGCGGCGAACTTGGCGACCTCGGTCCGGTAGATGAGGTCCGACTGGTCCTTGCGGACCATGGGCTTGTTCGTCGGGATCGGGACGACGCCGAGCTTGTAGATCTGGTGGAACTCGGCCGCCTCGGTCATCGCCGTACCGGTCATGCCCGAGAGCTTGTCGTAGAGGCGGAAGAAGTTCTGCAGGGTGATCGTGGCGAGGGTCTGGTTCTCGTCCTTGATGTCCACCCCTTCCTTCGCCTCGATCGCCTGGTGCATGCCCTCGTTGTAGCGGCGGCCGGCGAGGATACGGCCGGTGTGCTCGTCGACGATCATGACTTCGCCGTCGATGACGACGTAGTCCTTGTCCTTCTTGAACAGTTCCTTGGCCTTGATGGCGTTGTTCAGGTACCCGACGAGCGGGGTGTTCACCGACTCGTAGAGGTTGTCGATGCCCAGCCAGTCCTCGACCTTGGCGACACCGGACTCGTGGATGCCGACGGTGCGCTTCTTCTCGTCGACCTCGTAGTCGCCGGTCTCCTCGATGCCCTTGAGGGTGTTCCCGGCCTCGCCCCTGGTGAGGCGGGTGACCAGCTTGGCGAAGTCGCCGTACCACTTCGTGGCCTGGTCGGCCGGGCCGGAGATGATCAGCGGCGTACGGGCCTCGTCCACGAGGATGGAGTCGACCTCGTCGACACAGGCGAAGTTGTGGCCGCGCTGGACGAGCTCGTCCTTGGACCACGCCATGTTGTCGCGCAGGTAGTCGAAGCCGAACTCGTTGTTCGTGCCGTAGGTGATGTCGCAGTTGTACTGCTCGCGGCGCTGGGCGGGCGTCATGTTGGCGAGGATGCAGCCCACGGAAAGACCGAGGAACTTGTGCACCCGGCCCATGAGCTCGGAGTCGCGCTCGGCCAGGTAGTCGTTCACCGTGATCAGGTGCACGCCCTTGCCGGACAGCGCGTTCAGGTACGCCGGGAGCGTGCCGACGAGGGTCTTGCCCTCACCGGTCTTCATCTCGGCCACGTAGCCGAGGTGCAGGGCGGCGCCGCCCATCAGCTGCACGTCGTAGTGACGCTGGCCGAGGACGCGCTTGGCGGCCTCACGGACGGTCGCGAAGGCCTCGGGGAGCAGGTCGTCGAGGCTCTCACCGTCGGCGTACCGCTGCTTGTACTCCTCGGTGAGCCCCCGCAACTCGGCGTCGGAGAGGTTGACGAAGTCCTCTTCGATGGAGTTGACCTGGTCCGCGATGCGGTGCAGTTTGCGCAGGATCTTGCCTTCGCCTGCACGCATGAGCTTGTTGAAGACGGACACTGAGGCTGGTCTCCTTGCCGGTCGGGCCTGGCACTGGGTCGTGTGAAGGACTCGGGCGCGGGCACGGCAGGTGGTCCCCACCGCAACGGCCATCGTAAGCGAGACCGCCGCCGCGCCGGGAGGCCCGCAGTGCCGGAGTGCCACTACCGCCCGCAAAGAGAACGCGCGAGACGCACCGAAGGTGCCGCCGGGCCCGAAAAGTGTTCGCCTCCCGTCGCTCCGATCACCAGAATTCCGTCATGAAGCCGACGACACTGACCACGGAACGGCTGACCCTCGGCACGTTCACCCCGGAGGACGCCGACGAGGTCTACACGATCTGCCAGGACCCCGACATCCAGCGCTGGACGGTCGTCCCCTCGCCCTACGGACGTCAGGACGCGGAGTTCTTCCTGAACCGCGTCGTCCCCCACGGCTGGCGCGACGACACCGACTACAGCTTCGCCGTACGGCTCCGGGAGGGCGGTCCGATCCTCGCCGCCGCCGGGCTCCACCACCCGAACTCGGGGACGTGGGAGGTCGGGTTCTGGACGGCCAAGGAGCACCGCGGCCGGGGCTACATGACGGAGACCGTCCTCGCCCTGGCGCGCTGGGCGTTCACGGAGCTCGGCTGCACGCGCCTGGAGTGGCGCGCCGAGGTCGGCAACCAGGCGTCCCGCGCGACCGCCGAGAAGGCCGGCTTCACGATCGAGGGCACGCTGCGGGCCGCGCTGGCGAACAAGGGGGTGCTGCGGGACGCCTGGGTCGGCGCGCTGCTCCCCTCCGACCTCGGCCTGCCGGGGTCGCTGCCCTATCTGCCGGATCCCCGGTCCGAAGTCCGAGCGCCGGATCCCCGGTCAGGGGCGTGAGGCCGGATTTCCGGTCCGGGGCCTGAGTGTCAGTGCCGCCCTCTAGGGTGCGGACCATGACGACTGCGCCGCCTCCCGCCGCCGAACTGTCCGCGGACGAAGCCCGCCGGATCGCCCTGCGCGCCCAGGGATTCCTGGGCGCTCCCGACCGCCGCGCGGGGGTGCGGGGCGTTCTGCGTCACCTGGGGCAGGTGCAGCTCGACACGATCTCCGTCCTGGCGCGCTCGCACGAGCTGATCCCGTACGCGCGGCTGGGCGCGGTGGGCCGTACGACGGTCGAGGACGCGTACTGGACCGAGCGGCACGCCTTCGAGTACTGGTCGCACGCCGCCTGCATCCTCCCCATCGAGGAGTGGCCGCTGTTCGCCTTCCGCCGCCGCTCCTACCGTGAGCGTCCGCAGTGGCACCACGACCTGCCGGACGGGGCGTACGACGCCGTGATCAAGCAGCTGCGGGCCGAGGGCCCGCAGACGGCGACGGAGCTCGGCGGCGCGAAGAACAAGGGCGAGTGGTGGGACTGGTCCGAGTCGAAGATCGCCGTCGAGCGGGCGCTGATGTACGGCGAGGTGGTGTGCACCGAGCGGCGCGGCTGGAAGCGGGTCTACGACCTGGCCGAGCGGGCGATCCCGGGCAACCTGCTCCACGACGACCTGGACGACGCCGAGTGCCTGCGGCGGCTGGTACGGCAGGCGGGCGAGGCGCTGGGCGTGGGCACGCGCGCCGACATCGCCGACTACCACCGGATCAAGGGCGAGGCGTTCGACGCGGTGGTCGAGGACTCCGGGCTCGTCCCGGTCGTCGTGGAGGGCTGGGGGAAGCCGGCCTGGGCCGACCCTGCGGCTCTGGCGACGGAGCCGCGCGGCCGGCACCGCACGACGCTTCTGTCGCCCTTCGACTCGCTGATCTGGGAGCGGGCGCGCACCGAGCGGATCTTCGGTTTCACGCACCGCCTGGAGGCGTACGTGCCGAAGCAGAAGCGGGTGCACGGCTATTTCGCCATGCCGTTGCTGGCGGGCGGAAAGCTTCTGGGCCGCGTCGACCCGGCACGCGAGGGCAGCACGCTGGTGGCCCGGCAGGTGTCACTGGACTCCCCCAAGGCGGTCGGTCCGATGGCACAGGCGCTGCGCGAGGCGGCCGAGTGGGTGGGCTGCGACACGGTGCGGATCGAGCGGGCGGACCGTCCGGAACTGATCGCCCCGCTGACGGCCGCCCTCACCTGATCTCGAGGATCTTCTCCCGCATCGCGTAGACCACGGCCTCCATCCGGGAGTGCAGCTGGAGCTTCTCCAGAATGTTGCGCACGTGGTTCTTCACGGTGTTCTCGGAGATGAACAGCTCCTTGGCGATGTCCCTGTTGTTCATGCCGGTCGCGACGAGCTTGAGGACTTCCAGCTCGCGGTCGGTCAGCCGGGGCGCCGGCACCAGCCGGCGCTCGTCCGTCCGCTGGATCATCGACTTGAACTCGGTGAGGAGTTTCGACGCCATCGAGGGACTGATCTGCGACTGCCCGTCGGCGACCGCGCGAATCGCGGTGGCCACCTCGTCGGTGGAGATCTCCTTCAGGAGATAACCGGTCGCGCCCGCCTTGATCGCGTCGTAGAGATCGGCCTCCTCGTCGCTGATCGTCAACATGATGATCTTCGCGCTGGGGGCCACCTCCTTGATGGAGGTACAGGCCTCGATCCCGCCGCGCTTGGGCATCCGGACGTCCATCAGCACGATGTCGGGCAGCAGATCGGCCGCCTTGTCGACGGCCTCCGCCCCGTCCCCCGCCTCGCCGACGACCTGAATGTCCTCCTCCTGGGCGAGGACGATCTCCAGGCCCCTGCGGAAAAGGGCGTGATCGTCCACGACGAGGACCCGGATCGGCTCCTTGCGGGACTCCCCGCTGTCCGAATCCGATCCCTCGGCGGCGGCTGCGCCATCGGGCTCCCGCCCGCTGTGCACCGGCCCGAAGCTGTCCGCCATCGTTCCTCCCCCTGAAGGCCGTGGCCTGAATTCGTGTTCGGTCCTCCAACCACTGCGCTCAAAGCACGGGTTGGCGTGCACGCCATGATTTCATGCCCGGACGTCGGCGCGGTGATCCCGTGCACTTCATGGGGTCGCACGGGGGTGCCCCTGGGGGCGCAAGGGGCGCTCCAGGGGCACCGTGACGGACAACAAGGTGTGCTGCTCCGGCCGGCGGGTCAGCCGCCGAGGGCACCACCGGCACCGCCGCCCTCGGCGAGCGGGTCGTTCTCCAGATGGATGACGCCGTAGTCGTACGCATGCCGCCGGTAGACGACACTCGGCTGCTTGGTGTCGGCGTCGACGAACAGGTAGAAGTCGTGACCGACGAGCTCCATCTCGTAGAGCGCCTGGTCGAGGCTCATCGGCGCGGCGCTGTGGGTCTTCTCGCGGACCACCAGCGGGCCTTCGCCCTGTACTTCGATCGAGCCCATCATCGTGGTGGGCACCCCGCCGGCCTCTTCGGCTACCAGCTGGCCGTTTCCGTTGAGCTGCGCGACGCCCGGCACCACGTCGGCGACCTCGGCGGCCGACAGCCTGCCGGTGCCACGGCGGGTGTAGCGCTTGTCGTGCTGCTTGCGCAGTCGCGCCTCCAGCTTGTCGCTGGCGAGGTCGAGCGCTGCGTACGGGTCGCCCGCTGCCGCTTCCGCCCGGATGACCGGGCCTCGGGAGTGGAGGGTGATCTCCACGCGGTCGGACCTGTCTGCCTGCCGCGGGTTGTGTTCCTTGGACACCTCGACGTCGAGGCTGATCACCTTGCCGTCGAGCTTCTGGATCTTCTCCAGCTTCAGCTTCTCGGCCACGTGCTTGCGGAACCGCTCGGGCACCTCGGTCTTGCGGCCCTTGACGACGATGTCCACGCAGAACTCCGTTCCCGGATCGCTCAGGACGGCACCTGGGCCGCTGAGCATCTCCCTTTGCACCAGACTCCGGTGAATGCCGGAGTCTCGGACTTGGCGACTTTCACCTCCTCCTCCCCCATCGGCAAGATCCCCACCCCACCGATCCGAGGTTAATTCGCCCTGAACTCCTGTCCTCTAGGCGCACCCGTGCATTCGCTGAGGCGTAGCATTCGGCATTCCTCACAACCGAACATAGCTCGTTCGGACGGATGTCGGCACCCGCTGCAGCCACATACCTCCGTTCGGGTGTTTTCACCTCTCACCACCTGCAACGATGCAAGTTCTCGCCCAGTTCCGGTTTAGATCGAACGATGAGGGAGAACAGGCCACCACGGCCGCCGTCGGCCGTACGAATCCGTTTTCCGTCCCGTCGTTTTCGGCTGTGGTGCCACCCTGCCCGGGATCGAACGGAAGATGTACGGCACTCAGTGCCCGCGCCGCCTCCGCCAACGAGGCACCGGTGGTCATCAGATCGTCCACGAGCACCACCCGCCCGCCCTCCAGGAGCCGTGCGGCGCCGGAGACGGTCTCCAGGGCCCCGGCCAGATTGGCGAACCGCCCACGGGCACCGAGCCCCGACTGGTCCGCCACGTCCCGCCGCTGGCGCAGTACCGGAATCACCCGGGCGGCCCGCCCCCGTCGGCGCAGCCTGCCCGCCGCGGCCAGCGCGATCCGCCGGGTGGGGTCGTGGCCACGTGCCCGCACCGAGCGACGCGAGGAGGGCACCGGTACGAGGAGAAGGGGGCCGGCCCCCGAGGCGCCAGAGCGCCCGGCAGCGGCCTCCACGGCACTCGCGAGGGCGGAACCGAGGGGTCCGGCGAGGGACAGCGCGCCGCGCTCCTTGTGGGCGAGGAGCACGGACCGTACGGCATCGGCATAGGGCGCCGCGGCATGAACGGCCGGCAGCCCGGCCGGTTCCGGCCGGGGCCGCACCCTGCGCGGTCCGGGGCCTGCCAGCTCCTCCCGGCACCGCGGGCACAACTCCGTACGGGGCCTGCCGCAGCCTCCGCAGGCGACCGGCAGCACCAGTCCGGCGATCTCACGCCACCACCCCCGCATGGCTCCACTGTCCTCCTGCCGGTCACCTCCGGCCACCCCTGTGGACAACGGGAGGCGGCCAGGGGCGAACAGGGAGCCGAGCGGGACGGGAAGGCTGTCCGATCGGGTCGGGAGCAGGGGGCCGGGCGGGTGACGGCCGGCTGTCGGCGGTTACCCGGGATAGACCGGCGCGGAGCCGGCGACCTTGATCATCCGCTGCCAGTTCGCACCCGGCATCAGACGCACGATGCCGTCGTTGCCCGAGTCGGCGACCACCGGAGCGCGCTCGTCGTTCGGCGCGGCGACCGCCGTCACCCCGTTCAGGCCCGGCAGCAAAGACGCCGTGGAGGTCGCACCGTCCGTCTGGACGTAGCGGACCTGCTGAACGCCGCCCGCCTCCTTGCCGACCACGACGAGCCTGCTCGGACCGGCCCAGGACACGGCGGTGACGGCCTCCATCCGCGGCGCCGCGGGCTGGAGGTCCACCACCGACACGGTGGGCTGCGACCCGCCGCCCTCCCGCTCCACCCGGCCGATCTTCAGGGTGGAGCGGCCGTTCTTGTCCTTGAGCAGCAGAGCGATCCGCACGCCGTCCGCGGACACCCGCAGCGACGCGACGCGGGCACCGTCCGCGAGCCAGGGCGCCCGGACCTCGACGGGCTCGCCGTCACCGCCCGGGACCATCCACAGCCGTGGCTTCACCGGATCGCGGTCCGCCACCCACAGATCGCCGCGTCCGTCCCAGCTCGGCGTGGACAACCGGTCCTCGGGCCGTGCCGCGCCGCTCGTCACCAGCGCGGGAGGCAGCTCGCCGTCGGACAGGATCGACGCCACGCGCAGCTCACGCCCGTCCTTGCGGACCCCGGCCGCCCGGCTCTCCTCACGGTCCACCGCGACCGACAGCAGGGGCATCTCGCCCTTGCCGAACGGCCCCAGCGTCGCGTCCGCCTCCGCGTCCTCCTTGCCGCCGACCGGCAGCGTCTTCAACATGCCGTGCTCGTCGACGAAGAACGGGTTCTCGGCCCTGCCCGAGTCGTGCACCGGGGCGAAGTCCTCCGCCTGCGCCTTGGACAGCACACACAGCCGGCCACCGTCGGAACCTCGCTGGAGCTCCACCTGCTCGACCCGTACGGACGTCAGATCGCCGAGCGTGAACAGCAACTGAGCGGCCATCCGGCGGCAGACCTCCCCACCCACCCGGTCGGCCTTCGCGTTGAGCGGCACCTTCAGCGTGGACTGGTCGTCCGTCGCGAGCGAGGTGACGCCCTCCTTCAGTTCCGTACCGGAGGGGAAACGTGAATCCACGGCCGGCTTCAACCAGTTAGTCGGGCCCTCCAGCAGCGCCTTGACGGTCTGGGTCACCGGATCCATCCGGGTCACCGGGTCCTGCCGCTGCCGGATGTAGACCGGGTCGGCGACGACCCACTCCTGGCCCGAGGCAAAGTAGTACTTGTTGACGGAGCGATAGTTGCGCTGGAAGTCGGCCTCGCTGAGCACCAGCCCCGGCGGCAGGTGGTCGATGCGCCACTCCTTGCCCTTGCCGTCCGCGGCGGGCTGCTGCACCACGTGGATGAAGTCCTTGTAATCGGTGGGGCTCATCGGCTGGTACGCGTGCCGGGCGTCCACCGTGGCGATCTGCCGGCCGCGGATCGGGTACGACCGCCCCTGGCTCTCCGGGTCCGCCAGCCGGTCGGCCTGCTCGCGGTCCGGCGCCGTGGTGAGCACGGTGATGCTCTGTTCCGGCTTCCAGCTGCGCGCGGCCTGCTTCGTCAGATACTTCTTCGCGGTCGCGAAACCGGGATCGTCACTGGTCATGGCCTCAAGGAAGCCGTCGACGATCTCATCGGGCTCCGCGTTCTCCCGCGGCTGCACGGCGTACACCCGGACCTGCGAGTCACCCGGGTTGGACGCCTTCACACTCCGTACGTCCCCGCTGTCCGGCATCGTCGCGCAGCCCGTCGCCAGCAGACCGCCGCAGGCGAACAGCACACCTGCCCGCAGGGCACCGGACGACCGCTGTCCTCGGGAGTCAGCGCTCACCTGTTCTGTCCTCCCCCTCGGCGTTCGCCGACGCCATCGCCTCACCGTTGTCGGCCTCGGCCGACGGCCGTGCGACCACCCGCGCGCCACTGCCGGGCAGGGCCGTCGGATCCGCCGTGGCCCTCGGCGCCGCGGGCATCCGCGGCGGTACGGACAGCGCCGGTCGGCCCCCAGCGGCCTGTACCGGAACGGTCGCCCGGCGGGCCCCGCTCTCGGGTCCCCGCCCGACGGCCGCCTCGGCCGCCGCCTGCTCGCGGTTACGCCGCGAATCCTCCGGCTCCAGCGGGATCGGGGATCCGCGCAGCGGCTCGTCCGCCGTCCGCGGCAGGGTGAGCCGGAACTGCGAGCCGCCGCCGGGCTCGCCCCACGCCTGGAGCCAGCCGCCGTGCAGCCGGGCGTCCTCCACCGCGATCGACAGGCCCAGGCCCGTACCTCCGGTGGTACGCGCGCGTGCCGGGTCCGCCCGCCAGAAGCGGTTGAAGACCCGGGTCGCCTCGCCCGGCTTCAGTCCCACGCCGTAGTCCCGCACGGCGACCGCGACGGCGCCGCCCGCTGCGGCCAGTTTCACGATCACGTCCTTGCCCTCACCGTGCTCCACGGCGTTGACGACGAGGTTGCGCAGCACCCGCTCGACACGGCGGGCGTCCGCCTCGGCCACGACCGGCTGCTCGTCGCCGACGACCACGATCCTGCCGCCCTTGCGCTCGGCCAGCGGCTCCGCGCCGCCGATGACCCGCCGGACGACCTGACGCAGGTCTATCGGCTCGGCCTCCAGCGCCGCGGCCCCCGCGTCGAACCGACTGATCTCCAGCAGATCGGAGAGCAGCGACTCGAAGCGGTCGAGCTGATCGCCCAGCAGCTCGGCGGAGCGCGCGGTGACCGGGTCGAAGTCCACGCGCGCCTCATGGATGACGTCCGCCGCCATCCGTACGGTCGTCAGCGGTGTCCGCAGCTCGTGCGACACGTCCGAGACGAACCGCCGCTGCATCCGCGACAGCTCCTCCAGCTGCTGGATCTTCAGCTGCAGGTTCTGCGCCATCTTGTTGAAGGCCTCACCGAGCCGGGCGATGTCGTCCTCGCCGGTGACCTTCATCCGCTCCTGGAGGCGGCCCGCCGAGAGCCGCTCCGCGATCCCGGCCGCCATCCGCACGGGCGTGACGATCTGGCGCACCACCAGCCAGGCGATGGCGCCGAGCAGCACGACCACGAACAGACCGGCCGTCGCCAGCGTGCCCTTCACCAGCGCGAGGGAGTCCTCCTCGTGCGTCAGCGGGAAGAGGTAGTACAGCTCGTACTGCGTGCCCTCGGCGTCGTTGAGCCGCTTGCCCACCACGAGCCCCGCCTCGGACTCCTTGCCGTTGGTGTAGTGGATCCGGGTGTAGGTCTGGAAGGTGCCGGCGCCCTGCGCCACATAACGCCGCAGGTCGTCGGGGATGCTCGTGGCCGGGTCGACCTCACCGGACGCACGCGCGCCCCGGCTCGCCGGCCCGTCCGAGTCCTCCAGCGAGAGCGCGACCACGTTGAACGCGCTCTGGCCGCCACTGGCGAGCTGTTCCACCAGCGTGGAGCGCCAGGTCAGCGAGGCACCGGCACGACCGCCGTCCTGCCCGCCTGGCACGTACGGCGTGGTCGCCGCCTTGTCCTGGGCGGCGGAGAATCCACCGGCGGCCTGGCTCTGGGCAGCCTGCTCCTTGGCGTCGCGCAGACCGTTACGGACCTGGCCTATGACGACCAGGCCGAGCAGCAGCACGACACCGAGCGACATCAGCAGGGTGCCCGCGACGACCCGCAGCTGGATGTTGCGCCGCCACAGCCGTACGGCGGGCAGCAGCGGACGGCGCACCCAGCGGGCGAAGAGCCGGAGCACCGGTCCACCCGGCGCCCCGTCCTCGAGCAGCCGTCCACCACGGAGCAGACGGCCGAATCGCGAGCCCCCCCGCCTCGGTCCGGCAGTCCGCCCCGACCGGACTCCCGGCTCGCCGGGCTTCGGAGCAGTACTGCCTGCGCTCATGTCAGCTCGGCCCCGCCTTGTAACCGACACCACGGACGGTCACCACGATCTCCGGGCGCTCCGGGTCCTTCTCGACCTTGGAGCGCAGCCGCTGGACATGCACGTTCACCAGCCGGGTGTCGGCCGCGTGCCGGTAGCCCCAGACCTGCTCGAGCAGGACCTCACGGGTGAACACCTGCCACGGCTTGCGGGCCAGCGCGACGAGCAGGTCGAACTCGAGCGGCGTCAGGGCGATGGACTGCCCGTCCCGCTTCACCGAGTGACCGGCCACGTCGATGACCAGATCGCCGATGGAGAGCTGCTCCGGCGCGGGCTCCTCTGACCTCCGCAGCCGCGCCCGGATACGGGCGACGAGCTCCTTCGGCTTGAACGGCTTGACGATGTAGTCGTCGGCCCCGGACTCGAGTCCCACCACCACGTCGACGGTGTCGCTCTTGGCCGTCAGCATGACGATGGGCACGCCGGACTCGGCCCTGATGAGCCGGCACACCTCGATGCCGTCCCTTCCGGGCAGCATGAGGTCCAGCAGCACCAGGTCCGGCTTGGCCTCACGAAAAGCGGCAAGCGCCTTGTCGCCGTCCGCTACGAACGACGGCTCGAACCCTTCACCCCGCAGCACAATCCCGAGCATCTCGGCCAGTGCGGTGTCGTCGTCGACGACAAGAACGCGTCCCTTCATATCGACATCATCCCATTTCCGTATCAGTCTCAAGGCGGCTGGTGAGATACCTCACTGACCTGCGGTGACGTTCGTGATTGCGCGCCGTTAACCGCCGGTGTCTGTGGGTGGTGATGTCAGACATGGATGTCACGCCCGTGGCCTCGATGTGGTCGCCCAGAACCGTACCCCGCGCGGTCGGCTGCGGCCCATGCCCCAGAAGAACTCCTCAGCCGGCCGCACACGCGCCTGTGAGGTGGTCCAGCTCGCGGTCGTGCCGCCCGGCGCGCAGGAACTCATCCGGCGTGCTGTACCGCTCCAGGCGGACGACATTCGGTTCCGATGGAGACATCCGCTGCTGGTGGGGCGCGCCTCCCGAACCTTATGCCCGGGAATCAGCGGTCGCACGTCACTCACAGTGCCCTGGCCGGCGGAAACGAGCACCAGGACCGACCTCACGGCTCCTCGTGTCACCCGTCCTCCACCGCGGTTCCCCGGCCTGTCCGGCACGGAAGGACACGCGACCGACGCCCGCCACCGCTGCGGTTTGTGCGCACTGATCAGCCATCCGCCCAGTCTGCCCCCTGGACCTCCCCCGACTGAGGCCGGAATGGAGATACCGGCCCCCGCCCACCGGCGGGTCCCTCGTGGCACGATGGCTCACGGCCCGCCGCCCGGACAGGCGATCGGCCCCTGTGACCGTGCCGGCTCGCCGAGCCGGCCCCGCGACCATTCCTCGAGGTGGACGACCGTGAACGACACTCCGGGCTGGACCTCGCCCGGATCTGCTCCCTCCGACGGCCAGGACGGTTCCGGGGTTCCCCGGCCCGCGACGCCCGGTGACGCGAACGGCTCCGCCCCCCAGTGGTCCAAGGACCAGCCGCCGGCCGGACAGTGGTCCCCCCCGACGGCTCCGGTCCCCGGCCAGGCGCCCGCGCCTCAGGCCGGCCGGGGCTGGGGCGGTCCGCCCCAGAACGGGAACTGGGGCAAGCCGCCGGCCGCCAAGCCCGGCGTGATCCCGTTGCGCCCCCTGAGCATGGGCGAGATCCTCGACGGCGCCGTGTCGACGATGCGTACCTACTGGCGCACGGTCCTGACCATCACCGTCACCGTCGCCGTCATCTCTCAGGTCGCCGACATCCTCGTCCAGCGCTTCCTGGTGCCGACACCGCCCGAGATCAACCCGGACGCCTCCCCGGACGAGGCGGTGGCCCAGCTCGGCGAGTCCCTGCAGGCGACCCTGATCGGCTCGATCCCCGCGATCCTGATCCTTCTGATGGCCACCCTGGTGAGCGCCGCTCTCCTCACCGTGGTCATCAGCCGCGCGATCCTGGGCCGGCCCGTGTCGCTGGGCGCCGCCTGGCAGGAAGCCCGGCCGCGCCTGTCGCGGCTGCTGGGCCTGACCCTGCTGCTCTCGGCGATGAGCGCGGCCATCGTGTTCGTCGCCATGGTGCCCGGACTCCTCATCGGTGACGAGGCCGGCGGCGCGCTCGTGGCCCTCGGCGCTCTCGCCGGCGTGGTCGTGGTCGTCTGGCTGATGGTCCGCTTCAGCCTGTCCTCGCCGGCCCTGATGCTGGAGCGGCAGGGGGTCGTCCAGTCGATGAAGCGCTCGGCCAAGCTCGTCCAGGGCTCCTGGTGGCGCATCTTCGGCATCACGCTGCTGACGCAGCTGCTGCTCTTCCTCGTGGCAATGATCATCGCGGTCCCGTTCGCGATCGTCGCGATCGGTGTCGACGGCGACGGCTTCAGTGGCCTGGTCTCCGGCTCCACCCCCGATTTCGGCTGGTCGTTCCTGATCATCACGGGCATCGGCGGTGTCATCACCAACGCCATCACCTACCCGATCTCCGCCGGCGTGACCGTCCTGCTCTACGTGGACCAGCGCATCCGCCGCGAGGCGCTGGACCTCGAACTCGCCCGTGCCGCTGGCCTCCCCGGCTACGGCCCCGCTCCCGGCGACCAGGCCACCGGGAGCTGACAGGGTGCGGACCACGGGGGGTACGACCACGGCGCAGCTGCCGGTCCGGGACGTGGACGACGTCCCGGTGGACATCCCCCGCGTCCCCGCCCGTGAGGCGGCGGAGCGGGAACTGTCCAAGCCGATGTACCACGAGAACGACCCCAGCCTGCTGGAGCGCGGCCTCGACCGCTTCTGGGAGTGGGTCGGTGACCTCTTCGACACTGCCTCCGGGGCGACCCCCGGCGGCCTGCTCGGGCTTCTCGTGATCGTCGTGGTCGTACTCGCCCTGATCGGCGCCATCTGGTGGCGCCTCGGCACTCCGCGACGAACCCCCGGCACAGGGGACTCGCTGTTCGAGGACGGGCCCCACACCGCCGACCAGCACCGTGCCGCCGCCGCCCGGCACGCCTCCGCCGGCCGCTGGAACCAAGCGGTCCAGGAGCGAATGCGGGCGATCGTCCGCTCCCTCGAGGAGCGCACCCTTCTCGACCCGCGCCCCGGACGCACCGCCGACGAGGCCGCCGCCGAGGCAGCCCGTTCCCTGCCCTCCCACAGGGACGAACTCCGGGCCGCCGCCCGCTCCTTCGACGACGTCACATACGGCGGCCGCACGGCCGACGAACCCGCATATCGCCGCATCGAGGAGCTGGACGCTTCCCTGGAGCGGTCCAAGCCCACCCTCGACACCACCCCCGCCGGGGCACCCGAATGAGCCGGACGCGCACCAGCACCACCTCGGCCTCTCTGACCCCGCGCCAGATCTGGACCCGGGCCCGCGGGGTGCTCCTCATCCTCGGCCTGGTCCTGATCGGCGGCATCGTCCTGGCGACCGTGCGCTCCACCGACCACCACGGCCGCCTGGACCCCCGCTCCGCGGACCCCAACGGCAGCCGGGCCGTCGCCGAGCTCCTCAAGGCCCAGGGCGTCACCGTGCGGGTGGTCACCACCCTCGACGAGGTCACCGCCGCCACCGGAGCCGACAGCACGCTCCTCGTCACCACCCCGGATCTGCTGGCGGACCACCAACAGCCCTTGCTCCGTGGAGCGATGACGGAGTCCTCCGGCCGGACCGTCCTCGTCGGCGCGGGCAGCGCCTCCCTCGGCACCCTCGCCCCCGGCGTCACCTCCGCCACCGGCACCTCGGTGACGGCCCGCGAACCCCAGTGCACCCTGCCCGAAGCGGCCCGCGCCGGCAGCGTCGACATCGGCGGCGAGCGGTACACCACCGCGATCGACACGGCCGACGCCTGCTACCCCAGCGGCGGTCGACCGACCCTTCTCCGGCTCCCGGCGTCCGGCGGCGGCGGCGGCGGCGGCGACACCGTGCTCCTCGGCTCCGCCGACATCCTCTACAACGAGCGTCTCGACCAGCAGGGCAATGCCTCCCTGGCGCTGCAACTCCTCGGCTCTCGTCCCCATCTCGTCTGGTACCTCCCCTCCCTCTCCGACACATCCCTGACCGAGAGCGACCCTGAGGGCGAGTCCTCCGACAGCGCCGCCGACAGCTTCCTCTCGCTCATCCCCTCCGGATGGCTGTGGGGCACTCTGCAACTCGCCCTCGCCGCCGTCCTCGCCGCCATCTGGCGAGCCCGGCGCCTCGGCCCTCTCGTGACCGAACGACTTCCGGTCGCCGTCCGGGCCTCCGAAGCCACGGAGGGCCGTGCCCGCCTCTACCGCAAGTCGAACGCGCGAGACCGCGCGGCCGCCGTGCTGCGCGGCGCGACCCGGGGCCGTATCGCCCCGCTCCTGGGCGTCGCCGCCCAGGACGCCCACTCCCCCGAGACCCTGCTCCCCGCGCTGTCGGCCCGCCTCCCGGCGACCGCCACAGCCCCCCGGGACCTGCTCTTCGGCCCGGCTCCCGCCGACGACGCCGCCCTCATCCGCCTGGCAGACCACCTCGACGCCCTCGAAAGAGAGGTACGCACCTCATGAGCGCCCCGACCCCCGAGACCGCTACGAACTCGGACAGCGCCCGCGCCTCCCTGGAGGCCCTGCGCACCGAGATCGCGAAGGCGGTGGTCGGCCAGGACCCCGCCGTCACCGGACTCGTCGTCGCCCTGCTCTGCCGGGGGCACGTACTCCTCGAGGGAGTCCCTGGCGTCGCCAAGACCCTGCTCGTCCGTGCGCTCGCCGCCACCCTCGAACTCGACACCAAGCGCGTCCAGTTCACCCCCGACCTGATGCCGAGCGACGTCACCGGCTCGCTGGTCTACGACGCCCGTACCGCGGAGTTCTCCTTCCAGCCCGGTCCCGTCTTCACCAACCTGCTGCTCGCCGACGAGATCAACCGCACCCCTCCCAAGACCCAGTCCTCGCTCCTCGAAGCGATGGAGGAGCGCCAGGTCACCGTCGACGGCACGCCCCGCCCTCTGCCCGATCCGTTCATGGTCGCCGCGACGCAGAACCCGGTCGAGTACGAGGGCACCTACCCCCTCCCCGAGGCCCAGCTCGACCGCTTCCTGCTGAAGCTGACCGTCCCGCTGCCCTCCCGCGAGGACGAGGTCAGCGTGCTGACCCGCCACGCCGACGGCTTCAACCCCCGGGACCTCCGGGCCGCCGGAGTCCGTCCGGTCGCCGGCCCCGCCGACCTCGAGGCAGCCCGCGCCGCTGTCGCCAAGACCTCGGTCTCCCCCGAGATCGCCGGCTATGTCGTCGATATCTGTCGTGCCACCCGTCATTCCCCCTCGCTCACCCTCGGCGTCTCTCCCCGAGGCGCCACCGCCCTGCTCTCCACCGCCCGCGCCTGGGCCTGGCTCACCGGCCGGGACTACGTCACCCCGGACGATGTGAAGGCCCTGGCACTGCCCACCCTGCGCCATCGCATCCAGCTGCGGCCCGAGGCCGAGATGGAAGGAGTCACCCCCGACTCCGTCATCAACTCGATCCTCGCCCACGTCCCCGTACCCCGCTGAGAACGGCGCCCCATGGCCCTCACCGGACGAACCGCGCTGCTCGCCGCCCTCGGATCGCTCCCCGTAGGCATCCTCGCCCCCAGTTGGACGGGGATGCTCGCGGTGAACGCGCCCCTCTCACTCGCAATTCTGTGCGACTACGCGATGGCCGCGCCAGTGCGAACGCTGCAGTTCACCCGAAGCGGTGACACAACCGTTCGACTGGGTGACGGGGCGAACGTACAGCTCACCGTCACCAACACCTCGCGGCGCCGTCTGCGCGCCCAGCTCCGGGACGCCTGGCCGCCCAGCAGTTGGCTGCCGGGTACCGATCAGGCGGCCTCCCGGCACAAGCTGACCGTGCCCGCCGGGGAACGCCGCCGGATCACGACGTCCTTGCGGCCCACCCGCCGCGGCGACCGCCAGGCCGAGCGCATCACGGTCCGCTCCTTCGGCCCCCTCGGTCTGGCCGCCCGACAGGGCAACCACCACGTTCCGTGGACAGTCCGGGTGCTGCCGCCCTTCACGAGCCGAAAGCACCTCCCCTCACGCCTGGCGCGCCTGCGCGAACTGGACGGCCGCACCAGCGTCCTGACGCGCGGTGAGGGCACCGAGTTCGACAGCCTCCGCGAGTACGTCCCGGGTGACGACACCCGCTCCATCGACTGGCGGGCCACCGCTCGCCAGACCGCGGTCGCCGTTCGCACCTGGCGCCCCGAGCGCGACCGCCACATCCTGATCGTGCTCGACACCGGCCGCACCTCAGCGGGACGGGTGGGAGACGTTCCGCGCCTCGACGCCGCCATGGACGCGGCTCTGCTGCTGACGGCATTGGCTTCTCGCGCCGGCGATCGCGTCGACCTCCTTGCCTATGACCGCCGCCTACGGGCGCAGGTGCAAGGCCGCTCGGCGTCGGATGTTCTGCCCGCGGTGGTCAACGCGCTGGCCACGGTCGAGCCGGAGCTCGTCGAGACGGACGCTCGATCCCTGGCGGCCACGGCCCTGGCCCGGGCTCCCCGCCGCTCGCTGCTGGTGCTGCTGACGAGCCTGGACGCGGCTCCGGTCGAGGAGGGCCTCCTCCCGGTCCTTCCTCAGCTCACGCAGCGCCATACGGTCCTTCTCGCATCCGTCGCGGACCCGTACACGGCCGATATGGCGGAGGCTCGGGGCACGATCGACGGCGTCTACGAAGCGGCCGCAGCCACTCAGGCTCAGGCACAGCGTGACCGCACGGCAGAACAGCTCCGCCGCCACGGCGTCACCGTCGTGGACACCACTCCAGAAAACCTGGCACCGGCCCTGGCGGACGCCTACCTCGCGCTGAAGGCGGCCGGCCGCCTCTGAAAACGCCTGTGGGCTTCCGGCGAGGAAGCCCACAGGTTTCGTACTGCTCCTGAACGCAGAAAAGCCCCGCACCATAAGGTGCGGGGCTTTCCCACAATGATTGTTCGGCGGCGTCCTACTCTCCCACAGGGTCCCCCCTGCAGT